>CAVEZM010000040.1:0-2227 GCA_963620225.1 Acidaminococcaceae bacterium | reverse complement strand
CATATAGTATTATAGTGGATTTTGGGGATTAATAAAACCTGTCTATCAGACCGTCTTTTTATAATCGTTGCAAGGATACAATATAAAATTTAATTATCCAAGATATGGGGCGATTTTTATTGTATATTATTCATTTCTTGCTCTATTGTGCTGTCCAATAACAGGTAAAAGTTGGGTGAGATATCGTTTTTACGATGTCTGTAGTGTTTTTTCTCGTGGAAATGTCGTAACTTTGCACATGTTATTGAAAGGGTGCAGTAGTTACTCTGTTGTTAGTTAAATAAATTATTACATTTTTTCGACCGTATATGCGTACACGTATTAGGGACAATAAGGAAGAGGTCTTCTGTCGTTGGCGGAGGCGATATGTCCGTCTAACGCCCGAAGAATGGGTTCGTCAGCAGGTGTTGCAGTCGTTGGAAGACAACTACGGTTATCCTCGATCGTTGATAGGGGTTGAGGTGTCCATAGAGGTTGCCGGTTTGCAGAAGCGTTGTGATGCCATTGTGTATGACAGGACATTGCGTCCGTTGATGTTGATAGAGTTTAAGTCAGAGGTTGTGTCATTGACTCAGACAGTCTTTGACCAGGCAGCCGTGTATAATCATCGTCTGTGTGTCCCTTATCTGATGTTGAGTAATGGTCAGTCTTCGATAGTGGCGCATGTGTCTTCGGAAGGTTATGAATATATGAAAGAGATACCGTTATGGAGTCAATTATCACATTGAATGAATCGTTGGATACGGCATTGTTCTATGGTGTGAACAATGTCAATATCCTGTGTCTAAAGAATCAGCATCCCGATGTCCGTGTAGTGGCTCGTGGCTATCAGGTGAAGGTGGTCGGTTCGGATGCCGCTATAGCACGTTTTGAACACAGTCTGCGTGTATGTGAGGCGTTTTGTGTGCGACACAACACCTTGACTGAGGAGCAGGTGTTGCAGTTGTTGCATGGTGATCATCCTCAGGAGTATATGCCGGACAATCTGATCTTGCATGGTGTGAATGGCAGGTCTATAGTGGCTCGTAGTGTCAACCAACAGCGTTTGGTGGATAGTTATGAGGATAACGACTTGTTGTTTGCCATAGGTCCTGCGGGCAGTGGTAAGACATACACTGCTATTGCCTTGGCGGTGCGTGCGTTGAAGAACAGGGAGGTGAAGCGTGTCATTCTCTCCCGTCCTGCGGTGGAGGCAGGTGAGAAGTTAGGTTTCTTGCCAGGTGATATGAAAGAGAAGATCGATCCGTATCTGCAGCCTCTATACGATGCGTTGCAGGATATGTTACCCGGTGTCAAGTTGAACGAGTATATGGAGCGCGGTGTGATACAGATTGCTCCGTTGGCTTTTATGCGTGGTCGCACCTTATCTGATGCGGTAGTGATCTTAGACGAGGCTCAGAACACGACGACGGCACAACTGAAGATGTTCTTGACGCGTCTTGGTGTGCATGGTAAGATGATCATCACCGGTGACTTGACGCAGATAGACCTGCCTGTTAGTCAGAAGTCCGGGTTGCGCGATGCGATAGATCGTCTGCAGGGTATCCGTGGCATAGGTATCGTGGAGTTTAATCAGCAAGATATCGTACGTCACCCGTTAGTGAAGCATATAGTGAGGGCTTATGAATAGAATAAGGAATAAAGAGTAAAGAGACTGACTCCTATGGGGCTGCCTAACTATACTTGTTAGACAGCCCCTTTTGTAGTGTTTTATATCGGTGGATTGCTCCTGTTGTGTATGCGTTGTGCCGCTATGGGTGTATGGGTTGTCCGAGTAGTGTGTAGCATGTGCCGTCTTCCATACGGATATAGAGCATCCCCCTGTCGTACAACAGTTGTCGGGGGGGGCGGTTGGACATGGAGATATTGTCCACTGCTGTATTGTTTTTGACGAGCACAGCCATTGGGATATACATGTCCACTGCACCCCGTGAGCGTATACGCAAGTACGCCTCATGTACACCCTCTTGGTCGGACTGGAACGTGACGGTTATCGTACCTCCTTGTGGTGAGAGTGTAGCAGGAGACACTTTGAATTTGCTTGCGTTGTTCCCTGCGACGCTGACGGTGACACTCTCTGTCAGGTTATGTCCTGTTATATTGATGTTGAAGGTCTTTGCTTCGTTGAGTACGGCTGTGCTTATGATCTGCGTGGAGTCGGCTGTGATGAGTGGCAGGTCGGTGCGTCCCCACGAGACATCGTCGATGAGGTAGGTGGCAGAACCAT
>CAVEZM010000039.1:0-2581 GCA_963620225.1 Acidaminococcaceae bacterium | reverse complement strand
TGGATGTCGATACTTTTGCACCGCGTCTGTCTTTCTTCTGGGCAATCGGTATGAATCACTTTATGGAGATTGCCAAGATGCGTGCCGGTCGTATGCTGTGGGCGAAGATAGTGAAGTCCTTTGGTGCAAAGAACCCAAAGTCTATGGCACTGCGTACCCACTGCCAGACATCCGGTTGGTCGCTCACCGAGCAAGACCCGTTCAACAACGTGGGACGTACCTGTATCGAAGCCATGGGTGCCGCATTGGGACATACCCAGTCACTCCACACCAACGCCCTCGACGAGGCTATCGCCCTGCCGACCGACTTCTCTGCTCGTATTGCGCGTAACACACAGATATACATACAAGAGGAAACCAAAGTCTGCAAAGAGATAGACCCATGGGGCGGTTCTTATTATGTAGAGTCGCTCACACAAGAGATCATGGACAAGGCTTGGGAACATATTCAGGAAATCGAGAAACTCGGTGGTATGGCTGCCGCTATCGAGACAGGTATCCCGAAGATGCGTATCGAAGAGGCTGCTGCCCGCACACAGGCTCGTATCGACTCAGGAACACAGAAGATCATCGGTGTCAATGAATACCGTCTTAACCACGAAGACCCCATCGATATTCTCGAGATTGATAACACTGCCGTACGTGAGGAACAGGTGGCTCGACTCAAAGAGTTGCGTGCCAACCGCGACGAAAAAGCCGTGCAGGAGGCCCTGGCAGAAATAACCGCTACCGTTCAGGAGTGGGCAGACGGCAAGAAATGCTCCAACAACCTCCTCGCACTTGCTGTCAAAGCAGCAGGACTGCGCGCTTCACTCGGTGAGATATCCGATGCATGCGAGAAGGTAGTAGGACGATATAAAGCAACCATTAGAACAATTTCAGGCGTGTACGCAGCAGGAACAAAGAACGACAGTGACTTCAACCGTGCTAAAGAACTCACTGCAGCCTTCGCTAAGAAAGAAGGTCGTCAACCTCGTATCATGATTGCCAAGATGGGCCAAGATGGTCACGACCGTGGTGCGAAAGTAGTAGCAACAGGTTATGCCGACTGTGGCTTTGATGTGGATATGGGACCACTGTTCCAAACTCCGGAAGAGGCTGCTAAGCAGGCTGTAGAGAACGATGTTCATATCCTTGGCGTTAGCTCGTTGGCAGCAGGACACAAGACCCTCATCCCTCAAGTGATTGAGGAGTTGAAGAAACTCGGTCGTCCTGATATCATGGTTATCGCCGGTGGTGTCATCCCTGCTCAGGATTACGACTTCCTCTACAAAGCAGGCGTTGCCGCTATCTTCGGACCAGGCTCACCCGTCGCTAAGTCCGCTTGCACCATGATGGAACTACTCATGCAAGAGTAACCATAGTTCTCACTTTCCGAGAATATACATTCTCAAGAGGCTGCCTACCACACATAGACAGCCTCTCTTGTTGATTCAACTGATGAACGGTTATCCATTCTCCCCGTAAGTCTGATTAGTCCCATTAGACTCAAATGTAACGACAGAATCGAATAGTAACAAAATGACATAAAACACATTCAATAATCACACAATACTCATGGTGTGATAGACAACATGCCGATAATAAAGCCAAATAGTTGGCAAATAGATACGAAATAACACAAAGTAGATAGAGTTTTTTTGAGAGAGTACTTGTAATATTGCGCTATTATAATTACCTTTGCATGCGAATTGTTGACTGCTACCGTGACAAACGACAAAGCTACTGTATAACATTTATGCTGATCTACTCAGAATATCTGTTAGTCATGACATGGTGCAAGTGCAAAACAACGAACGAGAGATAACTAATACCTACAAAAATCTAAGCAATGAAACACCTTCTTTTAGGCGATGAAGCCATAGCGCAAGGCGCTATCGATGCAGGATTAAGCGGTGTCTATGCCTATCCGGGCACACCCTCCACTGAGATCACTGAGTACATACAACTCTACGAGGCTCGCAAACAGAAAACGGGAGATACAACCAACCCTATCTTCTGCCGCTGGGCTACTAACGAGAAGACGGCAATGGAAGCCGCACTCGGCATGTCTTACATGGGTAAACGCGCACTCGTATGTATGAAACATGTCGGCATGAACGTCTGTGCCGATGCATTTATGAACGCTGCTATCACAGGCGTCAACGGAGGACTTGTCGTACTCGCAGCAGACGACCCTTCCATGCACTCCTCTCAAAACGAACAAGACAGCCGATTCTATGCCAAGTTCGCCATGATACCATGCTTCGAACCTTCCAACCAACAAGAGGCATACGACATGACTCAAGCCGCTTTCGCAATGTCTGAGCGACTAAAGACACCTATCCTCCTGCGTGTAACCACGCGTATGGCTCATAGTCGTGCTGTAGTGGAGACATCCAACGAACAACAGAAACAAAACACAATGTCCATACCTGCGAACGTGCAACATTTCATACTACTTCCCACCTTCGCTAAGAAAAACTACACTGAACTGGTAGCAGCACAACCTACTTTCATCAAAGAGAGTGAGACATCGGCATATAACACCTACACTCGTGGCACACATCCCGAGAAGGCTATCCTGACAACAGGTATAGCA
>CAVEZM010000038.1:0-2820 GCA_963620225.1 Acidaminococcaceae bacterium | reverse complement strand
ATACCAGAGATAGTGCAGGAGGGAGAGACGGGTTTGCTGGTTCCTACAGATGATGTCCATGCCTTGGTACAGGCGATAACGGCAATGGAGCCTGACAAGGTGCGAATAGGGGGGGGCGTGTACAAGTATGTTAGTTCGCACTTCTGCCAGCAAGCCCAAACCATCGCACTGTATGAATACTACAAAAGATAAGCGATAACTCATTACCGGTAAATGGGCAAGAGAACAATCCTCTTTGCCAAAGTTGTAACGAGGACAGTACGCAGAAGAAATTGAATCGCAGACTAAAAGAGAAGTTGAACTTCTCTACACCCAAAGATTATTTCTTCAACTATTATTTATAATTTTGCACAATAAAGTGCATTGTTATTGGACAGTGCAGTTAGGATTGTTGTTGTAGTTGTTTGGTGAGGGTGGAGATGATATAGCCACGGAGTGTGGTGCATGGTTTGGGGTAGGTGGTCGGATAGCGGCGAGCATGGGTGGTGTAGTCAGCGAAACGCTGTTCCCATTCGGCACGTTGCTCCGGTTCGTTGAGTATCGTCTTGGCTTGCGCTACGGCGGCCGTGAAAGTGTCAATGGTACGTTGGCGGTTAGGTGCCGTGGGACCTTCGTAAGGATGCATGACAGCATAGGTGTGCGTGCGACCGTTGCGGGTGCGTAGGATGACTTTGTCTTGTCGGGTGATCTTGCCCGACATAGAGTCGATAGGGTTAGAGGTGGTTACTCGTGCCATAGTTGTCAGATATTGTATTAATGTATAAAAAAACGTCTTTGGGTTGACTGACGTTAGTCTGTTGTTGCAGTTTACTTAATGAGCCGATTATCTACCGTATATCTACCGTGTATCAACCGTATATCAACCGTGTATCTACCGTGTTTACGCCGTAGTTGTCAGCGTCAGCACGGTGTAAGTACGGTGCATATTACGGTGTGTATATGGTATAATAATCAAGCATCTCAGCTTGAAAAAAGGGAGTCAGACTTATTCTGCTGCCTTAATCATTTGCTATTATATGCTTCCAATGCTTTGCGTAATACTATGACTGCTTTTGCCAGTTCTTCCCGATTGAGTATATATGCCATACGTACTTGCTGTTGTCCATCGGCAGAGTCATAATAGAAGCCGCTGCCCGGTGCCATCATGATAGTTTGTCCCTCGTATTGAAAATCGGTCAGACACCATTTGCAGAACTTGTCTGTATCGTCAACGGGCAGATGTACCATCACGTAGAATGCTCCCATGGGCGTAGGGGCAAACACTCCAGGTATCTGGTTGAGTTGGTCAACTAAGAAGTTACGACGCGACAGATACTCTTCGTACACTTGTTCCATATATTCATGAGGCGTAGAGATGGATGCCTCGGCGATGACCTGTCCCAATAATGGTGGCGATAGGCGTGCCTGACAGAACTTAAGCACAGCGTTGTGTACTTCTTTATTCTTTGTTATCAAGGCACCGATACGAATACCGCACTCCGAATAGCGTTTGCTGACAGAGTCGATGAGTACGACGTTCTCTTCTATGCCATCGAGGTGGAAAGCCGAGATATAAGGACGTTTGGTATAGGTAAACTCGCGATATACCTCATCGGAGAGCAGGAAGAGATTGTGTTTTTTCACGATGTCACGCAGTTGGCACATCTCTTGCCGTGTATATAGATATCCTGTTGGGTTATTGGGATTGCATATCAATATAGCGCGTGTCTTATGTGTAATCTGTTTTTCAAACTCTTCCACTGATGGCAGTTTGAAGCCATCTTCGATATGTGTTTTTATTGGTTTGACCACGGCTCCACAGGATATAGCGAACGCCATGTAGTTAGCATAACTTGGGTCTGTAACGATAATCTCATCGCCAGGATTGAGGCATGTCATATAGGCAAACATGATAGCTTCCGAGCCTCCAGTAGTGATGATAATCTCATCGGGTGAGAGGTCGATACCATAGTCGGCATAATAACTGACCATCCTTGTTCGTAATAACAAATCACCCTGTGACGGAGAGTAGGAGAGGATGTCCTGTTGATAGTTTCGTATCGCCTCTAAAGCGCACTCGGGCGTATGTATATCGGGCTGCCCGATATTGAGATGGTAGATTTTTATGCCATTTCGCTTAGCCATATCGGCGTACTTGGCTAACTTACGAATCGGTGACATCGGCATCTTTTGTGCGCGTGTCGATACAATGAGATTCTTCATGATGATGGTATCAGTGGTTAATTAATAGATTTGTAAAGGCACACTATGTGTGTTACCTATGGGGGGCAAAGGTACAAAAAGAGCATCATTCGTGCAAATAGTTGTCGATTATTCTTAGCAAGATGTTTTTATCACAAAGGTAAAAAAGGGGGATGTGAGGTGTGTTGTTTGATGACATGTTGAATGTATTGTTATGTATTCGTTGGCAGATTGTAAAATTTGAGTGAGGCATACAATAATAAGATATGGAGATATGGAATAAAACATGACAACTTGATGTTATGATATGAAAAAAATGTTCTAATTATTTTGTTGGAATGATTTGTCCAGATGCATGTTTTTTTGTACTTTTGCACGAATTTTTGTTGTTTTCGAATGGGGATGACACAGGGTGGGTAAGTGGGGTAGGGATGTGATTGAGTTTGGGTGACAGTTATACCATGGGTTATATCTTCAGAAAGAATTAAAATACAGATACAATGAATCTATCAGAATTAACCGACAAGATCTACGCAGAGGGCGTAGAGAAAGGGAATGCCGAAGCGCAGCAGATTATTGACAATGCGAATGTCAAGGCTGCCGAGATAATCGCTGCTGCCGAGAAAGAGGCGGCCGGCA
>CAVEZM010000037.1:0-3439 GCA_963620225.1 Acidaminococcaceae bacterium | reverse complement strand
ATAGGATAGATAGCGGCCACCTCTGTGAACATATACGCGATATGCGCAGCAGCAGTATTGCCATCATAGGTTACAAACTTTTTCTCTTTCATCTTTTTTGTATATAACTAATATCAATATTTTATCAACAGAACTAATTTACACAACACACCCTCTATCGAAGAGAGTTACTATAATCAAGGTTTATCGGCAACAATCGCCTAATACAGGAAGCCAAACAACCACAAAGGTATATTCTTGGCCTCACCCTCCTCTATATCTCCGATAGCACAGTAGCGAATACCTATCTTACTTGGCGTCGTCGCACAAGCATCCATATAGTACTTGCTATCCACTATAAACATCGCACTCCTATCCGTCGCGTTAATCTTGTGATTACCATGCAACGCAGAATAAAAAAAAGTTTCCGCTACAGACTGCTTGTCCAACTCCCTCGTTGACGTAGCATAACACAAGTTACTATTCTGCATATATGCCTTCGTCGGCTTCAAAGGGAACTGCTTATCCTCCGGATACAACAAGTTCAACAACCTCGCATCTTTCAAGTACTTGATATAGTTCATCGTTGTCGAACGAGAGCAATCTATCATCTGAGACAGATCACTTACATTTAGACTGCAAGGAGTCCGCTGCAACATAATGTACAACAGACTGCGTAACTTACTCAGCGAACTTACCTCAATCTGCTTAATCAACAACACATCCACCTCCAGTATCATATTCATCATCTTCAACAAAGACTCCGAAAAATCATGCGGCTCTAAAAACAAGGGATAATACCCCTGACGGATATATTGAGCAAAATAATCCAACGGATGAACCTGCCGACATACCGAACGTGCTATCTCTACATGACTCTGCAAGATATCCGTCAATGTATAAACCTGTAACCTCAAACCTAACGTTACATTCAAGTACTCACGAAAACTAAAACCACGTAAGTTGTACGAATGAACTATATTGCCTATGTCACGATTGTCCTCTATCAGACGCATCACTGGAGAGGCCGTGAATACAATATGCAGATTAGGATAACGGAAATAACACTGACTCAATTCTCGCGACCAATTAGGATACTTAAATGCCTGGTCTATCAACAACGTCCGACCACCCTTAGCAACAAACTCTCCGGCAAACTCCACCAACGAATGCTCTGTAAAGTAGAAATCGTTAAAATTAACATACAAAGTCTTTTCAGCTAACGTAGGATTAGTATGGCGCAACTCCTTCACATAGTTCAACAGAAAATCGGTCTTACCGACTCCACGCCCGCCCTTGATGGCTATCAACCTATCATTCCAGTTGATATCATCCATCAGCACACGACGAATAGGAACATGTACATGATCCACCAAATAGTTGTGCGTCCTATAAAAAGCCTCTAACATAGTATCATCTTAATCATTTTGCGCTGCAAAGATAATACTTTCTACCTGATTTTGCAACGTTGACTGCGCATTTTTCAAGAAAAAGTCCCCAAGTGTTCAACCCGGGGACTAAAGATGCACTCGCAAACTGCAACTTATTTTGAAATTGCGCCACTTGGACAAACATCTGCACAAGTGCCACATTCAGAACACAAGTCGGGGTCAATCGAGTAAATATCGCCCTCAGAAATAGCCCCCATAGGACACTCGTCCTTGCAGGTACCACAAGCGATACAATCTTCAGAAATTACGTAAGCCATACTATAAGTATTTAAAAGTTTGATATTTTCAAAAAAACTGCCACAAAGGTACAACAATAAATCAATATACCAAATAGTGGGTATCGAAAAAAGTAAAAAAAAAGTACCGACTCACTATAACTAGCGATACTGTATCTACTCCGGTAGTTTACCTGACACTAAGTAGCAGTTGACCGCTTTAATAATAGCAAGATACAAAAACATTTGCTCGAACATTTGCTCGTGTCACACATAAGTAGTATCTTTGCGAGATTTTTAGACAGATATAGTACAACAATCATTATCAAGCAATGAACTTGTATGATAGGAGCATAGCGGTTATAGGACTCGGATACGTCGGGCTGCCACTTGCCGTTGAGTTTGGCAAGAAGTATCGTGTCATCGGTTATGACCTGAATGATGCACGTATAGAAGAACTGAATAACGGAAATGATCATACCCTTGAGGCAGATCTTATTGGTATGAAGCAGGCACGTGACCTCTATGAGAGTACACGTAGGATAGGACTGTCTCTCACTTCGGATCCGAGCAACTTGAAGCAAGTCAATACGTATATCGTAACCGTACCTACACCTATAGACCGATTCAATAATCCAAACCTTATTCCTTTACTGGACGCTAGCGCCACGATAGGCAAGGCACTCAAACACGGAGATATTGTCATCTACGAGTCTACCGTCTACCCGGGGTGCACTGAAGAAGACTGTGTCCCTGTATTAGAGAACAACAGCGGACTAAAGTTCAATACAGATTTCTTCTGCGGCTACTCGCCCGAACGGATCAACCCTGGCGATAAAGTCAACACACTGACGAAGATAAAAAAAATCACCTCTGGATCTACACCAGAGATAGCCGACATAGTGGATGCCCTCTACAATAGTATCCTCGAGAACGGAACGCACCGTGCACCTAATATAAAGGTGGCAGAGGTAGCCAAAGCCGTTGAGAACAGCCAGCGAGATGTGAATATATCCTTTATGAACGAACTGGCACTCATCTGCGACCGGGTAGGCATCGACACAAACGATGTCATCGAAGCAGCAGGAACCAAATGGAACTTTCTCAAATATCGTCCAGGACTCGTAGGAGGACATTGTATCTCTGTGGACCCTTACTACTTGGCGCATAAGGCTAGATCGTTAGGTTACGATCCAAAAGTCATCCTAAGTGGACGTGCCGTGAATAATAGCATTGCCAAGTTTATTGCTGACAAGACACTGAAACTGATGATACAAAAGGACCACAGGATACTCCACTCCAACGTGCTTATACTTGGAGTGACTTTCAAAGAGAACTGCCCGGACTGCCGCAACACAAAAGTGGTGGATATAGTTAACGAATTAGAGGACTTCGGCTGCCACGTAGATATCTATGACCCTTGGGCAAGTCCTGAAGTGGTGCAGCGAGAATATGGTAAAGAACTTATCTCGGCAGTAGCCCCTGACAAGACATACTCCGCTATCATTGCCTGCGTCTGCCACGACCAATTCAAAACTTTCAACTTTAAGAAATATAAGGAACAAGGGACAGTCATATTCGACGTTAAGAACTTCATAGACCGCTCACTGGTAGATGCGCGATTATAGTCCCTCGTCAACGCAATTACAAATCAAAAACTACACCGTAATAATTACAGTATGACCATAGCAGTAGCAGGAACAGGATATGTCGGACTATCTATCGCCACATTGCTCGCACAACACAACCGTGTGCTGGCTGTTGATATAGTACCCGAAAAGATCGACAAAATCA
>CAVEZM010000036.1:0-3630 GCA_963620225.1 Acidaminococcaceae bacterium | reverse complement strand
TTGTCTTTCTTCAGTTTGATATTCATGAAGATGAATCCCTTGCGCATGGAAGAAATACGGTCACGCTCGCCATGCTTCGACATGGCTGCATAGAGCGTCGGCACCATGAAGAATGTCAGGAATGTGGACACCGTCAGACCACCAATGACAACGATACCCATAGGCTGCCACATCTCGGATCCTTCACCCGACGATATTGCCATAGGCACCATACCGAGTATAGTAGTGAAAGCAGTCATCAGCACAGGTCGCATACGGCTACGGCCGGCATCTACCACGGCTTTATTCAGTTCTACGCCTCGTTCCCGTAGCAGGTCGGTATAGTCAATCAGCACAATACCATTCTTCACAACAATACCGATCAACATGATAAGACCCAATGCTCCAATCATATCCAGCGAGCGTCCTGTCATCCAGAGTGCCATGACGACACCTGAAAGAGCAAATGGGATAGTGAACATGATGACGAACGGTTTCTTGAACGACTCGAACTGACTTGCCATAACGATATAGACAAGTATCACGATAAGTGCAGCCAGCAATCCCATCTTCCCAAAGGTCTCTTGTTGGTCTTCATAATCACCTGCAAGTCGTATAGTAACTCCTTGTGGGATATTCAGTTGGTCAATGACTTGCGTTTGGATAGTCTGTGCTAATTCGCCCAGAGGCACATTATATGGAGTTACGGAAACCGTTACGATACGCTGGCGCAGTTTGCGCTCGATAGTCGGCGGTGTCCAATACTCGCCTATGCTGCACACCTCCGAGAGTTTGACGCTCTTGCCCGTTGGGGTAGGGATAGTGAGGTCTTGTATCTTCTCGATGGTATTGCGGTCGTTCTCTTGCAGTCGGCATACGATGTTGTATTCAGAGCCGTCCTCTTTAAGGTATCCGCACGACATCCCATTCACACGGTTGCGCAGATAGGTAGAGATCGTGGCAGGTGTCAATCCTAAGCGACTGGCTTTCTCTTTATTTACCACTATCTTTATCTCGGGACGCTCATCGTCACGCGAGATAGTAGCATCACGTGCACCTTTTACCTCGTGGTTGCATTTGGCTCGTATCTCTTCTGCCAACAGGGATGTTGCATCGAAGTCATATCCGTATATCTCTATATCTACAGAGTTAGAAGCCCCTGCCCCCATACCGGTTGATGTGCTTACTTTATAGTCCGTTATTTCCGGATAGCGGGCAATCTCTTGTCGCAACACCTCTGCAATATCGAAGATTGAACGGTCACGCTCATACTTCTTGTTACAACGTATAGTCATCGAGATGGTATTGTTCATCGTTGAAGAGAATAATGCCGATATACCAGAGTCGTCGTTTGAACCTGCTGAAGTAGATATCAGTTTTATCTCTGGTACGAGTTCTACGAAACGTGCTTCCAATGCCCGTGCAGTCTTCAATGTCTCCTCGATACGTGTACCACGCTGCAACTTAAGCGTGACAGACATACGACCGTTATCCTGCTGTTGCATAAAGTCGGTACCAATCCTACCTGTCAGTACAGGTATCATAGTGAGCGCAAAGAACAGGAACAGTCCGCCAAAAGCAACAGGCTTATGGTTCAAGCACCATGCCAAGCCTTTGGCGTACTTGTCATCTACCCAATTCAACGCACGAACGACAGTCTTATCATACCAAGTCTTATTGGCACCGTCATCCACCAAGTTCCCCTCCTCGTCGACATGTACCTTACGCGGCTTTAGCAGTTGGCTTGCCAACATAGGAGTCAGTGAGATAGCAATCAAAGTAGAGGTAGTGGTGACAATAGTCACAATCCAACCTAACTCTCGGAACATGATACCTGCCATACCCGTCAGTGTAGTCAACGGTACAAACACCGCTATCAAGACAAGAGTAGTTGCTATGACTGATATCCACACCTCATTGGTTGCATATATGGCTGCCTCACGAGGGTTCTCTCCACGGTCCACATGCTTGGTGATATTCTCCAATACCACAATGGCATCATCCACCACCATACCGATAGCCACCGTGAGCGAACAGAGTGAGATGATATTCAATGACGAATCTACTAACTTGAGGTAGATAAAGGCTACAATCAAGGATATGGGGATGGTCAGAGCAATGATGAGTGTTGCACGCCAGCGTCCGAGGAAGAACAATACCACCAATACCACGAAGAGCAGAGCATATGCGATAGATTCTTTCAACGAGTCGATAGAGTTGTTGATAGTCTCCGAGGAGTCGTAGATGAGTTTGAACTTCACATCTGATGGCAGAGTCTTCTGTATCTTCTCCACCTCCTTACGTACATCACGACATATCTGCACGGTGTTAGCACCCGTCTGCTTAGTGATCATCAGACGAGCACACTCGACACCGTCGGTCTTCTCGTCAAGTGACAACTCTTTGATAGTATCTTTGACAGTGGCTATATCACGCACATACACCTGACGACCATCGGCGGTAGTGGTAACCACCAAGTCGTTAATCTCCGAAGACTCGAGGAACTCGGAGCGTACTTCCATCTGATACTGCTCTTTCTTTAACTTAACAGTACCCGATGACATATTCAGGTTATTCGCAGAAATGACATTACCCACAGCCTCCACTGTCAGTCCATAAGCATCCAACTTCTGCTGGTCGAGATAGACATACACGTATCGGTTAGGAGCACCAGATACTGTCAGGTTACCGATACCATCTACACGGTTGAGTTGAGGGATAATCTCATCGTCCAACAACTTATCCAATGCCGGGTAGGTCTCGTTGGCTGTTACAGCGTACTGGATGACAGGCATCATAGAGGTGGTCAGACGCAAGATGATAGGATTCGAACAGCCGTCGGGTAGGTCGTCCTTTACAAGATCCACATAGGTACGCACATCGTTGATTATCTCATCGAGGTTTGTACCCCATTCAAACTCCATGGTTACCTGCGATATGTTATCCTTGGATTGCGAGGTGAGTTCTTTCAGGTGGTCAACTGAGTTCAATGAGTTCTCCATCACCTTGGTCACGTTGGTCTCCACTTCCGATGCGGATGCACCGGGGTAGGTTGTCATCACCGTGATATATGGTGGATCCATCTCCGGGTATTGGTCGATAGGCAACTGCACATAGCAGAACAGGCCGATGATGATCACTGCCACAAAGATGAGAGCAGTGGTAACGGGCTTTTGGACCGCTGATTTATATATAGCCATAATGCTTCTTCGTTAGAGGATTGGGATTATTTTGCAGTTTCACCGACACGAATCTTCACGCCATCTACTAGACGTGCCTCACCTTTGGTAACTAATTCTACGCCGTCCGTTATCTCCGGTGCAGATATCTCGACATCATCGCCGAAGCGTTGTCCCATCTCAACAGTTATACGCTTGGCGTAGCCGTTATCGTTGATGAAGACATAACGGTCATTAGCACCTACTAACTTCAGTACGGTGGAGTAAGGTGCGGTGATGACTTTCTCTTTGCCCAGACCAATTGTTGTCGTTATATACATACCAGGTCGGAGTAGACCGTTCTTGTTCGGTACTACAACCTTCACTTGGAAAGTGTGTGTGGATGCATCGACGGTAGGATAAACGACCTCAATCGTAGCAGGGAACACCTTATCAGGATATACCTCTGAACGGAGGTCCAAGCGCATACCCT
>CAVEZM010000035.1:0-4286 GCA_963620225.1 Acidaminococcaceae bacterium | reverse complement strand
CATGCCTGTGTGCAAAACATAATAGGACGGTTTGCATTGTGCAGACCGTCCTATTGTGTCCTATAGCAAGTGATTTGCTTTGCCTGTTACTTCACCTCTATGCCGGTTGTGGTATAGGTCTTGCCGTTGCGGAGGATATACACTTGTCCGTCACGGAGGATTTTCTGCGGGGTAGTGCCGTCGGCAGACACGTTCTCCACAGCGGTCGTGGATATAAACTGCGCCTCAAGGGTGAGGTCTTCGGTGGCGGTCAGCAGATACGGGTTGTCCGTAACGCCGTTGCTCCACTGCGCGAACTCATAGCCCTTGTTGGCAATAGCAGTCAATGTAACCTGTGTGCCGTAGTCGTATATGCCTGCGCCTGTTACCGTACCTTGTTGCGGGTCGCAAGTAGCACTAATGGTGTATTGGTCAGGCATAAACTCGGCTGTATACATGGCATCGCTCTCTACGGACACGGTACGCGGGTTATCGGTATTGCCGTCATTCCATCGGGTAAAATGGTAATGCGCATCGGCAGTTGCCGTGAGTGTGGCAGTGGTACCATAGTCATACGTTCCTCCACCATTTGCGCTACCATGTTCACCAGCCGAAACGGTAATAGTGTACTGGTTGGGCTTGAACTTGGCAGTATAAGTAACGTCGCCCTCTACCGATACCGTACGCGGGTTATCGGTATTGCCGTCATTCCAACGGGTAAAATGGTAGTGCTCGTTGGCAGTTGCCGTGAGTGTAGCAGTAGTGCCGTAGTCATACGTACCGCCACCACTTACGCTACCATTCTGCGCATAAGTAGTGATGGTATATCGATACGGTGCAAATTCGGCTGTCAATGTGGTATCGCTTCGCACATAGACATAGTATGGGTTATACTTCATTCCGTTGCTCCATTTGACAAAGTAATAACCCTTGTCTGGTACTGCTGTCAAATAAACTTTGGTATTGTAGTCATACGTGCCTGTACCTTCCACCGTACCATGTTCACCAGAAGCAGTAATGGTATATTGATTCAGTGCAAATTCTGCTGTGAAGGTAGTGTCTTGTGTTACAATGACGGTACGCGGATTGTTGGTGTTTCCATCGCTCCATTGTACAAAGTGATACCGTGAAGTATTATTGGGAGTCGCTGTAATTATTGCTTCATCGTTGCAGGCAGAAATATTTTGGGTTATAGATGCTGTTCCTATTGCAGTATTTGCCGAGAAAACATTTATGCTATAAACAGATGCAGGTTCGATAATATTGGTTAACGTACGCCAACCTTCGGCTTTTTGGTACGCATCTTTGCTTCCGCATGGCACGTAAACAGGTACATTTAATGAATCTCCCAAAATTGTTGAGTTTTGCCAGTAGGTGTGTTTTACTTCAGGCGGCACCTTTGCCTCAATGCGAATAGAATCTATGTTAGGGCATTTAAAAGACTCTTGCCAAATGGTTTCGATGCCATTACCTATATGAGCATAAGTTAGATTAGGACATCCTAGAAATGCCCATTCCCCAATAGTCGTTACGCTATTGGGAATAAAAATGGTAGAGATACCTGTCGCGCGGAATGCATTTTTATTTACTATAGTTACCCCCTCGGATATAGTAACAGAGGTCACATTGGAACAGTTATAAAAAGCAGCATCTCCAATAATCGTCACACTCTCAGGGATAGTGATTGAGGTAAGACCTGTGCAATCAGCGAAAGCATAATTCCCAATACTCGTTACGCTGTTGGGGATAGTAATAGAGGTGAGACCTGTGCAATTATAGAAAGCACCACTTCCAATACTCGTTACACTATTCGGAATAGTAATAGAGGTGAGACCTGTGCAATCAGAGAAAGCATAATTCCCAATACTCGTTACACTATTGCCAATAGTGACAGAGGTCAGTTTTTTCATACCAGAACATAGCTTTTGAGGTATTCTTTCCACTTTTTCACCAAATACAAAAGAAGTAATCTGATCCCGAATATCCATATTCCTTGAATAAAATGGAGTGTTATTAAAACAATCAGGATATGCTTTGGCATTCCAAATGACAGAAGACAGGTTTGTGCAGCCAGAGAAAGCATCCTCTCCTATACTTGTTACACTATTGCCAATAGTGACAGAAGCAAGACTGGAGCAGCCATAAAAAGCATAATTTCCAATACTTGTTACGCTATTGCCAATAGTGACAGAAGCAAGACTATAGCAGCCATTAAAAGCATAATTTCCAATACTCGCTACACTATCAGGAATTATCAAATCCGTAATTTTTGTACCATTGATGTAGAGATTGTGTGAATAAAAGATCGGGTTAGCATACCAACTGCCAAACAATATCGCACACCAACCGGCTATATCACCTGTATAGTTTGTTTGCGTAAGACCTGTGCAACCATAGAAAGCATCCTCTCCTATACTTGTTACACTATTGCCAATAGTGACAGAGGTAAGTTTTTTTATATCATAACATAGATAATTAGGAATTTCTTCCACTTCGTTACCAAACACAAAGGATACTATGCTATCGCCCCAAAAAACATATTTAGCATTACATTTTTTTGCATTCCACACAACAGAAGTAAGACTGGTGCAACCAGAGAATGCATAATCTCTAATACTCGTTACACTATTTGGAATAGTGATAGAGGTAAGACCCGTGCACCTCCAAAAAGCACGATCTCCAATACTTGTTACGCTGTTGGGGATAGTAATAGATGTAAGATTAGCCATCTCTTCGCAAAGATAAGCAGGAATACTATCCACCTCATTGCCAAAGGTAAAAGAAGTGATATTATTACAATCAGAATGGAACGGAGAACAATAACCGCTCCAGCCACCACATTTCTTAGCATTCCAGACTACAGAAGTAAGCCCCGTGCAACCAGAGAAAGCCCCGTTTCCAATACTCGTTACGCTCTCGGGGATAGTGATAGCAGTAAGACCCGTGCAACCAGAGAAAGCACAAAATCCTATACTCGTTACGCCATTGCCGATAGTAACAGAAGTAAGACCCGTGCAACCAGAGAATGCATAATCTCTAATACTCGTTACACTATTTGGAATAGTGATAGAGGTAAGCCCCGTGCACCCCCAGAAAGCATCCTCTCCTATACTTGTTACACTATTCGGAATTGTTATAGAGGCAAGTGTGCTACCCCAGAAAGCCCGATATTCAATACTCGTTACGCTATTGGGAATCGTAATTGGGGTAGAACCTGTATATTCGTAGAAAGCATATCCTCCTATACTTGTTACACTATTGGGAATGATTGTTCCCGAACAACCAAATGCGAGGGTATTGGTTGCAGTTTCTATAATTGCATTACAATCGTCACGACTATCATATACTTTATTTCCCGGTTCCACAACGATAGAGGTAAGGCGAGGACAATTGCCGAAAGCATAGCCTCCAATACTCGTTACGCTATTAGGAATAGTCACAGAGGTGAGATAAGGGCAGTTGTGGAATGCACCAGTTCCAATCCATGTGACAGTATATTTTTTATTTCCATATATGACAGAACTCGGAATGGAAACAGAGATAAGTCCCCCATAAGCATTTGGGATACCTATATCTGTGCGTTCTTTAGGACACACTTCTACAGTACTATCACTTAAAATATTGTAGTACAGGTTACCACTCTCAAAATCATACGCCTTACAATACATAGCACACATTAACGCAATGAGCGTCAATAAGATATTCTTTTTCATTGTATTGCTGGTTACGTGGTTAGTTGATTTCGATGTTATTCTTTTTGATGAATTGCAGCGTCTCTTTGATACATTGTACCATAGCGACGGCAACGGCATTTGCATTGTTCTCTGCAGACAGGATTTGCATAAAGATATTTGTATCCTTATTTGAATCCTTATTCCAATCACGATATTCTTCAGGCATCCATTTCCATACTATCCACCACGAGGTGGAATGAAAGCCGTCCGCTATTTCCTTTTCGCAGATACCATTTATCTCCATGGTTCTTGGGACACCATAATACATATAACCTTTATCAGTAGTAAATTTCAGAAGGTTTTCCTGCGTCCAACCCTCTATGCGAAAACTGATAGTGTAGGACGAGTAACCATCGGACGTACAATCCGCAATGGTTACTTTCGGGGCGTCGTCTTTGGCAAGTTGCTCCTCTACTTGCTTGCGGAAGATGTCTTGGAAGATATGTTTCCGTACATCAGGCATACGCTGTTCCACAGCCGTTGCCTGCTCGAAGTTCTCCTTGTTGGTCAGGAGTTGGATAAGTTGTTTTTGTTCCATTGTATTCTGATTTGTGAGTTGTTGTATCAGGTTGA
>CAVEZM010000034.1:0-4830 GCA_963620225.1 Acidaminococcaceae bacterium | reverse complement strand
ATAGCCGTAACATTTACCGATGAACTGTTGATGTTGCGGAATGGTACAACGGCTTCCTTAGCCCGCAATGTCCGCCTCGTGAAAGATGTGGTAAAGTATGACATCCATGCCATTCCTTTGACAAACAAACATCGCAACTACGCAGAAAGCGACCAATACGGCACCATCAAACTGAGTACTACCAAAGCAGAACCCGGCAAAGAGGTATATGTTACAGTCGTCCCGAAACCCGGATGTACATTGGATAACTTCGAATTAGTAGCAGTGTTATCAGGGGAAGAACCTGACTCCTACATGGTAAACGATACCACCCACTGTTTCATCATGCCGGAAGGGGAGGTTGAGGTAAGAGCCAAGTTTAATTATACATCTCGTTATGTAGAGCGGACAATATCGGTAGACAATGGTAAATATGTTTGTTTCACACCGGGAAACCTTGTTGCCGAGAACTCGACATCTTCCAAAAACTTCTATGTAGCAGATCACCAATTCGATTATATCGGCACCGATAATATCAAGACGGACATAAGTGGCAACCGATCACTGAGTGAATTTATCGACCTCTTCGGTTGGAGCGGTGGTAAAACGGCTACGAAGTGGGGTATCAGTTACAACCAATCCGTAACCGACTATCTGGGTACCTTTGAGGATTGGGGGAATAACAACCTTCGTAAGTTCCGCGGTAGCAGTTCGAATTATGGACACCAATGCCGTTCACTCGCACCGGAAGAGTGGATATATATATTTGAAACCCGCACCAATGCCAAGGCACTCCACGGCATGGCTACAATAGACGGCATCAAGGGTATAGTCATCTTGCCGGACGACTGGACAACTCCGGAAGGTCTCCATTGGAAAGACACACTCGGCGTATATGACGTGAACACCTACGACTATGTGCAATGGAGCCAAATGGAAGCCGCAGGAGCCGTATTCTTGCCGGCTGCAGGCTCTCGCTCGGGAACCACAGTGACAGGTGCTAACACCGACCTGAAATACCACACCAATGACTACCACACCAATTATTGGGGGACTTTGCATGAAATGTCCACCCTCCAGTACGAACCTACCCTGAAGGTAATGAGCCCATGGGAATATGTGGAACTCTATATCGGCTGCCCTGTGCGTTTGGTATTCGATGTGGATATCTACGATATCACACTTACAACACCAAAAAACGGTACACTGACAGTTGACACACTCAAAGCCAAGTTCCCCGATGTGATAACCATCACCGCAACACCCGACGAGAACTGCAAACTCTACTCACTGACCGTACTCAATGGCGTCATACCTGTGCCAATCACTAAAATCGACGACACACACTTCCAGTTCGCCATGCCGAACGCACCTGTCACCATATCTGCGTTCTTCAGTTATGAAAGCCAATATCAACCCAAAGCAATATCCGTGGCATCAGACCGGAAAGTACACTTCGCAGGAGGTAACTTGATAAGACAAGAAAACACACCCGACAACCAATGGACATTCGCTGCACACCAGGCATACACAGTGGGATACAACAATATCTATTACGTCAACCAAACACCTATGAGTGCCAACAAGGATGAATTCGATATGTTCTCGTGGAGTACCGAAATACAAAAATATGGCACGAATATAAAAACCTCTTCAGAAGCACAACACGACGGCGATTTCCTCGACTGGGGTACGAATATCATCAATGGACAACCGGCTAACACATGGTACACACCAACGGCGACAGAGTGGAAATATATTCTCGAAAAGCGTGCGGATGCGGATAAACTATACGGAGGGGCTGTCATCGACGGTGTAACAGGACTGGTTATCCTGCCCGACGAGTGGGTAACACCAGAAGACCTGACATGGAATGCAACATTAAAAAGCTCCCAAAACACCTATACAGCCGCACAGTGGGCACAAATGGAAGCCGCTGGAGCCGTGTTCCTGCCGGTGGCTGGGAGCCGTAAGCAACAGGATATAATGGGCTACGGAGCACAATTCTCCTACCGTGTGGATAGTATAACGCCTTCGGGCGAACTGCTCGCAATGATATGGAAGACTTCATCTGCCGGCCCCAAAATAGAACTCTCTACCACATACAAGTATCTCGGTATGCCTGTCCGTCTGGCTAAAGATATATCGGAATATCCAATCACGGTAGGTGAAGTGAAGAATGGTACACTCTCCGTAGATAAAACCGCAGCGAGTGTAGGGGACATCGTCACCGTCACACTCACACCCGATGAGGCATGCATATTCCGTTCTATCAGTATCGTCTGCGGAACAAAAACAGTTAACTTCACACGGGTCAACGACAACACCTTTCAGTTCATCATGCCAAGAGGTACAGTAACTGTCTCCGCCCTCTTCGTCTACCCGCAACAGTATGTCATGCGACCATTCTCCGTGGCGGCAGACAAACAGGTGGTTATCGCTTCCGGAAACCTGCAATACACCCAAAGCACCAAATCATGGGCTTTCGCTGAGTTCCAGTACGATACCTTGGGGACAAAGAACATCACAAGCAATGGCACCACTGCAACCCTCGCCGACAAGATTGACCTCTTCGGATGGGGAACCGGCAATGCGCCGACCAAAATCGGTACAAATGTCACTGACTACGCCACTTTCATAGACTGGGGAACAAACACCATTGGCAAAGACGCTGCCAACACATGGCGTACACCCAGTAATCAGGAATGGGAGTATCTGCTACAGACGCGTGAGAACGCTACAGAACGCTATGGGTATGCTACAGTCAATGGCACGAAGGGTGTCGTGCTGCTACCGGACGACTGGACGGAGGTAAGTGGAGTAGCATTTACTACAGCAGGAGGAATGACGACCGTTGATTATGCCGTCAATACCTATACGCTCGCACAGTGGGCGAAAATGGAAACCGCAGGAGCAGTGTTCCTGCCATTCACTTCTACTCGAAGTGGACTCTCTATGAATAATCAAGAAATGGGAGTTTATTGGTCATCTACAGGGACAGGTAGTGGTACACAAATATACTATCTTGGTGCCACTCTATCGGGCATCGCTGTGAAGTATATATCAGGTCCCAATGGATTAGCCGTTCGTCTGGTACAGGATGTGGCGTCGCACACCATTACGCTTAACACCGTTGAGGGTGGCACACTGTCGGCTTCTGCCATAACGGCACTGCCGGGAGAGGTAATCACCATAACGGCTGAACCCGCCGAAGACTATTACCTCAAGACCATTTATGCAACGATAGGAACAGGGACTGCTAAAAGCGAAGTGGCAGTTACCAAGACGGCTGACACGGAATACCAATTTGTAATGCCCAACAGCGATGTGACCATCGAGGCACGCTTCCTGTTGCCTTGCCGCTACGATGCATACCCTATCTCTGTGTCAAGCGACCAAAGAGTACTCTTCTCACGAGCAAACCTGCAGTACATCGACAATGCGACATGGCAGTTCGCGGAGAACCAATACGACTACATCGGATTAGATAATATCATCTCTGTCGGATCAACCAAAATCCTGAGTACCACCATAGACCTCTTCGGTTGGAGTGGCGAGTCATCCTACGCACCTTGGGGCGTAAGTATCTCTACCAACAACGATGAGTACAAGGGCGACTTCCTCGACTGGGGGACAAACAATATAGAAGGAGATAGAGATGTTTGGCGGACACCGACAAGCGATGAGTGGAAGTATATCTTCTATAACCGTGAGAATGCAAAGACCCTACATTTCGATGCAACCATAGTGGGAGTTTACGGAAAGGTCATCCTGCCCGATGCGTGGGAGAACCCGACATCACTCACTTTCTCAACGACAACAACAAACACTCTCTCCGCAGCCGACTGGGCACTGATGGAAGCAAAAGGAGCAGTGTTCTTACCTGCTTGTGGCTTCCGTGAGAGTACAGACTTCTACCGCACCGCCCTGGAAGGTTACTATCACACCGCAAACCTGCGGGAAGGGTATAATGACATGACAGCGGCACTTGAATTATATGACGGTTATGTTGTCTTGAACTCATACAACCTATATCGTGCTATGTCTGTACGCTTGGTTAAAAACATAAAGAAAACGGATATAGATGAGGTACAAGATGAACCCGACACAACGACCATCGACAACCCACGCAAAATCCTTTACAACGGGCAAGTCTATATCCTCTACAACGGACATATCTACAACATCCTCGGCACAAAGGTCAAGTAACAACGCCCGAAGCAGATAAAAAGAATAATAGATAAATAGGTAAAGAGGCTGTCCAAATAGACAGCCTCTTTTCTATTCAATAATCGTCAACTTGTAAACTGTCCAATGGTTAATTCTCCATAGTGACCGCAGAGCCAGTAGCGTGCTATGCCTATCAACTATCAACTTTCAACTTTCAACTATCAACTCTTACCTATCAACTATCAACTTTCAACTTTCAACTATCAACTCTTACCTATCAACTTTCAACTATCAACTCTCCAAAAGACGTGAAAAACAACACCTTACAAAGAAAGTGCATAAAAAATGCTCTCACTGTTTGGGCAATTCAAACAAAAGCAGTAATTTTGCAGCCGTTTTCGCGCAAGGCACAAGCGAGTGCCACTAAAACAACGGGAAACGGTAATGCTGACACGTGATGATAATCAGCCTCTTACAGAGAAAATGCAAAAAAGTTACTGCAAGATTTGGTCAGTCCAAACAAAAGCAGTAATTTTGCAGCCGGTTTCGCGCAAAAAGGGAGGCAGACAACCCAAACTGAAGCGGTGAAACCAACAATAGTGACCTTTGAAAGATTGAAGCAATAAATGTAGTACAAGCGAGTACTTTTTTATAGTACTCAGATAGGGAAAAAGTTCCCGT
>CAVEZM010000033.1:0-7694 GCA_963620225.1 Acidaminococcaceae bacterium | reverse complement strand
GCTACTATCTATTCTATCCGCCACCGTGTGGAGGCGAGGCTTGCGAAAGCAGCAAAAGAAGAACAATAAAATAATAACCCCAGCCGAGGCGTCGGTGGAGTTTTGTAACTTTTTGATGTGTTTAACTATTGTGTCGTGAGACATAGCGGGCAGTTTATTAGTATGACAGAGGGGATGCCCGCCCCCTCTCCTACCCGGGTAGTTCAGTAGGCAGAACAGCCAGACATCTGCTACAGGAGAAAGGTTTGACAGTTTGGCACACGCAGGTTCAACGCCTGCCCCGGGTGCAAGACAAACAAAACAATTAAACAGTATGGCAACAGGAAGAATAAAATCCGTAGAAATTCCATTGAGTGACCGGACATTCATCATCGGTGACGCAGAACTGATGGGTTATGTAGGTGTCAAGACCTCCGAGGCTCTGAAAGCCAAGTTCTTCAACAGGGGTTTAGTCCCTACCTCCGTGATAGGCAAGACGAAATACTACCGTCGTGCCATGGTGGACAGGTTCATCGTCCAGCACGATGAGCAGAACAAGACCAAGAAAGTAGTGATAAAGTTGTTATAAATCAAGATACCGTTATGAAGAAGTTAATGTGCATATTCCAAATCGTGTTGTTTGCTATGATGGCAACAGCGATGGTTGCCTACACCATAGGCAGCATAGCCATGGCGGGCGAGTTCTACGCGTGGCAGGTAGCGTTTGCAGTGCTTAGCGGGTTGTTTATCCTGCTGGTGTGTATGAGTGTACGTGAGTACAAGCAGGAGTGTAACAGGCGATAAGGTACGGCTATGACTATGCAACAACACATAGACAACACGCTGCCGATGGCTTCGGCAAGTGAGGTTACAGCCTATTTCCGTGCGCATCGTTTTGATTTTGACCTGTTGGCGGCATACTGTGAGGCGTGCGAGCAGGAAGCCGATGCGTTGCAGTACCGTATCGACCATTTCGGCACTGCGTATAACGAGAACGGCTGTTGGACGTACGGTTATGTGTCGGCTGATGAGCGTTACCGCGAACTGTGCGAGCAGGTCGATGCGTACAAGACGTTGGCAGAGATAGCCGAAGACTATTACGATGAATTAGACAGTATCCATATGTAACTATTAACAGTCAAGAACAATGAGCAACAACAATCTTAGACTCTATGAGGAGTTACGTGCCGTCCCCAAGGAGGCACAGAAAGCGTTTAACAACGGTCGTTTCAGTGGTACGGACATCAACCCTATGTGGCGTATCAAGAAACTGACGGAGACTTTTGGAGCTGCTGGTCTGGGCTGGTACACGGAGGTGGTGTACCGCCACATACAGGAAGCCCCTGACGGCACTATCGCCACGTTCATAGGCATCAACTTGTATGTCAGGTATGGCGACGAGTGGAGCAAGCCTATCTATGGCGAGGGTGGTAACACCTTTGCGTCAAAGACCAAGAGCGGCTATCTCTCCGTGACGGATGAGGCGTTCAAGATGGCGTACACCGACGCCCTGAGCAATGCCACCAAGTCACTCGGTTTGGGTGCAGACGTGTGGTTTGCCAACGACAGGCAGCACTCTACCAAGTACGACCTGCAGCAGGAGCGTAAGGCAGAGGTTAAGCCTGCCGCACCATCGGTGTCACGTTCGAGTGACGTGTTGGATATGGTACGTGCCGCAGAGAGCGTAGAAGAACTGACGGCTATATGGAATGCCAATAAGTCAGTCATCGAGAAAGACGAGATGCTGCGCGGCTCGTTCACACGGAGAAAGACGGAGATACAGCAGGCTAACCGATAATGAAGGACACGACCATGACAGATAATATCATTCTATCGAACGACTACCAAGTGCCGAGCAAGACCGAGATAGCGATGCAGGTGCAGCGTGTAGTGAGCAAGGTATCTGGGGGAGAGATAGACCCTATGCGTGCATATGGGCTGTTGGCAGCCTTGGAGAAGATGGCAGCAGACGCACGCAGGCAGATAGCCGAACAGGCTATTGCCGAAGCGGAGAAATATGGAGAGAAAGAGATAGGCATGTTCGGTGCAAGGTTCCAAATCAAGGAGACTGGTGTCCGATACGACTACTCGCAGGACGGAGAGTGGCAGTCTTACCAAGACCAACTCGAAGATATAAGAGCCCGACAGAAAGGGCGTGAGACGACGCTGCAAGCACTCAGGCAGTGTGCCAGGTCATCTACCACGACCTTACAAGTGACACTGAGTAAATAATCGTATCATGAAAGCAACAAGGTATAGCAAGTCGCGTGACGGCAACAACGCTGAAGAGATAGTGCAGACTATTCAGTTATGGCTTAACGATGCTATGAACGGAGAGTATATCCTCACGATGGAGAAAGCGAAAAGCCCGCGTAGCAACAACCAAAACCGACTGATGTGGCTATGGTTTACCTGCATAGCCAAGTCGTGGACGGAAGCCTACGGGCGGGTCTTCACAGCCGAATTGGTACACGACAGTTACTGCACACTTTTCCTCCCCATAGACACACCGAGGGGGCGCGTGGCGGGGCATACCAAGGGGCTGACCACCGAGCAGATGACCGAGTTCCTGAACAGAGTACAGGCAGACGCAGCGACAGAGTATGGTATCACACTCCCCAATCCCGACGACTTGTATTTCGAGATATGGGCACAGCAATACGAACAGCGGTCGCAACGCTGACAAGGCAAGCAGGATAAGACAGTAAAGGTGCTGCAAGAACTGGGGCTACAGCGTGCCGCAAGGCTACAATGTAGGAATACGCTGGGCAATTTGGAATACTCGCAACCCGCCCTGCTGCCTTTTATTGAAACAAACAAAAACAATTCATAATTAAACATCAGAAACAATGGCAATGAAATTTGTGGGCTCTGTCTGCCTGTCGGACATTCCCAAGTCGCAAATCAAAGCAGTAGAGTGCAAGGACGGCGTGAAGCGTCTGTATCTCAACATCTCCATTCACGAGAAGAAAGAGCCGTTTATGGACGCTAACGGCAAAGTAATCAGCGACCACCTCATCTCCTGTGCGCCCAAGAAAGAGGAACGCCAAGAGGGGCAGAACTATATCATCGGCAACCTGCGCACATGGAACGAGCTGGTGTCAGCCGCTCCTACTCCGGAGGATATAGCCAATGCCCCCACCTACGAGCAGACCCTGCAAGATGGCGAGAGTTTAGACCTCCCGTTCTGACACAATACAAGGCAGCCCTGCAAGGCAACCACAATACAATCTATTAAATGATTTCATAAGTGAGTATCAAAGCGTATTGCGGTCTGCGAAGATAGCAAACGCACCAGCGAGAGCAAGACGGCAAATGCAGGTTCGACTCCTGCCTCTCGCACCAAAATAAAATCAACAGCAATATGAAAAAGCCCGACAAGAAAATCACCTCCCCATGGTTATTGGGAATGGCAGATGTCTGCACCTATCTCGGCTGCATAGACGAGCGCACTTTCCGCAAGTCGTTCTACGACCGAGGACTGCACCCCTGCAGCAGCATAGGAAAACTAAACTACTATCACAAAGACGATGTGGACAGGTTCTTAGCCAACCACAACGAATGGCAGGAAATCAAGTAAAAACTAAAATACAAAAGGACAATGAAAGCAAGCGAAAGAATTAAACTGTATGAGTGGATAGCCGCTCACAAGAACAACCACGGTGCAGAGAAAATCTTAACGGGTACCGACATGGATTTGGAATATATCCGCCGTTTGATATTTGACCGCAAAGACTAGGTATGGTACGAGATATTGCCCAGCGTGGATAAATACGATGACAATATGAGTATGCGAATTTTTATCAAATAGAATAGACATTATGGAACGACATGACACACAGCGGAGTATTATACGCTCACACCTACTGAAAGGCAAATCGATTACGCCTATTGAGGCTCTCAACCTATGCGGTTGCTTCCGCCTCTCGGCTATCATTTATATCTTGCGCCACGACGAGGACTTGCCAATACTAATGGACCAACCGGAAGTACAAAACCGTAAGCCCTACGCCCGCTATTGGATTGACAAAGCCTATTTTAAGAACAATTAACATGGAATTCTTAAAGACCTATAAGTGGATGAACGCCCTACGGGGCGGAGCACAGCGAGATGTGTATGCTCTGCTCTATCAGTTAGAGCATAAAGGGAAGCGCAAGAACGCCTTGCAGGTCAGCATAGCATTCATTGCAGAGCGGTTGGGGTACAGCGAGAGAAACATACAATACGCTATCTCCGAACTAAAATCGCAGGGGCTAATCGAGACTGAATATACAGATGGCAGACGGAGTGTTTACAAGACTTTCACAACCGACAAAATTACACCTGATACCCCTGCAAAAATTGCACCCCTCTCAGGGGAGAGAAACCCACGCAAATCTTGCACCCCTGCAGGGGAGAGAAACCCACGCAAAATTTGCACCCCTGCAGGGGAGAGAAACCCACGCAAATCTTGCACCCCTGCAGGGGAGAGAAACCCACGCAAAATTTGCACCCCTGCAGGGGAGAGAAACCCACGCAAATCTTGCACCCCTGCAGGGGAGAGAAACCCACGCAAAATTTGCACCCCTGCAGGGGAGAGAAACCCACGCAAATCTTGCAGGGGTGCAAATTTTGCAGGGGTGCAAGATTTGCGTGGGGGCGACGCAAAATTTGCACCCCCCACACCTTATTTAAAATCATTAGAAGACTCTATAGAAGACATTACTACTACTACAACAACTACGGAGAGCGCGCAGGAGAGATTGAAAAAATGGGTAGTGGAAAGCGACCTGCAAGAGTGGGTAAAAATGCAACTCTTCCACAGTGGTCTGACCGACCTAACACTTGCCACGCTACTTGCCGAATTTTACGACAACGACTTTGTGGTGCGAGAGCGGTGCGAACGGGGCGAAAGGACGGAGACGCTACGACACTTCCAAAACTGGCTGCCGAAATTTTTACGCAAACTGAAAAACCAAAACGACAATGCAAACCCCACAACCCATCGCTCAAGTGCTTCGCAAGCAGTCGGCACAAGCCGAGCAGGCAACAGCACAAGCCTCGACGACATCGCCCGCTCTATTGCAGCAGGCTTTGCAGCGGGTGCAGCCCGCAGAGAATAGTCCGCTATCGGCTTTCAGGCAATACCCACCAGCAGCAGCCGCCGAGATAATGCCCTACATCCTTCGCCTCGCAGTCAATTTCCCCGCCATGAACACCGCCTACCAAGCCCCCAACGGAGAGAAGATAACATTCTGGACGGTGCTTGCCGACCAAGTGGCGGCTCTCGGGTGGAGCGTAGAACGGACACGATTTGCAACGGACTACATGCTGCGCAACTGTCCCTACCGAGAGTTCCGAGTAGCAGAGTTCCTCTCGCTCGACAAGCAGGTGCATATCATCGACAACGCCGAGTTCGCCCGGATAGACAGCAGTCGCCAACCCAACGCCCCGATAGTCAGTGCGCAGATAGACGGCAAGTGGATACTGCTCTATCAAGCCGACGCCGACCGCATAGGACTGACCGACTACCAGCGACGGTACACCACCTACGAGGTGCAGCAGATGTCTGCCGATGAACGCAAACAGAACGGAATATACTGGATGTAATCAACTTCAACTAAAATTCACAACTATGAGTTACAAATCAAAAAGCCCCGTAGACGCAAATACGTTCGATTTAAGCGCACGAAACATACCGAGTGGTACAAACTCCCACAACGAAAGAAAAAGTGTCTTAAATCAAACGAAAACGCCTTACGAGTTAGACCGTATAACCGAGTTGGCAGAGTCGCTGATGGTATTCCGCAGCGATGTGAACACTCCGCGAGAGGCTTTCGAGTTGGCGGAGGACTTCTTCGAGTACCGGGACAGGTACTGCGAGGAGTACTTAGCCAAGCACACCGACACCCGCAACGAGTGGGAGAGGGTGGAAGACGACGTGAGGGAGCAAGCCTGCCACGGATGGTGGGAGACGACGAAGATGCAATGACCCATAACAAACATTAAAAATTAAAAATTAAAAATTACCAATCAGTATGCACGGGATAAGACAGTGAAAGGGGCTGCAAGATAAGTAGCGAGCAGCGTGCCGAAAGGCTGATTTCGTATAGTGTTCCTATAGTGTTCCTATAGCGTTCGTATAGCAAATAAGGCAGTAGTGGTATGGCATAGGGTAACCGAGCCTGTAACATTAGGACTACCAACTGCCGAATACTCGCAGACGCTGCGACCTCCAAAAATCTCGCACTCGCCCCGTGCTGTACTGATTACCCCAACCAAGAGAAGAACCCCTGAGAATACCCGAACGATAAGTTCAAAGTTAAAAAACGGACGCACGGTATTAGATTGTCGTTATAGGCGGTTTGTCCGTTCCGCCAACCACAGTGTAAGCAGGATAAGACAGTAAAGGTGCTGCAAGAATAAGTACTCAATAGCGTCCCGAAAGGGTATAATCTCGCAAACGCTATTCTGCTGGAACATAGGAACGCCGCCCTGCTTACATTTTTTGAAACCAAACAAAACAAACAAGCATATGAGTTTTAGAAACACACAGACCCCCAGACTGTCGGAGATAGCCGCAGGCGGGAGGAAGTACCAACTGCCCAAGCGGTCAGGCAAGAACAACGCGATGGAGTTTTACATGACACCGGAGTTGGAGGCGGAGTTTGTCCGTCTGTTCCCTGTCACTATCAACCGCAAGATGATGAGGCTGTTCGGTATCTCGTTCAGTGTCTTGCAACGCTATAAACGCAAACTCGGTTTAGCGAAGCAGATGCCCGCCATACGCAAGAAGCAGGCGGAGATAACCAAGCGTATATGTGAGGAGAACGGCTACTACAATAGCCTGCGCGGCAAGCGTCCGAGTGAGGCGTGTATAGAGGCTGGTCGCCGCCTACGTGCCACAGGGTGGGTGCCTCTGACACCGGAGAAACGTAACAGCGCGGAGTTCAAAGCACGCTTTGCAGAGGGCATAGAGAGGAGAAGAGAGACCTATCGCAGAGAGCGGTTGCGGGTGTACAATGGGCTTGAGCAGAAGACGAAACTGTATATACCGTATGCCCCGTTTGGCAAGAGACGCTCCTCGTTCCGCCATTGCTGCAAGAAAGCAGGCTATGTGACCGGAAACAAACACGATGACAACGAACGTTGGGTAATATATTACACCCCCGACACGCAACGTGGCAAGATACGTGAGCAACACGGTATCGCTTTGGGTTTTCGCTTTGAGCCAATGTGAAACAAACAACATAAACAACAATGGAAAAAGAGTTTATCGACTTAGGTTTGCCGAGTGGCAACCTATGGGCAACCGAGAATGAGGTTGGCGAGAACGGACAACCGCTGTACGCTACCTACGATGAGGCAGTGAAGCAGTTCGGAGAGAACCTGCCGACACGGGATGACTGGCAGGAGTTGTTGGATAATGTCCCTCACCTGTGGGACAAAGAGCGCAATGGGCTGCTGTTTGTAGCCCGCAACGGCAAGGAGTTGTTTCTGTCTGCGCAGGGGCTGCTCGGCTGCTATTGGTCTGCTACGGCGTACGACTTGTACGATGCATACGGTCTGTTATTCTCCTCGAATGAAGCGTTCACGGACTACTTCTATCGCGATTACGAGAGAGCAGTCCGCCTTGTGCAAGAAAGGAGGTAAGCAATGAAACAGAATACACCGATATTGGACGCTTGCTGTGGTGGCAAGATGTTCTACTTCGACAAGAACGACCCGCGTGTGC
>CAVEZM010000032.1:0-12605 GCA_963620225.1 Acidaminococcaceae bacterium | reverse complement strand
TCAAATCGTGGACTACCTAACCACCGGCAACACCCGCTTCCAAGTCAACAAGTAAACTTAGCGAAGTAAACACTTAAGCATGAGGGTGTGTCAAAACAAGGAACGCTTTTCTTGGGTTTTGACACACCCTTATTGTTTGTCAATATTTAATATGCTATAAATAACAAAATACATGAACGCGCACGAGAAAAAGATAAAAGACATTCTTAATGGAGCAAGACTATTGGAAATACCCTATTATCAACGGTCTTATGTATGGAATGAAGAACTATGGAAACGTTTCTTGGAAGATGTAATTGATTTAACACTTCTTTCAGCAAAACCACATTTCTTTGGGTCTATTATTCTTAAGCAACAACAAACACCTGCTATGGGAGGTGTGAGCGATATTCGTACTGTTATTGATGGTCAGCAACGACTGACCACAATTGCCATATTCTTCAAGGTGTTAAGTCTTAAATTGGAACAAGATTGGATATTTGAGGATGTGTGCAAGTGTAGAAGCATCATCAATGGGAAATCCACTATGGTTTTGGCGTTTTGTCATAACCGTTTAGATCGTCCTGCATTTGAACGGATAATGAACCTTACTTCTCCTGAGAATCTGTCTGTGGATAAGAAAGGAAATGTAGTAGAAAGTGATAGTCAGATTATCAATGCTTATCAGTATTTCCTTCGTGAAATAGATACTTCTATACTTGACATCAATAGTGTAGCACCTATTTTGGATAAAATACTTCTTGTTGGAATAGACTTGACTTATGATGAGGATGAACAGCAGATTTTTGATACAATCAATTCACTCGGTATTAAATTGACAACATCAGAGTTATTGAAGAACTACTTGTTTAATGAGAATAACCTGAACGAATTTAAGACATATTGGGAGCCTATATTTGAAAAAGATAGAGAATACAAAGAGTATTGGGATCAGGAAATCGTATCAGGTACAAGCAGACCCCATTTGATTGATGTATTCTTTTCTGCTCTATTAAATATGAAAGTACACGATGCAAAATATCGTGTTACAACGGAGGATAAACTGCGTTATGCACGCACGGAGAAATTGTTCGAATCCTATAAAGAGTTTATCAACAAGTATATGGGAGGTGATAAGAATACGTTGATGAAAGAAATCAATGAGTATGCTACTCTCTTTAAGGAGAACCTCAAACCTGATTGCGGAGAATACGCCCTTACAGAAGAAATCGGATTGGATAGGTTGAATGTAATGATGTTTTCACTCAAGATGTCCACAATGATTCCATACATATTGTATTTGTTGGTGAATCAAAAAGACAAAAATGAGATAACAAAGATATGTGAGTACTTGGAAGCATATATGATGCGCCGTTTGATTTGTCATGTGGATACTCGTTCATATAACAAGATGTACTCTGATAGTTTGCTGACAAATTCTGTTCTGACATTAAAAGACTTACAAGAGTTTGTCAACGGAAAGGATAGCGATAGATTGACAGCCCCTGTTGATGATGTGGATATACAAAAAGCCATCAGTGGCGGGGTGTATCTTATCAACGAACAGAACACTGGTATTCTCTATATGTTAGAAACACGCCTTCGTTCCGACTCATATTCTGCGACAGTAATGAAAGGGATTAAGTATTATACATTAGAACATTTAATGCCTAAAAAGTGGAAGCAAACATGGGGTATGACAGGATTAGATGAGGCAACAATCCCAAACCGCGATGATATTTTATACACATTAGGTAACTTGGCGATAATTCCTGGCAAATTAAACACCTCTATCAGTAATAGCAAATGGCAGGATAAATTAAATGGTAAAAGCAATAAGCCTGGACTTATAAAGGCAGCCTCTGGACTAATTACCTTAGACCCGTATTTGAAAATTAGTGATTGGAATGAGAATGAGATTACCAAACGAGCCAATGATTTATATGCTCAAATATTAAGTGTTTGGAAAAAATAAAGCATTGCATTATCTTTGCAGGTAAGAAATGTATGATATTATAACCGATTCCGAATTGTTAGAAAAAGTCTTGGAGATTGTGACGAAAGCGCACAAGGGGCAGTTGGACTTGGACGACAAACCGGTTATCCTGCACCCCTTGGTCGTAGGACTGGAAACTTGTGCCGACGAGATAGTAGCGGTTTTCTGCATAATGTAGGGAGAATAGCGAATACTTCTTCCGGGAACCCCTGCTGACGCACTACGAGGAATGGGTGGAGTCGAAACGCTACACGGTAAATGAGTTGAATGCTTTGTTACAGACTAACCGCCTGAGCAGAGTCATGACAGAAGCAGGACGCGACAAGACACAACCCGAGACATCACGCTTCTACAATACCCTGCAACAGAGTAGCATACTGGGCTATGTCCCTCACTGTCCGACCTATCTGTTCCACAATACAGAGGACGACATGGTTCCTTTCGTGAACAGTGTGCAACTGCAGAAATCCATCGCTCCAACCGACACCAATAACGAAAACAACACCAACTACTCCACAGTCACCTTCGACTGTGCACCCTATGGCACACACATGGCGGCATGTGTCCTCTTCTTGAAACATGTGTATCAAACCATTGAGTAACCCCGGGGACACGGACACCCCGCCTGCGGTCGGTTCGCAAGAACAGTTTGACTATATTTTTGTATTCCTCTCCTCTGGAGAGGTTAGGAGAGGTTTATCTCTCTGGAGAGGTTAGGAGAGGTCCCCTACATAACTAAACAACTTCCCTCAACTAAAATTTGCACACAAGCAAATTTTATCCTACCTTTGCACGCACAAACTACGGAAATGGAAATATACCTGTCGTGAGAATGAGAAAAACCATCATAGGCATACTGCTCGTACTGACCGCCCCGCTCTATGCATTACATGTGGAGTGCGTCGGTTCGGCAACTATCTTGACAAATAACGGAGATACACTATTCCTATTCACTGACAACCCACATATCAAAACCAAGAGTGGAGTAGGGGCTGTTGATTGGTATAGACTACCGGATACGATCAAACCGGTACAGGAGGGAACCGACTACCTCTACCCGGAGAACGGCGAAGGCTATATGATCAAGATAGGCACTGCACGTGAGTATTTCTGGGTCTTCGATTACGATAAACTGCGACTGCAAGTGTCACAAGTCAACGCTGACCTGCTGTGCAACGAGACACAGATAACACTCGTAGGCACCGTCCCTGCACTCTCCTACCGGAACGCTCAAGGACGTACAGTATCCTATCCCAGACAGTGCCGCGTCACATACCATGATGGAGCATGGAACAGTGAGAAAGAAGAGTGGACAGACTCCGTCGCTGTCGAACAGCAACCATTGACATCCTTTATCACGGTAGGAGCAACGGCCGTCACAACCGATTTCGTGATCACGGATGAACTGGCTGAACTACTGGCACAACAGTTCAATACAGAGGTTGATACACTTTATTCGCCCACCTACCAACCGGTAGCACTCAAAGCACACCCAACCGCTATCGTCACTACACGTGGCAAAGAGGGAGAAATGACAAACGAAGTCAATCGACCCACACAACGGGAAAACACAGAAAACCGATCTGCTCCACTCGATGTGCTATTCCGTGCCAACGGACTTAACGCCGATTATTACCTATGGTATATATACGAAGGAACGAAACCTATCGTCAAACGTACCAGCGCAGAACACCGATACACCTTTACAGAACGGGGAAACTACAGAGCCGTGCTACATGCCAGCAACGCACAATGCTCTCTGGACTCTGTAGAATTCTCTATATCGGTCAGCGAGTCTATGCTACTCGTCCCCAACGTCTTCACACCCAACGGCGATGGCGTGAACGATGAGTTCAGGGTAGCATACCGATCACTCAAAGAGTTCCATTGCTGGATATATAACCGCTGGGGAATGCTCATATACGAATGGACAGATCCCGCCAAAGGATGGGACGGAACGATCAACGGCAGACCGGCTGCAGAAGGGGCGTATTACTATGTCATACGCGCCTTGGGAACAGATGCGAATACCAACGCTAAGTATCTTAGCAAACCGGCTTATAATAAAGCACGAAAAAAACAAAGTGACTCACTCATAGGTGTGTATCAACTCTCTGGAGCAATCAATCTTTTACGGGGAGGCAAATAGTATGAACGAACTGCACATACCATACAACCCATCCCTGCAACAGCAAACCATTGAACACGTGGCTCAACAGCTTGCTTGCGAACCTGTCTCCGGACATATAGACTCTGTCAACTGGCAGGAGACATACCCCGCCAAGCCACAAGTGTCGTTCACTACAGCCCATACAGGCAATATGCTGTATGTGCAGTTCCATGTTCAGGGAGAAGGAGTGCGTGCCGTACATACCCATGACCTTGAGCACGTCAACGAGGACTCCTGCGTGGAACTTTTTATTGCGAACGAAGATAACACCCGTTACTGGAACATCGAATTCAACTGCATCGGGGTATGCAATGCCTCTGACCGCATATCTAAAACAGAAGACGTGCATAACCTGTCAGACACTGCACTACAGTCCATATCGCGCTATTCCTCACTGAACACAGAGCCTTTCGACAACCGACATGGACTATTCTCATGGACACTCACCATAGGCGTCCCATTGAGTATATTACATATCACACCAGATATGCTTCACCAGCCTGTCACACGACGGGGCAACCTATACAAGTGCGGAGACCTCACACCACAACCACACTACCTCTCATGGAACCCCATATCCGCACCCAAACCCAACTTCCACCTGCCTGCCTCCTTTGGCAACCTGATACTTGAGCCTGTTGGGCAGATACCATATACAAATAGCACAACACCTGCTTCCGCCTGTTGCGGCACAAGGGAAGTAGTTAAACACCATATTATTAACTCTAAATTTCATACGTTATGAAAAGGAGACAAACTTTTTGCCTGTATTTAGGGCTAATCTTATTGGTGCTGTGTAGTTGCGATAAGAGTGTGCAGAACGAAACCGAGACTAATGCCACCATGGCAAAAGTCAGAAGACGTGCAACAACGATGGTACAACCATCGGATTTGGGTAGTTGGTTCGTGAACCCTGCTTTGGATGATGAGTATCAGTTGTCTGAAGAGGAGATTGTGAGTGAGTTGGCATCTTACGGCTTTTTAGAAAACGATGAGACCATGGACATTACTCCTATCTATTTTGAGGATGTAATACCTACATTCTTCAAGTCTCTTATTGTAGAGCCTGAAAGTAACGCTTGGTATGGCATCAACGTAGATGAGGTGATGAATATGTATATAGAGTGGCCTTCTATTGCATTTTATGTTATCAATACATCTTCTGAAAAAGCCTTCCTTACCACAGCAGATAGACGCTATTCTTGCAATTTAATTCAATACCGTACTCCTTCCTTTTTAGATATAGAGGCACTTGATGTGTATGAGGAAGCGATTGATACCTATTATGCGAATGGAGATATTTGGCGTAAATGGGATAGTTTAACAATAGAGTTAATCCATGATGCCTTTGGTGTGCCGCGATATGATGAGATGTTTAATTTGAAAATGTATATGTCTATGTTTCATATGCATAAGTGGGTGGAATTAGGTGGTGGTGTAACCTATTGTGATAATATTAGACTTATTCATCAAGTGGAACCATTGTTTACAGAAGATTACAGGTGGGGACAACGTGAGATATTTGGTGATTGTGACCATAATTTGGCATCGGGTAGCATTGCGCTTTCGATACTTAAAATACTATGCTTGCATAACTATTCATGTAGATTAGATGGAGAGGATTTTGATGGTGCTACATATCGCGATAATAGGGATATGATAAACTATTTTGCTTGGCGACTATATGATATCATAGAATCTGCGGGAGAGTCTCGTTCACAACAAGGATTGAGGATTCTTACAGATTGTGGATTCTACATACCTATGCGGGATGGATATGATATGCAGAAAATACGCTTATGTGTAGATATGGGCAGACTTGCTATAATTGAGAAACCCAATGGACATTGGGAACTTATTGATGGTTATCAGACCTTCGAAACAACATGTGATAATCTTGCTTATTTATATTCAGTAGATAAAAATGAGTGTAAAACCTTCCATGCAACTTGGGGATATCCATATCCGTTGTATAACGTGTATTGTTATGAATTTTATTAAATGAAGTTTTATGAAAATAAAGGGAATATTGACTTATGCTTTTGGGTTCATTGGAGTCGCGTTATTTGTATGTACATCCTGTGAACCTATTGAAATAAATAGTGGTGCAAACTCTACTCTTGTAGATACCCCTGCTATACAATACGATACCTTATTATTTATACGAGGAAAGGAGCGCAGAGTGTGGGATGCACAAATAACGCACATCAGTCACAGAAATGGTATATTGCAGGCTCGGTTGGGCATACTTCCTCAGTGCGTTATTGAAGAACATGATAGTGTTCCATATTTGTCTTTTTATGTGAGTATGGTTGCTGAAACGCAAGATACATTGTTGCCATTGGGTACATATTCCATGACACAAGATAAGTTGTTGTATATCCAAAACAATAACAAATCTAATTTTGCGATGGGGGCAGAATGGTTCAAGGAATACAAACCATATCATTACAAGAATGCAATTGTACGCATCGGAAGGGATTCTGAACAGGGCTATTATTTGGAATTATGGGTGCAAATGGAGGATGGAGAGAACTTGTATCTTTATTGCCCGCGTATAACGCGACAATTCAGAAATGAGAATGGAGAGTTGATATATGCCTGCCCATATTATCCGGATAGTCGAGATTAATAGGTCAATAATACTTAAGGTCATGGAAACGAATAAGCATATTATATGGATGGTATGTACAATAGTATTATTGCTACATTTGTGCATATCCTGTAACAATCCGACTACTATTGAGCATCAAGATGTTATCAAATATGATACCATAGCATCTCAATACGGAATGTGGGGGGCAGAAATATATCATATATCATTTGAAGAGGGGGAACTAAATGCGAGAGTTGTTCTTCAAGCGTATGATTTTATGTATGATAGCATTCCGTATGGTAGTTACCAAATGGATGTTATTGTTCATCCACAAGATACATTGTTGCCAATAGGTACTTATACAACATCGAATACTAATCCTTTGTATATTAACAAACAAGGATGTAGTTTTGCGATGCCATATACTATTGAAGATCCTTCCAAATCATGGCCGACGTATCGTTATAAGGATGTGACGATGTCAATTAAACGTGATGCTACGACAAGAGACTACTACGTGGAGGCATTTGTCCAACTGGAAACAGGAGAGAACCATTACATTCGTAGCAGTTTTATGGCACGGGTGTATATTGATGAAGTAACCGGATTTCCAATAGGTTATTCTCGTAACTACTATCCTGAATAAGAGCCTTTGTTTTGTGGCTTGGTGTAATTGAACTAAAAACAACAAACCAATAAATAAATGAAGAAACTTTTAATTGCTATGGCTGCTATTGCAGTTTCCGTCTCGGCAGTGGCTGAGACCAATCCGTTCTTCGACTACAAGAACTGGAAGACCCCACACCAGACGTATCCCTTCAACGAGATTCGTCCTGAGCATTACATGCCCGCCTTCGAGGAGGGAATGAAACAAGGCTTGGAGGAGATTGACGCCATTGCCAACAACCCCGCAGCGCCGACCTTCAAAAACACCATCGAGGCGTACGAGAAGTCGGGACAACTCCTCTCCATCGTGGCAGGCTGCTTCTACAACCTCACACACTCGGAGACCAACGAGCAACTCCAGCAGATTGAGATGGAACTCTCACCCAAGATGTCGGAGTACTCCGCTACTATCCGCCTAAACGAGAAACTGTTCCAACGTATCAAAGCCGTGTATGACCAACGCGGACAACTGAAACTAAACAAAGAGCAAGCCAAACTGCTCGAAGATATCTACGAGTCCTTCGCCAACAACGGTGCTAACCTCGGTCCCGAAGATAAACAGACCTATCGTGAACTGACTGCACGCCTCAGCAAACTCACACTCACCTATGGACAGAACGTACTCAAAGCCACCAATGCATGGAACATGCTCATAACCAACGAACAAGACCTCGATGGACTAAATGACGACACCAAAGCAATGCTTCGTGAGAACGCAACGAAACAAGGGAAACAGGGATGGCTGCTCAACCTCAAACCGACAACCTATATCCCTGTCATGCAGGACTGCAACAACCGGGACATACGACGCGAACTATACACAGCATACAACACACGTTGTATAGGGGGCGAGTTTGATAACACACAAGTGATTATCGATATTGTAAATACACGCCTCGAACTGGCAAAACTCTTCGGCAAACGTAACTATGCAGAGAAATCACTCTACAAGACCTGCGCTGACAACCAAGAGACGGTTATGAACTTCCTCAACCAACTGCGAGACAACTACATGCCCGTAGCACACCAAGAGGTCGCTGAACTGCAAGACTTCGCCAACAAACATGGCTTCTATGCTACACTGCAACCATGGGACTGGAGCTACTACTCCAAGAAACTCCAGGAGGAGAAATATGCCATCTCTGACGATATACTGCGTCCATATTTCGAACTCGAGAACGTAAAGCAAGGCGTCTTCGGACTCGCTAAACGCCTGTACGGATTGACATTCAAAGAGAATAAAAACATACCGGTCTATAACCCGGAAGTATCTGCATACGAAGTCTTCGACCAGAAGGGCAACTTCATCGCCGTGTACTATTGCGACTTCCATCCCCGTGACAGCAAGCGCGGAGGAGCATGGATGAATGACTTCCAACCACAATACCGCGAAGGAAAAAAAGACCATCGACCACATATCGTCAACGTGATGGACTTCACTCGACCTACAGCCGACAAACCCGCACTACTTACCTATGACGAGGTAGAGACATTCCTGCATGAGTTCGGACACGGACTACACGGCATGCTGACCAAGTGCCAATACTCGGCTCTCTCAGGAACGAATGTGCCACGCGACTTCGTCGAACTGCCTTCGCAATTCAACGAGAACTTCCTCAACGAGAAAGAGTTCCTCGATACCTTTGCCAAACACTATCAGACAGGCGAGACCATACCACAAGAACTCATCGATAAGATACAGGCATCCAACACCTACCACGCTGCCTATGCTTGCGTACGACAACTCTCCTTCGGCTACCTCGATATGGCTTGGCACACACTCACCGAACCCTTTACCGTTCCCGCTGACCTGACTGTCGCAGAGGCTGTCATCAAGTTCGGAAACGAGGCAATGAAACAGGTACAAGTGCTACCTGACGTAGCAGGCACGCAGATGGAAACAGCCTTCACCCATATCTTCTCCGGAGGATACGCTGCGGGATATTATAGTTACAAATGGTCTGAACTGCTTGACGCAGACGCCTTCTCTGTCTTCAAACAGGCACAGCAGAAGAACGGATCAATCTTCGATAAGAAAACAGCAGACCTCTTCCGCAAGAATATACTCGAACGAGGCGGAACAGAGAAACCTATGGACCTCTACAAACGATTCCGCGGAGGCGAACCTACTGTCAATGCCCTACTCGAACGCGACGGCATCAAAGCCATCATCATCAACCAATAAACAGGTCAATATGTATACGTAAATCAGTGAATACGTATAGCTAAATAAGTCAATGCATAGACGTTAATAAGTCTGTATATAGACAATCATTCCCCAACGAGGCTATCTGACAAACCAGCCGGATAGCCTCGTTCTCATCCTCTTCCCCGTCTTCTCACTCAACTCTAAACACTCAATACTCAACTCTCAACTGCACTCAACACTCAACTAAAATTTGCACACACGCAAATTTTATCCTACCTTTGCAGCATATTTACAACGTGTAACTATGTTCGATAACTTATCAGAAAGACTGGAACGCTCCTTCCGGATTCTCAAAGGAGAAGGACGTATCACAGAAATCAATATCGCCGAAACGGTCAAAGATATCCGCAAGGCATTACTCGAAGCAGATGTCAACTACAAGACCGCCAAACACTTCACCGATGAGGTCAAAGCCAAAGCATTAGGACAAAATGTCATGACAGCGGTAAGACCGGGGCAACTGATGGTCAAGATTACGCACGACGAATTGACAACACTGATGGGCTCTGAAGCGGAAGAGATCAACCTCAAAGGTAACCCCGCCATCGTACTCCTCAGCGGTCTGCAAGGCTCCGGTAAGACCACTTTCGCAGCCAAACTGGCTAACTTCCTACAGACCAAGAAACATAAACGAGTGATGCTCGTGGCATGCGATGTCTACAGACCCGCCGCTATCGAACAACTGCGTGTACTCGGTGAACAGATACAGGCGAAAGTCTATACAGACGAACAAGAACTGAACCCGGTCAACAAGGCACAAAAAGCAGTCAAAGAAGCACGTACCTATGGATATGACGTTGTCATTGTCGATACCGCCGGACGACTCGCTGTCGATGAACAGATGATGCAGGAGATAGCCGCTATCAAACAGGCTGTCACCCCGAGCGAGACACTCTTCGTCGTGGACGCTATGACAGGACAAGATGCCGTCAATACCGCCAAAGAGTTCAACGACCGCCTCGATTTCGACGGAGTCATACTCACCAAATTGGACGGTGATGCACGAGGCGGAGCAGCACTCAGCATACGCTCCGTGGTCAACAAACCGATCAAGTTCATCGGGACAGGAGAGAAGATGGATGCCATAGATGTCTTCCACCCATCACGTATGGCAGACCGTATCCTGGGCATGGGAGACGTGGTGTCACTCGTAGAACGGGCACAGGAACAATATAACGAAGAGCAAGCACGACGTATCAGCAAGAAGATCGCCAAGAACCAGTTCGACTTCAACGATTTCCTTTCGCAACTGGAACAGATCAAGAAGATGGGGTCTATGAAAGACCTCATGGGCATGATACCGGGTATGGATAAAGCACTCAAAGGGGTCGAGATCAATGACGACGCTTTCAAACCTGTGGAGGCTATCATATCTTCTATGACTCCTGCAGAACGTGCTAACCCTGCTCTACTCAATGGCAGTAGAAAGAACCGCATTGCGAAAGGCTCAGGGACTTCTATAGTGGAGATTAACCGCTTCCTCAAACAGTTCGAACAGACCGGCAAGATGATGCGCAAAGTACAACAGATGAAACGCAAATAGACACCCATGACAGTCAAAGATATATTTGAGATGCGACGCGCAGGACGGGTGGAAGAAGCATACGACGCTATACTGCCGATCTATCGTGTACACCATGGCAAATATACTACTCTGGCTATGTTCTGGTGCGCCGTGGACAAACTGAACCTGCTTCTCACACGTGTCGTAGGGGATGACGATAACTCTGTCAACGCGCTACAAGAAGCAGAACGTATAATGCTGAGCCTCGAGAAACTGTATCCCACTATGCGAGATGAGGAACAGACCGGCCGACAGGCACTCCGTAACCTCAAAACAGCACTACAACATACACGACTGAGGGTAACGAAAGACGCAGAAAACAAACCGAACAATAATTAACGTAATATATGTAACTTATGAAAAAGATTTACTTTTTATCTGTACTATTCATTGCAATGACTGCACAAGCAGAGTCCTACACATTGGATGTATCAACGGCGGCTGACATAATGCTCCAACCTGTCAACTATCAAACAGCCGATGAGATACACTACCAGTACAGTATCAAAAATGTATGGGACAGCACGTATAGCGAAAATGCACTATGCCAACTGATCTACTGCAACGAGGGTAAGTTCTCCTTTACGCACCTACCGAGCGGAAATAGTTGGGGAGGAACATCATGGGAAGGCTTTACTGTCTCCAAAGTGGCATCCGACACTACGAACGCATTCGGCTGCATGGCTAAAGGTGGATTAAAAGGCGAAGGCACACCCTTCATCGTTGGCTACTTCTCCGAGTATTACGCTATGAACAACACAGATGGTTTCCCATCATCTAACATCGTTTACTTCGATAACAACTATTATCCGCAAGAGGTGTATATCTGCCAAAGCACCAATACAATGAAGGCTCTCAAGGACGGTATGGCTCCTGCACGTGCTTTCACCAAAAAAGACACACTGACACTCCTCATCAGTGGACTCAATAACCTCTACGAGGAGACCGACTGTGTTGAGTATTATCTGGCAATAGACAGCGTCTTCAATACAACTTGGACAAAAGTGGACTTGTCCCCGCTAGGCAATGTAGCCGGTCTCAGTTTCCGTATGACTTCAACAGATATGTCATATGGCTATATGAACACACCATCTTATTTTGCACTGGATGGACTGAAAATAGGTACCGAAACATCTACAGGTTCGGAGAATATCACTACACCTGCATTACAGACCAAGAAGATGTTTATCAACGGACGTATCGTCATCGAACGCAACAACACGCGCTATACGATCGACGGACAACGTATAGAATAACCTCTCTGTTATAAAGAAAAGTACACAAAGAGGCTGCCTGACACCCGTTAGACAGCCTCTTCCATATTTAATTGTCCTATTGTCAAATCTTCATAGTAACCGTAGAGCCATTAGCGTGCTATGGCTCTCAACTCCTCAACCCTTTCAGCCACTTAAACTACTCCTAAAC
>CAVEZM010000031.1:0-13278 GCA_963620225.1 Acidaminococcaceae bacterium | reverse complement strand
TGACCATTGCACTCGACATAGAACTGAACGATGCACTGATTGAGGAGGGTATCGCACGCGAACTTATTAATCGTATTCAGAATCTGCGCAAGACCTCCGGGCTGGAGATAACCGACCGAATCGCCATCGAGATAGAACGACGCGAGGAAATCAACGCCGCCGTAGAGCATTGCGGGGAGTATATCGCATCGCAAGTGCTCGCCACCTCGCTGCAACTGGTGGACAAGGTAGGCGAAGCACAGGTGCTCGATATGGACGGGTACACCGTAAACATCAACATCAAGAAAGCATAAAACATCAACAGAATATGAAAAGGAATATCATTCGTTTGGCGCTGTGCGCTATGGTAGGATTCGTACTTGCGTCGTGCGGTAGTACCGAAGTAAACTTTCAGGAGGCTGACCTGCTGGGATATTGGCTGGAAGATGGAACGCAACACTATGTCCGCTTTACCGATGCCCGTCAGAGTGATGACTATCAGTTGGGGTACGAGTGGGATGAGTCAGAAGATGTCATGGAATCGGATGTGAAGAACAACGAAGGTGGCAACGGCTGGTTCAAGTGGGCACTGGTGAGGGCTGATCTTACCGAGATACACCTGATGGATAATGGTGGTGCCGAGATACCTAAGACCTACGTCGTTACCAAACTGACAGACACCGAGTTGGCATACTATGAGAAAGACCAGCCGAGTATAAAAGCATCATTCCAAAAGGTGGTAAAAAATAACTAATCAGCCCATCAGGGCTTACATACGAGAGTATGAAGCGTTTCTGGAAGATATTTGGCATCATACTCGGCTCTATAGTCGGGGTGCTACTGATTGTGGTATGCGTGGCTATCTGGCTGGTGTTTACTCCATCTAAACTGACCCCGATAGTGCGTAGTGTGGCAGATGACTATATCACATGCGAACACAAGATAGGCGAGGTGGATATAACTTTCTTCTCTACTTTCCCTGATTTCGGACTGCGTGTAGAGGGTCTCTATATCATCAATCCTAAAGAGGACGCACAGAGTGACACGCTATTGGCTGCACCGAAAGTGGTGGCTACGGTGGATGTGATGGCGTTCCTCAACGATAGTAAGTTGGTGGTCAAGGAACTGCTGCTGGACGATGCAGTGGCAAATATCTTCATTGCCGAGGATGGCAGTACCAACCTCGATGTCTTTGCTCTTTCGTCTGACACTACAGAAACAGACACCACCTCCTCTGGTATGCCTTTTAACGACCTGCAGGTGTGTGGAGGCAAGATAGTGGGACGCCATATCTCGTTCGTAGATAAGAAAGATAGTATATCTGTCTCGTTGAAGAACATGATGCTGACAGCGCAAGCAGGTTCATGGGATGATGTGTTGCTCCATCTACAAACGGAAGCCGCAAGTGCTACGCTGGGCAAGACGCCGTATGCGGATAACCTGGATGTCGACATCAACCTGCCCGCTGCAGTCAACCTCGATAAGATGTACTTCGACCTCAAAAAAGCAACGCTGCGCATCAATGAGTTCACCGTGCTGTTAGATGGTACGGTAGAGATAAGCGACACCATTGCGCTGGATATGAACCTGCAGGCGAAAGACTGGCAGATTAAACCTATGCTGGCTCTACTACCTGCTTCTGTCACTTCTTCGCTCAAAGATATCGATGTGGATGGCAAGGTGTCATTGACTGCTGATGTGAAAGGTATCTACACAGATAGCGTGATGCCTCTCATTGATGCACAACTGACAATGGTGGACGGCAAAGGCAAGTATGCATCATTGCCATACACACTCCGGGATGTGTCGGTAGATGCCAATGCCCATATCGATCTCAATGATGATAAAGCCAGCAATGTGTACCTCAGTAGTCTGAAAGCCAAGACACTTAATACGAAAGTGGAGGCAACGGGCGATATGGCAGAACAGCTGGGCGATATGCTGCTTAACCTGACACTCACTGCCGATGTTAATCTGCCGGATATGGCGTATTTCCTTCCGGACAGTATGAAACTAAAAGGACGTGCGAAAGGCGATATGGCAGTCAAAATACGTCTGAACGACCTGACGAATATGCGTTTGGAGAAAGGACATATCACAGGCGACCTAACACTAACAGATATCGACTACCAGATGTCTGGCATAGCGGCCGTACTGCCAAAGACACATCTGACACTGACTATTCCGAATGTCAGACCGAGTAAGAAAACTGTCAACTGGTTGGCGGCGACCCTCTCCACAGAACAGTTGGATTTCCGGATGAATACCCCTCTGCAGGCTTCACTGGTCAAGACTGACCTGACAATAGAAGCAAGCAATATATTGGGTAAGAACCCCATCTGGTACGCCACAATGGACTTGAAGTCCTCCGAGACACTGACGGTAACAATGGACAGTATAGCGGCTACTATTCTGGCACCTGAAGTGAAAGCGTATGCCGAGTACAACACCAAGGACACAACAGCTATCCCGGTGCTGCAAGCAGAGTTGGCATTCAACGACCTGCAGGGTGACTATACCGATATGCAGGCACACCTCGGGAAGTCCACCCTCACCGCTTCCCTCAGACCGAGCAAACGAAATAAGACGATACCGCACATGAAAGCGACCATCAAAACCAATGCGCTGGAAGCAAGTATGGGGAGCGACATGCAAATGAAAACCTCCGACGTGAGCATTGCGGCTTCGGCACGATATAATAAACAAGGAGAGAATATCCTGTTGCAGTGGAACCCGAAATTGGATATAGACCTCAACAATGGCGAGGTATATCTATCGAATCTGACCCAGACAGTCTATATCCCGCAGATAACCTTCTCCTACTCCAACAAAGACTTCAACATCAAACAGTCGCAGATACGCCTCGGTAACTCCGATTTTGCCTTGTCGGGCGAGGTAAAGAATATCGGTGCATGGCTGCGTAAGAAAGGAGATATGGAGGGGGAACTGAACTTTGTATCCGACCATACGGATATCAACGAGTTGTTGACACTCTGCTCCGCCGAATCGGGTAGCGAAGAGACCGAAACAACAGCAACCACTCAGGAAACAACGCAAATAACGCAATCCACGCCTGCAACGGAAACAACTTCGCCCGCAGGCGAACCTTTCCTCGTGCCGCTCCATGTGAATGTGGCACTCAATACGCATATAAAAGAGGCAGTCGTATTCAATGAGGTAGCGCACAACCTGAAGGGGAAAATCTATGTCCAAGACGGGAAACTGGTGCTGGAGGAAGTCGGTTTTGTATGCAATGCTGCCAAACTACAACTGACGGCCATGTACCGTACCCCGCGCAGAAACCATATATATGTCGGCTTTGACTACCACATGGTTGATGTCAACATTGAGGAACTGATAAACATGATTCCGCAACTCGACTCTGTCGTACCTATGCTGCGCTCGTTCAAAGGAGAGGCAGAGTTCCACCTCGCAGCTGAGACATACACCAACGCTAAGTATGAATTCAAACCATCTACACTGCGTGGCGCATGCAGCATCTTCGGTAAAGACCTCGTAGTGCTCGATGGTGAGACCTTCAGCACAATCTCCAAACTACTGATGTTCAATAAGAAGACAGAGAACAAGATTGATAGCATCTCTGCTGAAATCACTGTCTATAAGAAAGAGATAGATGTCTATCCGTTCTGCGTGTCGCTAGACAACTATATGGTGGCACTCGGCGGACGACATAACCTCGACATGACCTTCGACTACGATGTCAATGTCCTCTCACCTATCTATTTAGGTGTGAACGTGTCGGGTAATATAGACAACCTGAAAATCAAGTTGGCGAAGTGCAAGTACGCTAAGGACTTCAAACCCATCTTCCATGGTAAGGTGGACGAGGAGTCGGCTACAATCCGCAAGACGATCCGAGAGTCAATGCGCAAGAATGTAAAGATACAATCTAACCAAACAAATAATACTTTGAAACAATGAAAACTTCAACTATCCTAACGGGCCTCGCGCTCTGTATGCTTATGGCATGTAACAACACCAACCCACTTATCACTCCTGGGAATACTCCTTACGGAGTACCGGCTTTCGACCAAGTCAAGAACGAACACTACCTACCTGCTTTTAGAGAGGCTATCGCTCAGAATAAAGCAGAGATAGATGCCATCGCTCACAACCCTGAAGCACCTACCTTCGAGAACACCATCGTAGCACTTGACCGTGCAGGGGGGATGCTCGAACGCGTCTCAGGCGTGTTCTTCAACGTCCTCGAGGCCGATGGCAACGACGAGATGAACGCCATTGCCGAGGAGGTATCACCGCTATTGTCCGATCTAAGCGATGGCATACTGCTCAACGACACTCTCTTCCAGCGCGTGAAGACCATCCATGACCAGCGTGAGCAACTGGGACTGAACGCCGAGCAGATGCGACTGCTGACCGAGACATACAAGTCGTTCGTGAACAACGGTGCTAACCTAAACCCCGAGCAGAAAGAGCGACTCAAAGAGATAAACAAAGAACTCGGTCTGCTCTCCTTGCAGTTTGGCAACAACGTGGTGGCTGAGACAAACGCTTACCAGTTGTTCATCACCGATGAGGCTCAACTCGTGGGTCTGCCGGAGAGTGCTAAGACTGCGGCTAAAGAAGAGGCAGTGGCTGCGGGACATCCCGATGCATGGCTCTTTACCCCAAAACGCACTAGTTTCACCCCTGTGCTGCAATACTGCCAGAACCGCGACTTGCGCAAGGAACTGCTGATGGCATACACCACACGTGGTAACCACGATAATGAGTTCGACAACAAAGCCGTCATCGTTAAGACTATGAAACTACGCGTGGAGAAAGCCCACCTATTTGGGTACAACTGCCCTGCCGACTATATTCTATCCGACTGTATGGCACATGACAGTAAGACTGTTGACGCTTTCCTACAATCCGTCTGGCAACCTAGTCTGGCTGCGGCGAAACGTGAGGCTGCAGCATTGCAAGACATGCTTAGCCAAGATATGCCGGGAGAAAAACTGCAACCATGGGATTGGTGGTACTATGCTGAGAAACTACGCAAAGCAAAGTATGACCTCGATGAGGAGATACTCAAACCGTATTTTGAACTCAACAACGTCCGCAATGGAGTATTCACTCTTGCTCACAACCTCTATGGACTGAACTTCGAACCACTCAAGGATATGCCCGTATATAACGAAGAGGTAGAGGTCTTCAAGGTAACAGATGCACACAACAACCTTGTCGGTATCTTATATACCGACTATTTCCCACGTGCAGGTAAGCGACCGGGAGCATGGATGAACAATATCTGCAGCCAGTATGTGGATGCGGAAGGTGTTGACCATCGTCCCGTTATCATCAATGTCGGCAACTTCAACAAACCCACCCAAGGCAACCCTTCGTTACTCTCTATGGACGACGTAGAGACCCTTTTCCACGAGTTCGGACATGCACTGCATGGGCTGATGTCCAAAGCAACCTACAAAACTCTTGCTGGGACAAATACACCACGTGACTTCGTCGAACTGCCTTCACAGTTCATGGAGAACTACTGCTACCGCCCTGAGATTATGAAAACCTATGCTTTCCATTATCAGACGGGAGAACTCATCCCTGACTCACTCATTACGAAGATCAACAATGCCAAGACCTTCAATCAGGGATTCGTTGAGACCGAGTTGCTCTCTGCTTCCATTCTTGATATGGACTACCATGAGATGAGCGACACCACTGACTTTGATGTCAACGCCTTTGAGGCAGCCTCTATGGAGAAGATGCACATGATACCTGAGATAATCACACGTTATCGTTCTACTTTCTATAACCATATCTTCACCACGGGCTACGAGGCAGGCTACTATAGTTATACATGGTCTGCTGTACTCGATGCCGATGCCTTCACCGCTTTCGAGGAGACAGGAGACATTCTCAATCCTGAAGTAGCAAAGCGTTTTCAACATCTTTTGGAGCAGGGAGGTACACGCGATGCTGCAGAGCTGTATCAAGAATTCCGTGGTAAGGAGGCTGACCCGAAGTATCTGCTTGAACGCAAAGGTTTTGTAGAATAAAATCGTTATGACATATAGTCACCGGGTACAGACATGGACTAGGTGACTATATTGGAAACAACTGTATAGTGAAATATTGGCTTCGTCATATTACCCGAACTAACTTACCGGGAACAATACTGCTCTCTCTGTTTGGTGTGGGTATATGGGGAGTATCGTTCTTTATATATGCAGATTGGTTGTCACTGCTAATAACGATGATATTGGTGATAGTCAATGCACTCATCATTATGAGTGTGTTCTATCAATCCAACATCATCAACTTACCTACAGCCTTTATCCCTGTCACATACTGGGTGATGGCTTCCGCTTATCCTGCGTTGCACACTTGTTGGCAAGGACAATTAGTAGTACTGGGGTTATTACTCGCTTATCTAACGTTATTGCATATAGACTATAAGCATGTTCCTCTTGAAGAGGCTTTCCTGAGCACACTGATATTGTGTGGTATTTCGCTACTGTTACCGGACATATTACTACTCATCCCTGTTATGTGGCTCTATCTTTTATACCGGCACGTCATCACTTGGCGAGTGCTCGCTGCTTCATGGATAGCCATAGCAACTTTCGGACTCTATTATGCAGTGGCCTGTTTTCTTGGATGGACAAGTCTTCCGCATAAACTATTCTTCCAGATACAACACCTACCACGTTGGATAACAATAGGGCAGATGATACTCGTTACGCTTATCATTTATCTACCCATACGCCTCTCATCAATAGGAACAGGAATAATATATGTGCTGACGATGCTATCTGCTATGGCAGGAGCGGTAGTCATGCAGGCATTATCATTATAATCACTTTATAAAACTATATTCACATGAAAAAACTACTTCTATCTCTCACCATCATTCTCTTCTGTGCAACAGCATGGGCAGAACCGCAACGTGAGTTCCGTGCTACGTGGTTCACCACCCACTATGCTATTGACTGGCCTACAACAGAAGTTACCACTACTGGCAACGATGCCCAGATCGCTGCTCAAAAGAAAGAGATGACCGACATCTTAGATGACCTCGTTGAAGGTAACATGAACGCTTTCTGTTTTCAAGCACGTCCCTTATCGGACGCTTATTACAAGTCCTCGTATGAGCCTTGGGGCGTCAATCTTACGAAAACCAGAGGTAAAGACCCTGGATATGACCCACTCGCTTATGCGATACAAGAGGGACATAAACGAGGATTGGAAGTGCATGTATGGGTCAACCCGTTCCGTGTCACAGTCAGTGGAACGGTAGCCACTACCGATAAGGTGTGGGAGAACTGCAAGGACTGGATTATCAAGTACGACAACGGCAGTTTCTCGGGGCAAATCATCGACCCTGGCTTTCCCGAAGCACGTGCGTACGTTATCAAAGTGCTGATGGAGATCGTCAATAACTATGATATTGATGGTATCATTATGGATGATTATTTCTATCCTTATGGTGGGACAACGACCGAAGATGCTACGTCCAAAGGGTTGTATAAGCCGGAGGGCATGAGTGATGGTGATTGGCGTCGGAGTAACGTGGATAAGGCAGTGAAAGCCTTATATGACAGTATCCAGAGCGTCAAACCTTGGGTGCGTTTTGGTATGGGACCTTTCGGGATATGGACAACGCAGAAGTCCGTAGCAGATAGTTATGGTATCTCGCTACCAACAGGCATCACAGGACTGGACGACTACGAGGTACAAGCATGTAACCCCGTAGAGTGGGTCAAAGGTGGATATGTGGACTATATCGCTCCGCAACTCTATTGGTCTACGCAAATAGCAGCACAGTCGTATAGTGTACTATGCAAATGGTGGGGCGATGATGTATGCCGTTATTTCTCTGCTAAGTTGCCCGGTAACCAAAGAGTAGACTTCTTTGTCAGTCAAGCAGCATACCACGCATACGATGACTATAAAGGCTATGATGATGGAGTAGGGGAGATACAACGCCAGATAGACTACAACCGTCAGTATGATGCTGTCACACCGGGATCAATCTTCTATAATACGAAATCCTATCAGAAGATGCACAATGAATTAAAAGCATCACATTTTGCCTACAAAACTCTGCCGCCTGCTATGGATTGGAAAGCAACAACTACGCTTGCAGCACCAGGTAACATCTCTCTCTCCGGGAAGACGATCTCTTGGACACATGCAGAAGCAGAACGTTTCACGGTCTATGCTTATCCTAAAGGTACAGATATGACGACAGCACTATCTACCACGCAGTATCTCTTGGGTGTAGCCTATGGCAAGTCCTATGACCTATCGGCACTCAGCGATATAGACAACTACACCATTGCCGTACGTGCGTATGACCGCTTCGGCGTGGAATATACACCTGCTCTGTATAATGAAGCGAAATCGGATATTACGTGGGTACTCAACGGAGGCACTGTCTCCGTTCCTGTACCCACTAACGCTGAGTTATGGGAGACATTTATGCCGTATTACAATACCTACTATGCAGGGCGGACGTATATCCCTCGCAGCACACAGACTATTGATAGGGTATCCACTTTCGCCAATGCGTATATGCAGGAGATAATGACCGATGCCACATCGGAGTATAAATGGTTAGGCGATTATGTCTATTCTGTGGCTACAGCACAGGGCTATACACTAAGCACGAGTATGGATAATGCAGACGAGTCGGCTTGGCGTTGGACGGTACATGCTTTCTTCAACTGTTCGGAGGCCAACTCGTTGACAGTGAAAGTGGCAGGCTTCACCACAGCAGGACAACCCTCGGCATGGGGAAGTACCTATCAATTAGCCCATGGTGGCGTTATATTACCCTCCTCGGTCTCAGAGACGTACACACTACCTACCCCCACCAAAGAGGGGGAGACGTTTCTCGGTTGGTATGACAACCCCTCTTTCTCGGGAAGTCCTCTCATCACTATCCCTGCAGGTTATATAGGGATACTCTATGCTCGATGGAGTGATAGCACCCCCTCTAACGTGTCTGATGTCTCTACAGGTAGTGCCACCGGAATAGCCGTATATGACACTATGGGAAGATATATAGGCAAGGATATCAGAGCACTCGGACATGGGGTCTTTATCATCATGAGTGACGCTAACACATCCAAGATTATTCTCTAATAGAATTAGACTGAAGAATGCTTGTCGTATCTGTATGTATAGAAAAGACTGCCTAACATTATTACATTGTTAGACAGCCCTTTCTTTTATGATATCTCAGAGTGAGAGATTATTCAGCCTTGCCGTCAGAACCGAGCACATTGATAATCTTGTGCTTGTAGAGTTCCTCCATCAGGTCACGAGCAGGACCACAGTACTTACGTGGGTCGAACTCGGCTGGTTTCTCCCAGAAGACCTTACGTACAGCAGCGGTAAACGCCAAGCGGCTATCGGAGTCGATGTTAATCTTGCAGACAGCACTCTTGGCAGCCTTACGCAATTGCTCCTCTGGGATACCTACGGCAGCCTCAAGTTTTCCCCCGTATTTGTTGATCATATCCACGTACTCTTGCGGTACAGATGACGAACCATGCAGCACGATTGGGAAGCCGGGTAATTTCTCCATCACAGCGTCCAATACGTCGAATGCCAATGGAGGAGGAACAAGACGCCCCGTCTGTGGGTCAACCTTGCACTGCTCTGGTTTGAACTTGTATGCACCGTGACTCGTCCCGATAGAGATAGCCAATGAGTCGCAGCCCGTACGAGTAGCGAAGTCAATAACCTCTTCGGGTTTGGTGTAGTGACTCTCTTCTGCGGCTACCTCATCCTCAACGCCGGCAAGCACACCTAGTTCAGCCTCAACAGTAACGTCATACTGATGAGCGTACTCAACCACTTTCTTGGTCAGTGCGATATTCTCCTCATAAGGCAGAGCAGAACCGTCAATCATCACACTCGAGAAACCGAAATCGACACAACTCTTGCAGAGTTCGAAACTGTCACCGTGGTCCAAGTGAAGCACAATCTGTGGCTGCTCCCAACCTAATTCTTTGGCATACTCCACAGCACCTTGTGCCATATAGCGCAACAGCGTTTGGTTAGCGTAGTTACGAGCACCCTTGGAAACTTGAAGAATAACAGGACTCTTGGTCTCTGCAGATGCCTTAACGATAGCCTGCAGTTGCTCCATGTTGTTGAAATTGAAGGCAGGAATAGCATATCCGCCTTTGATTGCCTTGGCAAACATCTCACGAGTGTTCACCAGACCTAATTCTTTGTAACTTACCATAATACTTAGTTTAGTTAGTTCATATATCTTTTTTGTAACTTATTGTTTCACATTCCTGCTCGCCAGCACGAAATACACTACCAGTGCCACGTATGCTACGATACCAACAATTGCTGCAGCCGAAGACACAGCCCACTTGCCAAGATAGCACTCTGCACCGCAGAACTTTATTACAGCACTCACAACGCCCATCAGTGCACCACCGGCAATAAAACCACTTGCAATAAGTGTGCCTTTCTCTTGTCGCAGTTGTGCCAACGACTCTGCTTCCGCACCATCCTTCTCTCTCTTGCGACCAACGAGCCACGAGATAACGCCACCTACCAATAACGGTGTGTTCAGACTCAGTGGAATAAACATGCCCAAGGCGAAAGGCAATACGGGTACCTTCAATTGATTCAGTACCAACGCCAATATTGCCCCCGCAAGATACAGCATCCATGGTGCGCCTTGTCCCGACATCAACGGCTCTATGACGGCTGCCATAGCATTCGCCTGAGGTGCTACTAAAGCGTTCTCACCCGTGAAGCCATAAGTCTTATTCAGGATAATCATCACACCTCCTACCGTAGCCGCCGACACCAGTGTGCCGAGGAACTTCCATGTCTCTTGTTTCTTAGGCGTAGTGCCAATCCAATAACCTATCTTCAAGTCGGTGATGAAACCGCCTGCCATCGACAACGCCGTACATACCACGCCGCCAATAACCATAGCACCTACCATACCGCTTGAGCCTTTCATTCCTATTGCCACAAACACTACCGATGCGATAATCAGCGTCATCAGTGTCATACCACTCACAGGGTTACTGCCCACTATCGCAATAGCATTTGCTGCCACTGTGGTGAAGAGGAACGCAATAACCGCTACTACCACAAACGCTACCAATGCCTGCCATACGTTATGCAGCACACCTACCCAGAAGAACACGAAGGTTATCAGCAACGCTGCCGCAATGGCAATCACTAAGAAACGCATACTCAAGTCCCGCTCCGTGCGTAGAGTAGCCGATGCCACTGCCTTACCTTTGCCCCCCAACTCTTTGCCTGCCAAGCCTACAGCCGACTTGATCACCCCCCAACTCTTGACGATACCTATCAGCCCCGCCATAGCAATAGCACCGATACCAATGTTACGCCCATAGTCTGTAAACAATATCTGCGGGTCAGCCGCCTCCATGCCTGGCACCGAGCCTAATAACGGTAGTAGCACCCACCATACAAAGAACGAACCGGCACATATCACAGCGGCGTATCTCAAACCGATGATATAGCCCAAACCCAACACTGCTGCGCTGGTGTTAATCGAGAATACTAATTTGAATTTCTGTGCTAACAACTCACCCCAGCCAGTCATGCGCGTACTCAGGCTCTCCGTCCACAAACCAAACGTGGAAACGATAAAGTCGTATAACCCGCCAATACCTGCTGCCCATATCAATGGCTTCGCCTGACTGCCGCCTTGCTCTCCTGATACCAACACTTGCGTCGTGGCTGTCGCCTCAGGGAAAGGATACTCACCGTGCTTTTCCTGCACGAAATACTTACGGAAAGGTATCAAAAACAATATGCCCAAACAGCCACCCAACAGTGACGAGAGGAATATCTGTATGAAGTTTACAGTGATATCAGGGTACTTCGCCTGCAGGATATACAGCGCAGGCAAAGTGAATATCGCCCCAGCCACTATCACGCCACTCGATGCTCCTATCGATTGGATAATCACGTTCTCTCCGATGGCGTTCTTGCGATGTAGTGCCGATGATAGGCCCACTGCAATGATAGCAATAGGGATAGCCGCCTCGAACACCTGACCTACTTTCAATCCAAGATAGGCAGCCGCTGCAGAGAATATCACAGCCATCAGCACACCCATTAGCACACTATATGGGGTGACTTCTATGTAGTTCTGTTCGGGTTTTAAGATGGGGATGTACTTCTCGCCTTGCTTGAGTGGGCGGTTTGCATTTTCAGGAAGATGGGTTGATTCTTTCTTTTCCATAATGACACAGGTGTACTTCTGAGCGCAAAGATACACCTTTTGTTTGGTTTGAACAAATCATCTCCCATTTTGTCAAGTGCTCTTTGCATTTCAGTGGGCATGATGTTTTCGCATAAGGAATATCGTTAGACCGACAAAGGAGGCTGTTGTGGCTATCCTGAGTATAGATAGTATAAAAAGCAGCAGCCCAACTTCTGTTAGGCTGCCGCTTTTGCGGAAAGAGAGGGATTCGAACCCCCGGACCCTTTCAGGTCAACGGTTTTCAAGACCGCCGCGATCGACCACTCCGCCATCTTTCCTTCATCTCTAACGGGTATAGAGTCTTCTACACCCCTGCAACCATATCTTATGGATGCCAGTGAAAAGTGGCGCAAAGGTAGTGCTAAATTCTGATACGTACAAATCTTTTTGAGTATTTGGGTAAAATATGTATTGTACTGTCCAATAACAAACGTGCCGCCGTCGATACAATTTCTTTGGCACGGTACTTGGGGTCTACGTAGGCATATCGGTCGAATGTAGACTAAAAAGGCGGTAAGTCTTTATAGATCTAATCTCTATTTTATCGGATCGGAACAATAGTCACGATGGAGGCAGGACGAAGACGGCAAGTCCACACAGAGGTCTTTGATGTCCGCCAAACAAGCACTATCTACAATCCGATATTTGAATAGTGAATTTAGCAGTCACGATATTCGGTAGGGTTATAAAGCATACTGCTGCAAATCACTTCCGGAGAGGATAATGGGTGTGCCGTCTATATAAGGCGGGTTGGTGCTTAGTCGCTGCATATTGACCAACTTGGCTATATCGAGATGTGGCTGCAGTTGTACCTCTTCATCGAACACAAAACAGAAATAGTTACCGGTCGGATTGGGATAGAAGGCACGATGCATACGCTCCTCGCTCATAACGGCATGGTGGTGTACATGGAATACACGATATCGATTTGCTGATAGCGTGTCTTCGCTATATAGTATCACGAAACGCACATCGCCTCGCTCCAACCAACTGCGCCTCGCCAAGCAGCAGGATTTGCGGGCAGACTTGCGCCTGAAGGT
>CAVEZM010000030.1:0-13743 GCA_963620225.1 Acidaminococcaceae bacterium | reverse complement strand
TACTCAGTCCTTCGCCTTGAAAGTCAAGCACAGCCTCAGCTGTTTGCTTGATGACCTCTTGTGGCAGGATACTCGGTCCTGCGTTGAAATTGTACTTTTTCATACGATTGATATTAGATGTGTTTTATTGTTTTGCCACCATACTATCTTTCCACTTGCTTTTGGCAGCGGCGATGACTTCGGTGTCGGCAGCGGAAGTTACTTCTTTTATGGCTTCTTTCACTTTCTTGGCAGTCTGCTTAACTGTCTCTTTGACTGTATCCACGATGTCGGCTTTCTCCACCCAGCATATTGCGTCGCCCTTGGTAGCCATAGTGCCCTGCTCCTTGTCGATAGCCACGATACGGCAGTGGTCAGTGGCAGTGACAGGTTCTATGCCGTGTTGCGTCTGCAGGTAGCATACCACCTCTCCTTTTGCAACCAGTGTTCCGAATGCGTGTGCGTGGCTGTCCTCGTTGTAGTCAAGTTCCCAGAGCACTCTGCCTGTCTGCGTAGCGTCGACAGGTTCGCTGGAGGGGTGCAGGATAGCACGTTTGTCGGCTGCTGAGAGGAACGTGATCTGCTGTCCTCCCTTGGCGGCTTTCTCCATGCGTTCGAGCAGGTCTTTGTTGAACTGTTCTTTGGCTTGTCCTGACTTGTACTCGCGGTACTGCTTCTCATGCATGGCGAACTCGAAGAGTTCTTCGTCGTCCTGCCCGCGTTCCCAGCCGAGTTGCTGCATCTGGTCGATGTATTGCGGCAGGGTATCGGGGTAGAGTGCCTGTGGGTCGTCTGTGTAGAATTCTAAGCCTTTTTCTTTGACCAGGTCGATTATCTCCGGTGCCAACTCGCCGGGCAGTTTCCCCGACTTACCGAGTATCATACCCCACATAGCGGGGTCCATACGGGTGAACGGCTTCTCGCCCATAGAGCGTGAATAGAGGTTCATCAGTGCAGCGTTCTTGACATACTGGGAGAATGGTGTTACGAGGCATGGCGTGCCGAGCATAGGCCATATACGTTGTACCTCCTCGAATAGTTCGACAAGCAGTTCGTCCTCGCTGAGCGGATGTTCATCACGTTTGATGAGGTTGGAATTGATAGCGGCGTGCATGCCTTTGAGGTCAGCCATGAGCGAGCCCATCATGCCTCCCGGCAGTCCACATCCTACGAGCAGGGATGACATCTTGGAGTTACGCGGGTCTATCCAGTAGCCGAGGAAGTCGTCTATGAACGACTGCGTGAGGCTACGTGCTTCCATATACGCTTTCATGTTGATGTCTTTCACAAGGAAGCCCGCATCACGGAGCATGGCTTGGATAGTGATGACATCGGGGTGTACCATACCCCAACTGAGCGGTTCCATAGCCACATCGAGTACATCACAACCGGCTTTGGCGACCTCCAGCATAGAGGCTACAGAGAAGCCCGGACCTGTATGACCGTGGTACTGGATGATGATGTCCGGGTGTTTCTCTTTGATAGCCGCCACCACCTTGCCTAACATAGCGGGGCGACCGATGCCTGCCATATCCTTGAGGCATATCTCCTGTGCGCCTGCTTCAATAAGTTGTTCGGCAAGATTGATATAGTACTCTACGGTATGCACCTCTGAATAGGTCATACACATGGTGGCTTGTGCTGTCATACCCGCCTCTTTCGCCCAGTGTATAGACGGGATGATATTGCGCGGGTCATTCAGTCCGCAGAAGATACGGGTGATATCCACGCCTTGTGCGTGCTTGACTTTGTACATCAGTTGTCGCACGTCGGCAGGTACGGGGTTCATACGCAAGGCGTTGAGTCCACGGTCGAGCATGTGGGTCTTGATACCTGCTTCGTTGAAAGGTTTAGTGAAGGTACGCACAGCTGTGTTCGGGTTCTCGCCATAGAGGAGGTTCACCTGCTCCATAGCACCACCATTAGTCTCTACCCGGTCGAAGCACCCCATGTCGATGATGACGGGTGCAATCTTGGATAGTTGGTCTTTTCGGGGAACATACTTTCCGCTACTCTGCCACATGTCTCGATAGACAAGGGAGAACTGAATTTCTTTTTTAGACATAGTATTGTGCTTTAAGATTTGACATATTGTCGTTATACATTTTATCTGTCGTCTTCAATCCGCTATGTATAATAACAAAATGTTACTACACTTTTGCTTTTTGATATCGCCCACAAAGGTACATCTTTCCTTTCATATCCACAAACGAAACGAAAAATAATCTTTTTCCTCCGCTGCACATACAGCCGTACTTTTTATAGTAGAGGGGAGTAACAGGGGGCGCCCAATGCGTTATCCTATGACGAATAGCAGGTGCACAGCAACAGGTTCTATCAGACTGTAGGACAAAGTTTGTGTATCCGATGAAAATGTTGTAACTTTGCCCGCCTAATCGAAAATACTACTGCAGTATGGAAAATAACTTTGGATTTGTACGTGTAGCAGCAGCAGTGCCGCAGATGCGTGTTGCGGACTGTTTCTACAATACCCAACAGATCAAACAACAGATAGCAGAAGCCCTGCAGGAGGGAGTGCAGGTCATCTGTTTCCCCGAGTTGAGTGTGACAGGGTACACCTGTGCAGACCTGTTCTTTATGCAGCAACTGCAGCAGAACACCCTCAAGTGTCTGGAAGATATATGTGACTATACCCGTAACCAACCTATCATCGTCTTGGTCGGGGCACCGCTGAAAGTAGATAACAACTTATACAACTGTGCTTTCGTCATGACTGACGGTGAGGTCATCGGTGTGGTACCCAAGATCAACCTGCCCAACACAGGTGAGTTCTATGAGAAGCGTTGGTTCACTTCCGGGCGGGCTACTATAGAGCACGGCATAGACGGGCCCCAACCACGTATACCCACCATCGAGTTATGGGAAGGAGACGTGCCTTTCGGACCAGACCTGCTCTTCGTCACGCGGGACTACTGTTTCGGTATCGAACTATGTGAAGACCTATGGTCGCCTCTGCCTGCCAGCACACAACTTGCCATACAAGGAGCCGAAATCATATTCAACCTGTCCAGTAGCAATTGTATCGTTGGGAAACATGCCTTTAGGCGTCAGATGATAACACAACAATCGGCACGTGTACATTGTGGGTATGTATATACCTCGTCAGGCATAGGCGAGTCAACAACAGACCTTGTCTTCTCCGGTAGCACATATATCGCAGAGAACGGAGATATTCTGGATATAGGAGAACGCTTCCAGACAGAGAGTATGATGGTCATCTCGGAGATGGATGTGGAGCGGTTGCGTATAGACCGTCAACGCAACACTAACTTCACCAATGACCAACATGGGCACTACCGCAAGATTAATGTCGCGCCTATCGACTCCGAGAATGGATACGTTGAGCCTATACACCGACATTTCTGTTCTACGCCGTTCGTACCAACGCAAGACAATCAAGTAAGTTACTGCGAAGATGTGCTCAGTATACAAACATGCGGACTGATGCGCAGATGGCAACACACACATGCCGAGAGCCTGATAGTCGGTATCTCCGGAGGATTAGACTCTACACTCGCCTTACTCGTCTGCGTGTTAGCAGCCGACAGGATGGGATACAACCGTTCACAAGTCATCGGTGTCACCATGCCTGGATTTGGTACGAGTGACCGTACGTACCACAATGCTATGGCACTGATGGAGCAGTTAGGGGTCAGCATACATGAGATACCGATCCGTGACATGACGACGCTACACCTGCACGACATCAACCACGATATCAACACCCATGATATTACCTACGAGAACGCACAAGCACGTATCCGTACTCTCGTACTGATGGATATGGCCAACAAATACAACGGTATCGTCGTCGGCACAGGCGACCTAAGCGAGTTAGCACTCGGATGGGCTACCTATTGCGGAGACCAGATGTCTATGTATGGCATCAATGCAGGCATACCCAAGACCCTCGTGCGGCATATGGTACGCTATGCAGGGGAGAACATCTTCGGCGAACAAGTGCGTCAGATACTCACCGACATCGTCAACACACCCGTATCGCCCGAACTGCTACCTACCGATGACGACGGGAACATCTCACAGATAACGGAAGATAAAGTTGGACCATACGAGTTACATGATTTCTTCCTATACTATCTGCTACGGTTCGGATTCACGAAAGACAAGATTGCCTATATGGCTACACTCGCTTTCGAAGACCAATACAGCGAAGAGGTTATCAACCATTGGCTGCAGGTCTTCATGCACCGTTTCTATACACAACAGTTCAAACGCAGTTGCTTACCTGACGGACCCAAAGTGGTCGGAGTAAGTCTGTCTCCGCGGGGAGACTGGCGCATGCCAAGCGACGTAAACGAGATATAAGAACTATGAAGCGATTACTCTCTCTGCTCTGCACTATATTCACTGTCTGTACCCTATCCGCACAGATAGTGGATGCTGTACACTGGAATGCACGACAAACAGGCGACAGCATACAGATAACAGCCACCATCGATGCAGAATGGCACATGACACTGCTTAGTGTCAACGACTCAGATGTCAACATCGAGTATAGCAACGCCTATACCCTCACCCTGCCGTACCAAGGACAAGACATCGCTATACGATACAACACGTGCAATGACCGTATGTGTACTGCCCCACAAGTATGGACATACACCGATAGCACACCCCCTGCCACCGCCAGCAAAGGACATAGCAACGACCTATGGTGGATCTTCCTCATGGGACTACTGGGAGGACTACTCGCTATATTCACACCATGCGTATGGCCAATCATCCCAATGACGGTATCGTTCTTTCTCAAACGCTCGGAGGAGCATGGCGTTCGGGACGCACTACTCTACGGGCTGTCTATCATCATCACATACGTAGGACTGGGACTGCTCATCACAGTCATCTTCGGAGCATCTGCACTCAATGCATTGGCCACCAACGCTATCGTCAACTTGTTCTTCTTTGCACTGCTCGTCGTCTTCGCGCTCTCATTCTTCGGACTATTTGAGATACAACTGCCATCGTCTTGGTCAACCAAACTTGACCGGAAAGCACGCGACACCGGAGGATGGCTCAGCATCATCATGATGGCACTCACACTGGTCATCGTCTCTTTCTCTTGTACAGGACCTATCATCGGCACCTTGCTCGTTGAGGCCGCCGGACATAGTCTATTAGCCCCCACCATCGGGATGCTCGGGTTCGCTATAGCACTGGCACTACCTTTCTCACTCTTCGCCATGTTCCCCAAGTGGATGAAGCAGATGCCCAAGTCAGGAGGATGGATGCAGTCGCTCAAAGTTGTACTCGCCTTCATCGAATTGGCACTGTCACTCAAGTTCTTCAGCGTGGCAGACCTCGCCTACGGCTGGGGCGTACTACCACGATGGCTCTTTATCGCAGTATGGATAATATGTTTCTTCGGTATAGGTATCTATCTGCTATGGAATATCCGAGCAGTATCCACTACCCGCAAAGTCATTCGTATCATACTTATCATTGCATCATGGACGTTCACCGCATACCTCGTACCAGGACTATTCGGAGCACCCGTCAAAGCCATATCTGCCTTCGCACCACCCATGCCCGTACAAGGACGGGAAGTGTTCAACGACTATGAACAAGGACTGCAGTATGCTATGCAAACGGACAAGCCCATACTACTCGACTTCTCCGGATACGGATGTGTCAATTGCAGAAAGATGGAAGCCTATGTACTCGACAACGACTCTGTCAAGAAACGACTCAATAACTATGTAGTCATCACACTCTATGTCGATGACAAACAAACCCGACAGAACAACAACTCTTTCGGCGGTGCTTTTGCAGCCACACAAGACAACAATAAACAAGAGAGTATAGGAGACTATAACTCACGCATACAACGTGAGCAGTACGGTTCCAATGCACAACCTTATTTCATACAACTATCACCGGCAGGACAACCTATCAGCGAACCCTATGCATTCTCTACCTCCGTCAACGATTTCTTACACTGGCTCAAATACTAAACAACAGAACAACATGCCATTCACACACGATAAACCTAAATACGAAACACGACGTGTACCTGAGAAAGAGATGATTTTCGGTACACGCGCTGTCATCGAAGCCATCGAGGCAGGAAAGACTATTGACAAGATACTCATCCGAAGAGATATGACATCTGCTACCGGTAGAGAACTACTCAAGCACCTGCAAGGCACGACTACTCCCATACAGAAAGTGCCTGTCGAGAAACTGAACCAATATACCGACAAGAACCACCAAGGTGTCATCGCATTCCTCAGCCCCATAGCCTTCCACCGGATAGAAGACATCATACCTTCACTCTTCGAACAAGGCAAGACACCCCTACTCATGGTATTGGATGGGATAACTGACGTACGTAACTTCGGAGCCATAGCGCGCACATGCGTATGCGCAGGAGCAGATGCTCTGATCATCGGAGCCTATGGTAGCGTCAGTATCAACGGGGACGCTATCAAGACTTCCGCAGGAGCACTACACACCCTACCCGTCTGCAAAGCAGAGAACCTACAGCACTGCCTGCAGTTTCTACGCGACTCAGGGATAAACATCATCGCTGCCACCGAACACTCGGACACAGGCTACACCCAAGCAGACATGACAACGCCGCTCGCCATCGTCATGGGAAGCGAGGACAAAGGGATATACGAACCCAATCTCAGACTATGCAACACACAGGTACGCATACCTATGCAAGGATGCATAGAGAGCCTCAATGTCAGTGTCGCAGCAGGAGTCATGCTATACGAGGCTATCAGACAACGGAACAGCAACAAGTGAACTATAAGCAATGATTTGTATCTTTGACTTGGACGGCACACTACTCAACACCATAGAGGACCTAGGTCAAGCCTGCAACTATGCGCTACAGACATACCATTTCCCCATACACCCACTCTCCGAATACCCACATCTCGTAGGCAACGGAGTCAACAAACTCATCGAGAGAGCACTACCCGCAGGACACAAAGACGAAGACACGATCCTGCAACTACGACATGTTTTCACACCATACTACGACAAGCACAACTGCAACCACACCACCCCATACGACGGGATACCTGCACTACTGCAGAACCTGCGGAGACAGAAATGCCAACTGGCTGTCGCATCCAACAAGTACCAAGACGCTACACGGAAACTGATCAGCCACTTCTTCCCACAGACTTTCGACATCGTGCTCGGCGAACGAGCCAACACACCACGCAAGCCCAACCCGCAAATCGTTCACGATATACTCAACCACCTCAACACAACAGACACCGACATATTCTATATCGGTGACTCATTAGTGGATATCAACACCGCACACAACGCACAACTACCTGTCATCGCATGCACATGGGGGTTCTGCACAGAACAAGAACTCATCTCTGCACAGCCCGAATACATCGTACACCACCCCAACCAGATACTACCTATCATCAACAAACAGGCATACTATACTAACTGATAACACCACATATCCAACCACCAAAAACGACAACATATTTGGCTCATTCGCAGAAAAAACGTACCTTTGCAACGTTTACGAAAAACAGATAAGTATGAAAGAGAGACTAACTATCATTGATTTTGTTGAACGATACACCCACGAGTATGCAGAACATGTGTTCCTGCGCGAGAAAGTAAACAACGTATGGACTGAGACAACCTACACACAGACTCGTGAACAAGCACATCTCATCGGTGCAGGACTGATGGCAATAGGTATGCAAAAAGGGGACAAGACCGCCCTGCTCTCACAAGGACGTAACCTATGGGTCACAGGAGAACTCGGCATCCTCTATGCCGGTGGTGTAAACGTACCACTCAGCATCAAACTGGCAGAGGCTAACGACTTGCTCTTCCGCATACAACACTCCGAGGCACAGTATATCATGGTGTCCGAGCAGCAACTACCTAAGATACGAAATATTCTACCCGAATGTACTAACGTGAAGTACGTTATCGTACTCGACCCTATGGACGAATACCAGGAAAAGGAGATAGGTATCGACTATATCATCGCGAAAGGAAAAGAACTACTCGACTCCACACCTGAGAAGTTCGTAGAACGATACCAATCTGTAGGACCGGACGACTACGCCAATATCAGTTATACATCGGGAACGACAGCAGACCCCAAAGGCATACTACTCACACACCGCAACTATACCGCTAACGTAGAACAAGCACGCTCTATCATCGGAGTAGAACCCGATGACGTCATGCTCATCATACTACCACTCGACCACTGCTTCGCACACGTGGCAGGGTTCTATACCATGATGTCATACTGTGGAAGTATAGCCACTGTACCCGTCGGGAAAAACGCTATCGCTACACTCAAGAATATACCCCTGTCTATCAAAGAAGTACGACCCATGGTCATGCTCTCTGTACCTGCTCTCGCACGAAACTTCAGAAAAAGCATAGAGAGTAGCATTAAGGCAAAAGGAACAACCATAGAGAAACTGTACAACTATGCACTCAATAACGCTATACAGTACAACAAAGAGTATTGGAACAGAGGAGGGAAAGACTTCTGGAGACTACCACTCGTCAAACTGTTTGACAAGATAATATTCAAAGCCGTACGAGAGGGATTCGGAGGACGTATGAAGTTCTTCGTAGGAGGAGGAGCACTACTCGATATCGAACTGCAACGCTATTTCTGCGCCGTTGGCATGCCTATGTTCCAAGGATACGGACTCAGCGAAGCAACACCCATCATCTGCGCCAACTCTACAGGACATGCTATATTCGGATCCAGCGGACGTATCGTGGCAGACCTTGACCTCAAGATATGTGACGAAGAGGGGAAAGAAGTACCAGCAGGACAGAAAGGTGAGATAGTCGTCCGGGGAGAGAACGTCATGGCAGGGTACTGGAAGAACCCCGAATCTACAGCCAAGACCATCGTCAATGGATGGCTGCATACAGGCGACATGGGATATGTACGACAAGACCACCCGGGGTTCCTATGGGTAGTAGGACGATTCAAATCACTACTCATCAGCTCCGATGGAGAGAAATATAGCCCGGAAGGGTACGAGGACAGCCTCACCGATGGCAGCAAATTCATCGAACAGGTAGTGCTGCACAACAACCAAAAACCATACACCATCGTGCTGATTGTGCCAAACAAAGATGCACTACAAGAGTTCGTGAAGAACAAGGGACTAAACCCCACTACCTTAGATGGGAAAACAGCCATGCTGCAAAAGATACAAGCAGAAGTGGACGAGTACCATACCGGTAAGTTTGCAGGGATGTTCCCGGAGATGTGGTTACCTAAAGCCATCGCTGTACTACCCGAAGCATTCACCGAACAAAACCACCTGGTCAACTCAACTATGAAAATCGTGCGTGGCAAAGTAGAAGAGTACTACAAAGATCGTATCGACTATGCATATACAACCGAAGGAAAAGAACTGCTGAACGAGAAAAATATGGCAGCAGTATAACAGCAGCGCTTGAGCAGAAGATAAGCCGATCTTGAGCAGAAACAAAACACCCCTCAATCAACTCGCAACTATCAACGAAAAGACCACACTCAACTCTCAAATAAGATTTGCCCACTTGCAAATCTTTCACTACCTTTGCAGACATAAATATAATCTATGCCACACACACAATACATACTCCGCTGCTTGCCGCACTACCCTATGCTGTAAGGACGTTTGGTATAGTTTCCCACTCACACAGTACGACAGACGACTCTATCATCGCCAAAGTCGAAACTATCAGCGAAGAAAATGTTACTTACCACCGCTATAGTAACCTATCTATACCGCTATACTCCATTAGACCCGACAACATCTCTTCTATCCGCTACGCAAATGGAAGCAAAGATGTTTTTACCTCAAAGAAACAACGCGTAGTCATACAACAAGATAATTTCCTGACAAATAAATCTGAAAACTTGTTCGTAACTCGCACAGGAAACACATACTTCTATAATGGACAAAGTATGAACAAAGAGGAGTATTGCCGATTTCTTCAATACAAATGCCAACCTGCCTACCAAAAAGATAGAAGCGGGCATTACACTGCTATGGTAGGATGGGCATTTTTTAGTGCAAGATTAGGATTAGACATTGGAAATGTTATGGATATTGTGATAGCAAATAGAGGAACTTATTATACTACTCTTAATTACATCTTTGCAATAACAGCAGGGTGCCTCGAGATTGCAAGCATACCTTGCTTAGCTGTCGGATATGCCAAGATGCACAAGAGTGTAGATATCTATAACGTACTGAGCGCATCAAGAGCACAATGCCAACCCTACTGGAGCGTACAGGCTAACCCCAATGGCATCGGACTCGCACTCAACTTCTAACATCACTATACCGTCCCCTCTGTCAAGACGGCTTAAGTATGCAGACCATAGTAACGACGCGTCTCCGCGCCGTTACTATTCGTTAAGATCAACTGACTATGCTGTGCCTACAGGGGACGTGAAGCGTATGACAAGTATCTTATTCTTCCGTTCTCTCTTCCGAATACCCCTGGAAATCGTACTTACCGCCGTACGAGAAGTGTATGTTCGAGCCATAGTGCGTCTTCACATCACCCACGATAGAGATAGTGCTGTCTGTAGGATAAGACACATTCACCATACCACTGTCAAAATAGTAGGTATCTTTCCAATCTGTACCGCTCTCCTCGTACACGCCCATATACGAAGTCTCGTCGTTCTGATAAGTCACATTATACCCCTTCGAAGCCGCTACAGTACCCTCCTTGAACGAGAAATCGACAGGATAGGTCCCGGCCGACAAGGCAGTATTTGTGAAGAATGTGATTTGCATAAAGGTCTTTTGGTTGTCCAGTGTTATTTGCACCTCATGATATTGCTCAATATCATCAAACCCGATAAACTCTGTATAGACCTCGTTGAATGTCTTCTTCTCGGTGGGTTCATAGCCCCAACGCTGGTCAAGACCTGCAATATCGGCGGCTTGCATTATATAGGTCATCCCCATATAGGTGATTCGCCCCTCTATATTGTACCGTTCACCCTGCATGCTTACCGTGATACACATGGTATCAGGGAAGAGAAAGTCTTTCGACCCCGAGCCATACGTGTAGTGGGGTAAGAAATTGCAGTACTCTTTTCGCATTGTTCCTTGCAGCAAAGCGAAATGCCCGACAAAGGAAGCCTGTTTTGGAACAACACAGAACGTGGCGTAGTATTCAATGCCCGTACTGTCTTTGCCTATCAACACAAGGTTATAATCTCCGTTATTATCATAGTAGTCCACAAAACCAAAGGTATGGACTGCTATGTAGGTCGCCTCCTTCTCGGGAGTGGGTTGCGGATTCGGGTCAGGCGTTACGGGCTTGTCCTCCCGCATAAAGATACCCTCGTACAATACGTTTTTCTCGTCCATCGCCGTGACCGTAACTTTGAGGGAATTCTTGTTAAGGGCTTGTATTGCGACCATCGGCGCATCGGCAGTCGTTGTCGTAAAAGTGCCTCTGCCGCTTGATTTGTCATACGACAACGTACCGAACAGGTCCTTAACCACGAACATCGTGGGCGAGGCTACCTGCACTATCGCACTGTCTGTAGTAACTTCCAACGAGGCGGTGTAACCTGTAGCGCTGTTCTTCGATGCCCAGTAACCCATGATATTGTCGGGATACTGCGTCAGTTTTTGGCAACCCGTGATGGTTAGTGCCACAGCAGCCAAGGCTGCCATACATGTTTTTCTCATACCTTACTTTTCTTTAAGCATTAAACATAAATATACGTGCCTACACCGCGAGATATGCGGAAAGGGTGTAAGCGCGGCAAAGATATGAGTTTCTATATGAACCTCCAAAACAAGGCCTATTTTTTGTGTAGGTATGATTCACCCACCTGAGGTCTATTCATGGGATACAAGCAGAACCCGTTGGGTGTCAGCCAATGGTAATCGTGCTGCTTAAAGCGTTGTCAACTGCACCCTTACTCCAAGAACAGGTCGTCCGCTGCAAAGTCTTCCCATTCGTCAGAGGCATAGACCACCTCACCGGCAGCGGGGAGCGTGGCAAAATGTTGCAAGGTTATGCCCAACCCAATCACCAGGATCACCGACGACACCATCGCTGTCAGCCAATAACTCACCTTGCGTTTGGCGAGGCTGTAGTTAGTCTTGGCGGCACACACTGTGGATTGAGTAATGAAAGCAATCTCTTCATAGGACAAGTCCTCGTGATAGCGCAGATTGAAGACAGCACGTTGGGTAGGCGAGAGGCGCAGTACAGTCTGCTCAAGCCGTGCCAACAGTTCCTGCCCCAGTGCTATATCCGGCTCGCAGTGGAGTGTCTGCAACACCGACTCGTCCACTTGCTCAATCGATTCCATCGGCGGCTCGTGACGGAGCCACATATAGGCACAGTTGGTGGCTATACGGTAGAGATACGCCCGCTCGGAGGATTGATTGCGCAGTTCCCCGAGATGGGTATATACCTGCAACCAAGTGTTCTGCAACACATCCTTGGCGTCCTCGCTATTGCAAAGCATACGCCGCAGGTAGCGGTACAGAGATTGATTGTATGTCTTGACTAATCGGTCAATCATTCTGCTTGCCGTTTCTGCTGTAGCCGTTCCTTGCGTACCTGCTCATCGTCATAAATCTTCTGTATCTGCGACGGGGCAAGCACAGTACGCAACTTGTGGTAGTACTCTTCTCGGATGTTGAGAATCTTACGCTGGCGGTCGAAACGGCTGCGAATGGTGGCTTCTATCTGCTCCTCTGTGGGGGAAGCCGATGCTTTCTCTTTCTTGTAAAGCAGTTTGATGCCTTGTAGTTTCTTGCTGTAGTCCATGTAGATGTTGCAGAACTGTTCCGCTTTCTCATTGCTCAACCCGAAGGACTGAATGTAGGCGTTAGTCTGCTCTACTAATTGTTTCTCGCGTGCTCCACGCTTTTGCTCTTTGGTTTGGGTGTTTTCTGCAACCATACTCATACTGAATACGAATACAAGCACCACAATAAAAGACCGTTTCATTGTTTTGGATGTTTTGGAATGTGTGGGACAGTATCTACCGCCCACGAGTTACACAATTTGATAAGTACTTCTATCTGTTAGATGCAACCAAAGTGAGAAAGTTAAATGCTTGCGCTATTTTTTCTTTCTCAAAAGCCATCCACCCCTCAATACTCACTCCCCTAATTCAGATTTTTACTTTCTTCCCTCTGTGGATATATACACCTTGGGTACTAGGAGCAGTCAAACGCCGTCCCAATAGGTCATACCAACCGTCATCTCCGGTATCTATTGAAGGGGTCGTTAAGTCGGTTGCTTGTCCTCTCCGGTGAGCGAACAGCCAATCTAAACGTGGCGTGGAGTAACTCTGGATACAGGTCATCTCGTGCGTCCAACCTTTTACGGTATCATAAACGACCTCATCGCCCATTACCTTCAACTGCGAAACCATAGTTTCCACAGTCGTACGCACATCAGCGTCCATGACCTTATCCGCCAACCCCATCACGGTATAGACTGGCGTAGTGGCTATATTCTCCACACTCATGTTTTTGGGATTGCCTGCGCATGGCATTGCCGCCGCAAAGTAGTTCGGGTAGAGAGATAGCATTTTCCACGTGCCGGTGCCGCCCATACTGCCCCCAAAGATATAGATACGGGTGGTGTCGGCTGCCTCTTGTCGCGCCACATAACCTAACAACTGTTTTACTTGGGCAGCCATTCCACCCCAGCCTTTTGTCCTGTTGCCACATTGCGGCACAACAAAGACCGTGGGCATATCTTGGC
>CAVEZM010000029.1:0-15114 GCA_963620225.1 Acidaminococcaceae bacterium | reverse complement strand
GAGCGGAAAACGGGACTCAAACCCGCGACCCCCAGCTTGGAAGGCTAGTGCTCTATCGACTGAGCTATTTCCGCAGTTCTCCCGCTTTCGCGTGTGTAGTGTGTGGGTGCGGATGGATTCGAACCACCGAAGTCGAGAGACAGCAGATTTACAGTCTGCCCCATTTGGCCACTCTGGAACACACCCTTGTTTAAAGTTTAGAGTTGAGAATTTAGTGAAGCCTTCGGGCTTGTTAAGTATCAACTCTTTATCATCTTTTCAAAGATCTTTTGAGCCTCTAGTCGGACTCGAACCAACGACCGCTGGATTACAAATCTAGTGCTCTACCAACTGAGCTATAGAGGCATGTTACTCTCCAACATCCGGCATAATCCTGCGATAACGACGGGTAGTTCATAAACACTACCCTTCACGGTTGGCGGAAAAGCGGTGCAAAAGTACTGCTTTTTTTTGTACTGACAAAATAATTCGTAAAAAAAAACTTTTTTCTCTGTTTTTTGTCTTTCAACAGACCGCCTATCTCTTGATCATACGATAGGCGGTCTGTCGTGGATATTGGTTATGCGTTTTTATCTTTGAGTTTCTCGAGTTGTCGTTCGAGTGCCTCGAGGCATTCATCTATCGCCTGTTCGAAAGTGTCACAAGTTTTCTGTGCGAACATCTCTGCTCCCATACCGAGGATGCGGATAGTTGCCTCTTTGTTGAGGTTAGTTTCCGGTTTAACAACAGTCATTCTGATTTCCATTTCAGCAGAGGGCGTAAGCAGCTTCTCGTAACGGCGTGTTTTCTTCTCTACGTGTTTTTCGAGTCGCTCTGCTATCTCGAAGTTTACGGCTTGGATGTTTAGTTTCATAGTCTCCTCCTTTTTTAATGGTTAATGATAAGAGATTATCACGAGTACGTGCTTATCTCCATTGTTTTCTATTGTCTTGTGGCAAAAAATATGCCATTGTCACTTACATCGGACAAGTCGTCATATTGTACAAACACTATCTTTTATCGTTATTCTCACGGCTACGTGGGTGTGCAGCATTATACGCCTTTAGTATCTGGTCGAAAGTAGTGTGTGTATATACTTCTGTTGCAGCGAGAGTAGCATGTCCGAGCAGGCTCTGTATGGTTCGTATATCCGCTCCGTTGTTGAGCATGGTAGTAGCGAAAGTATGTCGTAAAACATGTGGGGAGTGTTTTTTGAGTGTTGACACCTCCCCCATTGCTGTTCGTACAATCGTGTACAGTGTTTCTGTTCGCATAGCCCCCCACGTACCATTCTTATGTCTCTGAACGAGGAACATATTGTCTGTTGTCTCCCCATTCAGGATACCTATTCTCTCTTCCCGGTACTGTTGTATGAGGCTGATGAGTCCTTCGCCCATAGGGACGATACGTTCTTTGCGTCTTTTACCAAACACGCGTATTTGTGCGAGGGGTATATCGACATCTGTATCTCTGAGTGCGATGATCTCTGCTCGTCGCATTCCTGTTTGATAAAGCATCTCGATAATAAGGTAGTCGCGCAGTGCCTCAAAATGTTTGACAGGGTCTTGGGCATCAGACTCGAACTGTATCTCATGCCCATGTTTGAAATTTCCCATCTCGCTCTCCCGGAAGAACACTGGCAACGGTTTATCCGTTTTAGGTGTAATGACCTGTTGCGTGATATCGACATCTGTCAGTCCTACGCGTAATAGAAATTTATATAAGCTTCTAACAGCGGATAACCGTCGTTTGACTGTTCGTGGAGACAGTTTAGAGTCTAACATTTGTATCATCCACGTTTTGACGTCTTTTTCGTCTATCTCTTCAGGGTCGAACTCTTGTATGGTCTTTCCCATGAAATCACACCATGCACGCAGATCTGCTTCGTACTCACTCACGGTACGCGGAGAGTAGTTTTTCTCAATGGCGATATAGTCTAAGAACTTTCGTATCATTGGGTGTATGTATGGATTTGAAGGGAATAAACAAGTAAAAAGAGCGTTACACCCTACTCTTTTATCTCTTTGCCTACTATTTGATTTTCTTCGAAGGGGAATAATCCGAACAATTCAGCATCTATGCGATCTGTTACATATCGGAAATCTTCCGCTCTGTCGGCGAACTTTATCTTATCTCCATCGATGATAAGCAGTTTGCCTTTGTAGTCTGTTATCCAGTTCTCGTATAGTTCGTTGAGTCCCTGCAGGTAATCAATACGCATACTTGCTTCGTAAGAGCGTCCTCTTTTCTGAATCTGTGCTACGAGGTTAGGAATTGTAGAGCGTATATATATCATAAGGTCGGGCATCTTGACCAGTGACATCATCAAGTTGAACAGGTCTTGATAGTTATCAAAGTCGCGGTCGGACATATAGCCTTGCCGATGGAGATTAGGAGCAAAGATACGGGCATCTTCATATATAGTGCGGTCCTGTATAATAAACTCGGCAGAATTTACGATTTCGACCACGTCCTTGAATCGCTTGTTCAGGAAGTATATCTGCAAGTTGAACGACCAGCGTTCCATGTCTGCATAAAAATCTTCCAGATACGGATTAAAGTCCACGCTTTCGAATCGTGGTTGCCAGCCATAATGTTTAGCCAGCATGTTTGTCAGTGTCGTTTTGCCACTACCAATGTTTCCTGCTACTGCTATATGCATATCTCTCTATTTTTGGAATTTATCGGTCTGTTTTTCCCATATTTCCTAGCTAAACAGTCCGAATAGTTGTGCATCTATTTTATTGACTATATATCGAAAATCTTCGGAGTTGTTTTCGAAGTCCAGTGCATCACTTTCAATCGTTAAGACTCGTCCTTCGTATTGGTTATAGATAAAGTTTTCGTAATGTTCGTTGAGGTCTCTGAGGTAGTCTATCTGCATTGTCTTCTCACAGTCTCTACCTCGTTTTTGTATTTGCGCGATGAGGCAGGGTACCGATTTTCGCAAGTATATCATAAGGTCGGGTGTCCTCATCATTCGTTTCATGTGCCCGAAAAGTTCCATATAGGTTTTATAATCCCTCTCGGAGAGGTCTCCTCGCTCGTAGTTATTGGTAACAAACACATACACTCCTTCGAATATGCTACGATCCTGTATTATGGTGTGTGTGGCTTGGCTGATAGTCAGCATATCTCGAAATCTTTCCTTAAGGAAATAGGTCTCCAAACAGAAAGACCAGCGTTTAATATCTGAATAGTAGTCTTCGAGATATGGGTTGAACGTTACTGATTCGAATCGAGGCTCCCAACCATAATAGCGTGCCAACATTTTGGTCAGCGTTGTCTTGCCTGCTCCTATATTTCCTGCAATAACTATATACACTTGCCTTATTGGTTTTCGCCTGCAAATGTACAACATTTTCCGCAGATTAGCAAACGGGATATATTTTTTATCTAACCGGTACGGCTTGAGGCAAGTAGTGAAATATAAATAACAAGTATCGGTATTCTTTCAGGGTTGTGTAAGGATAAACAGTCTATCCCCACGATGGACAGGTCTGTCCGTTTTTATAGCAAACGGGTGTCCTTTCGTGACAACATCTTGTTGTTTCCCTTTTTCGTCATGTATATCATGTGCGATAAGTTCGTATGCTCCTGTTGTCTCTCCTGTGACAAGCAGTTCGTCTCCTTCGTGTACTTGTGGGAGTGCCTCTATGTAAAACTCAGCGACACTGATATTCTTGAAGAAATTGGTACATTTCCCCACATATACTTTTTTTCGTGTAGCCTGTGAGCCATATTCGTGAGTCCATTCTCCCAATTTTTGTCCGAGGTAGTAACCATCCCAGAATCCTCTGTTGAATACTCGTCTGAGGCGTTGATCCCAATCAGGGATATGTGCGGCATATGTTTGTTGCCATGCTACACGTTGTTGTTGTGTCGGATTCGTTGGCAAAGTTTTCCATATATTGACCGCTTCCCGGTAGCACTCAACGACAGTCTTGACATACTCTGCGCCTCGAGCCCGTCCTTCTATTTTCAAGACAGAGACTCCAGCGTCTAACAAGCGGTTGAGGAAATGTATGGTTTTTAGGTCCTTTGGGGACATGATATATTGATTATCTATTTCCAGTTCGAGATCACTCTCCCGATCTTTTACTATATATCCCCTTCTGCAAACTTGCACACACGCTCCTCTATTGGCACTGGTGCCAAAATTATTCAGGCTCAGGTAGCATTTGCCGCTGATTGCCATACAGAGTGCTCCATGGCAAAACATCTCGATACGTATAGGTTCTCCCTTGGGTCCGCATATCCGTTGTTCGATGATGTCGCGGTGTATGCTTTGCACCTGTTCTATATTCAGTTCACGCGCCAACACTACTACGTCGGCGTAGCGTGCATAAAATCGCAGTGCTTCGGTATTAGCTATGTTAAGTTGTGTTGACAGGTGTACTTCTACTCCTTGTTGACATGCGTATTGGAGTGCTGCTATGTCGGATGCGATAATAGCAGAGACACCTGCTTGTTGTGCATTATCCACTATCTCACGCATCAGTGGCAAGTCCTCTGGATACATGACCGTATTGAGGGTAAGATATGTCTTCACTCCAACCTGTTGACAACGTCGTACGATAGTATGTAGGTCTTGGGTTGTGAAGTTCGCTGAGGAACGTGAACGCATATTAAGGTGTTCTATACCAAAGTACACACTGTCTGCGCCTGCTTGTATAGCAGCGGCAAGGCTTTCCCAGCACCCGACAGGCGCCATTATTTCTATATTATCGGAGGGGTTTTGCATTCGTGTTATAGTTTCGTCCGTAGGAACGATATTTATCTTTCTCGATGTCAATGTCCGGTTCAACGAGAGTGGTCTGAGGTGTTTGCCAGTCAAGTTGCCAGCAGAGGTACTTGATGGTCATACCCCTATCCAGCCACTGGTGTTCATAATGCGTCTGCAGAGATGTCGCTTCATAAAGAGAGTTGTTATGTGACACACCGGTAGTAGTGATTTGACCATACAGGTCATCTGTATCCGTGACGACTGGCAGATGGTTGAGTCTTATCATTTCTTTCGTGTAGGTATAAAGAAAAGGGCTGTCGGTCTTGAGGTGTATGTATCCATCCGGTCGCAGGAACAGTGCGTAGCGTTGCATGAAATATGTTGATGTCAGCCGTTTCGTGACTTTTTTCATTTGAGGATCCGGGAAAGTAATCCATATCTCGTCAACCTCATCGGGAGTAAAAAAACAGTTGAGCATCTCTATATTCGTTCGCAAGAAGGCTACGTTGTGCATGTTCGCTTGTTCCGCTTGTTTGGCACCTGCCCACATTCGTGCCCCCTTGATGTCTATGCCTATATAGTTCTTATCGGGGTGGGTCATTGCTAATCCAACGGTATATTCTCCACGGCCACATCCGAGTTCCAAAATGATAGGATTTGTATTGTGAAAACAGGCATCGCGCCACTGTCCTGCCATTGCCGTTACAGGACTATCTGCAAGTGCTTCACGTGCTCCGCATTGAAAGACATTGTGGAACGTGTTCATCTCTGCGAACTTGCGCAGTTTATTCTTTCCCATCGTTTTTGCTTATTGTCAATCCCACATCTTCTATTCCGGGTAGCCATTCCACTCGCATACCCTGTTGCAGAGTAAACAGATATTCTCCACTATGTGTAAAGCGATAGTTGTCTGTATAGAGGAGTATCAGTTCATAGTTATTCATTCCTTTTCCTATCCACCGTCCATAGTCATCCGCCATATATCCCTCAATGGTATCCGTATGTAAAACGTTCGAATCCTGTTTCTCTTGCACAAACATCCACACGTTCTGGAAAGGGTATCGTGCTGTATGTCTCAATGTTATCCGTATATTGTACTCACTGAGTGTATCGTCTATGGTGAAGTGGTAGGCAAGTATAGAATCTTGGTTCCATCCTTGTATGGGTATAGGTTGGAAATGTGTGTATATCGTCCGGCGCTGGCACGCCGTTAATGTAAGTAATCCTCCTATGATGATACTGAGCAGAGAAGGTATCTGTCGCTTAGTTTTCATATATGGATTATTTGTTTGTTTGTGCATTGTTGTTCCGTACAGGCCGGTTACGGCGCGAGTTGTCGTTGTGTGGTGCGTTGGTTTGGTTGTTGCCTGACAGTCTATCCCAGTTCTCCCGATTGTCACGACGTGTAGTTGCAGGACGTCCGTTGGTGTTTGGACGTTGGTTATTGGGTCGATGTTTTTTCTTGTCGAAGCGTGTCAAATCATCCTGTCCTACTACGTTTTGGTATCCTATCTCTGCCACTTCAGCGACTGTCTGTTTACCGCCGAGTGTAGCAGGTTTCTCTCCTTGCTGGTTTCTTTGGATGATGTCTCGAGCCTGCTTTGGCGTCAGGACTTGCAGGTTAACAGGTTGGTGCGGGTCTGTAGAATATGTTATCTCTCCTCGCAGTGGGTCGGAGGCGAAGAAATAATATGTTGCTTCTGCTGTTTCTAATGGTTGTTTACGAGAGGGCATCTCTTTTGCTACTTCTTCGTACACGGCAGCCTCGTAATTGAGGCAACATTTGAGTTTAGCACATTGCCCTGCCAGTTTCTGCGGGTTGAGTGATATATTTTGCAGTCGTGCAGCATTGGTACCGACAGATGTGAACTGTGTCATCCATGTGGAGCAGCATAATTCGCGTCCGCATGGTCCCGTACCTCCTATACGTCCCGCCTCTTGCCTTGCCCCGATCTGTTTCATCTCTATACGCACTCGAAACGTTTCAGCATATAGTTTGATGAGTTGTCGAAAGTCTACGCGTCCTTCGGCTATGTAGTAGAATATAGCCTTGCTACCATCTCCTTGATACTCGACATCGCCTACCTTCATCTCCAGTCCTAATGATTTAGCCAGTTGCCGTGCCTGTATCATTGTAGATTGCTCTTTAGCATGTGCTTCGGCAGCACGTTGTACATCTTGTTGCGTTGCCAATCGAGTTATATGACGTATCTCATAACGGTCATTATTGAGTTTATTCTTCCGCATCTGCATTAATACCAGTCTGCCTGTAAGTGTGACCTCTCCGATATCATAGCCGGGATTGGCTTCAACGACTACTGTCATTCCTTTTTCGAGAGTTAGGTGTTCCGGATTATGGTAGTATCCTTTGCGGGTATTTTTGAACTGCACCTCCACGAGATCTGTTTCTGTTGGCGTAGCAGGTATATCACTTAACCAATCAACGACAGGCAGCATGTGTCGAGAGTTGTTGTTACACGATTTACGCGATATATGGCAACAGCCGTTATTGATAGTCAATGTCTCGTCCATTTTGGTATGTATTTTCTATTGTTTCTTGATTAGCACAATCATCTGCAAACACAGGTCAAAGAATATGATTTTTGCATTGCCATTTTGTGCTATCTGTTGTTCTGCTCTTGACAGTTCATTCATTATTTTCTCAACATTTCCATCATTGATGAATGGGGCGAACTTGGTAGAGAAGTTCTGTTCGTTCTCTGTCTGATAGTTCATGTCGGGTGTATAGAAATTGTATATATAATTCTCTCGTATCTGTCTTTGCGCGTACTGGAGAAAGTTTTTTTGTTTCTCTCGTCCCACTTTCGCATCGGCCATACTATTGCTCCACTGGCGCAATTGTAGTAGGGCATTGTAGTCCTTTTTGTTTCCTACGAGCCATGCGTTACGCATCAACGCCACAAAGTCGTTAAAGTTTTGTTGGTTATCTTCGCTCTGTTGCACCGCTCTCAATGCTTCTATCAGACTACCGTTGGCTACATGTGCCAAGTATGATGCAGTAGTGAGTGACAATGGTTGGGTAGCAGAATGCCGTGATGTTTGAGAAGAGGTTATGTGCAATAGAGCCTGTTGAATATCCGTTTCGGACAGGCGTGGCACATGTATCTCTTGTGTACGGCTGATGATAGTAGGCAGTAGCTGTTCGGGATGTTCGCTGATTAACAGGAATAGTGTTTGTGTCGGAGGTTCTTCTATGAGTTTGAGTATTTTGTTGGCACATGAGGCATTCATTTTCTCCGGCAGCCAGATTATCATAACCTTGTATCCATTATCAAAACTCTTGAGTGAGAGTTTGCGTATAATCTCGCTACTCTCTTTATCGTATATGACTCCTTGCTTTGTTTCTACGCCTAAACGTTTGTACCAGTCTTGTTGGTCAAAATATGGTTGTTCGAGGATCTGTTCGCGCCATTTGTTCACAACATCATCGCACACCTCTATGTCGTTTGTTTTGACGATAGGGAATGCAAAATGAAGGTCGGGATGTTGCAGATTGCTATATTGTATGCATATTGGGCAAACGCCACATGAGTCCGTATCGGTGCGGTGTGGGCATGCGATATACTGTGCATATGCCAATGCGAGAGGCAACTTCCCCACTCCTGTTGCACCTGTGAACAGTTGTGCATGGGGGATACGTCCTTCCCGCACCGACGAGCATAGTTGCCGTTTCACTTCGTCTTGTCCTATGACATCGCTGAACTGCATACTTTATCTTGCAAAGGTACTAAAAATATTCCAATCATTCAAATGCCGTATAGCCGGTCAGGTCACATACTCATCAGTCGGTAGGTGAGATAGCCTGCATAGACGAGTATCAGCACTGCACCATGCCAGCGTTTGATCTGGTGTTTTTTGTTGGTGCAGACGAACAGCATAACGAGGGCACTGGCGAGGGCTGCCATCAGGGCATCCAACTCCAGTCCGTTGTATCCTGGCAGTGGGTAGATGACGGCACTCATGCCCAAGATGAAGAATATATTGAATATGTTACTTCCGATGACATTCCCCAGTGCGATGTCGGAATTCTTCTTGTAAGCTGCGATACATGAGGTTGCCAGTTCCGGTAGTGAGGTGCCAAGAGCCACTATTGTCAGTCCGATGATAGCATCGCTTACGCCCAATTGACGGGCAATAGATGTTGCACTTTTTACTATCAGTTCGCCACCTATCACGAGAGCGAGCAATCCTACACAGATTAACAACAGTGCTTTGTATAGTTTCATAGGCTTGTAGTCTTCTTCCGGTGCTGTGGTATTGTTTTTTGCATTGCGAAGACTATGCCACAGGAACAGGATAAAGAACAACAGCAGAATACAGCCTCCTATACCGGATATGAAACCATGGTTCTCTCCTCCCCACTGAAAGTGTCCCAAGTTAGAGAGAGAAGCATTGTGTATATGCATATCAAAAAGATTTTCCACATGTATCCATGACGGGCTGTTATAGGTTGCAAAGAACAGTACAAGTAGTGCTGCTAACAGGCTCCAAGGGATATCAAATCGTATAGACTGTCTAGTGGATAAGATAGGATAAATCAGTGCGGAACAGCCTAAGATGATAAAGACATTGATGATATTACTGCCTAAGATGTTGGTGATGGCTATCTCGCTGTTGTGCTGTGACACTGCCACCATGTTCACCACGAACTCAGGCATACTGGTACCGAATGCGACGATAGTCAGACCTATCACAAGGTCGCTGACGCCATACTTCTTTGCCAGTCCGCTGGCACCATCCACGAGGAAATCCGCACCATAGACGAGTGCTACGAAACCAACAATAATCATCAATACGGCTACCCACCATCCCCCAGCGGATAGCCAAGTGTTTAGGAAATCGAACATCTTTTTTATTGTTTATTACTGTTTGTTTGCTACTGCGTGTCGTTTTTTTTCTGTGTACGTGATGTACACCTGCTTTATGTTTACACGTTGAACAAGAAGTGCATAATGTCACCATCCTGTACAAGGTAGTCTTTGCCTTCGGTGGACAGTTTACCCGCTGTGCGGCACGCGGCTTCGCCACCGAGTGCGATAAAATCGTCATATTTGATTACCTCAGCGCGGATAAAGCCGCGTTCGAAGTCGGTGTGGATGACACCTGCACATTGTGGTGCTTTGCTACCGGCGCGGAACGTCCATGCACGAACCTCGTCACTGCCTGCTGTGAGAAATGTCCGTAGGTCAAGCAGGGCATAAGCGGCTTTGATGAGGCGGTTGACACCCGACTCTGTGAGTCCTATCTCATCGAGGAACATTTGGCGCTCCTCGTAGGTCTCCAGTTCGGCTATCTCGCTCTCTATCTTCGCTGCCACCACCAGCACCTGTGCGTTCTCGTCTTTGACGGCTTCGCATACCTGCTCCACGTATTTATTGCCACTCACCGCTGATGCCTCGTCCACGTTGCAGACGTACAGCACGGGTTTGTTGGTGAGCAGGAACATCTCCTTGGCGGCCTGCTGCTCCTCTTTGTTGCCGAGTGTGACTGTGCGTGCGTTCTGTCCTTGCGACAGCACTTGTCGGTATTTGTTCAGTATCTCCAGTGCTATCTTCGCCTGCTTATCACCACCTGCCTTGGCCTGTTTCTCAGTCTTTTGGATACGCGACTCTACGGTCTCGAGGTCTTTCAGTTGCAACTCGGCATCGATAATCTCCTTATCGCGCACCGGGTCAACGGATCCATCTACGTGTACCACGTTCTCGTCGTCGAAGCAGCGGAGGACATGAATGACAGCATCCGTCTCGCGGATGTTTGCCAAGAACTTATTCCCTAACCCTTCACCTTTGCTGGCCCCTTTCACCAGTCCTGCAATATCCACTATCTCGACGGTGGTAGGTATCACACCGCGTTCGGGGTGGCAAAGTTCGCCCAGTTTGACAAGACGCTCATCGGGTACGGTGATGACGCCCACGTTCGGCTCTATGGTGCAGAACGGGAAGTTGGCTGACTGTGCCTTGGCGTTGCTCAAACAGTTGAATAGTGTGGATTTTCCTACGTTAGGCAAACCCACTATACCGCATTGTAGTGACATTCAGTTAGTGAATTAAGTTATGACCAGTCATCTCTTCAGGCTGTTTCAGTCCCATGATATGGCAGATAGACGGAGCCACGTCTGCCAGACGTCCGTTGTCCACCTTCGCATCTTTGTTGTCGCTGATATACACGAATGGTACGGGGTTAAGACTATGGGCTGTGTTCGGTGTGCCGTCATCGTTTATCTCGTGGTCGCAGTTGCCGTGGTCGGCGATGATGATTACCTCATATTCGTTGTTGCGTGCGGTGGTAACGACCTTGTCCACGCAGTTGTCGATGGTCGTCACGGCTTTCTGTACAGCCTCATAGACACCCGTATGCCCGACCATGTCGCCATTGGCGAAGTTGAGTGTTATATAGTCGTATTTCCGTGTGTCGAGTGCTTGGCATAGTGCCTCTGTCACCTCCGGTGCTGACATTTCCGGTTTGAGGTCGTAGGTCGCCACTTTCGGGCTGGGTATCAGAATACGTTCCTCACCAGGATACTCGGCTTCTTGTCCGCCGTTAAAGAAGAATGTCACGTGTGCGAACTTCTCTGTCTCGGCGATACGCAGTTGTTTCAGTCCGGCTTTGGATACTATCTCGCCGAGCGTGTTGCGGACGTTCTCTTTTGGGAAGAGGATATGCAGTCCTTTGAATGATGAGTCGTACGGTGTCATGCAGTAGTATTGCAGTTGCGGGATGGTGTGCATGCCCTGTTCCGGCATGTCCTGCTGTGTGAGGACGATGGTTATCTCTTTCGCGCGGTCATTGCGGTAGTTGAAGAATATGACCACGTCGCCTTCCCCGATAGTGGCTACGGGCTTGCTGTCGCGTACATGAACGATAGGTTTGATAAACTCATCGGTGACCCCTTCGTTGTAACTCTCGCGTACGGCTTGCAGCATGTCCCTGGTGTTCTTGCCTTGTCCATTAACCAAGCAGTCGTATGCTATCTTGATGCGTTCCCAGCGTTTGTCGCGGTCCATGGCGTAGAACCGCCCTTGGATAGATGCTATCTCACCGCAGTACTGCGACAGGTGTTCCTGCAACTTCTCGATGAAGCCGTAACCGGACTTCGGGTCTGTGTCACGACCGTCCATGAAGCAGTGGATAAAGGTGTGTCCGTCTAATTCATATTTTTTGGCAATCTCCACGAGGTAGAACAGATGCTCCAACTCGGAGTGTACGCCACCGGATGATGTCAATCCCATGATATGCAAGTTCTTGCCGGTGGACTTGGCGTATTCGTATGCGTTCTTTATCTCGGGATTGTCGAGGATAGATCCGTCTTGGCAGGCGCGGTTAATCTTCACGAGGTCTTGATATACCACGCGTCCAGCACCGATATTCAGGTGTCCTACTTCCGAGTTCCCCATCTGTCCGTCTGGCAGTCCGACATTCTCACCGCTAGCTTGCAGTTGGCTGTGAGGGTATGTAGCAAGGATATTATCCCAATGTGGTGTTGGGGTGGAGTAGATGGCGTTTGACTTGGTATCGGGACCGATGCCCCAGCCATCAAGAATCATTAGTAATGCTTTAGCCATATCTTTGTTTTAATTTAATCTGTTTGTACTATTCCGAGCCAATGTTCTGCATGGTTCCATATCATGTTTCGCAGACACCGTCTCTTTATTGTTCTTATCAGAACAACCTGCAAAGTTACGATTATTTTTCGAGATATACAATTCGTTGTTTGCTTTTCCTATGCAATAGTTGTTTGTGAAACCGGTTGCAAAGATACAACATATTGACGTAGCATTGTCCGTTTAAGGCCGTTTCTGTCGGATAGGTGCCTATTAAGTCCTGATATGTCTGTTTACGTTTTCAGTGTATGAATAGCATTTCCCGATATTTGGGCAATGTCCATAACTCGTCATCCACGAACATCTCAAGGTCATCCACATGTTTGCGTATCTCTGCCATGATTGGAACGACGTAGTCATGGAAGGTGATCGCTCTCTCGCGTTGGTTCTCGATATGGTTTGCCTGCATACGCATCTTATTCATTTTCTCGACACTTGCGATGATGGCTGCTGCATGTTTCTCTATACGTCGAATGATGATATAGTCTTGTTCGTTCAGGTCATTGACTTCAGACTCCGAGAATATCTGCTTGACGCTCAGTACGTTTTGCAGTAGCATTGTCTGGTGACGTTTGGCGGCAGGCAGTACATGGTTGATAACGAGATCTCCTAAGACGCGCGACTCTATCTGCAGTTTCATGGAGTAGTTCTCCCATTTGACTTCGCAGCGTGATTGCAGTTCTGCTTTTGTCAGCACTCCTGTCATACCAAACATTTTTATTGAACTTTCACTAAGATAGTTGTCGATGATAAGCGGTACACTCGTTTCGCAGTCGAGTCCCCGTTGTTCGGCTTCTTTCTTCCATTCTTCGCTATATCCATTACCGTCAAACCGGATTGCGTGACATTCGTTGAGATAGCGTTTGATCACTTGGAAGAGAGCTATCTCTTTTGCCGTTCCGTTCTCGATCAGTGAATCTACCTCATTGTGGAAAAGTGTCAGTTGTTCAGCCACTGCGGCATTGAGTGCCAACATAGCGGCACCGCAGTTAGCAGAAGAACCCACAGCTCTGAACTCAAAGCGGTTTCCAGTGAAAGCAAAAGGCGAGGTACGATTCCGGTCTGTGTTATCAAGCAGTATCTCCGGTATATTGCCCACCCCGAGTTTCATTTCTTTTTTGGCATTGATGATGATACCTTTGTCCACATCAGCGTGTTCTATCTGGTTGAGAGCCTCTGTTATCTGTGTCCCCAAGAATACCGATATGATGGCTGGTGGGGCTTCGTTGGCTCCGAGTCGGTGTGCATTGGTAGCGGATGCGATAGAGGCTTTAAGCAGTCCGTTATGCCGTTGCACTGCCATCAGCACATTGACCAAGAACGTGACGAATTGCAGGTTTTGGTATGGGTTTTTTCCTGGAGCGAACAGGTTTACTCCTGTGTTGGTGCCTAATGACCAGTTGCAGTGTTTACCTGATCCATTGACGCCACCGAAAGGTTTCTCATGCAGTAGTACACGGAAATGGTGTCTTCGTGCCACTTTTTCCATCAAAGACATGACCAGTTGGTTATGGTCAGAACTGAGGTTAGCCTCCTCATATATTGGGGCTAATTCAAATTGGTTAGGTGCGACCTCATTGTGTCGAGTCTTGACCGGGATCCCCAGTTTGAGAGCCTCTATCTCCAGTTCGGTCATGAAGTTGAGTACCCGGTCTGGGATAATACCAAAATAGTGGTCATCCAGTTGTTGGCTCTTGCTGGCATAATGTCCCATGAGTGTTCGTCCCGTCATCACCAGGTCCGGGCGAGCGACGAACAGTGCCTCGTCTATGAGGAAGTACTCTTGTTCCCATCCCAGGTAACTATACACACGTTTGACATTCCTGTCAAAATAGTTAGCCACTGCCACTGCTGCCTTGTTGACAGCCGATATGGAGCGTAACAGTGGTGTCTTATAGTCAAGTGCTTCGCCTGTATATGCGACAAAGATAGTAGGGATACAGAGTCTGTCCCCTATGACGAAAGCGGGTGATGAGGGGTCCCATGCCGAATATCCACGTGCTTCAAAGGTGTTTCTTAGTCCTCCATTAGGGAAACTGCTAGCATCCGGTTCTTGTTGATAGAGTACGCTACCCGAGAACTCTTCCATGGGGTTACCATTGCTGTTGAGGCTAAAGAATGCATCATGTTTCTCTGCCGTTCCCCCCGTCAATGGTTGGAACCAGTGTGTATAGTGTGTGGCCCCCTGTTCCATTGCCCATTTCTTCATACCGATAGCGACGCTGTTGGCGATGTCTCGGCTGAGTGTCTTCTCATTGTCCATTAAGTCGAACAGTTGTTCGAGGATGTTGCTTGCGATGTAGTCTTTCATTTTCTCGCGTGTGAACACGTTCTGTGCGAAAATGATGCTGACCCTGTTTGTCGGTTTGTTGATTTCCACCGGTTCGTGGTTCCAAGCATTCTTTAATGCTTCAAATCGGATGTTACTCATACGTTATATCTATTGACTAATACCAAATGTCTATTGTTTCCCTACCCTCTCTATGTTATACACACAGACGCAGTGCTGTCTGTTACCCTGCCCGCAGTCCTTTCCCTTAGCGACTGCAAAAGTACTGCATTTTGTTGATACGCACAAGAAATGACGCAATAATTGCCGTTTTTATCCATAAAAACATGTTTTACACCTCCAAACGACGCTATTTTCTCGACACAATCGGATTAAACAGGTTACTTATGAACTTTCCCCAAATATGAGGATAATTAGAGGTTCTATGACTGCGGTCGTATGTATATATACACAAAGAACCCCGGAGAATTTATCTTCGGGGTTCTGAAATTGGCGGC
>CAVEZM010000028.1:0-17171 GCA_963620225.1 Acidaminococcaceae bacterium | reverse complement strand
CAGCAACGCAGGAGTTGGTTGTTCCTAAGTCGATTCCGATAATCTTGCTCATATTCTGTTAAATTTTAGTTTCAATAAAGTTGTTCACAGTCCATTAATTAGATTGTCACACACAATGCAGTCACACGTACTTACCCAAATGTTGTGCCAAACGTTATTTTTACTCTATCTATCCCAACAAACTGACAATATGGCAGACGAAAACACTTACTATTCTGACGATATGGTCCAATCATACGTATGAGAGTACCTAAAATTTTTTTTTGTTATAGACTTGTGAGTTCCATTTATTTGTTATACCTTTGCCGCAGGTACATCCGGAAAAACAGGATATATCTGCCAGACTACGGTGTAGTTGGAAAAAACACTTACAATAGAAGACACTATCATTCCAACACCATTATTTCTGGCGAAAAATGAATTTTTAACTAACAAAACCTAACAAGTATGGAAAACAAAATGAAATGCCCATTCAATCATGGACAAAGTCCCGGAACGGACACAGTACACGGAGCCAACACAGAGATCAAAGACGCTGTCATGTCATGGTGGCCGGAGGCTATTAACCTTGACATTCTCGCACAACATGATCGCAAAACCAATCCGAATGACTGCGACTTCAACTATCGGGAAGAATTCAAAAAACTGGACTTAGAGGCTATCAAGTCCGATCTGAAACAATTGATGCGTGACTCCCAAGAGTGGTGGCCTGCAGACTATGGCACCTATGGAGGATTGATGATACGCATGGCATGGCACTCAGCAGGAACATACAGGACATTCGACGGCAGGGGAGGAGCAGGAACCGGGAACCAACGCTTCGCTCCGCTAAACAGTTGGCCTGACAATGCTAACCTTGACAAGGCACGCCGACTACTATGGCCTATCAAAAAGAAATACGGCAACAAAATATCATGGGCTGACCTGATGATACTCGCAGGAAATATGGCATACGAGTCGATGGGCTTCAAAACACTCGGATTTGCAGGAGGGAGAGAGGATATTTGGCACCCCAAAAAAGATATCCATTGGGGGAACGAAAAGGAATGGCTTGCGCCAACGAAACACCGATACCAAGATGATAAGGACAGAGAAACCCTTGACAACCCGCTTGCGGCTGTACAGATGGGACTTATCTATGTCAATCCGGAAGGAGTGGACGGAGTACCAAACCCGCTAAAAACGGCACGAGATGTGCGTCTAACTTTCCAGCGTATGGCAATGGGGGACGAAGAAACCGTAGCACTCATCGTGGGAGGACACACCGTAGGAAAGACGCATGGCAATGGAGACGCCTCTAAATTGGGACCGGCACCTGAAGCCAACACACCCGAAGGACAAGGATTAGGATGGATGAACCCGGACACAAGACCTGGGCATATAGTCACCAGTGGACTTGAAGGGGCATGGACCACACACCCCGACCGCTGGAACCACGAGTACCTGCATCTCCTTCTCGACTACGAATGGGGACTTGAGAAAAGCCCGGCCGGAGCGTTCCAATGGGAGCCTGTTGATATCAAAGAAGAGGACAAACCTGTAGATGCACATGACCCGTCCAAACGGAGAAACCCGATGATGACAGATGCCGACATGGCATTGAAATTTGATCCTCAGTACCGAAAGATATGTGAGAAATTCTATAAAGACCCCAAGGCCTTTGAAACAGCATTCGCACGAGCATGGTTCAAACTCACACACCGAGACTTAGGACCCAAAAGCAGATACTTGGGACCGGATATACCCCAAGAAGAGTTCATCTGGCAAGACCCTATACCAACGGTGGATTACACACTCACAGACAACGAGATAGACGAACTCAAACATAAACTACTCAACTGCGGGCTTAACCATTCGGAGATGATAGCTACAGCATGGGACAGTGCACGAACTTTCCGCCAATCGGACTATAGAGGAGGTGCCAACGGAGCACGCATACGACTTGCACCACAAAAAGACTGGGAGGCGAACGAACCGGAAAGACTGCAACGGGTCCTTGACAAACTACAAGAGGTACAACAGGCCTTAGAGAAAAAAGTCAGCATGGCTGACCTCATCGTATTGGCAGGTACTGCCGCCGTAGAAGCCGCTGCGAAGGAGGCCGGAGTGGATATCACTGTACCTTTTGCGCCCGGGAGAGGAGATGCCACTGACGAGATGACACTCGCACCCTCTTTCCATTATCTCGAACCACGACACGATGGCTTCCGTAACTATTTGCAATGTGGCACACAACAAAAACCGGAAGAACTGCTGATAGACCGTGCACAACTTCTCGGGCTTACCGCTCCGGAGATGACAGCACTCATAGGAGGTATGCGGGTATTAGGAACGAACTTCGCAAAAACGAAGCATGGTGTGTTCACACAACGGGAAGGAGTGCTGACAAATGATTTCTTTGTAAATCTAACGGACATGAGGTATAAGTGGGTACCTACCACAGAAGGAATGTATGACATTGTGGAACGTGCCTCCGGTAACACTGTATGGACTGCCACGCGTATAGACCTCGTCTTCGGATCAAATTCCATACTGCGTGCCTACTGCGAGTTCTATGCACAGGACGATAACAAGGAAAAGTTCGTGCGTGACTTTGTGAAAGCATGGACCAAGGTAATGAACAACGATCGCTTTGACCTGGAAGGCAAATGCTGCTGCAGTAATAAAAAGAAATAACAGCACGACACTATGAGGTTTAATGCATGACTCTCGCTCGAGATTATTCTCGGCTAACGTACACTAATTAACACATTCATTTTAACGCATGACGTTATGAAAAAAGTATTTATTCTTTGTACTGCGCTTATGTTCATGATGAGCATAAGTGCTAACGGGTACTATCAGTTCCGTAACCACGAGAAACAAGAACGCATTGACTATGCAAAGGGGTATCATATGCAAAAAGAAAGTATTGAACGTACTTCATTGCAGGAGAATAAAAGCATTGCACCAGACAGGGTACAATACGCAATTCCATCTAAGATGCGTACTGCACGGCAGGCACAAGACACCATCATTATCACAGCCAACAAGTTAGCTAAATGGGAATACTCCGAGAGATATGAAGATTGGTTCTGTGGCTTTTATGACATTGAAAATAAATATTTAGTGCAAATAGACTACCTATCCAAACAAAAGTTGGGGACCTTCACACACGAACAGTTTGATTATGAATTTACCTATCTTACAGATCTTACCAAGGGTATGTATGGAGAAAGCATCAAAGTAGATTCTTGTGTGGCGACTTTTGATGAGGGAGAGGAGTATATTGACATCAAAGCCACTATGAGAAGTGTAGACGGAGTGATATACAAGATACAACTATACAGGCGGTGGATCGTACCCAAAGACTCTGTCAGATACACAGGATTTACCAATGTCACGCACCTCAAACAACCTGACTCTTTCCAGTTCTATGGTGAAAATACAGCAGGAGTAGGGGTGGATATAAGAATCAACTCCAAGACCGTCTTAGGTGTGTTTGAGACCGAAGATTTCGTGCCCAATACAGGATTCTCCATCAGCGTTCCTATTGAGGGAAAGACGGACAAGAAAGTAATCAATTATGTAGATGCAGGAGCCGAGATTACTGTCAAGGGCAGGAAGTACAATATTGATGCATATATGATAGGAGAAGACAGTATATACTATGGAATAACGATGGCATACGACCTACCCAAACCTATCGATACCACCTATATACAGATAGGGAACTTAGAATTGTTGGATCTTACAATATTTGGTCTGCTATGGGCTGATGGATATAACAATGATTGGGAAGTGAGTCTTACATTAAAAACCAATGAAGTAAAAGATGGTGAGTATGATGTCAATCGCACAGTTCTCATCCGTACTCTCAAGCGAGATACTATCCCTGTTGCTTATGCTACCGCTACCATTACCACCGTTGATACAAAACAACACATACATGCACTTATATACGGTGAAAACAACAAACTATATGATGTGAATATGTCGTTTGTCATACCAGAGCCTAAAGACACAGTACCTATCAATTTCGAGACTCCGGCAGAAATAGACTACATCGCATATTACGGAGTGTATATCTTTACAGCGACAAATGCTATGTATATGGCACAAGTCGCAGTCTTTACTGACAAGTTGGAGGGAACTTTTGAAGGAGAAGATTTCGATTCCGGCTATTCCGGTGTGATGATATACAATGGATCGGATACCATCAGTGTTAATGTTATGGACGGAAAAGCAACACTCAGACCCAGTAATGACACCATCTATGTGACAACAGAGATGATTTGTACCGACTCCATACAATACAACATCACCATGTTCTATGCTCCTCCTTTAGCAAAAGGCGAAAGAACGATACTGGTACCCAACGCCAAGATGGAGAATTACATTGAGTTGGATGGTGCGTATCAGTTGCATGGTATTACTGCAGACAGCACCTACTATGTGTCTATAGTTCCCAAAACCGATAATGTAACAGGTACTTTTGATTTTTTAGACCTTGAAGGCAGTTATAGTGCTGTAAACACAATAAAAAACGGGAAGGTGGATTCTACTATCTATTTTATGCATGGCACAGTGGTGGTGACTATGAGTGATGACAGTATCATCACTATGAAGGCTGATCTACTCGGATTAGACACCATACTCTACAAAATCACCATGACAGGGAAATACGCAGAACCATCTGATGCCTTAGACTACGATGCCGAAGAAGGACAGGTGGACAGGATATACACCACTGCAGACAGTATAGGTATCTATGATCATACAGATGAGTCGTTCATACAATTTATAGCGAGAGATGTTGTTAAAATGGACGTGACGAGTATAGCGTTTAATGTGAACACGGCTGACCCTGTTATCACTATACCCCCTGCGGTGTATCCCATTGACTATTCCGGAGACTTAGGTACAGTGGATGCTTGTCAAGGAGTAATAGATAGAAGCGTATATCCATCTTATTACTCTGCCTTAGCACCCGATGGGGAGCTTGATGATCCGATCTTCTTTATGGTAGAAGGGACAGTGACCGTAGAGAACAGGGGCGGATACCTTTATTTTGAGGTAAATGCCAAGAACTCGGTAGGACTGCCTATACATATCATTTACAATGGAGCACCTACAGGAGTGGACAATATCAGCGATACGGATAAAGGGCGAGTGACCAAGATATTGGAGAATGGTCGGATCGTTATACTACGTGGTGATAAGAAGTTCAACCTCTTAGGGGCTACGCTACAATAAAGCACGCAACTAACCCTTAACTAACGAAAAGAGGCTGTCTAACAATACAAAGTTGTTTGGCAGCCTCTTTTCGTTTACCTCATACGTTTGGCTTGTGCTTTGGCGTTCTCGCGTGCCATGCGTTGTTGTTCCTGCTGCATCTTCTCAAGACGTGCCATAAAGCCGGACTTCTTGTGACTGTTACCTTTCTTTTTTGCATTGGCTTCCATCTGAGCAAGCAGTTTCTTGTCATTGACAGACCAACGGAAAATCATTGTCTGTAGGATGGTTATCAAGAGGCTGACAAGGTAATAATAACTCAGTCCAGCCGCGTAGTCATTGAAGATAAAGAGGAACATGAGTGGCATGAGGTACATCATCCACTTCATAAACTTCATTTCCTGTCCTGTGGATTGGGTCTGCATATTGAGGAAGGTGTACAGGAAATTGACAACTGTCATCAGTAAACAGAACAGGCTGAGGTGTGTACCCAAGAGCGGGACAGGGTGTGACCAGGTGATCAGTGCATCGTAGGTGGACAGGTCTTCCGCCCAGAACAGGGATTTACCACGTAACTCGATAGCCGTGGGCAAGAACCAGAACATAGCCATCAAGACAGGGAATTGGAAGAGCATAGGGAGACACCCAGACATAGGGCTAACGCCTGCCCGCTGATACAGTGCCATAGTTGCTTGCTGGCGCTCTTGCATCTTCTCCGGTGGGTACTTGGCATTGATCTCATCAATCTGAGGCTTGAGTACTCTCATCTTGGCACTAGACCTATAGGAAACAAAGACGAATGGTAGCAGAATGAGTTTGATGACGAGTGTCATCAACAAGATAACGATGCCGATATGCAGTCCCCATGAGGTGAATAAGTCAAACATAGGGATGACGAGCACCATATTTATCCAACTGACAATTTTCCATCCTAATGGAACAATCTCTTTGAGATGCAGTTTCTCTTCTGCCGGCACATTTTCGTCGTATGCCTTGAGTGTGTTATAGTGGTTGGGACCGAGATAATATCGGAAGGATGTGGGGTTCTTTCCTGTTATGTCCAACGAGACACTTGTCGTTGTTTTGTATTCCTTGATGTATCCGCTAAACTGCGCTAATGGTGTTGATTCCAGGGTTGATGAGTTGAAAGCGTCATCTGCAATAAGTACAGTGGAGAAGAACTGATCTTTGTAGGCGATCCAGCGGATACGACTTGCTTCGTTTTTGAGTGCATGCTTTTGTTCTGACAGTTCTTCTATATCTCCGCCCACAAACATATATTGCAGTCGGGCATATCTCTCCTCGAACTTGCGTCCACGCTCTTGCTGGGGTATAACTTGTTCCCAAGTCATTTCCATTGAGGTCATGTTCTGTGCTAAGGCATACTGCATGTTGTGTGGTTGAACCGTCCAACGTAGCATATAGTCATTCTCGGGGAGTGTGTATATGAAGTCAAGATAACAGTCTTCTTGATCTGTAAGCAAGCGCATCACCAGGGTGGTACCTGCTGTATCTGTGCTGATGCCTGCCGGTTGGAAATAGAGGTTCCGGGTAGGAAGGATACGATTGTTGTTGGTTATCAGTGTGAATCCGAGTTTGCTCTCGTCCCCTTGAAACAGGCATAGGTCATTGATGCTATCACCATACGCTTTATACTCTTTGAGTTCTGCCTTAGCAATCGTTCCTCCTCGCCGTGCTATGTGAATGCGAATCTTGCTATTCTCGAGTGTGATGGTCCCGTCTTGACCATTGGCAGATGCTGCGAATGTACCATATATGGTACTGATTTGTTGCGCCAATGTCTCATGATCTGTGGCAGTTGTCTCTGCATTGTTATCAGCCTCTTGTGCAATCTGCTCTGATAACTTCTGCGCCTCCTGCTCCATCTGATGTACGTAGGCGATGGAGTCGTTGTAATGCTGACGTGCTGCGAGTTCTTCTTCTGACGGTCTATTGAACAATGAGAATCCTATGAGAACGACAGCTATCAGGAGAAACCCAATCCAAGTATTTTTATCCATTATGTCTTATTTTGTTCATTATTGATTTCTATTGTAACAAGGTCTTTTGCAGACCACAAAAAAGCCTACAAAGTTACATGTATTATTTGGATAATGAAAATAGAGAGATAAAAATCATGTTTTTTATGTATTTGTTTGGCGTGTCAGAAAATTTGTATTACCTTTGCAGCCGCTTTTGAGGGAGCACGTGTATGACGTCTATTTGAAGGCAGCGGGATATAGTTCAGCCCGGTTAGAATGCCTGCTTTGGGAGCAGGAGGTCGTGAGTTCGAATCTCGCTATCCCGACAAAGAGAAAGGAGCCAGTTGGTTTCTTTCTTTTTTGTATACTGCTGTTGAGATAATTATGGTATGTATATGCCAGTATGTGCCATTCTATGGCAGTCATTACTTTGTTGGTTACAGTATTGGAATGAAGAGTCGTGCGACAGACTCTTTGAACCGTTCCCAATGTGTTCTATGCATCCACGTGTTAATGTTTAGTTCTTGACAGTACTGTATGTCGTTCATGAAGATGTCATGTTGTTGCTGAGCGATCGTTGCGTCATAGATGAATGCATTTACCTCGAAGGACAGTTTCAGACTTCGCGGGTCGATGTTTGTACTTCCTATGCTAGTTATGACTCCATCTGCTACGGCGGTTTTGGCATGCAAGTAACCATTCGTGTACAGGTATATACGTACTCCTGCTGTCAGTACACGTTCATAGAACGAGCAACTGGCTTTAGGGACAAGTACTCCTTTGTCTCCTCGTATAGGCAACATGATGCGTACGTCTATGCCTGCTTGTGCGGCACTGCATAGGGCATTGAGCAGGGATTCGGTAGGCAGGAAATAGGGAGACTGCAGGTACACATATCTGTTGCTTCGTGCGACAAGCATGGTAAGCGACTGGTTCATGACTCTCCAAGGGTCAGACGGATTAGCAGATGCTATCTGTATCAGTGTTGTCCCCTGTTGGGGTATATGTGGATAGTAGATATCTTCGTTGAGTAGTTTTTTTGACGCGAATTTCCAGTCTGTCAAGAAGGTCGTCTGCAACTCACTGACGGCCGCCCCTGCTATACGCAAGTGCGTATCGCGCCATATACCTCCGTGTACTCCTTTCTTATATCGTTCAGCGATGTTCATTCCCCCGAGGTATCCCACCTTGCCGTCAATGACTACTACTTTGCGGTGGTTACGGTAATTGGAGAAGGGTGTCAGGAAGGGGAATATACGGTTGAAGGGTTCGACGAGTACACCATTCTCTTTGAGTTTGCGAAAGAATCGTTGTGGTACGAGCCAGTTGGCTGCGGCATCATACAGTACACGCACTTCGACTCCCTGTTGTGCCTTTTGGATGAGTAAGTTACTGACTTGTTGTCCTACGGGGTCGTCTTCGAATTTGAAGAACTGAAAGTGTACGGATTGTTGTGCTTGTGCTATGTCATCCTGCATATCTTCCCACATAGCCGAGAAGGTGGTATATAGTTTCGTGGTGTTTCCTCCGATGGGGTAGGCGGTGTTGGTGCTTTCGAGCAGTTTGATGATGAGGTAGTCGGGTGTGTGGACGACAGTACTCTGTCGTGAGTGGCTTTTGAGTTTGAGCCAATCTTTGGTGCTGATAAGCGGAAAATGTGTGGCTTTAGTGCCAAATAGGTAGTGGATGATTAGTCCAAGGAGAGGAACGAACAGCAGCAGGATAATCCACGCCCACGTGTTGGATGGGTGTCTGTTTTCGGTGATGACCACCAGAATGGTGTTGAGTGCAAATACAACAATAACTATATGTATCCAAATAGGCATGTGGAGTATAGGTTATTATTACTCTGTTGGCTTCTTTGGCAACGGGTCCATCTTGGCGTACCCTCGTGCATCACTGATGACAGTAAAGGTATAGATAGCGATGATGAGTGTAAAAATACATAATGCGATGATGTCAAGTCCGCTGAGTGTGAGAGTGTAAGTATATACATTTACCAGTGTGCTATATTCGCGTATCGGTGCCACATACATCAGTATCGTATTGAGAATGATAAGGATGAGTCTGAACTCTGTAGGTCCGAGTTTGGCATAAGTCAGTCTGAACTCGCTCTTGAGGTGTGAGTTGATGGTGACGTTGAGGGTCATCATCAGATATGCGACGAACACGAGCAGTGCAATATCCAGGCGCAACAGGCCAGACAGTCCTGCTCCGACGAACATGATTAACTCTGTGATGACATCCAGCGTATGGTCCAAATAGAATCCATATATGGGGCGTTGTGTGTGTCTGACGCGTGCAAGAGAACCGTCCATAGAGTCCCCAAACCAGTGTACCAATAGTCCGAATGAACTGAGCCACAAGAAATAGATGTTATTGTTGGAGAGTATGTAACTGGTGGCTACGATAAAAGCCCCGATAAATCCTACGGCAGACAGCATATCCGAAGTCACCCATTTGGGCATACGTTCCGCCATCCAAACCAACGCTTTACGTTCTACGCCATTGAGTAAGGATGTTTGAATACGAGTTGCTTGTTTGATATGTGCTTGGGTTGCTGGAGTGTTGCTGCTATTTTCCATAATTGCGGGTCGTTATAGGTGTAACTCTTAAATAATTGCAAAATTACTTCATTTTGTTACATCGTGTATAATCCATTTGGGACAAATAGTATTCCGTTTTTCCTATTCTTGTCTTTTTGGACACATTTATGGTGCTTTTTTACATACTATGTGGAATAATTATTGTATCTTTGTGGTCGTTATTACTTGATAACATATAAGGAGAGGTGTAATATGGAACAAGTCATTCCCTTCAAAAACATAGTTGTTTCTGATGATTTGGATGAACTGATGTCGAAGTCATCCCTAAATACAGGAACTATTGTTGCTTTGTTATGTCGGCATGGTTCATTGCATATAGCGGGTACGGAGGAAGGCGAGAGTTATGATATGTGTGAACATGATGTGTTGTTGTGTACACCTGATTTTTTAAGGGGGCGTTATCGGATGAGTGATGACTTTGGTGGTTTGGTTTTCTGTGTTCCCCAAAACACGTTGGACGATGTGGTGTATTCGTGTTTGCGGGTTGAGACTAATTGGTATGACAAGTTGCAGTATATCCGTTCTCATCCGATTATTCATTTGTCGTCTCATCAAGTGGCGTTGTATGATGCTTATGAGCGTTTAGTAAACTTGCATATAGAGGAATCCAATTTGTATTGCGACAAGATATCCGATGCGTTGGCTCATGCTATTATTTTTGAGATGTTGCATATCTTAGATTCTTCCATGCAACATTCTATTAACAAGGGTGAGGTGCATACGGATATATTGCCTATATCCAACAAGTCTCGTTTGAATCAGTTGTTCTATCAGTTTGTTCAGTTGTTGGAAGCCAACCATACGTCCCGTCGTTATGTCCGTTGGTACGCCAATGAGATGGCCATAACCCCCAAGTATCTTACATACATATGCAACCAGGTGGCGGGGAAGACTCCGACGGACATTATCAATGCTGTTGCTATACGTGAGACAAAGCAGATACTGTTGTACACGAATGACACGATAAAGGAGATAGCGTATGCTATGAACTATGCGAGTGCAAGCAGTTTCTGTAAGTATTTTCGTCAGCAGACAGGGGTCAGTCCCCAGGCGTATCGTCAGCAGAACAGGCGTAATCGTTGATATATGATGCGTGATTTCACATTAGGTGCGTATCGTGCGTTGTTAGTATCTTTACGCGATGCAGGTTATGTGTTTATTACTGTAGAGCAGTATTTCTCGTATGTCCATACGGGTACATTAGAAAAGGCAGGTCAGCGTTGTGTAGTGTTGCGTCATGATGTGGACAGGTGTCCTGAGAGAAGTCTTCAGATTGCGCAGATGGAGCATGGTTTGGGCATACGCGCGAGTTACTATTTCCGCATAGTGCCATGCAGTAATCGTCCTGATGTGATACGGTCGGTAGTTGCTTTGGGGCATGAGATAGGGTATCACTATGAAGATCTGTCGTCAGCAGGGGGCAATACGGCAGAGGCGATCGTGGGTTTTGAGAATAACCTTGCGTATTTGAGAAGTTTTTATCCTGTCCGCACGATCTGTATGCACGGCAGTCCGATGAGTAAGTGGGATGAGCGTGATTTGTGGAAGGAATGTGATTATAAGCATTTTGGTATCATAGGAGAACCCTATCTGGATATCGATTATGGTCGGATGTTTTACTTGACGGACACTGGCAGGTGTTGGGATGGTTATAAGGTGTCTGTGCGGGACAAGATACTGAAGTATCATGACTTATGGGTGCGTCAAGGATTAGATTATCACAGTTCGTATGATATTATTGCGGCTGCTGTTGCTGATCGCTTACCGCAAAGTATGATGCTGACCACTCACCCTCAGCGTTGGACAGATAACGTGTTCGGGTGGTTGTATGAGTTGCTATGCCAATCGCTGAAGAATGCTGTCAAACGTATGCTGTTTTGCAGGGCTGCACAATAGTTATTTGTCCGTGCTTTGATAAGAAGTAGATAGACCTCCTATGGCACCTCATGAGAGATAGCCCTTCTCTGACCGCTCCGTGGAGGCTTGCGGGGACCCCGCCGGTACTCAGTGTGCTACGCACGCCTGCCTTATGCTTCACGTCCCCAGTGGGGTTTAGTTGAGAGCGGTGTGTGGTTGTTGGATGTTAAAAAATGTATATTTTAAAGGAGGTTCAAGTTGGGTTGAGGTCTGTACAAGGTCTGCTCAAGATCGGCTTATGTTCTGCTGAAGGTCAGATTAATGTTTAATTTATAATTTTTAATGTGTAATTGATGTTGGGGACGGGATGCGCCGATAAGAGTAAGGAGTAAAGAGTAGGGAGTAAGGACAGTATCATAGTTAATCAGTTGGTCGAGGGCATATAGGGTATGTAGTTGATCTGTTCGTTATAGGTGATCTGTGGTATATGGTTGATACAGGGGCATAGTTGGGTATGTTTTGACAGTTGTGTGAATGGGAAAAATGAGTTTACTATAGTGTATGTGAGAAAATTGTTATATCTTTGCAGGTCATTTCCGCCAGTGATTGGAGGTTATAGATTTGAGGTGGAAGACATGAGATGTGACAATAAAGGACAAAAGATATGAAGAATTACAAGTTGTGGAATGTACTATGTGGTTGGATAGTGTTTGCTATTGCAGCGGCGACGTACCTTCTGACTATTGAGCCTACTGCGTCGTTTTGGGACTGCGGTGAGTTTATTTCGAGTGCACATAAGTTAGATGTAGGTCATCCGCCCGGAGCACCGTTCTTTATGCTGATGGGTCATTTTGCTTCCCTCTTTGCCAGTGATGTGAGTCATGTGGCTATGTGTGTGAATGCGATGTCGGCTTTGGCTTCTGCATTTACTATACTTTTCCTGTTTTGGACCATAACGGCGTTGGGGCGCAAATTGGTGCAACCCACTTCCGTATCCAAGGGTATAGTTTTGTTAGGTGCGGGTGCTGTCGGTGCGTTAGCCTATACGTTCTCGGACACATTCTGGTTCTCTGCCGTTGAGGGTGAGGTATATGCCTCTTCCTCTTTGTTTACTGCAGTTGTATTCTGGCTTATCCTGAAGTGGGATGAGCATGCAGATGAAGAGGGTTCGGACAAATGGTTGATATTGATAGCCTACTTGATGGGGTTGAGCATAGGTGTACACCTGTTGAACCTACTGACGATACCTGCGATAGTATTGGTATATTACTTCCGTCGTTATGCGTTCTCATGGAAAGGTGTTATTACGGCGTTCTTGTCCTCAGTGGCTATTTTGGCGGCAGTGTTGTATGGAATTATTCCGGGGATACCTACTATTGCCGGTTGGTTTGAGTTGCTGTTTACCAATGTGATGGGTTGTCCGTTCAATACGGGTGTGGCTGTTTATTTGGTGCTGTTGGCTGCAGCACTGGTATGGGCTATCATAGAGACGTATAAGGTGATAGACAAGGATGGTGTGTTAACGATACGTTCGATAGTTTCTTTTCTGTTGGCGATAACCTTAGCCGGTGTGCCATTTTTGAAAGAGAGTTTGGTTATTGGCATCATTGTTATTGCAATCCTTACAGGTGTATTGTTCTGGAAGAGAGAGCATATCTCTGCCCGTTGGTTGAATACTGCGGTGCTGATGGTAGCGATGGTGGTTATTGGCTACAGTAGTTATGCGACATTGGTTATTCGTTCGAGTGCAGATACCCCTATGGATCAGAACTCGCCGGATAACGTGTTCTCGCTGAAGTATTACCTTAATCGTGAGCAGTATGGTGACACTCCTCTGTTTTACGGGCAGACCTATAATGCTCCTGTGAAGTTGCAGGTGCAGGGCAATATGTGTATTCCTATAGAGAAGCAGGGGCATGCGCAATATGCTCCGGCTCCAAAAGTTGAGGGGGAGAAAGACCACTATGCTATGACGGGTTATAAGACCTCCTATGAGTACATGGACGAGTTCAAGATGCTTTTCCCCCGTATGTATTCGCCACAGGCGTCACACGTGCAGGCGTACAAGGAATGGGCAGATATTAAGGGTAAGCGTGTGCGTTATGAGTACTGTAGTCAGCAGAAGACGGAGTACTGTCCGACATTTATTGAGAATATGCGTTTCTTCTTCCGTTATCAGGTGAATTTCATGTATTGGCGGTACTTTATGTGGAACTTCTCAGGTCGTCAGAATGATTTGCAGTCGTATGGTGATATTTCCAAGGGTAATTGGATAACGGGTATTCCATTCATTGACAATGCTATGTTGGGTGACCAGAGTATGTTGCCTACTGAGTTGAAAGAGAATAAGGGACACAATGTATACTATATGCTGCCATTGTTGTTGGGTTTGGTAGGTATAGTATGGCAGTTAGGCAAACAGGCCAACAGTACCTCTCGTAAGGAGGGTGTTCGTTCGTTTGTTATAACGTTTCTCTTGTTCTTCTTGACGGGTTTGGCTATTGTTGTATATTTGAACCAGACTCCTTATCAACCCCGTGAGCGTGACTATGCCTATGCCGGTTCTTTCTATGCTTTCTGTATATGGATAGGCATGGGTGCTATGGCTATTGTGGAGTTTCTCAATCGTTTTGTCAAGAATGACAAGGTGCGGGTAGCGGTAGCTGTGACAGGAACGGCAGTGTGCCTGTTAGTTCCTGCACAGATGGCTTCTCAGAACTGGGACGACCATGACAGGTCTAACCGATATGCTTGTCGTGACTTCGGTGCCAATTATCTGAAGTCTTGTGAGAAAGAGGCTATCTTGTTCTGTAACGGTGACAATGACACTTTCCCCTTGTGGTATAATCAGGAGGTAGAGGGTGTGGGTACGGATATACGTGCATGTAACATGTCGTATTTGCAGACGGATTGGTATATAGATGCCATGAAACGCCCTTATTATGATTCTCCGGGCTTGCCTATATCGTGGGAGTATAAAGACTATATGCCTGGTACGAATGAGGTAGTATGGGTTGATAACAAGTTGAAGTCTCCTTTGGAGGTTAGTAAGGCGTTCCAGTTTATGTTGTCAGATGATGTCCGTACGAAGCGCAATGGTGAGAACTATATACCGAGTGATCAGTTATATGTGTTGTCTCCGGATGGTGAGCATATCAACTTCAAGAAGGCTACCCGCTTTACTCGTTCTCAGTTGATGATTATGGAGATGTTGTCCAATAGTGGATGGAAGCGTCCGATGTATTTCGTAGTGACGGCCGGTAACGACTATTATATGGGTTTAGAGCCCTATATGGAGTTGACAGGTATGGCATATCGTATCACTCCTACGCGTAGTGCCGATGGACAGGTTCGTGTCAATACGGAGGTGATGTATGATAATATGATGCATAAGTTCGAGTACGGTAACATGAATATGCCAGGTATCTATATTGACGAGAACTTGATGCGTATGTGTCGTACTCATCGCAGTATGTTCTCGCTTTTGGCTGAGTCGTTATACAAAGAGGGACAGTATGACAAGTGTCGTGAGGTGTTGGATTATGCGGAAGAGATGTTGCCTCAGTACAATATACCGTACGATTACACCTCTGCGTCAATGGCAGTGTTGTACTATAACTTAGGTGATATGGATAAGGCCAATGCGATGATGGATGCCATAGCCCAGACCTGTACGGAGTATATCCAATGGGGTTCTTCGTTGGATAAGACTCATCGTGCATCGGTGCAGTCCACTATCAGTCACCATGCTGCGGTGTTGGGTTATGTCTTGCAGAACATGGATCGCAATGGTCAGAGTGAGTTGGTGGAGAAGTATTATCCAATGTATATGCAGAGTGTAGAGCGGTAAGAGTATGTGTGCAAATAACGCGATACCTGTATTGTTATTGACAGGTTATTTGGGCAGTGGTAAGACTACTCTACTCAATAGGATATTATCGAATAGAAGAGGCATTCGCTTTGCTGTAATAGTGAATGATATCGGCGAGGTGAATATTGACGCTGACCTCATACAGAGAGGTGGGGTGGTGTCTGCTCAAGACGACAGTTTAGTGGCATTGCAGAATGGTTGTATATGCTGTACGTTGAAGATGAACCTTGTGCAGCAGTTGCACGACCTGTGTGCTCAGTGTTGCTATGATTATATCGTGATTGAAGCCAGTGGCATTTGTGAGCCTGCGCCTATTGCGCAGACCCTATGTTCTTATCCACAAGTCGTTGCGAAATCCGATGCTCCGGTTCCAGTGTTGGATAGTATCATCACGGTAGTAGATGCCCTGCGTATGCGTGATGAGTTTGCTTCAGGTAACGACCTGCAAGCAGAGCATATAGGTGAGGACGATTTAGCCTCTTTGATAATACAACAGATAGAGTTCTGCAATCTTATCCTGCTTAATAAATCCAGCGAGGTGAGTACTGATGAGTTGCGCCATATACGTGCGGTAATACGTGCCCTACAGCCCAAAGCCGAGATTATAGATTGCGACTACTGTGATGTGCCGTTCCCGAAATTGTTGGATACAGGACTATTCTCGTTCGATGAGGTGGCAGGCTCTGCTGCATGGATAGATGGTGTAGAAGGTGCTGTGGTGGAAGATGATGACCATGACGGGCACCATCATCATGACCACGAGGACTTTCATGATGAGGATGAGGGTGAGGCATTGGAGTATGGTATTTCGACGTTTGTCTATTATCGTCGACAGCCGATGAGTCTCAATTGTTTTGATGAGTTCGTGGCACGCCACTGGCCCAAGAGTGTGATACGTTGCAAGGGCATGTGTTATTTTGAGGATGAGTACGATATGTGCTACCTCTTCGAGCAGTCGGGCAAGCAATTCAACCTCAGACAGGCGGGTGCATTCTATGCGACGATGCCCAAGGAGGAGTTGATGCAGATGATGGCTACCGACCCGGCACTGCAGCGCGATTGGGATGATAGATATGGAGACAGGATGCAGAAATTAGTGTTTATAGGTCAGCATATGGATAAGGAGGAGATTGTCCGTCAGTTAGACGAATGTCTTGTCTAAAACAAGGTTTGGATACATAATAAGAAACTCCCTTGACAGTTTCCTGCCGAGGGAGTTTTCTTTTTTGGGTATGCTTATTGGTGACTGTCAATTATTGTCATGGATGACGTATTGACACATCAGAGTGCTACCCGAATAATTTAGTATGACGACGTATGTCTTATCACCTTTCTGCAGTTCATAGTCAACGCTGTCTTTTTCGCCTTCTATGGTTGTGGTAAAACCTGCTTTGGCAACGGTTCCCTTATAGTCGTCGTAGTACGACTTTGGGCAGTTCACATCCACAAACTGCAGTTGCTCAGAGAATGCAGAGTTCAGGTACACGACATTCTTCATCTCGTGGCTATATGGTGGGAAGTTCTCCAATAATGGGTTAAACAATTATAGCAGGCACTAATTTCTCACGAATCTTGATGTAAATGAGAGTCTCTTTCTTGGCAAACTCCGTCTTGACATATCCCATGCCGATGCCTACTTTG
>CAVEZM010000027.1:0-19317 GCA_963620225.1 Acidaminococcaceae bacterium | reverse complement strand
TGTTTTGATAGTCCGTTGCGTCGAGACCGTCGATATTATTCCCGTTGATAGAAGTTGAGTGTTGGGAGTTTGTATGATGGGTTATAGGGGGATGATTTTTGTAAAAGTGGTATAGAATTTGCGTATGTTCGGGAGAAGTTGTATCTTTGCGGGCTAATTTGTGCGCAGTGGATGACATATAGTAAAAGCAAGCGGGTGTAGGAGTGGTGCGTGTGGGGGGTATGTAACGGGGTGTGGCAGAGGTGCATATGGGTGATGTAAGGGGTGTAGGGAGGATATATGTTGTTTGGTTTCTGCGAGAATAATAGATAAATCATCATGGTACAGGATAGTATTGACACATGTATTTGCGGCTGTGCGGTTCGTGGAGCAGAGAGGTGCGTGCTTGTTGTGCGTTCGGTTCTTGTTCGTAGTCTGTCGGTGCTGCTGTTGGTGTGCGGTATGGTATCGTGTGGTGAGTATCAGCAGTTATTGAAGTCCAAGGACCCTGAGTTGAAGTATCAGAAAGCGTTGGTATATTTCAACGACAAGCAGTATGTAAAGGCTCAGACGTTGTTGGATGATATCAGTTCATACTACAAGGGTACGGAGCGTTCAGAGGATATACTGGCGTATTTATCCCGCTGTTATATGGGTGAGAAGAACTATTCCACTGCCGCTGAATACTATCAGGCTTATATCCGCAACTACCCCAAGGGCCGGTATATCATAGAGGCTCGTTTTCATGTCGGTCATTGCTATTATCTGGATTCGCCCGATGCCCGTTTGGATCAGACAGAGACCAAGAAAGCGATTGAGTTCTACACGCAGTTTGTAGAGTTATATCCCGATAGTCCCTATGCGGATCAGGCATACAAAGAGATGGGTGAGTTATACGACAAGTTGGCTTATAAGGAGTACTTGACGGCGAAGTTATACTATAATTTGGGGACCTACTTGGGTAATAACTATTTGAGTGCGGAGATCACGGCTCGCAATGCGTTGCGCACCTATCCGACGAACAAGTATCAGGAGGAGTTGAGTTGGCTGATACTTCAGGCTAAGTATCAGCAGACTATCAACTCGTTGGAGAGTAAGAAGTTGGAGCGTGCGCGTGACACAGAGGATGAGTATTATAGTTTTGTGACGGAGTTTCCAGAGTCGAAGCATCGCAATGCTGCGGAGCGTATAGGTAAGGAGATGCGTCATTTGACAGAGAAATAACAAAAGCATCATAGATATGGTAGATTTCAAACAGACTAGAGCCCCTCGGACGACTATCACTCGTGACATGAGCGAGTTGACGGAGAAAGTGGGTAATGTGTATGAGACGATTGCTATTATCGGTAAGCGTAGCAATCAGATAAGTTCCCAACTCAAGAAAGAGTTGGATAATAAGTTACAAGATTTCAGTACTCCTCAGGACTCTGTAGATGACACTTACGAGAACAAGGAGCAGATAGAGATTTCCCGCAGTTATGAGAAGTTGCCCAAGCCTACGCTGATAGCCACGCAGGAGTTTATGGACGATGCGTTGGTATATCGTACGGGCAACAGGGATGACGCATTGAAGTAAGAGACATTGCAGTATCGTTCATCAGATACAGACAACTGTTGTTAGCCGGTAAACATATCTTGGTTGGGGTTAGTGGTGGTATAGCCGCCTATAAGATTCCCGAGTTGATACGTCTGCTTCGCAAGGCAGGTGCAGAGGTGCAAGTGACAACGACAAAGAACGCTTTGGAGTTTGTCACTTGTCTTACGTTACAGACGTTGAGTGGTCACAAGGTCTATTCGGATGTTTTTGCGTCTATCAATGCGCATAGCACCGAGCATATCTCTTTGCCTGACTGGGCAGACATGATGTTGATAGCCCCTGCTACGGCTGATGTGCTGTGCAAGTTGGCTTCCGGCATTGCTGATGATGCGTTGACCACTACTGCTGCTGCGATGCGTAAGCCTGTCGTAGTGGCTCCTGCGATGAATGATAAGATGTATGCTTCTCCCGCCACACAGTCGGCTATCGGTGTATTGCGTTCATGGGAAAACCTGTTCGTGTTGGATTGTGCGGAAGGTGAGTTAGCCTGTGGGACGACGGGCAAAGGGCGTATGCAAGAGGTAGATGTTCTCTTGGCTGCTACCGAGTATATACTCACCCCCAATACATTATCGGGCAAGCATGTGGTTATTACTGCCGGTCCCACGGAAGAGTATATAGATCCTGTCCGTTATATCAGCAACGCTTCGAGCGGCAAGATGGGATTTGCGTTGGCAAAGAGTTGTCTTCGTCGTGGTGCGCGTGTGACCTTGGTGAGTGGTCCTACTGCTTTAGACATACGTTCCTGGCAGTCTTTTGCTCCGATAGACTTGGTGCCGGTGGTGTCTGCGAGAGAGATGTGTGAGGCTGCTACAGCGGCTTTTGCGCAAGCGGATATAGGTGTGTTATGTGCTGCTGTTGCCGATTTTGCGCCTATGGAGATGGCATGTCAGAAGATAAAGAAGAAGGAAGGGCAGACGGCGATGACGCTGACTCTTGGTTTGACGACGGATATAGCGGCTCGGTTGGGGCAGATGAAGAGAGTGGGACAGCAGTTGATAGGCTTTGCTTTGGAGACGGAGAACGAGGAGGAGAATGCGTTGCGCAAGTTACACGACAAGCGATTAGACATGATAGTACTCAACTCGTTGCGTGATGCTCATGCGGGTTTTGGTGCAGATACGAACAAAGTCACCCTACTCCACTCGGACGGTCGAAAAGAGGATGTACCTCTGTGCAGCAAAGAAGAGGTGGCGGATAGGATCGTGGCATGGTTTAGTTGAGAGTTGAGAGTTGAAAGAAGTTTTTGAGTTTGGAGTTTTTGAGGGATGCAGGTCGTTAGATATTAAAAAAGTTATATTTTTGGGGGCGTTTGAGGTCTGGTTGAAGTCAGGTTGATGTCGGCTCAAGATCGGCTTATCTTCTGCTCAAGGTTGCGTTAATGTTTAATTTGCATTTTTTAATGTGTAATTAATATCGGGGACGGCTTGTGCCGATAAGAGTAAGGAATAAAGAGTAAGGAATAAGGATGACTTCCCCTTTGTTTAGTTGAGAGTTGAGGGTTGAGAGTTTGGAGTCAAAAAGAAATGGGCTATCTGAAGATGTCAGACAGCCCATTGTTGTAGTTTGTTATATAGTGATTGGTGTGTTTATTCGTCAGTCTTTCTTGAATCGTCCGAAGAGTCCGCGGTGTGCTTTCTCCTCTGTGTCATCGTTATACTGCTCCGCATTGTCATCCTTTGTATACTCGTCAGTGTTTCCTTCCTCTTTTGGGGTCCACTCTTCACGTTCTGCTATATCTCCGAGTTGTTGTTGTACGAATCCAATGACATCATTGAGTCCTTCGGTGAAGTGTGCAAAATCCTCTTTGTACAGGAACACTTTATGTTTTTCGAACTGGGGTACTTCGTCCTCAAATCCTTGTTTGCGTTTACTCTCTGTGATACATAGGTAAAGATCTTCGTTGCGAGCTTTCTTTACATCCAAGTAATAGATACGTTTACCTGCTTTGACCGAACGTGAGTACACTATCTCCGGTTCATTTCCCCTTTCGTTTTTTCGATTTTCCATCTCTGTTTATTACGTTTATGAATTATATGGCGCAAAGGTAGTTGTTTTTTTCGGAACCCGCAAGAGAAGAAAAATATATTTGTGTTTTCTTGTACGGATGTCGTTTTTTTCGTACCTTTGCACGTTATTTGTGTACAGTAAGACCATATGATAAATAGAACGTTAGTACGGACTAAAGTTGTACAGACCTTGTTTGCCTATTACAAAGACAGTTCATCTACTCTGGAGCATGCTCGTAAGATGTTGTTAGGCAGTTTTGATGACACCTACAGTCTGTACATTATGTTGTTGTATTTCGCTGATGAGTTGACTACCTATGCGGAGGAGCAGTTGCAAGAGGCTATAGTCCGTGCGATGGTGATGCATACTCCTTTTGAGCCCAATCGTCGTTTTGTGAATAACCGGATAGCGCAACAGGTGTTTAACAATCATCGCATACGCCACTACATGGACAAGAATAATCTTCGTTGGGATGCGGGTATGCAGGTGGTTAGTTCGGTATATAAGCAGCTGACGGATAGCACGTTCTATCAAGAGTTTATGGCGAAGGAGTCTCCCAGTTATGATGATGAGAAGTTGTTGTGGCGCAAGATTTATTCATCGTTGTTATTGAATAATGATGCTTTGTTGCCCGGGTTGGAGGAGTTAGAGGTGGTGTTGGACAGGCAAGGTTGGACGACGGATGTGGATGTGGTGATGACCTATGTAGTGAAGACTATCAAGCGATTTAAGGAGGAGTTGGGCGATGAGCAGCCGTTATTGGAGGAGTTTGATACAGAGGCTGAGTTGTGTTTCGCCAAAGACTTGTTGTATCTGACAATAGAGCATGCGGACGAGTCTCGTCCTTTGATAGCCGAGTCGTTGAAGAACTGGGATGCTGAGCGTGTGGCGTACATGGATACCATCATCATGTTAGTGGCACTGACAGAGATTATGTACTTTAACGATATTGCGTTGGAAGTATCTTTGAACGAGTACATTGAGATAGCGAAAGAGTATTCAAGCAGCAAGAGTCACATATTTATCAATGGTATATTGAACAAGATAGTGATGGACATGAAGCAACAGAACAAGTTGTTCAAGGTAGTACGATAGGATAATCATTAACCCATAAAATAACATATTATGCTAAATTACATTCTTTTATTACAGTCGAGTGGCACGGCAGTTGCTACAGGAGAAGGAGCAGGCAGTCAGTGGTCTTTTTGGCTTATGATGATTGTCATCTTTGTGATCTTCTATTTCTTTATGATTCGTCCTCAGAGCAAGAAACAGAAAGAGTTGCAGAAGCAGCGCGATGCGATGAAGAAAGGTGACAAAGTGGTGACAGCTGGCGGCATTTATGGCAACATCAAGGAGGTGCAGGATAATGCTTTCATTGTAGAGATAGCCAAAGATATCACTATAAAAGTGGATAAGGGTAGTGTTTATGCTGCTGCAGAAGAGGTGAAGAAAGACGACAGTAAAGATAAGAAATAGTTGAGGAAATTTCGTGTTATACTCCGTAAACAGGCCACGCGCTGTTGGCGTTGGCTTGTGAAGTGGGATGTGCCAACATACCTGCTGTTTGTGTTGTTGGCGAGTATCATCTGGTGGGGGAGTGCGATGTCCACCTCACGCGATATGCGTATCGTATTGCCTATTGTTTACAACAATATACCCGAGCATATAGAGTTTGATACTCCATTGCCGACACAGTTATGCGTGACGGTTCGCGATAATGGCAAGCAGTTACGTCAGATCAGCCGTTCTCATCACGAGTTGACACTAAACATAGAGTCCCAATTGACTCAAGCAGAGGGGGTAGTGCAGATATCGTCGGAGATATTACGTCCCAAGTTGCAGGACATGTTACCCGGTTCGACGGTGGTTCTGCAAGTGCAGCCCGAATTGATAGAGGTTGGATATCATAAGTTGGAGAAGAAGACCGTGCCTGTGCAGTTGCAGGCACAATGGAGTGCAGCGCCACAATACCAGTTGGCGGGTACACCTATAGTAACGCCACAGCGGGTGAACGTATATGGGAAGCATAAGGATTTGCAGAGTGTACGTGTCATAGCGACAGACAGTATTGTGTTGAACGGCATCAGTGACTCGGTTCGCTATAAGGCATCGTTGAGTGTTCCTGCGGGTATGCGTGTCAGTCCGACGAGTGTAGAGGTATTGTTTGTAGCAGAGCAGTTTACGGAGAAGACGTTTGTGCTGCCGGTGCAAGTGCAGAATATCCCAAGGGGAGAGTCCTTGATACTGTTTCCACACGAGGTGAATGTATCGGTACGTGTCAGTATGTCACACTTTGCGGATGTCGATGAGCAGGAGTTCAAGGCATTGTGCACTTTCCCTAAGACGGATCAGGCCTCTATACCTGTGACTATCGTGCACCATAATCCATACGTCACCAACGTGCGTGTGACGCCGGACGCCTTGGAGTATATCATAGAGCGATAGGACATGAGAACGATTCAGATGGTAGATCTGCAGACGCAGTACCAACATATCAAAGCCGATATTGACCGCGGGATACAGTCGGTCATTGACTCGTCTCAATTCATCAAGGGTCCTGCTGTGAGTGCTTTTCAGGAGCATTTGGAGGCTTATACGGGAGCCCGACATGTCATTCCAGTAGGCAATGGAACAGATGCACTGCAGATAGCATTGATGGTATTGGGACTGAAAGCGGGTGATGAGGTTATCACACCGACGTTTACCTTTATCTCTACTGCAGAGGTCGTGGCATTGTTGGGGCTGACACCAGTGGTTGTGGATGTGGATTGGGAAACGATGAACGTATCCGTCGATGCCATACGCCGGGCTATCACCCCTCGTACCAAAGCCATCGTCCCCGTGCATCTGTTTGGGCAATGTGCTGATATGGAGTCTATCATGGGCTTGGCAAGAGAGCATCATCTTTATGTGGTAGAAGATGCCTGTCAAGCAATAGGTGCACAGTATACCTTTGCCAATGGTATGGTGAAGCAGGCAGGCACTATAGGTAATGTTGGTTGCACCAGTTTCTTCCCTTCTAAGAACTTAGGTTGCTACGGTGACGGTGGTGCTATCTTCACTGATGATGATGCGTTAGCCGAGCGTATGCGTGCACTTGCCAACCATGGTATGGTCATACGCTACCATCATGATAATGTGGGTGTTAACTCGCGATTAGACAGCATACAAGCTGCTGTGCTTGATGCGAAGTTACCTCATTTAGACGTATACATACACGCACGGCAGGTAGCCGCAGCCTATTATGATAGGGCTTTCGCAAACAATCCGCATATCTTAGTACCAGGACACCACTCTCAATCGACACATGTCTATCACCAATATACGATACGGCTCGTCGGAGTAGTGCGTGACCACATACGCGAAGCCCTGGCGCAAGCAGGTGTGCCTACAATGATTTATTATCCTGTCCCCTTGCACCTGCAGAAAGCCTATCAAGATGCGCGCTACAGACAAGGTGATTTCCCTGTGGCAGAGCACTTGGCAACATGTGTGTTGTCGCTGCCGATGCACACGGAGTTAGACACGGAACAATTAGAATACATAACACACACTATATTGGATATAGTTGGCAAATAGATAACACTATGGGTACCTCCTTAACACTCACACAACAACAGAAACTGCAAGTCAAGCTCTCACCTGCACAGATACAGGTGATGCGCCTATTGGAGTTACCCTCGTGCGAGTTACAAGCGCGCATCAATGAGGAGTTGCAAGATAATCCTGCGCTGGAAGAGGGGAGTGCATCAGCAGAAGAAAACGAGTATCAAAACTCAGAAACAACAGAAGAGGAATATGACAACCCTCTTCAGAATGAGGACTTTAACTACGATGACTACGTTCAAGATGATGATGTGAATGATATGTCACCCGTCTCCGGTCGCCCATCAGAAGCCCCACAAGAGGACATACCTTTCTCTGTGGGTACCAGTTTCAGCGAGTATCTGAAGTCTCAGATATATCTCACCAAGATGGACAAGGCAGACAGACATATTGCCAAGTTCGTAGTCGGTAACATAGATGAGGATGGCTATCTCCGTCGCACAGCAGAAGAGTTGGTGGATGACCTCAGTTTCAGAGAGGGGATAACTGTGGAAGATGATAAGATGAAAGATGTTATCAGGCAGATCAAACTGTTTGACCCACCAGGAGTGGGTGCATACGACCTGCAGGAGTGCCTGCTGATACAACTGCAACAGAAAGATCCGACACCTTCGGTAGTGTTAGCACAGAAGATTATCAAGACCTATTTCGACGAGTTCTCACGCCATCATTTCGCCAAGATTATACAACGTATAGGGGTGAGCGAGGACGATTTGAAAGAGGCGACATCCGAGATAGTACACCTGAACCCGCGTCCCGGTAATGCTTGGTTAGGGACAGTGTACGATAGAAACCAGTCCGTCGTCATCCCTGACTTTATTGTTGAACAGGTGGATGGAGAGTTGGTCATATCGCTCAATCAAGGAGAGATACCGGACTTGCACATATCAGCTGAGTATAATGATATGCTGGCGACCTACTCCCAAACAAGCCAACGTCAGAACTCTAAGACACGCGAAGCAGCACGATTTGTCAGGAACAAGATAGATGCTGCCAATTGGTTTATTGATGCTCTCCGCCAACGGAACGAGACACTGATGCATACCATGGGCGCAATAGTAGCATACCAACATGAGTTCTTCTTACAGGGAGATAGCACCTACCTGCGCCCTATGGTACTCAAAGATATCGCTGACCGAACAGGATATGATGTATCTACTATCTCACGCGTATGCAGCAACAAGTACGTGCAGACCGAGTTTGGGATATTTCCTCTCAAGTATTTCTACTCCGAATCTATGACGAATGTGGACGGCGAAGAGATATCCACACGTGAAGTCAAGCAGAAACTGCGTGAGGTGGTAGAAGCAGAAGACAAGAGCAAGCCTATCACTGACGATGAATTAGTAGATATATTGCGGCAGAACGGCTACTCGATAGCACGGCGCACCGTGGCTAAATATCGTGAGCAGTTGGGAATACCTGTGGCGCGATTGAGGCGACAGATGAAATAATCAGTATAGTTCCTATGCAGAAAGTATTACGCATACTATCCCAGGCTATCAGCATTGTGTTCTATCCATTGCTCATACCGACGTATGGCATGGGGCTTTTCTTCCTTTCTTTCTCCACCACCAGAGCGGTATTACCTGCATCCTATCCCATCCTCTGTATCGTTGGGACGCTGCTTTTCACAGCTGTCATTCCTATACTGCTTATCCTGCTGATGTGGCGGATGGGACAAATATCCTCACTGTATATCACCGATGCTAAGCAACGGGACATACCATACCTTTGCTGTACACTATGTTTCGTCTTCTGGTGCCAGACGATTCATAACATGATGCACCTACCCACTATATGGCTCGTCATTGCCCTTGGATCGACTGTCGCACTCGCATGTGTGTGGCTTATTAACCATTGGTGGAAAATATCGGCTCATCTCACCGCCTTAGGCGGGCTACTCGGAGGGGTATGCAGTTTTGGCTTATACTATGCCATCCCTATCACGCCATGGGTTATCATCGTTTTGGCTGTTTCGCTCTTGCTGATGTATGCACGCCTCTATCTCGAAGCACATACGCCCCTACAAGTCACAGCAGGAATCATCTTAGGACTCATATGCACTTTCATCCCTAATCTCATCCTCTACCATGCGTAAGCAGTTACTTGTTATACTACTCTGTTTTGCATCTCTCGTTACGAAAGCACAGACCCTGACAGACAGTGCACATATCTATCTGCTCACATGTACTCCGGGAACAGAAGTATGGTCTAAGTACGGACATACAGGAATACGCGTGCAGGATAGCCAACAAGACTTGGATGTGGTTTTCAACTATGGTATATTCTCATTCAACACAGACCATTTCTATCTGAAGTTTATCAAAGGGGATACATACTATCAACTCGGCATCGAACCTTATAACTATTTTCTCATTAACTACGCTACCATAGGACGCAAAACATATAAGCAGGAACTCAACCTTACTCCTGAACAGAAACAGCAAATATTCTCTGCATTAGTGCTTAACTATCAACCTCAGAATAGGTTTTATCATTACAATTTTGTCTTCGACAACTGTGCCACACGTCCGTATCATCTCATCAAAAACGCATTGGGCGATACGATAATCTCGGACTACCAAGGATACCTACACCAACCATACAGAAAGGCTATCTCTCACTACACAGGCAACAACTCCTGGGTAGATTTTGGTATCAACCTCATCTTCGGCAATGCAGCAGACCAACCTATGGAGAGCGAACAAAGACTCTTTCTCCCCGAAGAACTGATGTTCTACATCTCACAAGCCCGTCTGTCAGACGGTACACCATTGGTGCTCTGCGAGGATATCGAACCCTTCCAGATAGTTCCATTACCCTGGTATGCTAACTGCTGGTTCGGGATAGGCGTATTTGCTATACTTATGCTTGGACTCACTTTCTACGACCGCAAACGCAAACATCTCACATGGGGTATTGACGTACTGCTTGGCATCGTATATCTTGTTATCTTGGCTATTGTCATCTTCCTCACTTTCTTCTCTTCACATCCATTAGTCGGCTTCAATACGAACCTACTCATCCTTCCACTCATCCACTTATGCGCAAGACTCTTTTATATATTACGCTAATCATCTGCGCTCTCACCTGTCATGACCTATATGCGCAGACGCAACCACGACTCACTATTGTTGCCCTGGTCGATGGTATGACACAAGATAACTTGTCCACACTACGTCCCTATTGGTCTGCAGGAGGGCTACGTATTCTCAGCGAAGAGGCTTACCAAACAACTATTGACTTTGACCATGCTGTCTACGGGGGACAGGAGACAACAGCGACACTTATGACGGGAACAACACCTGCACGGCATGGTATCATGACAGACACCTATTTCTCTTCGTCCGACCGCAACATACACAATACGCTACAAGACAACCAAGCCGCAGGCATCGGAACAGAGGTGCACATCTCACCTAAATCACTATTAGCCACCACTATAACCGACGAATGGCGTATGCTATACGGCAGCAGTGCCAAGATATATGCTGTCGGACTACAACCGGAAGCAACTATTCTGCTGGCTGGACACGCTGCCAATGCATGCTGTTGGCTCGATGCTGACACATACAAGTGGGTAACATCGTCTTTCTATAGCGGTGGATTACCTGCCGCCGCAGATGCCATAAATATCAGCGGACGGATTAGCGAACTTGCAAACAGGACATGGACACCACGACTGGATATTCCTATGTACACCCACCCTACAAGCGAAGAACAAAAGAAATCATTCACATATGTCCCCAAAACACAACTGCTCAATACACCCGTAGCCAACACACTCGTCATCGAGATGGCACTCGCTATGCAACAAAAAGAACTACTCGGTATGGACAACACACCGGATATACTACTCTTACAACTGACAACACTGTCACCCAAAGCCACATCAGACGCTATCATGTCTGCCGAACAGGAAGATATGTACCTCAGTCTTAACCAAGATCTCGGATTCCTCATTGAGCAACTAAACAGACGTATCGGAAAAACGCAATATCAACTACTCGTCATTGGACGGCCAACACTCGGACAATCAACACAAGCACTGCAAAGCGCAGGAGTACCCGTGCAACATTTCAATGTGGACAGAGCTGCTGCACTCACAGGCACATACCTGATGGCTATATATGGACACGAACGATGGGTGGACGGAGGATATGGACCTTTCATATACCTCAACCATACACTCATCGAGCAAAAGAGACTATCGCTCGAAACTATACAACGACAGGTAGCTAATTTCCTGATGGACTTCGAAGGAGTACAAGTAGCATACCCTATACACGAAGCAATGCTCACAACAGACTACTCGTCCATATATCGCAAACAGGCCGGAGATATCTATTTCAAACTGCAGGACAACTGGTTACTCTACACCAATGAGTACACTCCTTTCGACCATGTGATACAGGACACACCTACTGCACCACTGATGCTATGGTCCGGGACATTACGTACATTTCCAACGGATATAATACATGCAACAGACATCAAGAAACTGATACTGAAACAATAAACAATAAAACATCATGATATACTACGAAATCAAAGTCAACTACACTCGCCAAACAGGAGAAGAGAACCCAAGTGCAGTCAAAGAAACATACATCGTCGAAGGGCTGACATGCGCAGACGTAGAAACACGACTGCTTAACGAAATCAAGCCTTTCATATCTGCAGGAGAATGCGAGGTAAAGAGCTGCAAGCAGATACAGTTCCGGGAACTCATACCTGACCCCACAGGAGAATACTGGTACAAGGCTCGAGTAGAGATGATTACTGTCGAAGACAACGGCAAAGAGACACGCAAGCCTGCCAACATCTACGTACAAGCATCCACAATGACCGAGGCGCTCAAGACACTGCAACACGCACTAAACAACGAAGATTGCGAAGTCATCAGCCTCAACAAGACTGCTATCATGGACGTGCTACGCGCTATCAACTGATGACAACGATCACACAACATATCGCCAACATACGCCGGCAACTGCCGGCTAACGTACAGTTGGTGTGTGTCAGCAAGTTTCACCATGCACCAAGCATCATCGAAGCATACAACGCAGGAGAGAGAGACTTCGCTGAAAGCCGGGTACAAGAACTCATACCCAAACACAACGAGCTTCCTAAAGATATACGTTGGCACTTTATAGGACACCTGCAAACCAACAAGGTCAAAGCTATACTGCCGTTCATCTATCTTATACAATCCGTTGACAGCCTGCGTTTGCTCAAGGTTATCAACACCGAAGCAGAACGAATACAACGACACATCAAAGTGCTAATCGAAGTACACGTCGCACAAGAAGAGAGCAAAACGGGATTTGACCCGACAGAACTACCTATACATACCGAAGATTACCCATGGGTGGAAATATGCGGTATAATGGGTATGGCTACACTCTCCGACGACAAACAAGAGATACGACGCTGCTTCCATGAACTCAAGAAACTCGCAGACAAACAACCCTTATCAGACAGCAACCGGCAGAAACCTATCATCAGCATGGGAATGTCACACGACTACCATATCGCCATACAGGAAGGAAGCAACCTCGTACGCATCGGAACAGATATCTTCGGAGAAAGACAATACGAACAATAAAAAACTGACAGACATGAACAACGTACTTATTCTTGATATGGGAGGGGTACTGATGCAACACAATATGCCCGAGTGCCTCAGTCGTTTCCGCTACCTGCTTGGTGAGGAGCAGATGAACCAACTCTTAGGACTTGACACCAACGGCGAGGGCACTGCCGGCAGCCTCATGGATCAGTACGAGCGAGGACTCATCAACACAGACGAGTTTATCAATGCCATAATACCACATACACGACTAGGCACCACACGACAAGATATCATCAATGCCTGGCTAACTATGCACAAAGAAATACCTGCAGAACGATTACAACTGCTGCAGCAATGGAAGAAACAAGGATACCACCTCTTTCTGCTCAGCAACAACAACGAACTGCATTGGCAAGACATCATGACACATTACGACATGTCGGCTTTCGAATACTGCTTCGCCTCACACCTCATGCACGTTAGCAAACCAGACATACGCATATACCAAGCAGTAGAACAATACCTACAACAGAATCACTTGCCCGCACCATATATCTTTGTGGACGACAACGAGATAAACAGAACAGTCGCACAATCACTCAACTGGATAACCTACCCCGACCTCGACACATTAACAACACATTTGCAATGTCCAACTGTCAAAAGTTAAAAACACAAACAAGACACTTGCATACTCTATACAATCATATTACCTTTGTCTCAGACTTTAGAAATAACACTAAAGAGACAATCATTAACCGTATGTATAACATAAAAAAGAAACACTCATGAAAAAGAAATTTATCTGCCCAATATGCGGATTCGTATACGAGGGCACAGAAGCACCGGAAAGATGTCCACAATGTAAACAAATCGTTAAATGGAAAGAGGTCGATGAATCAAACGCACTAAACTTCGCATGCGAACATGAGATAGGCGTAGCAAAAGACACCGACGAACAAATGAAGAAAGACCTCAATGCACACTTTATGGGAGAAGCAACCGAGGTCGGTATGTATATCGCCATGTCTCGACAAGCAGACAGAGAAGGATACCCGGAAATCGCAGAAGCCTTCAAACGCTATGCGTTCGAAGAAGCAGAGCACTGCGCTAAATTCGCAGAACTGCTCGGTGAGATGGTATGGGATACCAAAACAAACCTGGAGAAACGTATGATGGCAGAGGCTGGCGCATGCGAAGATAAACTCCGAATAGCCGTACGGGCAAAAGAACTAAATCTCGACGCTATACACGACACCGTTCACGAAATGGCTAAGGACGAAGCTCGACACGGAAAAGGATTCGAAGGATTGTACAACAGATATTTCAAAAAGTAAAACCTAACGCACAATAACGTGCAAAAAAAAAAGAAAGAGGGCTGTCTAACACACATTAGACAGCCCATTCTCTTTATAACTCCCCCTATCATTCATAATTTTTAACTCTTAATTCATAGCCAATATCAAGCCGAACATAAGCCGATCTTGAGCCGACCTTAACCCGACTTCAAACGCTATGGAATATAACTTGTTTTAACAATCAGCGAGCACCCTTCCAACGGCGCAAAAGACGTGCAACCAACACTGACGACAACAATCCTATGACAGTCTTCGTCTGAGGGCGCAGTACCATATATTCAACGACCTGACACAAACGCCCCATAATACCAACCCTCTTCTGCCAAGTCCGCTGAATACGACGTATATCACGGGACACAACCACCTGACGTTGCGACAACTCCTGCTCCAAACGGACACGCTCCGAAGATAACTGATCCAACGTGCGGATACGACTAAAGTCTGTCATCTTCAACCTCCTTCCTTTCTAAGTCATTATCTTCACCCGAAAACAAAGGTTTGTCATTCGCAAACAGAATAGATGCCAAAGCAGCCACAATCGGATTGATAAACAACTGCTTACGAAAGACAATAGCCAATACAACCAACAACACAAACACTCCACCCATTATCAAATAAGCAGCCCACAGAGGAAGCCACTGAGCCAATACGTAAGCCAACGATATACCGCCAAAAATAACGATGATAGATGACAAGAACAGCACAACAACAACCGCTATCAACAAGCCCAAGATACGACTAACTTTCTCTAACAGACGCACACGAAACAAGTCATAACACTTGCTCAAAAACGATTGTGTATCCGACAATAAACGACTATATTCAGAATCATTCAACATAACCAACTGTCTATCAGTATTTATCCTACCATAGATTACAACGGACATACCAAAGCAACACCCGCCATCATAGCGGGTGAACACTTCTCTATTCCTTTACCTCTATCTCACGAGCAGCCTCATCAATAGCCTCTTCCACATCTGCCGCACAATGACAACAACAACTCCTCAACTTCTCCAAAGCCCTATCAACTAAAGCACTCAACTCTTTGCTATTTAACTTAGCATACTTCTCCTTCGCTAAGCACATGAGCTCCGAACGCAACTCTGCACCGGACTTGGGAGCCAATAACAATGCTGCAGCCGCACCCAACACGGCACCACCTAACAGGCCAGCCAATACTTTACCAAAATCATTTGCCATAATCTCAATAGTTTATAAGGTTTATATTCTTAACATATTGACCACAAAATACATGCCATAATCTATATACTGACACGATTATCCACACACGCATACGCACAATTCGCTTTTTCCAACATCTTATTAGCCAACAGACACATATAACGGAAAACAACGAAAAAGGGAGGAACAACTACCTGATCCTCCCCACGAACATATCTCACGATATGCTCGTTTTATTGAATGCTTATCTACATACTGTTATTTAGATGTAGTGTCTGTTGTCGAATTCATGGCAGAACCTGCCTCTGCGGATTTCTTAGCACGATGATCCTTTATCGCACTAATGATAAAGAAAGGCGCAACAAACACAACCAAGAAAATAACGGTCAAAATAACCATTGAAGTATCCATAATATAATAGTTTTTTGAGTTAATAGTTTTGTTCGTCGTATGCCATACACACACGACCGATATGCTTGCCTATAACAAAGGACATAACATACCTATAAAGGAAATAACCAAATACAAAACTATACACTACCAAAAACTATGGAACGGGAACGAGATCTGTTCCGTAGGTAGGTTTAATGGCAAAGCCCCCGATAAGGCTATATCTGTATTTAACAAATGCGTCGTGGCTGCAGACAAATAATACTGTACTATGGCACGACTAAAAGATTGCGGATTAGAAAAAGCAGCCCTACGAGAAAATTCCGTACGACGGGTACGAGCCAAACGCTCAAAAGCATTGACTGGTGTAGTACGATAAGTGACAATAGCATCCGACCACTCGCGCTGAACACACAAAAGCGCCTGCTTGTGACTCAGAGGATCATCCAACACATCAGACACACTGCCTGACTGAAATGACGAATAACAACTATATACCGACGGATCTAATAATGACGACACTCCTGGACAGAAACGAGGCAACAACCACGTACCTGCACCCCATACTATGATAAATAAGTAAAATAGCATAGCACTACGAGCACGATTATATGTCCGACTAAACAACACGATAATAACCTATTTAGGATGTTCTGACATATATTTCCACAAAGGTGCTGCATGCAACGCCTGAACAATACCGCCACTGTCCAATAACTCTTGCACATCATCACGACTCATCACATGCACACATATATCCTCCGTAGCCTCCTGATGAGGAGAAGTCAAACGCTCTACACCAGTAGCCAAAAAGGTATAACTCAAATTATTATGATTAGTCGGATTAGGCGATAACGTCATATACAACTGCCAATCACCACCACCAAAACCTGTCTCCTCACTCAACTCACGCTGAGCAGCCTGCAACGGAGTCTCACCGGGATCAATCACACCGGCTACCAACTCATAATGAGTCTGACCCAAACCATGACGATACTGATCCTCCATCACAAAATGACCATCATTGGTAATGGCTATCACATTGACCCAATCAGGAAACTCCAACACATACCAAGTCGGGATCTGCTGACCATTAGGCAACTCTACTAAATCCTGACGAATATTTAACCAAGGACCTAAACGAAAAATAGGAGTACTCGAAAGCACTTTCCACTTCCTATTCTGCAACTGCTCTACCATATACGACCCTCCATTTAGCCGTCAAATACACTACACGTGCTATCAAATGTAAAAAATAACCTACATAGATAGCATGAATACCTAACCAACGATAGGTTAATACATAACCCAACACAAAGCCTACCGCCGCAAATATCATGCCATCACGTATCTCACGACCAGCAGTAGCACCTGTATATACACCATCCCACATAAACGCTAAAGCACTGACCAAAGGCATAGCAACCAACCAGGGAGTGAAAGACTCGATAGCAAACAACACATCCATATCCGAAGTCATTAACCTGTACAACGGGCGAGATAAAAAAACAAAGAAAAGGGTTGCCACGGCACCTACACCCAAAGACCACATAAACAACACCCTTACCACACCTTGCAACGATGCTCGCTGCTGCCTGTTGCCTATATACTTGCCTACCAACGCCTCACCAGCGTATGCGAAACCGTCAATGAAGTACGAGAACAACATAAACAACTTCATCATGATACTACTGACAGCCAACGCTGTATCGCCATACTTCGAGGCCAAAGAGGTGAAACCTACATACACCACCATAAAGCACAACGAACGGACAAACAAGTTACCGTTCAACTTCATCAGCCTACGCATTTCATGCCCGTCCCATGCCAAATGCCATAATGACAGACCACGCCATACACCCCTGTATTTCAACACGACTATACACAGAGCAACCAACAGACCCGTGTACTGGGCAATCAAGGTACCATATGCCACACCTATAGCACCCAATGGAGAATATACTGCCAACACATAACTCGCTACTATATTCACTACGTTCACCACAATATCTGTCACCATCGCACTAACCGTGTCCTGCATACCAATAAACCAACCCTTCAAAGCAAACAGACTTAACGTAGCAGGGGCAGCCCACACACGGACAAAAAAGTACTTGCGAGCGAATATGGACACCTCATCCGAACAGGGGACACAGGCCAACACTACGGAAACAAATACCCACTGCAACAACCAAATGACCAACGCACCCAACAACGCTATGCACACACTCTGACTCAACAACCTTGCACATGCCACCCTATCATCACGACCAAACGCCTGAGCCGTCATTCCACTCGTACCTACACGCAAGAAACCAAAGTTCCAATAAAGCAAGTCAAACAGCATAGTGCCTATCGCTATACCACCTATAGCGGAAGCATCAGAGATATGCCCCACTATCGCAGTATCCACCAAACCCACCAATGGAATAGTGATATTGGCAAGAATACTTGGGATAGCCAAACGCAACACCTCTCTATTAACACCCGATAACGCCATTCCTACCTGCAAAACATAAAACCAACATACCCACGCACACCACACGGATCCAATAAACCGGTACGAACAATAGGCAATACATAATCAACACGAAACGTCAAGTGTATATGCGATGTCAGCAACAACTCCAACCCGACAAAAGGGTCTAACATAAAATACGTCTGCTTATTAAAGACAACACTACCCTCCTCCTGCCAATCATCTTGAGAGCCTTCTATGATATACAACGAACGTTGCGCACCACCACCTATCGTCCCTCCTACAAAAGGCCACACCTTACCACACTGCCAATACGCATCTGCCAAAACACCTCCCCAACTATTGCGCACATAACTGCCAGACTGTAACACTCCGGCATAATTAGACATGCCAACAGGCATACTCGACACGAACCCCTCTCCACCAACACGAAGATGACCACACAGATGAACACGAGCAGCACCTCCTATACCCATCGTACCACCGTTCATCGTCCTGCTGACACCCCACTGACCATCACCCGAAGAGACACCGCCATACAGGTAACCAAGATGCAACATCATACCTCCGGAGAATCCACGGTACACAGAGGACCTGACAGACCTGTTCGAAACAGTGTCAGCACCACCTGCGGCATTCGCATACAACGACATCGGAAGCACTATGCTACCCAACAACAAATATATTGTCTTATGTATAAAATCCATACCTTACATCTTTGTGAACACGTTTGCAAAACGCCCACAAAGGTACGCAATTTTACAATATCCACCAACACCATATCCCTTTTTATACAACTCCACACGCACACCCATTCACTCACACATCTACCTGTACTTGACTGCATACAAAAAACACAACGATTATTGCGGACACAGAGAAAAAGTAGTAACTTTGCACCCGATATAACGATAACATCCAAACGCAACCATGAATATAACAGACCGCTTTTTGAAGTATGTCGGTTTCTGCACCACATCGGATGAGGAAACCAAAATGACGCCATCTACACCAGGACAAATGGAGTTCGCTAAGTATCTATACAAAGAACTCAAACAAATCGGACTACAAGACGTCACACTCGACCAAAACGGGTATATTATGGCAACTCTCCCTGCCACTGCCGAAGGTA
>CAVEZM010000026.1:0-19599 GCA_963620225.1 Acidaminococcaceae bacterium | reverse complement strand
AACGCCCGACCCCCACGTCCCGAACGTGGTGCGCTACCAACTGCGCTACTTCTCGCTTGCGCTACACACATCACACCACAGTGGTGTGATTTTACAGTGTGGCACACATACACGCCTGCAAAAATACTATAAGTTTTTTAGATGTGCAAATTATCTAACCTTTTTCCTGTAGAAAGTGCGTTTGGCTGCTCCTGTAGGTTGTGTGGAGGTGATAATATCTTTACAGATCTCCTCTGTTAACTCTTGCGCTGATGTTCCTTTTGGGATGCGATAATTTCCTTGTGCAGTCTTGATGTACGCTCCATATCGACCATTGAGAACTTGTATATCCCCCCACATGTGTATGGGTGCTTGCTGTTGTCGTCTCTGCTCAAGCAGTTCTTGTGCCTGTTCAGGTGTTATGTGGAGCGGATCGATGCTTTTGGGTATACTGACGAAGGTATTGTCTATTCGCAGGTATGGCCCGAACTTCCCCGCGCCTACAACGACATCCTCTCCGTCGTATTGACAGAGTGTGTAGGGGAGTGTCGATTGGAAAAGTGCGAGTGCTTCAGGTAGAGTAATAGTGAATATGCTTTGCCCTTTTTGTAGTGAAGCAAAACGTGGCTTCTTATCGTCATCGTTGTTCCCTATCTGTATGCATGGACCATTTTTGGATATACGTGCAAAAACAGGCTCCCCTGTCTCTGGATCATTCCCTAAGGTGCGGACCGCCATCTTGCCGGCAGGTACGTTTTCGATGAGTGGATGGAAGGCTTTATAGAATCGATCCACGATTTGCACCCAATCTGTTTTTCCTGCCGCTATAGAGTCGAAGTTCTGCTCTTCATTGGCGGTGAAGTCGTAGTTGAGTATTGTAGGAAACTGCTCAACGAGAAAGTCGTTGGTTATACGCCCAAGGTCAGTGGGCAGTAATTTGCCATTATCAGCCCCAACTTGTTCGGTTTTTGTTGTGTCAGTCAGTTTATTACCTTTGAGTGTGAGAAGGTTGTACTCTCTTTCATGTCCTGCCACATTCCCTTTCTCTACATAGCGTCGCGATTGTATCGTCTCAATGATTGTGGCATAGGTAGATGGTCTCCCTATGCCCAATTCCTCCATTCGTTTGACGAGTGATGCCTCAGTATATCGTTGGGGTTGCTTGGTAAATGTCTGTTGTGCCTTGATGGTGTCAGGTAAAAGAACTTGCCCCTCTTGCATTTCCGGCAGTGTGGTGACCGTTTGTTCATTTTCATCATCAGTACTCTGCGTGTAAACCCGCATGAATCCATCGAATGTGATATTCTCAGTAGATGCTGCCCACGTATAGGTAGTATTGCTCATCGCTATTTCGATACGTGTGGTGTCGGTCTGCGCATCTGCCATTTGGCTGGCAAGTGCTCGCTTGCGTATGAGATCGTATAACCTCTTCTCATCATTGTTAGCCCCTGCTGAACAGACATTCATATACGTTGGTCGTATAGCCTCATGTGCTTCTTGTGCACCTTTGGAGGATGTGTGATATTGTCTTGTCTTATGGTAACTGTCACCGTACTCCTTCAGTATTTCTTCTTTGGCTGTACTGAGTGCAAGTGTGCTGAGGTGTACAGAGTCGGTACGCATGTATGTTATATGACCCGCTTCGTATAGAGATTGCGCAAGTCTCATGGTTTTAGAAACGGTAAAGTGTAGTTTCCGCGCAGCCTCTTGTTGCAATGACGACGTAGTGAAAGGAGGTGCAGGAGACCTATGCCCAGGTTTGTGTGTGACAGATGACAGTTGATACTCGGACTGTTGGCATATATTCAGGAAATCCAACGCTTCTTGTTTGGTTGCGAACCGGTGGTTAAGTTCGGTTATGAGTTGCACTTCCTGACCTTGCGGGTTGGAACCAATAAATTTCGCTGTTATACGGTATTGTGCCGTTGCATTGAAGCTCTCAATATCTCGCTCTCTTTCAACGATGAGGCGTACAGCCACGGATTGTACTCGTCCCGCACTAAGTCCTGTTGATACTTTCTTCCAGAGTATAGGGGATAACTCGAACCCGACGATCCTATCCAATACTCGTCTGGCTTGTTGTGCGTTAACGAGATTGTAATCTATATCACGTGGCTTTTGGATAGCCTCCTGTATGGCTGTTTTTGTTATCTCGTGAAAGACGATTCGGCGTGTGTGTTCTGGTTTGAGCTCGAGAACCTCTTTAAGATGCCATGCAATAGCTTCCCCTTCCCGGTCTTCATCGCTTGCTAACCATACCATATCAGCCGCTTTAGACTCTTTGGTCAATATGTCAATGAGGTGGTGTTTTTGCGGATCGATGACATAGTTGGGCGCATAATTGTTCTGGAAATCGATACCAATGCTATTTTTCCCTACTCCGTCAATATCACGTATATGTCCTTGCGATGACAGTACATGAAAATCTTTTCCGAGAAACTTTTCTATTGTCTTAGCCTTGGCGGGGGACTCTACGATAACAAGGTTCTTGCTCATATTCAATGTGTTAGATTGCTAATAGTTCGCTAATGTAGCAAAACGGCAGCAAAGGTACTCGAAAAGTTGCACATGTGCAAAAATTCAAGGGAACTTTGACAACAAAAATACTTATAATACGTTAGAGCAGGATTTTGTCTATCTGATGGAGACGGAGGGTGTTGATGCGGCAGTAGCAGCAGAGGAGCAGATAAAATACGACTTGGGTCAGATACAGGACATAGAGGCTAACGATAAGATGTCTCCGAGAAACAAACGTGGCAAGACCAAGAAGTTCTCGGACGACATAAAAGGCTATACAGCGGCGACTGCCAAGTATGCAGGCGTGGATATAATAGCAAAAATGCAAGAAAATGCAAAAAAACTGTCAGAATATTTGGATAATTCAGAAAATAGTGTTACCGTTGTTGGTGCAGATAATGGAGAGAGCCAACGTCTGCAAGTGAACATTACACAGAATGCAGCCGAGAATGGCAGAGATAGTCGTTTAGGAAAACAGAACACGAGAGACCTGCAAGACTACAGAGTAGCACTTGACACGCTACGCCGAGATGACGCAACAGAGGAAGAGCGTACTGCCGCAGCCGCCAAGATGGAAGAGATAGAGCAGCGTAGGAAAGCGCAGATGACTGCTATGGTCAATGCGTCTCTTGAGGGGATAGATGGGGTAAGCGGAGTGATAGTGAATGGAGGTATTGGTGTTTATCTTAACGACAAAGGCGAAGAGGTGGTTGAATACACCTACTCTGTGGAAGCAGATGTCGTACCACAGAGCGAACAAGCCTTTACAGCGGCTATGGCGATGGTAGCGGAGGTATCGAAACAAGACAGTTTCATCGTGAATTACTTGGACGAGACCTCTGAAAACACCAAAGGCGAACATGGTAGTGCTGCTCAGGTGCGAGTGAAGTTGGATAGACCACTTGCTCCTACCGAGATAGCGCAACTAACCGATATGTTCAGCAGTCTTGGGTTAGGACTGACAATAACAGAGAATGAAATCTCGACAAGCAACTTTTCCGAGTTAAGCGACGAGAGTTTTGATATTTTAGCACGGTACCTATTAGAGAGTTTTAACAATGGCAATGCCGAAACCACATTACAGAACGCCCGAAGAGTGGCAGAAACTGGTAACTTCGCCGAGTTGGATAGCGCACAAGAAAGCAGCGATGGCACGAGGGGGAGTGTTTGGAGTGGGTCTATAGAGAGCCGCAAGAACTACTCCGACTATAATGCAGCCCGCAACAATGGCAAAGAGGGTGATGAATTTAGTTATTTAGACAAAGATGGACGAGAAACAGAAACCGACCGATACTACGGAGAATACTACACCTCAGCCGACAAAGCGAATAAAGGTAGAGTTCCGCAAACGGATTTAACCCCGGAAGAGTTACGTAACCGTGTTCAAGCGGTGTTTGATAGTACAGAGGAAGCAATGTCTTCCCCTGCTTTTGTCGTGTCTGCTCCGGAGACTTCTGTAAAGATAGAGGAGGACACCCCGCCAGAGGACACTGCACCGGCAGCACAAGAAGAGCCTGCCCTCGAAGAGTCTGCACCGGAGGAGAGCATAGAGCCTATAGACCTTACAGACGATGACATCGTGTTGGTACGCAGCAAGCGTGCCACATGGGCGGTAGCACGGGTGGCGATAGAGAACGGAGAGGCGGTGTTCCGTGATGTGAACACAGGCAAAAGGCTGAAGGTAGGCTCTGTATCGGAGCATGGCGCATCGTGGCATATACCCAAAGAAGGCAAGCAGATAGTGTATCACAAGCAGGGGGACAAGTACGTGCCATTGTTGGCGTTGAGTATCGACAATAAAAAATCGTTTGGCAGCAAGACGAAATTACGTACCTGCCACGAACTACACGGGACAGAAACCTATCAATGTCCCTGTCATGGAGTTATACGAAAAGCAGGAGGATGGCTCTTACTCCCGTCTGGTGTTATCCGGCACAGAGAAAAAGAAGGGGCGCACCGCCCTGCTGCGTAAGAAATACCCGACGCTGAACGCAGCGATGAGTATGCCCGTATATATCAACACCGACACGGGAGAGACCGTGACGTTAGGTCAGTTCCTGTCCATGGGCTTTGCGACCTACCACAGTTCATGCCTGCACACAGAAACCTCCGTGAGAGAGCCACACAGTCCGAAGCGGCGAGAGAAACAACCAAGATACTATTAGACAAACTCGGTTAGATAAAAGGTATCACCGTACATCATGCCACACAAGAGGAAGTAAGGAGGGTGTTAGAAAACAAGCAATCGGGCAACTCCGTCCGGCTCATGCTCCAAATGATGGAGCAAGACACTAAGGGACAGTCGAGCAACCCGATTGACGGCACAAAGGTAGCAAAAATTCTCGAAACAACAAAAAGCAATTATTCAAATTATGCAAATTCAGTTCGAGATGCCATCGCTATTATTTCCAAAGCCATTGGCGCAAAGAATACTGGAACAAGCAACTACATAACCATAAAGGCAAAGAACGGCACTGTATTCACATTGCGATTGAGTAACCACAATGCAGTTGTTTCTAACTTTGACCGCAACGGAGAAAGCAACGGCATAAGTATAATTATTGCTCGACACGCCAACAGTGGCATAAACAACAACGGCAATGCGCATATCGTCGAGTTCTTTTATTCCGACAAAGCACTCAACAAAGCCGACGGCACACCTATTGCGGACATCATCGTCTGCGCGCTGGAGCAGACCATGTATAGTGGTGAATACACCGACCCGACAGGTCTTGCCCAACGCCAAGAGGTGAACATCCCCGCTGCCGCTCCCCTCCTTACCCCCGCAGGCACGGTGTACGGTTGGTCTATAGGTAATGAGATATGGCTGACGGACGAAGGTATAAACCCTGAGACACCTATCCATGAGTACACCCATCTTTGGGCGAAGGCTATGAAGAACAGCAACAAGAAAGCGTGGGCGCAGATTGTGAAGTTATGCAAGCAGAACAAGGAGTTATGGGACAATGTGGCGAATGACAGCAACTATGCTAATCTCAATGGCGACGAGGACATGATTGCCAGCGAGGTGTTGTCACGCTATAGCGGCACTCGTGGAGCAGACAGGTTAGTACAGGAGATGGAAACCCTATTAGGAGAAGGGAGAGCTGTCGATGCGAATATGTATGTCAGCCGCATACAGAAAGCGTTGCAGAAGTTATGGGACTGGATATGTGACACCTTTGGACTGACACGCTTCCGCAGCCTCGAAGAGGCGGCAGACAAGAGCCTGTACGACCTACTGGGGGAGAGAGATGTTGCTCAATTTAGAAAATAGTAGTAACTTTGCACCGATGAAACGGACACCGATAGAAGATGTCACTCCCGATAATGTAGAACAGTTAGCCAATGACATAAGCAATGGAAGATTATTATTTGAACGATTTTCACCGCAAGAGCAGCGAGGCTTCACAAAAGGCGGTCGCAGACATGTTATTGCATCCTTACTCGCGGGAAGAAGCAATAGCGCAAGTCCGGCGTATCAAGAGCGGGACGACTTCAAAAGAGAACGCCAACTCGGAGCGGCGCAACACTACACAACACTTTGTTCCCTAAAACCGCCCTTGAGGTACAATTCATATCCACTACAGCTGTTAAGTCGGGGCTTATGGGGAAGTCTACTTAATCGAACTTAATCGGCACGAAACTACCTTAAACGGACAACGCTATCTCAAGATGTTGTATCTTTGCACCCGATTTCAACACACAGACATGGACTCCATACTACCGCCGCGTTTCGAAATACCTCGCATTATAATCACCTGCATACTCCTCTCCACAAGACCAAAACAACCTCCCGTCAGGCAACCGGATATGTCCATCTTCCGTAAAACCTGAAAAAGGACCTATACCATACCACACACCTTCCGACTTCGACTCCTTCCGCAACCTATTCTGCTCCTCATAATATGCCCTCATCTCATAAGTAGAATCATCCTCGCATCTTAGAGAGTTCATCTTATAATACTGCACAATGATGTACTTGCCATTCGTCTTCTCCAAAGACCATTTGCCATCAATCTCACCATATACGTCTCCGTCCTGCGTATTAGACTCACGCAACGACTCATGGAAAGTCCCGTCTTTTTCAAAGATAATACAAACCTCTGTGCTGTCACTGAGAGGGTATAACCATCCCGAATAGGCCACCAAACGGTCTTTTGTATCCTGCATAACATCACTATATACACAAGACACCATGCAAAGAACCATCACTACCGGCAAAATATGATTTATCGCTTTGTTCATTTATATAGACCTTAAGATATACACACTACACTGCTACTACCGAACCTTTGTCAACTCACTGACACGAGCATTAAACGAATCTTTCTTCAGCAACTCCTCCAAGGTAAGATGCATCCTATAGTTCCAAAAGTGATGAGGATCAGAAGGGACATTGATACGCTCTGCATGGGCATCTGCTAAACGCACACCCTCATCTATAGATAACCAATCTTGCAGTGGCAGGATAACCCACATAGCAGGACTATACAGATGCTGATTCAGTATGAAGGTGGCTATCTCACCACTTATCACTTTGGGTGCAACACCCAGCCAACCCATCTGCTCATTATAGAAGCGTTGTGTAACACTATAGTCTTCCTCCCACCATGCACGCAGAGGGTTCATATCATGAGTACCTGTAGTACATACACTTAAGTATGGCGCATCTGCAGGATGAGCAAACATTTTCGCTGAGTCTTTTGGCATACGCTGTATCTCCAACGACAAGATATCCAACGTGTGCATTACCTGTGGAACACACGATGGAACCATACCTAAATCCTCACCGCAGCATAACATATCCGTCGAAGCAATCAGTGATGGCAACTTCTTCATCGCCGACTCACGCCAGAAATCAGTATGACGATAGTAGAAATAATCATCATGTATCCGTGACAATAACTGTTTCTGATCATCGTATAACTCATCATAACTATGCGACTGATACAATGCAATACGTGGATGCAATAATGCCGGATCACGTTGATCGCGAACAAACAATACCTCACAATGCAAGTACAACAAACCATTTTTCACATTATCTACATCGCACGTACCGGATAACATATCTCTATTAACTGAATCGTTAAAATAGGACTCGACCTTTACTTGTGTATCGAAAGCATCCTTGAACCAATAAACATACCCATCATTGGTGTTCAAGAAATGCTCTTTCGCATATTCCACATCATAACCGAACACATCGCCCAAGAAGTTGGAACGGATATAGGGACGAGTCAACCTATCCTCATCCAACTTAATACCCATATTCCACAATTCCTGCAGACTGTATGGCAACGCAGGAGAGAAATGACCACACAAACCCCATACATCACTCTTACGCATCTGCCATATACGGAAGAAACCTAAAATATGATCTATACGATATGCATCAAAGTAATCCGACATCTTGCCAAAACGACGACGCCACCAATCATAACCGTCTTCCGACATCACATCCCAATTGTACGTAGGGAAACCCCAGTTCTGACCACGTGCATCAAAATCATCGGGAGGAGCACCGGCACTCGCATTTAGATTAAACAACTCAGGACTCACTGCCGCATCCACAGAAACAGGAGAAATACCAATAGGTATATCACCCTTGATAGCCACACCTACAGAGTGAGCATATGATACAGCATCACTCAACTGACGATCAGCATGGAACTGCAGATAGCAATAAAAATCCTTAGGATGTTTGTCACGTTTCGACATAAAAGAAGCATACGGCACCAACCAACTTGCATTCTTTGCATAAAACTGCTTATAGGCATCCGACGACAGAACGACATCTTTCTCAGCCTTATACATAGCCTTGAAATACTTCATCTTCTCATCATACACACACTGATAATCTGCTATAGACTTCTTGTTAAAAGCCTCCTTCGTCTTCTCATAACGTTTCTGCTGCGCTGGACTCAGTGTCCCCATCTCCTCAATATTGATGTAGATAGGGTGCAACGCAAAAACACTCACTGCATTATATGGATAAGAATCCCTGTTATTATGCTGTAACGTGGTATCGTTAATAGGCAAAGTCTGTATGATCCTTTGACCGGTAGCAACAGCCCAATCAGCCAACAACTTCAAATCGGGAAACTCTCCTATACCAAAACCCCTCTCCGAACGCAATGAGAAAACAGGAACTGCTACACCTGCCCCCTTCCAGTTGGCTTGAGTGTAACGAAATGGCGAGTCCGAAATAACATAATGACGCCCCTTATGCACATCCCATACCTTACGATTCTCACCCCACTCGATATCCACAACCTCATGTGTACGACTATCTAATATAACATACTTGTACTCCACAACCTGACCTATCGTAACATGAAAAGCAACAGACCACTCCGGATTATACACATCATTCGATAAAGACTGATTATTCATCCATAGTATCTTGTTCTTATCCCACTGACCCAATGATGCTACATTACCCATAATCCCCACCACCTGATGACGTTCCAAACGAGGTACATCAACTTTTACACAGACATTACCAGTCGTCTTACTCGGTTTGGATGCAGGACGATGTGCAAATAAAACCTCCTTAAATACTTTCGAACCAAATAACGAACGTGCACCATCTAACCATCGATCACGAACAACCACATTGCCTGGCATGCAAGAAAAAACATGAGATGAGGACTCACGACGCAGAATTACGCCATGCGCATCCAAAACAACGTAATAGTAGGATATATAACGATAGATATCGCTGAGAGTCGTCTGAGCAGACCAGTCTGCAGTACCATGACACTCTAACTCCAGAGTCTGCGGAGAAGTAGAAACATGTACATCCGAATCAAGAACATAGAGAACAGCCATCTTCTGACCCCACTCCGCCTGATAATTGATAGAAAAAGAAATAGTCATACGAATATGATGTTTAATGAATATCTACAACAGGTTGATACTTATTATGCACAACACTACCAACCAACATAGGCAATATCGTGTTGATAACCCAAATAATTACTACTGCAATCGCAATACCGGCTATGTTCTGGCTAAAAACTCCAAAGACCAATATCGATACACTACCACGTATCGCCATATCTGCCACCGGCAGAGAAGGCAATACCCCTACAAGTAAATAATACGTAGGAATCGACAAGAGCAATTGCGCAGGAGATAGCACCACTCCACAAAAATACAAGACCAACGCTAACTGCAATGCCCATACGATAAAACGTACAAGACTGATTCCAACCACATACATGAACCGACCATAACTCAACTGACGTAAGGCGGCAAACATTTTACACAACTGCTCATTTTTCCACCCTATATGCATCATACAACGTAACCCCACAGGTAATAATAGCAACAATACAACAATCACTCCCAACACTACTAACATGGTATGCAAAGGCATAGCAGACCTGTATTGAGCAAACAGTATCAACGATGGAACTCCCAAACATATCTCTACTACCAACATAGCCAACGTTCCCACTAACCCCAACGCTATAGCTGTCACCCATGCGCTGCGGTCATGCATCAACAACACACGGGACGGATAGTCACCAGCACGGTATGGAGTCACAAAAGCACCAACAAAACCAAAATACACCTGACGCTCTGCCTCAGTTAGGCTAATGGGAACAACTGAACGTAACAACACACGCCATTTCCACGACTCACACAACACGTTCACAGGCATCAATGCAATAGCCAATAACAAACAAGCATACTCTAACCACCCAGCAGCATGAAAACTGACGGCCATACCCGCATAATCGTCAAAAGTGACTAACTTATATATCAAGTAACCATAAGCAGCCACTACCAACAACACATTTGGAAACCAATATCTACTGCGTGCGTGCATATACGCTGCAAAAGTACAAAAAAAACAAGGAATGACAAAATATGCCAAACGGCTTTCGGTTATCTAAGAAAAAACACTACCTTTGCCAACGATTTGCAACGGAAATTGCTAATACCACTTATTGCGCTTAACCTCAGTGCCATGGCTTGGGGACAGACCACACACGTCATCCCCTCTTCATCTGCTGTTGCTAACATCCAGACACCACGCACAGATACATGGACTGCCTTCCATAACCCCGCCTCACTCGCTATACCATATTCCGCCATACTATCAGCGCAGTATGAAAACAGGTATATGCTATCTGAACTTAATACTGCACTTATACAGGCTGCTTACACCAATCCCTATGTGAACGTAGGAGTCGCGTTCTCATTCTTTGGATATGCTAAATACCAAGAGATGATGGCGGGAGTCGCTCTCTCACGCTCCTTCCAACGCTTCTCACTCGGTATACAAGCAAACTACATCACTATCTATTGTGGCGACGAAGTCAAGTATAGAGGAACAATCATACCACAAATAGGAGCCACCATCAATATCACCCAACGGCTTGTCATTGGTATCCACACCTTCAACCCATTTGGACAACGTATTCGACTTAACGGCACACAACAACGCACACTACCAGCTGTCTATTCCATTGGAACGGATTATCAGCCCGTCACACAACTACATTGGTCAACACAAGTGGACTACGACATACGCTCTACCTTCCGCATAGCAACTGCTCTCGAATGGCAGGCTATACCACCACTCACAGTCAAGATAGGAGCCTACTACCAACAACTGTTTGTCGGATGTATGGGATTAGGATTAACATGGGATAAATTCACACTGGACACTAACTTTGAACTACATCCACGACTTGGACTGGTATGCCAAGCGCGTATAACCTGTATTTTACCATGCGACAAACCCTTACCATCATCATAACATGCTTTCTCACATGCTATGCTACCGCACAGACCATACGCATCGAGGATATATTGACAGATATATATAGCCAATTATCCGAAGAGGGCAATATACCTATGGAGGATATACAAGAGGACCTAATGGAGATAGCCGAAAATCCTATCAATCTCAATAACACATCTGCCGACGAACTATCACAACTGCGCTTCCTCAGCGAGGAACAGATAGATGCTATACTCGTTTACCAATATAAACACCCCTTCCAATCCATCTACGAACTGCAACTCATACCGGAACTACGAGACTATGACATACGGAACCTGTTACCATTTGTCGTGGTGCAACCTACAACTACCAACCAAACGAAACTATACCCGCGTGAGGTCTTCCATTATGCCAAACATGAGATAACCATACGAACCGATGCACGTAACTGCGAGAACTATACCAACGACCCTTTCTATGCCAAAATGCGGTATCGCTTCAACTACCGCAACCGAATACAAGCAGGACTGACGTTCTGCCGACCAGCAGGAACATATGTACATGATTGGCAATACGGAGGGTTCATCCAACTGCAAAATTTCGGATGCTTACGCACACTTGTTGTTGGAGACTTATATGCTTCTTTCGGACAAGGATTGGTCATCGGAACACCCTTCTATATAGGGAAAAGCAGTTATATCTCGTCCATCACAAACCAACAAGAGGGAGTACGCAAATTTTCTACCACTGCTACTGGCTTTAATGCCTTCCATGGTATAGGAGCAACAACACGCTTCAAATGGGCTGATGTATCTACCTTCTACTCACTGCAGAGACAAAAAGATAGTACATGGCACCATGTTATAGGAGCCAATATTACAGCACGATACCAACAGTTCAAAATAGGCATCACACTACTCGAGAACTTATATTCATCATCCATACACCCCACTCCTTCACCACAACTAATCTTCGGACTCAATGCGCGATACCATATCAACCGAATAGACCTGTGGGGAGAGATAGCCACTTCGCAAGGAACACAATGGGGAATAGCCTCTATCTTCGGTGCACGTATCACACCCCTTAATGACCTGTCCGTAGTTGCCCTCTATCGCTATTACGCACCTAACTATAACAACCCTTATGCCTATGCATTCTCCGAACATAGTACACTCCGTGACGAAAAAGGATTCTATATAGGAGCAGAGATGAAAAGACTACCACATTGGCGATTTGCTCTCTATACTGACGCCTTCCGAGAAGGAGCAGATATACTCCTGCAAACAGATTACACCCCCAACGAAACCTATACTATGACGTGGAGAATACGAGCAAAAAGACAGGAACAAAAAGATACCTATGCCTTCCGGTACTATTTCATATACAACATACCACAATGGCGTTTTCGCACACAAGCAGAAGCAAACATCGTACACATCGCTAACAATAAAAATATAACGTACGGGATTTCTCTCTTCCAAGACATTGAATACCAATTGCCACACTTCCCTCTAATCATACAGTGGAGACTACAAGGCTTCGATGCTAAACAATGGAACAACCGAATCTATGCATACGAAAATGATATACTCTACGCATATTCCATACCCAACGTCTATGGACTTGGACTGCGAACTTACATCAATGCACGATACCATATCAACGACATGTTTTCTCTATATCTACGCCTCAGCGAAACAATATACCAGCACCAATGGGCTATCTCACACAACCGTACGGCAACACGAACAGATATACACCTGCTGTTACGTATTCATGTGTAAGATCAACCATCAATGGCATAAAAATTGTAGTATAATAACTCGGTGCCGACTTCCTCCGTTACAGAAGAGTGGAGCAGTAAAAAAACATTATAATAAGTTCCTCTTTATCATATAGAGATGTGTATATTGGCATCGTGCGAAATGACCCGCTCATATCAAAGTGGTCGTCACCGTTGTACGATAATAGTGTATGCAACTAACAAAAACTTTTAGGGAATATCTTCCCTATTACAAACGCAACTTACAGGTTGCCTTTCCTGTAATGCTCACACAACTGGGAGCATCTCTCGTTGGACTGTTCGACTCAATAATGGTAGGACACTATGCTACCGTTGACCTCGCTGCAGTAAGTTTCGCAAACGCACTGTTCTTCGCTGTCATGGTCTTTGCTATGGGAGCACTGATGGGAATAACACCACTTATCGGATTTCACGTAGGTGATACACTTGCTCACACTGATCACTATGTGACAAATGAGAAGAGTATAACCTCACTCTTGCAGAACGGTATATCATTCACGATCTTGCTCAGCATCGCTATGGTGATTATTCTGTGTGCATTCTATCCCTTCTTTGACTATATGGGACAAGACCCAGATGTCATACGTGTCGCAAGACCATACTATATACTCATTGTCATATCCATCGTACCATTCCTGTTTTTCTGCCTCCAGAAACAGTTCCTTGAGGGACTCGGTAATACCATTGTGGCAATGGCTATCACACTCGTCATGAACCTGCTGAATATCCTGTTGAACTGGGTTCTCATATTCGGACACTGGGGCTTCGAAGCAATGGGAGCCACTGGTGCTGGCATAGCAACACTCATCTCGCGTATCGGCATGCCACTGTGCTTCACTGTCGCTATCGCTCTCAAACACGAGTGGAGACACTACCTGCACCTCTTCTCAATCAAGTTAGCCAACTGGCATGACGTGAAACGTATCGCTAAAATAGGAGTGCCTATCGGCGTGCAAACATTTACGGAGTTCATTATCTTCGCAGTGTCATTCATCATCGTCGGATGGATTAGCAAAGAGGCTCTCGCTGCACAACAGATAGCCAACCAAATAGCCGACCTGACTTTTATGTTGGCTACAGGGATCGGTGCGGCAACCACCATCCGGGTGTCACACCAACTGGGGAAAGGCGACCTGACCGCCGTACGTATGGCCAGCAATGCGAGTATACACCTCGTACTACTCATGAACACTATCGGAGCTGCACTCATGATAAGCCTGCGTGACTATATTCCACGGCTGTTTACCAATGACCCAATAGTCATAGATATAGCATCCACACTGATAATCTTTGCCGGAGTATTCCAATACGCAGACGGATTGCAAAACGTAGGAGCCGCTATGCTACGAGGGATAACAGATGTCAGAATGCCGGTACTCATCGCTTTCTGCTCCTATGTACTCATCGGGTTATCTGTAGGAGTCGTTTGTACATTCCCTCTCGGTATGGGAGCATCAGGAATATGGATAGGATTTATATGCGGACTCACACTCGCAGCCATATTACTCCATCTACGATTCAATAAACTGTACCGCAGAATGACATACCTATAAAAAAACGCAGACACACAATACATTATGCCGATAAAAACATAATATATTTTCAAAAGACATTGCGTACTTCCGATATTTTATGTACCTTTGCCGATGAAATAAACACGCAACCATAATGTAGTGGTTGAAAACGATAGTAAACCAAAAGATAACGAATATGAAAAAATCTATCCTTTTTATCAGTATCCTCATTGCCGCACTCAGTTTGTCTTCTTGTGCTACACAACAGAAGATGAACAAAGACACTGCCCATTTCCGCTACGAACTGGAGTGCGCTGGCAATGGCTCACAAGGTAGTTACCTTATCAAAGTATGGAGCTACTCACGAAACCCCAAGATGGCGGTCGCACAATGCAAGAAAAATGCTGTGCATGGGGTCATCTTTACCGGCTTCTCCGGAACAAATGGATGTGTGGCACAACGTGCTCTATCCTCCGAACCAGGAGCAGAATTACAGTACAAAGAGTATTTCGACCGGTTCTTCTCTGATAACAACGGCGAATACATGAAGTACGTATCCCTTACTTCTTCCGCACAAGAAATAGTACGCGTAGGCAAAGAATACAAAGTGGGTGTCATCGTCACCGTACAGAAAGATGCGTTGCGTAAAACACTCGAACAGGCAGGAATCATACGAGGACTGAATAGCGGCTTTTAATACACATCTGATAACCATATACCATTATGAAACGATTAGCAATATGGCTGACAATCATCCCACTCTTTCTGATCGGACTCATGGGATGCGGAGTACGCTCCTCACAAGCATACTATAACTACGACAGTAGAATACTATCCACTGAACTCGACGGCACATACAACATCCGGGCTTTTGGACGTGCACGCAATGCCGTAACGGCTTACGAAGAGGCAAAGAAACAAGCAGTGTATGATGTGATATTCAACGGAGTACAAAGCAACAACAGCCGGATAAACTCCCTACGACCCTTGCTGCAAGAAGTAAATGCAAAACAAAAATATGAGGAGTATTTCAATACATTCTTCACGGACCACGGCGCATACAGCGATTTCACATCTATACGTGACACACGTGTACTATCCGAAGAATGGCATCGGGCAAGGACACAGGTACTCGTACAAGTGTACGTTACCGTGGACAGAGCAGCACTCAAAAAGAAATTGGAACAAGACAATATACTCAAAACAGAATAAAATATGAAAACAAGATTTTATGCACTACTACTCACACTATGTGTAGCAATAGGAGCAGCAGCACAAGCCAAGAAACCTACACTCATGGTCGTCCCGTCTGACGTGTGGTGCAACCAAAATGGATATATCACCGAGTATGACAATCAAGGAACTACAGTCAAAGTGCCTGACTACCAACAAGCACTGCAAAATGATATGGAACTCAAACTGGCTATATCCAAGATAAATGATATCATGGCAGACCGGGGATTCCCGCTCAAAGACCTTGAACAACAAATCAAACTTATCAACCAGCAGAATGCTGAACTCAATATCACTGCCAGCAAGAGCGGAAACCAAATGGCAGAATCACCAACCGACCGACTGTGGCGTATCGCCAAAGCCGATATCATTCTCGAACTGACATGGGACGTAACAAGACAAGGTCCGAAAAACACACTTACATTTATCCTCGAGGGAAAAGACTCATACACAGGCAAGAGCATAGGTGCCGCTACAGGAGTTAGCAAACCATCATTCACCGCTGAGACACCGCTACTACTCGAGGAGGCAGTGCTCGCACACATGGATAATTTTAACAACCGACTGCAAGCATATTTTGATGACCTCTTTGCTAACGGACGTGAAGTGGCTCTGGAGATACGTGTGTTCGAAAATAATGAAGCAGGTATCGACCTCGAAACAGAGTATGAAGACAAAGAACTAAGTGAGATTATCGATGACTGGATGGCACAAAACACGGTACAAGGACGATTCACCAAGTTAGGCGCATCCGAAAACTATATAGCATACGAACAAGTACGCATCCCCCTCTACAAGACTAATGGAACCGCTATGGATACGGAGAGTTTCGCACGACAACTGCGCAAAGTGCTGCAGAAAGAACCATACAACATCCCCGTCAAAGTTCTCAATAGAGGATTAGGACGTACTATATTAGTACTGGGAGAGAAATAATCACCACTAAACGAAAAACAATATGAAAAGAATATCTATATACGCATTAGCACTGATGTGGGGAGTAGTAACCTTCGCACAAACAGCACCAACTGCCAATATGGCACTACAGGTAATAGTAGAAGATATGGTAGAACCTGTTCCTGCTACTGCTAAAGCACAGATGACCAATAAACTTACAGCACTGCTCACACAAAACGGAGTCGCATCATCTGACTGGCAAAACCAGTTTTTCATCACAGCTTTTGTCATCCCGCAGACCAAAGATATCATACCGGGAGCTCCTACACAGATAGCCGAGACAATGGACGTAACATTCTATATAGGAGATGCACTAAACCAACTTGTGTTCGCAACAACAACACTTTCTGCCAAAGGAGTAGGTACCACGGAAGCCAAAAGTTATATGGATGCACTGAGGCATATCAATCTAAATACACCACAACTAAAAACATTCGTAGAAGAAGGCAAAAACAAAGTCATCAACTACTACAACACACAAGCCCCGGTCATCATAGAAAAAGCAAATACCCTGGCAAAGATGAAGGACTTTGCACAAGCCCTCTTCTTGCTCGCGACAATACCGGCAGAATGTAACTATTTCATACAGGCCAACCAACATGGTTTAGAGGTGTACCAGATGTATATTGACTACGAATGCCAGAAAAACCTCGCAGCAGCACGCACAGCATGGGCTGCACAACAAAACGCAACAGGAGCTGACGCCGCAGGAGAATACCTGCGGAACATATATCCGGATGCAGAATGCTACCAAGAGGCTATGGAACTATACAACGAGATAAAAGGCAAAGTGCTCGATGACTGGAAATTTGTCATGAAAATGTACCAAGATAAGATAGACCTCGAGAGAGAACGTATCAACGCATGGAGAGAAGTGGGAATAGCCTACGGACAACACCAGCAATCAAAAACTACAACCATAGGTTTCTTACGCTGATGAAACACAAACCATACCTGCTGTTACTACTACTATTTCCTATCCAACTTGCCGTGGCACAAAGCAATGGCGAGTTGGATAAGTATAGACGTAACGCACTCGCAACAATGATGATATACCACTCCGAAGACCAGTTCGGACAGAATATATACGAAGCCTTCGAAAAAATACCAACACCCGACAAATATGATGACCATAGCCTGAATTTCAATGTCATCATCAATGATAGTATCAAAGGAGCAAAACGCAAAGAAACAGGACTCATCAAAGCACAACTTGGGAAAAACCTGACTAAAAAAGACGTAGAAAGAAACGGAAAAGCACTCGAACAACTGCTCAACGAGGCACAGTGTGCCAAGTTTATGGTAGCCAAATGGTTCGGACTGGATATATTGGATACCGTCGGAGCACTGTACGACGGATTCGATATGCACCTTATTCAAGAGAGAGGACAATATAATGCCTCCGACATAGATGTAAAAACGGCACTACTCACTCCATTGGGTGTGGCCACATTGTCCGATGCAGGAGAAGAACTCATCAACAACACGTTCATCCTTGTCAACGATATGACATACGTCACCGCAGAAGAAAAAGCAGCAGTAGCTAAGGCTGTCATGTCCGTATTGGGGAGTATCTTCGATGCACTCGTGGGAGGAACTACTGGCAGCGATATAGCAAATGTGGGAGGAGAAATTGCAGACGCCTTCACCGGATTTACCGTCAAAACACACTCATATCTCTTCCAACTACAATGGAACGACTCCATTGCAGCCACATTCTACAACAATTACTATACCGAACTGCCGTATATTGACACAAACAAAATCAATGATTTCCTACGAGATAATACACTCTTTACACTGCGTTACGTGGCACACGAATACGAATATGACGCCAAATCTGTACTCAAAGGACAATACACACGGGAAGAACTCGTCAAGACGATCTGCACTAAATCAATGGATAAGAACATAGCAGCACTACAACTCGCTTACGAAGACTTCAAAGTTAAAACACCTGTATACGAGATTGTCACAGACCAAAGAGGACGTATAACAGGATACACAGCAAAAATAGGGAAAAAAGAAGGAATAAATGAAAACTCTAAATTCCAAGTCATCGAACGAGTCATCGACCCCAATACCAACCGTACCTCATATAAATACATCGCATCACTACGACCTGTAAGAGGAAAAATATGGGATAACCGATACAATGCGGTTACCGAAGGAGACCCGGGAGCAGAACGAACCGCCACTCTGTTCCAGAAAACGGGCGGAGGGGATATACTGCCGGGTATGCTTATCATCGAGGGGAAATACCGCAAAGTGCAGTAATATATCTTTTAAGGATATAAATTATTGCACATATCGCACAATAATAGTACTTTTGCAGTGAAATACACACTTGGGGATATCTGGTTTTGACAGCAGGTAGAGCAGGTATGTAAGCACGCCGAGTATGAACACCACTCGTTAATAGGGTTCAAACAGTTTAACTGGCAACACAAATGTAGCTCTCGCTGCCTGATCGAAGTATAGTAGATTGGCTTAGTTTCAACACAAGGTGCTGAACCGAGACATCGCTCCGAGCCCATGCCTAAGAGGCTTAACGGATATAGCGGTGCGGAAATATCAAGGCTGGCTTGTGCGGGCTGCTACGGACAAGTGAGATAACAGCAGATAAGGTGATGATTGGTGGCTTGGGTCTTGTCATTACACGAAAAGAAAAACCAAGATAAGCGTGTAGAAAGCATATTGGTTCCTTGTTTGGACGCGGGTTCGAATCCCGCTATCTCCACCTATACCTTAATTATCTATTAGTCCAAAGTTATATATCATGAAAACAGGACAACCGCATCAAAATCAGTAAGAGAGTTATATGGCGCATAGTGCGAATAGAGGTG
>CAVEZM010000025.1:0-22441 GCA_963620225.1 Acidaminococcaceae bacterium | reverse complement strand
ATATGCAGCACAAGAACCTGTCTGTCTACGGCACGCCCACGCTCATCGTCTGCGCCCTGCACCCGTTCCCCAAGATAGTAGTCGGCTCTCCCGCCTGCGAGGAGTACCGAAACTAAAACAAGCCCCAATTCCTATGCGGCAGGAACTAAAAAAACGGAAGCCGCAAGTGTTCTTTGAATTTTCGTCGCGACCAGAATGCGAAATGATAGCCAATGCTGTTACGTTGTCTTTATATTACATCTATAATCGACTAAAAAACTACGCCTGTAAAGGCAGACGTGCGGGTGAAAGTCCCGCTGCAATGCTATCAATCCACCCGCGCGACATTGTAGGTTTGTCTGTTCCTACAAGAGCCACTGCCCAACAAAGCGGTGGCTCTTTTTGTAATATACAGATTACATAATATAAATATATAACATTTTTGCTATATAACATTTTTGTAATATGGAAAAAAGAAGTACCTTTGCACTGTCAAAAACAAAAACTATAATGAAAACAAGCGAATTTATCCGTCTATTACAGCAAAAAGGCTGGGTTCTAAAGCGACACGGAAGTGGACATGACATTTATTACAATCCGCAGAAGCCGAAATCACAAGTATCAGTACCAAGACATGGTTCGAAAGAGATACCGAAAGGTACAGTGGAAGCAATTAAAAGAGAGGCGGGAATATAATCCTGCTCTCTCCCTACTAAAAATATCAACATACAAAAACAGCAATACAATGAAAACAAAAGTACGCATCTGCCGTGGCAAAGACGGCGCATATTGGCTCAATAGCGAGGGATTGGATAATGTATTGGTCGGCACGGGCGATACATTAGAAGCAGCAAAAACTGATTTTCAAGACTGCCTTGCAGATATGAAAACCAGTTACACAGAGAATAATGAACCTATTCCTGCAGAATTGCAGGACATAGAGTTCGAATACGAATATGATACAGCATGTGCATTGACGGAACTTTCGCACTATATCAACATGTCTGCACTCGCCAAGGAAATAGGCATAAATGCCTCCTTGCTCCGTCAGTACAAACAAGGGCAATATATATCCGCTGCACAAGCGCAAAAAATACAAATGGGCATCAACAATATAGGCAAACGGATGGTTGCATTTACCATCCTATAAAGGCTCGCATTATAGTTTTTTTTGACACCCGCCGTCCTCTTTGAGCCGAGAGGACGGCTTTTTTGTACCTACTAAATTATCATATCGATAACTTTTTCTTGTTTCACCCTTGTGTATTATCAAAAAGATAAGTATCTTTGCAGCGCAATAGGGGGAGAGTGTACCAAAATCGGACAAATCGGAGAGGCTAAAAGAGAGTATATCAGCCACAAAGGTCGCACCATAATGAGCAAGCACCAATCCATAGAGCAGTACGAGCGGGACATCGTCAAGGCGATACAGAAACACGATGTGATGTGTGTGTCGCATATCTTCGGTGTGTATAAGGGTATCGCATCGTCGCAGTTTTACTCGCTCAAACTCAACGAACGTCCTGCCGTTCAGGAGGCACTTGCCGCAAATCGTTCTCGCGGCTGCAATGCTATGCTCACGCGTTGGGTGCAGTCAGAGAACCCCACTTTGCAGATAGCCGCCTATCGTTTGATATGCACGGAGGACGAACGCCGTCACCTCAGTCAGTCGTATCTGGACCACACCACCAAGGGCAACGCTATCGAGCAGCCCATCACCCCCGAGCAGGCACGCGCACTGTTGCAAAACCTCGACATGACCTTATGACCGCTAATGACTACATACGAGCCAAGATTATCACGGACACACTTTGGGCGACCCGCTATTTCTTTCGTCAGCACGAGGGGCGTACGTTCAAGGTAGGTGAACATCACCGTCGCATAGCAGAGGCTCTCGACCGAGTGTATAGCGGACAATGCAAGCGTCTAATCGTCAATTGCCCGCCACGCTATTCCAAGACAGAGATGGTCGTCAAGACGTTTATCGCAAAGGGTCTTGCTATCAATCCGGCAAGCAAATACATCCACCTTTCCTATTCTGCCAATCTTGCCCTCGACAACTCCGAGCGGGTAAAGGATATGGTTACCTCCGATTGGTATCAGCAGTTATTCCCTTATGTGCAGGTCAAACCCGACAGCAAGGCAAAGCAAAAATGGTACACTACCACAGGCGGTGGAATATACGCCACATCCTCCGCAGGACAGGTCACGGGCTTTGGTGCAGGTATCGTCGATGAAGAATACCCCGACGACCTCATGCCAAACACCGCCGGCACTTGGGGTGGCGCAATCATTATTGACGACCCACTCAAGCCGCTCGATGCCTCCTCACCGGTGCGCAGGCAGAAGGTGAATGACCAGTTCGAGAACACTATCCGTTCTCGTGTCAACGACCGTTCCACGCCGATTATTATCATTATGCAGCGGTTGCACAAGCAAGACCTCTGTGGCTACCTGCTCAACCTCGAACCCGACGAATGGGAGGTGCTGTCCCTCCCCGCCCTCTCAGTCGATAGCGAGGGGCGCGAGACGGCACTCTACCCGTTCAAGCATACGGTCGACGAACTGCACAAGATACAAGCCGCCAACCGCTTCACTTTCGAGACGCAGTACCAGCAGAACCCGCAGGCTATCAACGAACGCCTGTGGCTCTTTGCGTTCAACCGAGCCAAGCATACGGGGCATGTGGCATACGACCCCGCAGCACCCCTCGTTCTGTCGTTCGATTTCAACCGCAACCCGATGACCTGCACGCTCTTCCAGCATATCAACGGGCAGGCACGAGGCATTGATTGTATCCGCCTCGAGAACGCCACCACACGCATGGTCTGCGAAGAGATAGACCGCCGCTACGGGCAGCACCGCCCGCTCTACCTCGTCACGGGCGACTGTGCAGGACGCAATGCCACCACGCTCTCGCTGCTCAACAACTATGATGTGGTCAAGGCATACTTCGGGCTTTCCCGTTCGCAAATGCAGTACAGCGGCAGCAATCCGCGTCTCGCCGACAGCCGCTATTTCATCAACAGTCTGTTCGAGCAGTACGACATCGTCTTCGACAGCGAGCGTTGTCAGCCTGCTATCTTCGATTTCGAGAATGTCCTCTCCGACGACGAGAACCGCCCCGTCAAGTCTTCCCGTGATAATGTGGCACAACAAGCCGACTTCCTCGACAATGTCCGCTACTATTTCCACCGCTACTATAAACAACTCCAACAGATACAATAATGCTACAACAAATCGTGATTATCAGCCTGATTATTACGGCTATCTACATCAGTATGGCAGACGGAATGCTGCTGCACCCGCTGCGCCGCCTAATCTGCCAGGTATGCGACTACCTGCATTGCTCCGCGCTCCGCAAACCGCTCTGCGAGTGCCTCATCTGCATGGGAGGTATCTACACCCTCATCCTGTATCCTATACTCTACGGCTGGTCATGGACACTCATACCCACCATGCTCGGAGTCATAGGACTAAACACACTAATAGCAACAATGCTCTGCCGAATGACGAACAGAGATTAAAGTAAACAACGTGAGTCTTTTACTCACAAAAGTGCTCTTTTAAATACTGAATAGCCGCTCGCTTTTTGTATATAGAACAACATAACAATATGAACATAAACAAACCAATAACCACACTCAACCGCACACTATCTGTCCTCTGTGTCGTACTCTTCTGCTGGCTCATCTACCCAGCCAAATGGATACGTACAGCCGTCTTCCGTGTGCGCAGAAACAACGCCATACTACAGGCGGATAGACTGTACGCACAAACGGGTAAAGCCGCCTACGTAGTCCAAAACGGCACACGTTTTCTCGTCGGTAACAGAGCCACACTACGCAACTGGAATAAACAGGTACGCAAAGGCAAACAACCTTGCCTTGATATTGACTATAGGCATGCTATCATCTACAAAACAACTGCATAATGAGCCAACAATACGATATGGAGCAGATAGCACAGGACAACGGCTACGTATTCAGCCACAAAGGCTGCCCCTGCAATGGACTACCGCTCATCTACCGAAAGGTTTCTGAAAACGGCACCTATGAACTATCGTTATACACCAAAAGAGCGTTTTGGAGGCTCAACCGCAACCACTATTCTATTGACAATGGCACGGATAACGTGCTGCAAGAACATCTACAAAAATGGGACTGATTAAAGAACTACAAGAGGTATGGCGTATCCAGTTAGACAAAAAACGCCAACAGAAAGAGAAATACCGCATCGAGTATGCGTTCACCTGCGGAGGCACCAAGTACTACCGCTTTGCCGACATCACCAACCTGCCATACGAACGTGGCTTACAAGCGATGTATATCTACAACCAGGTGGAGATGCGCTGCTCACGAGACTTCTTATTGCGCTACACAAAGGCAATTGATATGATACTACACGACAAAGAGATAGACATATTCGCAATCAACAAAGCCAACGAGATACTTAAGCAACGCCTCTGTATGCCGTGCGATGTTGAATTATTATACAAACTCGCATCTGTCGCTTTCTTTGATAAGACAGAGAACCCAGCTGTGTACGAGGAGGCTTACGCTGAGAAGAAGATAGCCAAATGGCGGAAAGACAAAGGGGTGGCTGATTTTTTTTCTCAGAAGCCTTTGAGGGAATTAATGCCGTTCTTGCAGAATGTCGGGGTAGATTTAAGCATATATTCCAAACTCAACGAGGAACTCAACAAGACACATTCCGAGTTAGTCCGTATGCTCAGCTCAATAAAAGAGCAGACCAATACGAACAATGGAAAGACATCGTAGCAAAAGATAGCAGGCAGAATTTGAAAGACCTCACACTATTAGAGTTTCTGTATAGGCTTGATGCGGAAATCGAAAGGATAGAGGCACAGAACAAAGCGATTAAAGAACAGCAAGCAAAACTAAAAGCACCCAAACATGGACGATAACAATATCATAATCCGAATAACGACTGAGACTGACCTCTCGGATGCACAGACGCAGATAGGTGCACTCACAGACCGCAACAAGGAACTGACAGCACAACTAAAACGGTTACAGGAGCAGGAGAAAGCGGATGCACAGACTATCGAAGCTACGGTAAGTGAAAGAGAAAGGTTAAGTGCTAAACTGGCAGAGAATGCCAAATACTACAAGAGAGAGCGTGGTTACATAGAAAAGGATATAGCAGCAGGGAAGCAGAATATAAAGATGCTGCAACAGTCTGTAAACCAATATAACGCTCTTTCGGGTGCAGGTGCAAGGACACGAACGCAACTGATGGCACTTCGTGAGGAGTTAATCCGTATGGCGGAGGCAGGTGACACCACTTCCGAGCGGTTTATCCAGCTCGCAGACGAGGCGTCTGCCCTCTCCGATACAATAGGGGACGCACAGAGTGTTATATCCTTGTTAGCATCCGACACAAAGAACCTCGATGCAGCCATGCAGGTAGGCGGTGGACTGGTAGGTACTTTCAACGCAGCGACAGCGGCAATGGCACTACTCGGAGGGGAGAGTGAGGAATTACAACAGGCGTTCTTGAAAGTGCAGGCGGCAATAGCACTACTCAATGGCGTGCAACAGGTGATGAACGTGTTAGATAAACGTAGTGCAGCCAATGTGGTGATACGCACTGCGGCTATCAAGTTGCTAAACAAAGTCAAGGGAGAGCAGGTGGCAGCCGAGGCAGCAAGTGCTGCAACCACTACGACTGATACGGCTGCGCAAGTGACCAATACAACAGCCGTGAACGCGAACACTGTTGCTATAAAGGCAAAGAATGTCGCTATGACAATCCTAAACAAGACCATGCTTGCCAATCCGGTGATGTGGTTGATTGCAGGATTAGCTGCGCTTGCAGCAGGTATTACGTTATATGCCAGTAAAGTAAAAAAAGCAAAGGACGAAACAGAGACATGGAATAAAGCAATGAAAGGCTTGGAATATAGCCAAAAGACCATCAACAAGCAAACCGAATACGAGGCAAAATTAGCAGAAGCGCAAGGTAAGTCGTGGGAGGAGGTATGGCAGATACGAAAGGATTACGCACAGCAATATCTCGACGAGGTCACAATGCTAAAGAACAAGGTAAATAGAAAATGGAATGAAACGCATATCGGTATTGGAAAATGGACGGAAGAGGACGAGAAAAACATGGACGAGATATATGATAAATACGAAGATGCTTTGGAATATATAAGAGACCTCCAACGCTCGTATGAAATTAAGAAAGCAGCCGACAAGACGGCATACAACAATAAGCGTAAAGAGTTAGAGGAGCAAGCAGTTAAGGACTCAAAGGCTGCGGCAGAGCAAGCCGACAAGAATGCAGCGGAGATGTGGGAGAAAGAACTCAAAAGACAAGAGGAGAAACTAAAGGCAAAAGAGGAACTTATAGCAGAGAGGAAAAGGTTATCCAGTTTAGAGATAGAGTCGGATAAAGAGGATGACGATGTGGCAAGTTATCAGTCTGTTATAGACTACAATACCAAACGCATGCAGTTAGATGGTGCAACAGAGGACCGGATATACCAATACCGCTATGAGAAAGAGTTGGCATACTGGCAGATGAAGTTGCAACAAGCTGAGTTTGGTTCGCAGGAGTATATGGATATACAGAATAAGATAGCGGACATGGAAATAAATAATAATAACCGTGTGATGAACACCATGCAGGATAAGCAGGCAACTGTGATAGAAATAGCCAAGAATGTGTTGCAGACACTGGGGAGTATGGCTACTGAGATATTCGGTGCTATATCAGACAACATACAGGCTCAGATAGACGCACTAGATGATATGTACACTACTGATGCAGAGGAAGCAAAACAAGATGCAAATAAGAAGTATTTAAGCGAAAAAGAGTTAGAGGAGAAAAAAGCAAAACTCAAACTACGCCAACAGAAATTGGATAAGGCGAATGCAATATTCCAAATCGGGCTGAGTACTGCTATGGCCATTATGAGTATCTGGGCGCAAGTACCAAAGGTCGATTTCGGTGCGACGACCATAGCATTGACAGCAACGGCTGCTGCGCTTGGCGCGACACAACTGGCTATCGCTGCTGCAAAACCACTGTCGCAGTACGAGAAAGGACGTAAGGGCGGTGAGGGCGAATACGCTCTCGTCGGCGAGAAAGGACCGGAGGTGATGTATGTGCCAAAGGGAGCAAGCATTATCCCAAATAACAAGATAGACGATACCTCCGCTTGGGGTGCGTATGGTGTTCCACAGATACCTATTCCTGCGAGTACCAACATCAACAATGAGACAATCACACAAGCGGTGGCAGCGTCCAAATGGACTATTGACTACACCCGGCTCGGAGAGGCAGTAGCAAAGGCTCTGCCGAAACAGAGGGCGGTAAACGTTAGTATTGACCGCTCGGGTATCAGCATTCAGAATGGAAGCGATAAACGGACATACCTCAACACTAAATATCAAGGAGCATGGTAATACGGCATTACATAAACGATACAGAGATAAGTGAACCGATAGGGTTTGATAACTTCAAGATGACCATGAAACGTGGGGACTACCATGGCATGAGTGTAGAGGTTAGCGAGATGACGTTGGAGTTCTACGGTACAGCCGCTGATATGATAAAGGCAGCCTACCAAACCGACTTCGACACGGAACTGACCTATAAGATAACAATGGACAATGATGTGATGTTTACAGGTGTGATAGACCTCACAACGTATGAGGAGCAATACAGCGAGTATTACTCCGTATCCTGCAAGGTAGGTGAGGTGGGAGTAAAGACTACGTTCAACAACCGTTCTAAAACAGAGATAGACCTCAACGGCACAAAGACGGTGGATGGTTTGACACTCGCGCACACATACACATGGGAAAAGTTATCGATACCGTATAAGACAATCAACTACACGGACTATGCGTATCAAAAGACCACAACCACGTACAGAGAAGAACCTGGAACGGGCAATAAGTTAGAACTCCCCGACGACTTCCGGTATGCAGCACTCAACATTGCACTCGACACATTGCAAAAGAGCGAGTATGGCACATTCGAGCCGTTGATGCATATAGCAGATACCACAGAGGAGGGTGGAGCAAACCTCACGGGGTACTTCGACCCATTCTTTAAGTCCACAGAGGGGAGTGATGATGATGAAAGTTCTGTAGTAATAGACGCACTAATAGAGGGGACAATAGCATTCGATGCTCCACTATTTACTAATACTGGTGGCACGTCGAGTATCAGTATATCGCCACTAATATGCTACAATGGAGCAACCTTTGTGTACTCGAGCGAACAGTTAGTATTTACCAATAGCAACTACGCAACAGAGCAATCGTTTACTATCCGTCTACAAGACACAGTGACTTATGGCTATTTAGGCACGCTTTATCTTGGTTTGATGTTCGATAATGGCAATAAGAGCGGAGGCAAATATGTAAACGACCCTGCAAAGTTCTATATCACAATCAAGAACACCTCGTATGTCAGCATCGTGTTACATTCACAATTCAAAGATAAAATTAGTGCCGACACTATGTTTGTGCATGAAGCGTTAAATAAGGTGTCGGAGGCTATTAGTGAAAATGTACTGACTGTGCAGTCTTCACTCTATAACCGCTATGACAGCATCGTAAACCCACGTACAGGCTCGGGAAGAAGCTCTACCTATTCCGATTATTTCGGCATTGGTGCACTCCGAGTAATTACCAACGGCTATAAGATACGCGGGCTATATACGGACGGAGATACGGTGCGCAATATGTCACTATCCTTTAAGGATATTATAGAGGCGTTGAACGCTATTGACTGTATCGGTTGGGGTTTTGTAGAAGAAGGCGGGCAGACATACGTGCGTGTAGAACGCTGGGACTGGTTCTACAAGACAGGCGAGCCGATATTGAGTATCACTAACCCAAAGGAACTCAGACGCACAGTGGACAGTACACTGATAAAGTCGGCAATAACCATCGGTTATAAGAAATATACAGATAATAATGATATAGCCAGCATAGACAATATCATGTCGGAGCGGACGTTCACTACCACCACAAAGGCTATATCTAATACGGATAGCCACTTGTGCGCCTTTATTGCTGATAACTACGCAATAGAACTTACGCGCAGGGCAGCGGTGACGGAGAGTGCAGAGAATGAGTATAAATACGATGAAAACATATTTATCTTTTCGGTAGAGAGACGAAAACTGGGCATCTTTTATATATACGGAATTCCGAATGATATAGACACAGCAGATGGCAGTATATTCGTACCGTCCGAGATGTACAATGTCAAACTGTCACCAGCACGAATGGCGTATAACTGGATAAGTTACCTATTCAGTGTGGCGGGCTTGCAGCCGTATAAATGTACATCGGGAAAGGTGAATTATATGGCGCATGTAACTACCAAGGTGGATGATAGCGAAAGAACGATGAATGCTCCAGACCCTGTCAATGATATACCGACTTATACCTTGCTTGCTCCAGACGGAAGCACAATAGCGAGCGGAGTATCTCAAAATGCAGAGGACTATATGCTACGGGAACGCTACTATAAAACCTATCAAGAGCAGGCATCTAAGCCAATGAAAGGGATAGAGAGCGATGAAGATTTGATTATCCCTCGTGTATTCAAGGCTGAGACGTTGCAGTTCACCTATCCTATATCATTGGATGAGTACAAGAAAATCAAAGCCAACCCATACGGACTGATAGAGGTGGACGGTGTACTCGGCTGGATTAAGGAGTTTACCTACTCGTTCGCCGATGGCGAGGCGACATTCAAATTGATACCAAAAGCAGACTAATATGATAGAACAACAATTTATTCAGTTTACAAAGAGTATAGACCCATCGGAAAAGGAGATGCCAATACCTATCTGTAGCTCAGGGGCTGGGTTCTATGTCGCAGATGAGAAATCCGAAGACGACAACATCGCTTATCGACTGGCCGCTGCCACTCCGAATGGGAAGATAATCAAAAAACAAGTGGGGACAATTAGAGGCATTTATGCACTCATAAGAAATCTAACGCAAGTCGTTGCCCCAGATGAGTGCTTTAGATTGATGCTTGTACAAGAAAAAAGCGATATAGAGGATTACAATCAGAGGGTAGAATTTAATGTAGCCCCCGAAGACGCACCATTTACTGGTAAAACACTTATGGACGCGAAACTGGCTGCAGGGACATATCATTTAAGTACGAGAGATATTGTCATAGAGGAATTTGATGTAAAAGGAGAACATTATGCCTATCCAACCATTTATGCATTTAAGATAGTCGCCGATGGAGTAACGCTCGCGACATCTCCCTATATAAGAGATGGGGTAGCAGAAGATATGGAGGTAGATTTTACTATCGGGCAAATCAGCCGTATTCAAATAGTAATAACGGATTTCCAGGCATACAACGGATATAGTTATATCCAAGCAACCTCAGGCACTGTCATTATTACACATAATGAGGTGGAGACTATCGGCTATAGCAACCTCCTCCGTTATATGCTCAACGATGACGCCTATTTATCCGAGTTGAGTTATTGGTGCAATGAACCACAATTTGGCATTCCATTTTCGCCATATACACACAGCATACGTCCGGTAGTACTGAAAAACGGGAATGAGATTATTACTATTCCTATCCGCCTTTCGGCAGCGCAGTACACGCAGAGCGATAAGATATACGAGACCCGCAATGGCGAACAGATAGTCCTCTACGCCACCATCAACAAGGAATACGAGGGGGAGACTGATTACATTCCCGAAGCGTGGCACGAGAAAATAGTAACCGCCCTTTCCTGCGACGAGGTCTATATCAATGGCGAGCGGGTCACCAAGTCCGATAGTTACGAGATAGACCATGATAACTACACTTTCTCCGACTGCGGCATACGCCTCACCCGTGCTACATTCAAAGTAAAGACCAATGTCACACAACGTAATAGCAATTACTAAAAATACACTTATATGCAAACAACAGAACAGACCATTCTTACTCCTACCAATGTCAAACAACTGACCATCGGTAATTATGCGAACCGGACTCTATGTACCGGACTTGCGAATAAACTCAAGACACATGCTTATGGGCTTTTGCCACACGACCTTATAGATGAACGCAGACCATCAGAGCCGGAGGAGATAAAAGCATATAGGGCAAAGATATATGTGCCTATAACAAAGAAAAGTTTATCCAAAGTTATCTCATCACTTGAAAAAATCAGACGTTCGCAAGACTGGTCTATACAATATAATGCTGAAGCAGTACCAAAGGTTATCACAGAACAAGAGACGTTGGAACGTTACTGCGAAGAGGATTACCCTATGTTCCGCTCTATAACCAACTGGGCATTCTCGGAATTACTACGTAAGTATCTACTTGATGCTAATGGTATCATAGCAATAATACCTATGGAGATGCCGGAGAGCAACGCAGAGTATATACGCCCTGTTGCACAGTTTTTTGATAGCGACCAGATAGTGGATTATGCAGAGGGACAATATGTGGTTCTTAGAAGTCGTGACACATCTACATATAAAAACGCAAGCGGGCGAATTATCAATACCAACGGTGCTATATTTTATATCCTCACACCCACACAGATTGCACGTTATGAACAGATAAATAACAAGGGAGACCTACAAGCCGTACAGATATACGACCATAACATCGGATACTTACCCGCTTTCAAAGCAGGTGGCATCTTCAATGCACGTGTCAATAATGAGACAATCTTTGAGAGTCGCCTCGCAGGGATGGTTCCGTCCCTCGATGAGGCTGCACGTGAGTACTCTGATTTGCAAGCCGAGATAGTTCAGCATATTCACTCGGAAAAATATGCTTACACCAACACAGAGTGTCCGGAGTGCCATGGTATCGGTAAGATAAAGGATAAAGACGGCAAAGACAAGACCTGTCCACGCTGTGGCGGACACGGCTCTGTGCTTAATGTCAGCCCGTACGGTGTGCACCTTATTGATGCAGCCAAAGCAGGCGAGCAGAACCTACCTGCGCCGCCTATCGGCTATATTCAGAAATCCGCAGACATAGCACGCCTGCAAGACGAACGAGTACGACAACACATCTATGACGCACTCTCCGCCATAAACATGGAGTTCCTTGCAGAGACGCCACTATCTCAATCAGGCGTGGCAAAGGCTTTTGACCGTGACGAACTAAATAACTTTGTCAATGCTGTCGCAGAGGACTTGGTGCGCATTCTTGATAGTGTCTATGCACTTATCTGCGAGTACAGATACTTGCATATAGTACCCAATACAGAACAACGCCGTGCCATGCTTCCAGCAATCAATGTACCCACCAAGTACGATATACTCAACACATCTAATCTCATGGCAGAACTTACTGCTGCCCGCAGTGCTAACATCAACCCCGTAGTGCTTAAAGAGTTGGAGATTGACTATGCCAAGAAACAGTTCTGCACAGCCCCCGATGTAGCATGTATGACAGAATGTACTTTTGACCTCGACCCGCTCTTTGGTATCAAAGAAGATGAAAAGATGACCATGCTCGCCAATGGTGGTATCACTGAGCAGGACTATATCATTTCCTGCAATATACAATCTTTTGTGCGTCGTGCTATCAATAGCGACAAGCTTTTCTATTCCAAGTCCTACGAGCAGAAGATGCAGACCATGCGTAAGTATGCCGATGAGATTGCCCGTGCCAATGCACCAAAAGAGCAGGTGCAGGCATTCGGTATGCTTATCGAAGAATAACCCCGCAATCCTATGGCAAAATCCACCTTACGAGAAATTATTCGCACCTCCGACCATGCGAGTGTCGCTTTTGGGAAAGCAGTAGCCAATTCCGAGAAGAAGATGTTTGACGAGGTACTGCTGCTTATCAAGCACCTCGACACCACTCCGCAGGGCAACATCAAGACGAGCATTGCCAACCTCAAACGGGTGAAGCAGATACGCACCAAACTCTACCGCCTCGCCAACAACAAAGACTATCTCCGTGCCGTGCAGGAGTTGGTCGGGGCGTTTGATACGCTCTACAGGCAGCAACTGTCATTCTACGCCGTCAAGAACCAGACGACGGTTGCAGAGCAGAAGCATAACCTCGTCAAGACCATAGCGCGGGAGAACACCATTTCCGCCCTCACGGGGGACGGGCTGGCACAGAATGTAACCGCGCAACTCGACAAGATGTTGCTCCGTGCCGTTACATCGGGAGCGAGGTTTGCCGACCTGCAAAAAGAACTCTCCGACTACCTGCTGACCAACGAGGGCGGACAAGGAGCACTCAGCCGATATGCCAACACGTATGCTGTGACTGCCATCTCACAGTATGCAGGACAGCATAACAAACTCTTCACCGACGACATCGGTACAGATTGGTTCGAGTATGTAGGTAGTAACATCGAGACCTCACGCCCGTTCTGCCTCGCCTGTACCAAGAAACGCTACATACACCGCTCCGAGATACACGACCTACTTGCAGGACACATCCATATCGTCGGTGGAGATGACATCGATGTCGAGATATACGATAAGACAGGACTCCCCAAGGGCATGATAGATGGTACTACGGAGGAGAACCTGCAAATCAACGTGGGCGGCTGGAACTGCCGACACCAAATCGTCCCCATTGCAGCAGAAGCCGTCCCCGAAAACATACGGCAGGAGATAGAGGGAATAAAGCGTGCAGAGAAAAGGGCAAAGGAGTTGCGGAAAAGCAAAGAATATACCGATGTAGAGACCAACGCAAAAGGCGGACTAAAAGCCACCCATAAGGGACATATCACCCACTCTGCCGACAAAGAGCAGACATTCTTTGCCGACCATCTCACCAGTACCGACCTCGAACTCAAATGTCAAGACCAACTCTACCGAATGGGACACACTGCCATACTCCGAGACGAAAGCCAAACTGATGAAAAAGGTAATAAACTCACAGCACTTGACCTCGAACTCGACGGCAAATTGATGGACATCGCCTCCGTGACGAACGGGACATGTGGTAGTGCCTTACTCAATAAAAACAAACAAGCGATAAGATGTACCCATAGACTAAATATCGAATGCGACACGGTCTGCCTATATTACCACGAAGCGTCCATGTTCTCCGAGAAACAACTAAAACAAGATATTGCTTGGTATTATGAACGCCTCGAACAATACCATCTAACTCCAAAACTGAAAAGCATACACATCATAATAAACGGCAAGGATAGAATAATGAAATACAATCTATAAAAAAAGCCGTCCGAAGACGGCTACCAGTTTTAAGCAAGCCCCATTGTTAAGCGGGGGTCGCACGATGTACCTCACGATAGCACCTGACTGGTGTTTGAAATGCCCTTGTCTTTCAAGTTTAACAAGCGGACATTAACTTCCTAATTCCGCTGCAAAGATACGACTATTTTATCACACCACAAATTTTTTTTCTAAAAAAACTTGTGTATTATCAAAAAGATAAGTATCTTTGCACCGAATTAGTACTAACAAAATATACACCATGAACCTAAAACGTTATATCAAAGTTACCCCATGCGGGGAGGAGCAGGCGATAATTCTACTCGCCACGAACCGGGATTTCTACCTCTCGCAGAATGCGCAGGTAGAACAACCTACTGAGGAAGAAGTACTGGCAGCGTTCCCGGAACTGCAAGAAAAGCATGACAGAAAACAAACACAGGCGCAGGCTGCAGAACGTGAGCAGTACATCGCAACACTCGAACAGGAGATTGCAGCACTCAAAGCGGAAAACACTAAACTCAAAGCACCAAAGACTACTCAGAAAAAGAGTAAAACAAAATAATAACTATAAACGAATAGCCCTATGCTATTAAAAGATTTTCTAACACAACAGGCAGCCAAACTTGGTCTGCAAGACAATGCCGAACTGACGAGCCTGCTCGCCAAAGTAGGAACAACCGAAATGCCCGATGAACTGGCTACACAATTCAACACGGGTCTTATGTCGCTCGACGGAGCGAAAAACAACCCGCAACTGCTTAACTATTTCAAGCCTACTATTCTCAATGCTGTGGACGACCAGTTCAAGATACTGGCAGAGAAATACGGCATCACGGATACTATGGCTGCGGAGAAAAACACCTACAAGAAAGCAGCCATCCTTGAAACGGAACTCGCGAAACGTCTCTCGGATGCACAATCCAATGCAGGTGACAAGGAAAGCAAGGCGGAAATCTCCAAACTCAACAAGCAACTTGCAGAACTGCAAAACCAACTCGCCACTATCACAGACACTAACAACGCCAAGGTGGCAGAGTTGAACCAAGCACACCAAGCAGAACAACTGCGCATGCTCGTTGATTTTGAACTCGGAAGCAAGAACTACGCCAACAAGAACCTCGACAAGCGAGTGTCGGTACTCACTGCACACACGCTACTCGATGAGGCTCTCAAAGCCAACAAAGCGGTTATTGTGAACGAGGACGGTAGCCTTAAACTCAAACAAGCAGAGAACCCGACTATGGACTATGTCGATAGCGGATATAAGCCTGTCAGCGTTAAAGACTTTACCGATAAACTACTTGCGGACGCACACCTGCTCGAGGTCTCCTCGGGAGGAAGCGGACAACGGCAGGTATTGCCTACACCAGCAGCTAATGGAACACACCTGTCAGATGCTTTCCAAAACGCTATGGCAGCGGCACAGATAACATCAAGTAACGACTAAAAGAAAGGAACATTACAATGAACTTAGTAGGATTTGTCAATGCCCTGCTTATGAATATCAATCTCATTGCAGGACTGAATGACCCACAAACAAAAATCACTCCAGTAGGCTTCCTTAAGATGCTATTGGAGAATAACGCACTTGCCGAGATTAACAACTTGCAAGAACTGCAGGCAGGGCAAGCACGTGAAATCAAACTGCGCTATATGCAGCGTGGCACGGAGAGCGATGTCACAGACGTTGATGACTGTGAGACTCCTATCAACCCCGAATGGAAAGAGACCAGCATACTGGAGATGCAGTTCTCCAAGATAGGTATCTTTATCTCGGACGAGAATATGCGTAAGTATCAGGTAGAGGCTGCACAGACACTTGCAGCAGGCACACCATCCGTACCCCTCATGCAAGCACTGTACCAGACTATTCTCGTAAAGGTCAATGGGCTACTACAAAAGATGGATACTAACCTTGTCACAGCTATGTCCACCAAGTGGGGCAAGAACATCGCCTATGGAGCAAGTACCGCACAACAGATTGTACTCGGTACCACTGCCGGACTGAATGACGGTTATGTTAAATTGCTTGACGATGCACAGACGAATGAAGTACTTGATAACCTGCTCATTTGCGGTAGCGGTAAGGTGACTCGTTACGACATCTACCAGCGTATCAAGAATGGTTTCGACAGCCACGGCATAGGTGCGCTACCGCTGAACGCATACTACGACCCGAAAGCAGCCACTATATGGGGTGCAGACCACTTCGGTGTATTCGCAAAAGGTATGGTCGGTATAGTAGATTGGAACAAGAACGTAGGAGCGTACGCAGGACAGAGAGGCTCATCCATATTCTTCACCATACCTATGCCGGTACAAGTCGGCAACGAGGTGATACCTATCACTTTCGATGCACAACTCAAGTATCTGGATTGCCCGACCTATGGCGAACAAGGAACAGTTGTGCAGGCACGTGGATGGCAACTGCTTATATCCAAAAACTACGCACTATTCACTACGCCGACAGACGCGTTCGCAAGCACAGACCGCCTCTATGGCATGAATGGGGCGTTCCATTATGTTGCAACCGACGCAACTGAAGCGTGATGATTGATTGCTTGTTCGGATATATTGGACTATCAAGTGAGTATGACGCACAGCCTGCTGAAAGTGGGCTGTACGTCGATGCACTGCCCGATATATCGTATGCGAACATAGAACGCCTTACGGACAAAGAAGAGGATACGGATAGTCTATGGCAGGAGATAGAGAAAAGAGCTATATACAAGTTCCGCACAATGTTTATACGGGAGGTTAATAAATGTCATAAGTTGAGCGATGTGGAGAAATGCGAATGCCTTATCTGCAACAACAAAGAACTATTGGCGGTATCGCTGTGGTACATGTTAGGTGCAGAGGTGATGTACACTCGACAGACGAGCAGCAGACAGAACACTTATACCTCTCTCGACCACGGCAAAGCAAAAGATATACGTCTCTACTTCGAAGACCAAGCAGAGCGTGAATTAGAGACTGCTGTCCGAGGAATAGACATACATCACTCTCCATGTTTTACCACGATTGAAGAACAGCCCGATGAGCGAGATGTGATACGTACTGCAACACCTATCTTATGATTGAGATAACAACCAATATCCTTGATGTATGCGACAACATCGTCAAACGGCTATCTGCTATAGATGCAAGTAAGATGACACGCTTACAAGCAACTACACTCATGGCACAGATGCGCCAACGCATACACGTGGAGGGACTCGCATCTGATGGGAAACCAATAGGTACATATTCGGCGGGCTATCTCAGATACACACGCCCTAAGTATGGACGTACAGAGGGTAGTAAGGTGGTTCTATCACTCACCCGCACAATGGAGAATGCCATGACTCTCTACCCGCTCGGGAACGGCACAGGCATAGGATATGCCACAGCCGAACAGAAGCAGAAAGCCATGTGGCAGGAAGATACATACCATAAAAAGATATTCACTCCTACCACAGAGGAAAGAAATACATGCATACAGATAGGTAAAAACTACATCAAAGAACATCTCTATGGAACTAATAGTTAAAGCCATCAATGACGCTACAACGGCGTTTGTAGAAAGCAAAAATCTACAAGCCAATGTACATAACATTGCCGAGCCTATCATCATAGATGAGGTAGGAGGTGTAGAACAAGTGAGACCTGCGGTAGTAGATGAGAGTGGAGAGGTGGACAGTAACCTTTTCAATGACCGCTACCCCGTCGGTTTCTACCATAAACTGCTCGGGAAACAGTTCGTTGGAGCAACAAACAAGGGATATGGCGACAACATAGCCTATACAGAGGAAAGTAACATGTCTATGATAGTGTTCGGAGTACGAAGTATGATATACGCCAACGAATTAGAGGAGAATATCGTACGTTCAATCCAAGAACTACGTTATCGAAAGAGTGCTACCAACGCCTATTGTGTGGTGCAGAACATATCCTATGACCGAAGACAGATATTCTCCTCCGAATATACAGGTGTGCCTTTCTTCTTACAACCGAACATCTTTTTGTTCCGTATAAATTACAAGATAATCACCGCACATAAATCGTGCAACTAAACGAATAAAGAATATGATTAAGTACAAAGAATGTGACTCTACAGGGTCGAAACTTATTCACTCTTGCAATGCATGCCAAGAGACTGAGATGGGGCGCATACGTACCCTCTTCCTTATCAAACCCGGCACAAAAATAACTATCCCATTGAGTGCTGAGGAATGGAATACTGCTATCGAAGAGGGCAGTATCATAGCAATACCCAATATCAAAGGCTCGTCCGATGGCGGTTCCGCTATCACTGCGGATGGCTACGGAGACAAGACCGAACGATTACTCGGCTACGACTATACGCTCACCATCTCTGACCCCGCTTATAAGGATAATAGTGAGTTCTACCAGGCAGCAGAGAAAGAGACGTGGAACGTGGCATATTGTACAGAGACATTGCTACACTACACAGACCAAGAGGTCAGCCTCAAAGCCACAGAGGCTATCGAAGAGGGGACGGATAGTGAAGTGGTATGGTCTGTCGAACTTAAGTTCCGTACGAAAGATAAACCTGTTAAGACTGAAAAGTCGCCCATCGCATCGTTACTACGTTGCTTTGAAATAACAGGTGGATAGTTTGTTCATCCGGTAGCGGGGGGATGCCATACACCCCCGCTGCTATTTTTCACACATGCAATTATGATACGCTACCAAGGAGAGAATATAGATTTCTATATTGTGCTTAACGCTGCCAGCAGCATCAGCAAGTTCACGGACTTGGACAATGTGTTTGTCTATCTCTACACGCACACGTCGCATATCGTCAAGTTCTCCGGCTCGAGGGAAAACGGCTATGGTTACCTCACCACCAGCGATGACGGCAAGACACTCTCGGGTACATTGTTGCCCTCCGACACGCTGACAATGCAGGGTGCTTTGCATATGGATATACTCGGTGTCATCGGTACCCAGAAAGCGTATATCAACAGCATAGGCACAGGTATAGAGATTATATACACACCTATCAAACAAGAACTATCATGAGCAATTCCTTAGACCTCTCCGTCACTGTCGGGACAGAGCCTGCCGGCATACAGGCAGATTTAGGGTTCGGTGCCAACCTTAATGACTCGTACGAACTCAAGTCGAACAAGGTGACAGCCTTATCCGGCAGTAGTACCGACACGCAGTACCCTTCTGCGAAAGCGGTCTATACCGAACTCACATCGGGGCTTTCCAAGAAAGCCGACAAATCGTCGTTAGGCTCGGCAGCCTACACCAACAAGAACGACTATGCTCAGAGTAGCGAGTTGTACAACGAGCATGAGTATGACAAACGCTTTACTATCTTCTGTGACAATACCGACGGGTGCTATAATGCCGAGAGTGGCACACCAGCCATCTATTGGGGCGACGCCATTATAGAGAATAATGGAAGAATAGGCGATGAGGCAGAGCGTACACGCATCTGTTTCTATAACATAGACGATAGTGAGATACACCTGTTCTTACCCGAAATCGGCGACGAAGCCCAAGTGTCGTATTTCTATGCCAACACACAGCATTTCCTCCTGCACACCGATACCGACCTGACCATCACGCTCATTTCGGCTGAAGGCATCATACCCGTCAGGACGATAGACGGTTCTGGCACACCTGTTTTCTCTCTGTCACCGGGAGAGACGCTGGAGATAAAGGCATACCTCGTAGGTGGCAGCAGAGTGACAATGGGCTTGGAAGGTCGTGATAATAACAGCTTATTCGTTACGGTTGGCATAAACGACGAGCACATTAACTACTACAATGCTACTCCATATTATTTTGTAACATATACTATATACCCAGCATGACAAAGAGTTATTTTGCATATAATCAGTATAAGCGTTTAGTGATAGTCAGTCTGCGTATTGTGCCGAGAGGTTATGAGGACAAGTACACCGAACTGACAGAGGAGCAGTTGTCTTTCCGTGAGGCACATCCTGAGGCAACGGCGGAGGAGGTGATGCAGTGTGAACTGGACGCATCGCATGACGTGCTCAAGTACAAACAGGCAGCCAAGAGTAGGATGTCGGCTCTGTCGCTGACCACTTCCAAGAGCAAGGTGAGCGACTATCAGTTCCTCAACGCTCAGGCGTCGTTGCTTGTCGAGGACGGTACAGGCATATACACCCACGCACAAGCCAACGAGTATATCAACCTGTACAACACCATAGGCAAGCAATGCAGGGAGAGGTACTACGCTTTCGTGGAGAGCCTCACTGCCTGTGAGACGATAGAGCAGGTAGAAGCAAAAGAAACAGCCACCATAGAGTGGTATAAAAGCCTATAGTTATGGCAAAGACGAACATCATCAACAAAGGGGTGCACTGCAAGGTGCGTGTACATGGCAGCGGACTGACAGAGGGCAAGTCCTACACGGCGTGTCTGTATTACTCCGCCAACAACAAGGATAACCGTGCGGAGGTGGAGGCTACAGCAGCCACTGCCGACACGACAGTGCAATGTGTGTTCGACTTCACACCGGAGCAGACGACACTGCTCAAAGCAGGCAAGGCTATCCTTGAGGTGTACGACACCGACAGCAAACAACAGATGGTCTATGACGATGATTTCGCCACCGTCCGTTCCACCTCGCTAAGCAAGTGATGCCATGGAAGCAGATATAGATATTATCGATGTCGCTTTCGATGACCTGCAGACCTTGGACGTGGAGGTAGGTCTCACCGACCGTCTGCCCGAACAGAGCAAGTCCGTCACGCTCACCAAGAACGGCACGTACACTGTCACCCCCGATGACGGCAAGACACTCAGCAAGGTCACGACTGAGGTGTCTGTCTTACCACTTATGGACAGTCTGGAGGTCACGGAGAATGGCGAGTATGAGCCTGCTAACCCCTACGTCGGCTTTGACAATGTCAGCGTAAAGGTAATGCCGGTGGTAAAGGGAAGCGGACAGAGGCCGATAGATTTCAACTATACAGGCACCTCTGACTGCATATACGATATGTCAGAGTGCAGCGGGTCGAGACGTCAGTGGTTCAACGGAGCCAAGGTGAGCGGCGTGATGCGTATAATAAACGTGACAAAGAACATTACGGATGTCTCCATGGCTTTCTGGAACTGCCCGAACATAACGGCTGTGGAGGGACTGGCGACATGGGATATATCGTCATGTACGAATTTAGAGTATCTTTTCTGTGATTGCAGAAAAATCGCTTCGTTAGATGGGATAAGCGAATGGGATACGAGCAAGGTCACTAAATTTGAGCTTATGTTTCGGAACGTACCGATAGTGACGTTAGACGTAAGCAGGTGGAAGACGACGAATGTTACGAGTATCGCTTCCATGTTCGCTACTTGCGAGTCCTTGCAGAGGATAACAGGGTTGGAGAACTGGGACACGGGCAAGGTCACCAATATGAACGGCGTGTTCTTGAATTGCTCGTCCTTGCAGGAGTTGAATATCGGCAACTGGGATGTGTCGAACGTAACGAGCATGGAGAATATGTTATATGCCATGCCTCTGAAAACATTAGACCTCAATAACTGGAAGACGTCAAATGTGACGAGCATGGAGAATATGTTCTTTTCGGCGAAGATGGAGTCATTGAATATCGGCAACTGGGATGTGAGCAAGGTCAAGAGCGTAGGGCAGATGTTCGTGTATTGCTACGAGTTGTCGTGGTTAGACCTCTCCAAGTGGGATTTTTCGAGCCTCTCATCGAGTAGAAGTTTCATTCCGATAGCCACGCCCTGTAAGACTATTATTGGCGACCATACGTTAGCAGAGGTGGAGGCAGGCACGGTGGTAGCGTTGAGTAATATGAGCAAGGGCGGCTGTTATATCCAGTTCTGTTCGGATGTCATGCGTTACTCTTCCATGTTGGCTGTGGCCAAAGGCTGCTACGACCGCAAGACGGCAGGGCTTGCCAATCAGACGTTCTACCTGTCAAAAAAGGCGTACAACAACTGCCGCAATGATGATGACACGATACCGGACACGGCTACTATAACGGAGCGTCAGAACACGCTCGTATCAATAATAACAGGTAAAGGTTATAACATAGCGTATGAGTAAGGTGACAGATATTGTTTACTTGCGGGCGTCTGACGGCTGCAAGTTATACAAGCCGAGTGACAGAGTGTTGGTGCAGTCGGTGATTATACAGGACGGCACTGAATATGACTGGATAGAGGTAACCGATGAGGAGGCAGAGACACTGCAAGCCGAGTGGGAGAAAGAGGTGATGCCACAAGATGAGCAACCCAATGAAGCGTGACAGAGT
>CAVEZM010000024.1:0-28714 GCA_963620225.1 Acidaminococcaceae bacterium | reverse complement strand
CAATCAGGGCACCCATATCGAGGGAGTAAATCTGTTTCTTCTTCAGGTTCTCGGGAACATCGCCCCGCACAATACGGTGGGCAAGCCCCTCGACAATGGCCGTCTTACCGACACCCGGCTCACCGATAAGGATAGGGTTGTTTTTAGTACGACGGCTCAGGATTTGCAGCACCCGACGAATCTCGTCGTCACGCCCGATCACAGGGTCGAGTTTGCCTGCTTGCGCCCGCTCGCAGAGGTTAATGGCAAACTTCTGCAAGTTCTCGTTCTGCGGTTGGTTGTTTTGATAATTGGTATTCATATTCATAGTTAAAATCTCCTTTCATTACAATATGCAGGTTTACATTCTCTTAGCATTGGCTATGTGTACCCTGCTATGCTTACCTATGAACAATCCTCGTACCAAAGGCAGGAGTGCTGACAAAATGGCAGTTGTGAGTTAGGTTAGTTGTTGAGTGTGTGCAGTTGGCTATGTGGGAAGTAGTGTGTTAGGATCTGTTGGTAATCAAACCCTTGTTTTGCCATGACTGCGGCTCCTATCTGACATAGTCCTACACCGTGTCCCCATCCTCGTCCATGTAGTGTGAATATATCTTGGCTGTGCAGGTCTGCAGGTGTGCATGTGATATCGAAGGCACTGCTGTACAGATGGCTGCGGCTTAGCCATTTTCGTATCTCGAGTTCTTTGCCGATGAGCATTGTTTGTTTTGTCCCAACGATTTCTAATTCATAGATGCGATAGGATGGTCCTCTTTTGATGGGGTTGAGTGTTATTATCTCTCCGAAGTCTATGCCTGAGCGTTCTCGTATGATGTCGGATATTTCTTGTCGTGTATATTGTACTTGCCATCGGTAGAAGTCTTGTGTCTCGAGGTCATAGTCATTGAGTACTTGTGAGAGTATGGTCTTATCATGTGTGTTACAATACGGACATTCTACGCTTTCGAGGTAGCGGTAGTGTATAGGAGCCCATGCGTTCTCGAATAGTTCTGTACGTCCTCCGCAACTCTTATAGAATCGAGTGTCGCATATCTGTCCGTCGCAGGTGAGTACTTGTCCTCTTGTGGCGTCAACGGCTTGTCTTACCCGTTGTGCTGCTTCGGGGTGTTGGTCTCGTCGTGTTATTCCTTCATATCGTTGGCAGTGGTCGTCGGCGCAGACATCGAATCCGGTATGTGCATCGCGTTCGTACCATGTGATATGTCTGTTTGGGTCAGTGTCTGTTGGCAGTATGGTTGGTTGTGCAGGGTTCAGGATAGGTCGTAGTACCCAACTGCGCGATATGACAGCGTGTGCTTTGAGCAGTTCAAGCGATGATGTGGCGGACATCTCTGAGGTGATGACGGATGTAAGGTAGTCTTCCACATCGAGGATGTTGATAGCCGTTTCTGTGCCGTCCGGGTTTTGGCGTATCTGTAATTGTCCTTCGAACAGTTGGTCTTCTGTCCTGTCCCAGTGGAAACCGATGCCTATGCGCACGTTTTTGATGAGAAAAGTGTTATTTCGCGACTCATAGTCGATATGCGGTGCTGTCATTATTCCTACACGAATGTTCATGGTATAGTAGTTTGTTGGTTTGAGATTGCAAAGGTAGTGAAAGATTTGCAGGTGTACAAATAAAGTTGAGCGTTGAGAAAGAGTATCATAGTTCGTTTGTAATCTTTGTTCAATAACCAATCAATGGCACGCACACAGCGTACAGAGAACACAATACTCTCTATTGTTTGTGATTGTCCATTCATGATAATCAGCAATAGGTTGCTACAACCTGTTAGTTGTGCACCCTTGATTAGTCCAACTATTTCACGATTATATTGTTTCGTGGTAGTGGCTGTGAAATCGTATGTCACTTGCACCAACTCTTCTATCTTTCCGAGTCGCACCCCCATGAAATCCACTTCAAAGAGCCGTATCTTCTTGTAGTAATATAGTTGCTCTACCTCACTATTCATCCTCTGCATTAACTCTAATTACTACCACATACTCATTAACGCTATACCCCCAACGGCGATAGCCCTTCAACAATCAACCCAAGCAATACATAGTCCACACCGGGGATGCGGGCGTCCCCGCCCGCAGTTGGTCAGCCGTCTGTTTACAAAGTCCCCAAGTAGCACAAATAAACGGGCATTAAAGGAGTAGGCTTAGGTGTTCTTCTTGCGGGCTTTGTGCCAGACGATGGTGACGAGGAGGACTGAGAGAACGGCGGCTATTATCCAAAACCACAATGCATACGTGAAGTCGTAGCGGAACACTTCGGGTTCGCCGGCTGCGGAGACGAGTGTCTTGTGCCCGTCGATGAGCAAGCCCGAAGCAATGTCCTGCAATCCCGCAGCCGCGTAACTGGCTATGCCCACCACGCCCAACGCCGCGCCCGAGGCTTCGCGGGGGACTATATCCACCGCCATCAAGCCGCCCAAGAAACATATCAACACCCCTATGGCAATACCGAAAAGCACCATCGCCAGTATGTTCACCCACAGTGCATTGCCGCCGAAGGCGAACAACACCAGGGCTATCACCTCCAGCACACCCGCCGTCACGGCAGGGATATAGCGGTTGCCACGGAACGCAACATCACTCAGCCAACCCGAGAACACCGTACCGATGATACCGAGCAACGCGTTGATAGAGATAATCTGCGTAGCCGATGCCAGTTCGTAGCCTTTCGCCTCCTGCAGGTACAGCACGCCCCAGCCGTTGACGGCGTAGCGGCTGATGTACATGAACGCCGACGCAAAGGCAAGCACCCATACATACGGGTTGCGCAGCACGGACAATTGCGCCTTGCCGACGGAGGCGTTGCCCGCAGGCTTGTCCTGATGTATGGAGGGCGATGGCAAACCTTGCGACTCGGGCGAGTCGTACAGAAAGCATACGATAAGTATCACGCCGATTGCCCCTGCCACCGCGGCACCGATAAAGCCGTATTGCCAACCGAAAAGGCTGACCAAGCCGCCGACAAAGAGAAAGGAAAAGAACTCCCCCAGGTTGTGACTGGCAGAGAAAAACCCATAGAACGTACCGCGGTGCGCATCGTCGTACCATCGCGAGAGGGCGACTATGCTGGGCGGTGCGCCCATGGATTGTGCCCAACCGTTGATGCCCCACAATATGGCAAAGATGACATAGAACGCCGATATGGATATCAGCGTCTGCCCGAGCGTCAGCAGACCGAGCACACCCACGATGATATTGGCAACGGTGGAGACGAGTATGCCCGTAGCCATGAAACGGCGTATATTGCTATGGTCTGCCAGAAAACCATTGATAAATTTACCAATCGCGTACGTAAAGAGCAGGGCAGAGGATATGAGTCCCAACTGCGAGGCATCCAATACGCCGGCGTCCATAATCGGTTTCTTGACCACATTGAGGCTGGTACGACACACATAGTACATGCTATAGCCAATCGTGATGGCGATAAACGACGACCACTGCATGCGCTTGAAACGCTTGCGCTTTTGCTCTTCGGTGCCTTGGTAAGGCGCAGCGGCAGGAGATTTGGAATAGAACATGGGATTCGACTAAAGGAACATTAATTGCCACGAATTAACCATTAATTCATTTGCTACGGACAGGCTATCTCAAGTTGTGCTGTTGCAGATAGTGGATGAGAAACTCGGGGCGGTCGGTCTGAAGGATAGTGGCACCGAAGGTGTGGATGAGGTAACCGTAATGGTCATCAGGGTTGATGATAGCCCGATCGTCTTCGTGTCCGCCGCAGAGGGTATCCCAAAGGCAGTTGACCCATATACGGCTCTTGCCCTGCAGGAGTGCGTGCGCCTGCTGCATATACCGATCGTCGTCACGATAGCAGAGTTCGAAGGCACACGGAGCCGACTGGAGGTGCTGCTCCACGAGTGTTACGGAGGCAGAGTCGTTCATATCCACGATAGGCATATAGATAACGTCGTCCAAGTAGCGGCCATAGAGTGCGCGTACCTCGTCCGCCGGTTTGCGTCCCTTCATGATTATCTGTCGAGTCGTGCCCGTTTCCTCCAGCAGAGGCACCACCAAGTCAAAGTATCTGTCCGCCTTGTCGAGGTTGATAAGCACACGCCCCTGACACGCTACCAGCACCTCGCGGAGGGTGGGCACAAGGTAACGGGTGCGGATGCTGACCCCGTTCTTGAGCCGGACATTGCGGACACTATCCAATGTGATTTCGGATATACGCCCCTTACCCGTGGTGGTGCGGTCGAGACGCGAGTCGTGCATGATGATTAACTGGCTGTCGGCGGTGCATTGCAGGTCGAGTTCGACAATATCCACGCCCATACGGATAGCACTCTCGATACCCTCCATGGAGTTCTCGGGATAGTTGCGCCAATCGGCACGGTGTGATGCCACCAGCACCTGCTTGCTATCTGGGTCAAGCAGCGAGGCACGTATGGCTTCGGCGCGGTTGGGGTATTGCGATGTAGGGGAGCAGGAAGCAAAGCCTGCCACGAGGGCTGCGAGAAGCCATAAACGGAATATACGCTGCATAGGTCAGAGTTTGGCTATTTTGTGGTTGAGACGTGCGGTTTCGGCTTTGAAACCCATAATATGACTCTCGACGGAGACATCAATGGTACTGCTGAGGTATTTCTCATCGTGGTTGGCAACCGCCAGCACGAAGTCTTTGACGATACCCCAGTCGCCGCCTGCGTGTCCCTCATAGCCGGGCAACTTGGATATATCTTCGTCCCATACGTATTTTTTGCCCGTCAGGAAGTCGGTGAGTGTGAAGGTCTCCATATCGCCCACGATGTCGCCGCGTGTACCCATGATACGCGTCTTGCGTCCGCCATACGAAGTGAGGGCTTCCACTTGGAGTGAGGCAGTGACCTCATCGGCAAACTGAAGGTTGCAGACATAGTGGTCCGGCTGGTCGTTCTGGCAACGGAATACGCAGCGTCCGTAGTCGGTAGTGCGCAGGTACTCGAGTATCCTAGCATCCTTGAGGGCTCGGTCTTTGGGTAGGTTGTCAAACACATAGAGATAGCGGTGCTGCCGCTCGTAGATACGGAGGGCAGAGAACGGGCACTGGCTCTCTGCGGCACAGTCGAGGCAACGGTCGGACGCTCCGAGCGGTTCGTTGGCGCGACGGAAGAACGTGAGATGCCCGAAGGCAGACACCTGTTCGCAGGGCTTGTCCAACAGCCAACGGATGATGTCGAGGTCGTGACACGCTTTGGCAAGGATAAGCGGCGTGGTGGCTTCGGCGGAGTGCCAGTTGCCACGCACATAGGAGTGCGCAAAGTGGTGGAAACGCACGGGCTCGAGGTGCTGCAGACTGATGACATTGCCCACACGCCCTTCGTCGAGTACGCGCTTGAGTGCACGGAAGTACGGGGCATAGCGCAGTACGTGGCACACACCCACAATGCGTCCGTATTTTTTGGCTTGCGCAAGGATGTTGCGGCACTCGCGCTCGGTCTGCGCAATGGGTTTCTCCAGCAACACATCATATCCCATAGCCAATGCCCGCATACACGGCTCATAGTGCATATTGTCGGGCGTAGCGATGATGACGGCATCGGCGAACTTAGGCACACGGAACACTTCGGACCAGTCACGGAAACAATGCTCCTCCTGTATGCCGTAGGCGGACGCCATCTGTGTGCGGCGTATGTCGTTGGGGTCGGCTACGCCCACGATATGGAGGACATTCTTATACTGCGCGGAGTATGCAGCATAGACGCTGCCGCGTGAGCCGGCACCGATGACGATGGCGGTGACGGGGCGCGCCACACGTGCCTCCTGATCGGGGAGACCAAAGGCGAGACGCTCGGCGCCGCTCTTGGATTTGGCGGGTGCGGTATTGTCAGGGGCAAGGGGAGAGGCGGGGTTGGCTGCCTGCAGGAGTCCTGCTCCCGGTACGGATTCGATGGCGAGGGTGGCTGCACCGACGCCCATTATCTTTAGAAATTCTGCTCGGGTCATGAATGTCGTAGTTTTTGCAGTTTACGTTGTTTTCGTAGTTTGCGCGGTTAGCGGATGACAAGGTCTTCGCGTCCTGCAATGCGGAGTGTTACGGACTGCCACGATTCGGGCAGCAAGGGTGCGTACTTGCGCTGGAGTCCCTTGTCGGTGATTTCGAGACCGCCAAAGCCAAAGAGCATGGTCTGCAGCGTACCGCCTGCGCCCGTGATGAAGTAGGGATTGGTACCGCCATTGAACTCCGCCATCACACGGAACGGCGGGTTGAGGTTGGGCAAGTAGGAGTCTCGGAAATAGTACAGGGCACGCTCCGGCTGGCGCAGCCTGCAATACAGCACAGCATAAATGGACTTCGACATAGCGGGAGTCAGACGCTCGGGCACCTTGTCGATATAGTACTCGAGGTTGCGGCGTATGAGTGCAGTGTCGGTGACGATATGCAAGGGGTAGGCAAGCAGCGACACATCGGCTTGCTTGGTAACCTGTCCGTCGTAGGTGTCGTACTCCTTGATAACGCCGTTGGGCAGGTTTTGGAACGAGATGCGGCGGGCGATGTCGTCCCACTGTGCACGGGGCCTGATACCCAAAACTTTGGCTGCCTTGGTCGCCAATTGGAGATTGGTAACGGCTACGCCGAGGGTGTAGGCGTTGTTGTCAATCTGTTTGCCGCCCTGCGCGTTGCTGCTCCATTCATCGGCACCAATAGTGTTGATGATGTTGGCACGCCCTGTGGAATCGATGTCCACACGTGACACCCAGAAGTCCGCCGTCTCCGAGATGAGCGGGTAACCCGTCGTGCGAAGCCAGTCTTTGTCCTGCGTGATGCAATAGTATTGCCATGCCGCGATAGCGATGTCGCCCGATATATGGTGTTCGGTGTTCGGGTACATGTTGTTGGGTGCCACTTCCTCCTGTCCGCTATCGGCACTTTCCCATGGGAAGAGTGCTCCCTGATAGCCATAGAAATAGGCTTTCTGGCGTGCTCTGTCGAGTCGGGCAAAACGGTAGTCGAGTGCCTCACGGGCTATCTCGGGGTGCATGAGCAGGAGCGCAGGGAACATCCATGTCTCGGTGTCCCAGAAGCAATGTCCGTTGTAGCCTAAACCGCTGAGTCCCATAGGGGAACACGACCATGCGTTGCCCGTACGGAAGAAGGCATAGAGGTGATAGAGCATGGAATGCACATCCTGTTGGGCTTGTGCGTCTCCCTCTATGAGTATGTCGCTCTGCCAGAGTACCTGCCATGCGCTGTTGTGTCGCGCCCAGAGTCGGTCGTAGCCCTCCAACATCTGATAGACGGTGAGGCGTTCCACCTCGTTGCGTATGTCGGGGACGGTGTTGCTGCCCATGATGTTGCCGACAATGGCAAAATGAAGGGTGTCCCCCGCCTGTAGATGATGAGAAAACTCCATGGTATGGCATCCCACACCGCGGTCGGTGCGGTGGCGAATCTCGGTCTCCACCCCGCCTGATGCGTTGTCGGGGAAGAGGAAAGCGGTGCACGCTGCCAAGTGGTGCCGCGCGGTGGGGCTGTCCGCCGTGGTGGTCATCAGCACGTAATGCGGATAGACGGTGGTGTACGGGTTTGCCTTGTTGTCAATATACGAGAAGTAGTCTTCCACGTTGCGCAGTGCTTCGGGGGTGCGGTGTTGGTTGAGCACCTCCAAGTCACAGTCCACAGCGGCTACGACAGTGACATCGGTCATATAGCCGAAAGGCATCTGACGCAGAGCGACGGTGGTGTAGGAGACATGCACCAGGTCGCGGAAGGAGAAGTGTCCGCTGAAAGCACCGTTGCGGAAGTAGAAGTCCTGCGTATAGCCGGATATATTGCCGCGCTCGCAGCGGGTGCCGTTGACCTTCAGTTCGAGGTCAAGCGGGTTAATGTTCGGGAAATAGTTGTTCACGCGTCCCGATGCGTAGAGGTCATAGAGTCCGCCTACCACCACTTTGTCCACCTTGAGGGGTGAGCGCGAGGAGACGAGCCCGATTTGCCCGTTGGCAGATGTGATGCCGTAGTAGTCGCCTTGCAGCGGCTGCTCCACGGTGATGCTCCACGGGTCTTGCGCCATAGACAAGAGCGCGAAAAAAGAGACAAAGAGGATAGAGATTAGATGTTTCATATCAGCGTATTACCTTGTGATTGTTGACAAAATAGATGCCCCGGGGATAGGCAGAGAGGTCAATGGTGTTGCCGCTACCCGACCAGAGGCATGCGCCTGCTGCGCTGAAGATGGTGATATGGTTGGCTGCGGGCAGCATGTAGGTGTGTTCACCAATGAGACGGAGGTTGTAGGACTGCTCGGGAGCGGTGACGCCTGTGGATTGTTGGGAATGTTCAACCGCACCGATACAGGACTTGATAGCCCGCGTATGGCGTAGTTGGTCGTAGGTGAGGTAACCCGTGATGGTGCCGTCGCCATTGAGGTCGAATCCGAAAGCCGACTCGCAAAGGCGTTGTGTGGTGGGCAGACAGCACAGGTTGTAGCCTGCCAAGACGGGGTTGAGGATTTGGTAGGCTCCGTCGGCAAGTACGGTAGCGGTGAAGACCTTGCCGCTGAACGCGCCCGCAATGGATTGGGTGAGGGTGGACTGCCAGTTGGGAATATCGGCAGAAGCGGAGTGCAGATTGTAGGTATCGCGCCAGAGATTGGTGCTCTCGGCTACGGCATAGTCGGACCAAACAGGTTCGGCACCTGCGATTTCGAGCGTGTTTGCCAAGAGCAGGCAGTTCATCATGCAGGCTTTGCCGTTCTCGATTTGCAGGGTAGTGCCTGTGAAGTTCGCTGCCGTGCCCGTGAAGCAGGTGCGGTTGCCCAAGAAGGTGCAGTGCCCGATGTTGAAGACTTGCTCTGACGAGTTCATCTTGGCATATACGGCAGTGCCGCCATAGAGTTTGGTGACGGTGGCAAGCCCTTTCCTGGCGTTGAGGATATTGTTGAGGAAAGAGCAGTTGAGGATATTCGCCGAGAGGGCATACTCGTAGGGGAAAAGGTGGATAGCCCCGTACTTCTCGCCCGTGTTGCCCGTGAAAGAGGAACACTGAATATCCGCCGTGCGGTAGGCATTGGCAAAGAGTGCCGCGCCGTCGGCAGCGGCATTGTTGCTGAACCGGCAGTCGTGGACGGTGAGAGTGGCTTGGCAAGTGGCGTACACCGCCCCACCTGTCTGTTTAGCGGTGTCGCATGAGAAAAAACAATCGTTGAGGGACAGGCTGTGGGTGGTGGCACAGACTGCTCCGCCTATAGTGGCGGAATAGGCGTTAAGGAAACGGCAACGGCAGAGCGAAAGCAGGTTGCCGTGGCTGTAAATCAAGCCTCCACCTTGCTGAAGGGTGGTCTTGCCGTCGCGGAGGGTGATGTTCTGGAGTGTCAAGGAATAATAGTGGGGTATGGAGAACACCTGCCCCGCTTCAGCGAGGTGCAGTGTGGATTCGCCGATGATGTCGGAGAAGTCGGCATTGTAGCCGCCGATGATGGTGAGGGATGCTTTAGGAACGATGGTCTCGGACAGCGTGTAGTCGCCTGCAGTCAGACAGATAGTATCAAGCATGGTGGCGGAAGCGAGTGCTGTGACGAGTTCATCGGTGGTGGACGCATAGAAGCAGGTCGGGTGGTCAGCATTGCTCAACTGGAAAGAGACAACGAGCGGGAAATGGTCGGAGGGTGTGATTTCTCTATTGTAGTCTTCGGTAATGATTTCGCGGGATAGCGGAGTCATGTGGTCGTAGAAGATGTAGTCGAACTCACTGCCTTGGCAATTCTGGCTCGTGGCAGGGTACCAGTTGGACGCAGTGTGTGTGATGTTACCCTTAGGGAGACAGATGGTGGATACTTGGAGTGCGGCATCGTAGAAGACAGAGGCATAGCCGCGATACGTCTCCTCATGGGATGTGCGCACCATATTAAAGTCACCCACAAGCACAATGGGCGTTTGCCCTGCGATAGCGTGCAACTGGGAACTGATGACCTGTGCGCCGTGAATGCCCGACGGGATGGGTCCGTAACTGGTATGGGCTGTGGCAAAATAGAAGTCCTGACCCGAAGCGTTGTCGCGAAGATGCACCCACGCTACGCAACGGGGAAGATTCTCGTGGTCGGAATAATCCCAACCCTTGCCCGGTGTGGAAGGGTGCTCATTGACATAGAAACCGCCTTTGTCAAGGAGGGTATAGCGACTGCGTTTGAAGAAGACCGTGTTGTATTCGTAGGAGGTGCCTGAACGCTCGAACTGATGATGGTCGTAGTCGGGGAGGAGGTCCACGAGGTCTTGCAGTTGGGATTTGCCCGTCTGCGAGTCGCGGTTGTTACCCACCACTTCCTCGAAACCGACGACATCGAAATCGTAGTCGGTGACGATACGCGTGACATACTGACGGCGGTTCGCCCATAGTTTGTCGCCTGTGTCACCGTTGTTGGAATTGCAGTAGCGGATATTGAATGTGGCAAAGCGATGTACTCCGTTATCCGCGGCAGCCATAGGCAGGGCGCAGGTGAGACATGTAAGAAAGACAAAAAGACGGTTCATAAATATAGTTTGAATCGATTAACAACTGACAATATATCAATAGAATAAAGGCAGAGGTTGCACAGCGGGGCTATGCAGCCTCTGCGAAAGGTTAACAGAATAGTTATTTGATGAACTTCTTACCACCTTGGATGTACACACCTACGGGCAGGGTGTTGAGGTCGGTGCCCATGGGTTGTCCGAGGATGGTGTAGATAGTCTTGTCGGCAACAGGATCGACCACATTGCTGACGCCCGTAGAGGGCTTGGTGGCGTTGCTGTCAAGTGCACCGCTCATGGTGGTGGCAGCACGGGTGTAGCCGCGTTGGTCGAGGGTGATGTCCATCACCTCTTTGACAGCGTCCTCAATAGGCCATGCAGCAATAGCGGTTTGCAGGTCGGCGAGGGTCATGCCCGTGATGTCAAGCGCAGGCGCAATGGTCTTGTTGAAACCACCGTTGTCGGTGAGGGTGTTGGTACCGAATACCTTCTCCTGCGTGTAGATGTTGTCAAGTACAGACTGACGGTCAGTGGCAGCAAAGGTGTTGCCACCGTTGTCGAACAGCGAACCGAAGATATTGTAGCCTGCGGAGAGCGCCTTGGTGGAAGCCTCCTGGAGGAAGACAACTGCGTGGTTAGCAGCATCGAACTTATCCTTCTCGGCGGGGTTGACAAAGATGTTGTTGGCAAAATAACAGGTGCTGCCCGTACCCGAAGAGATACCGTCGCCTGCAGAGTTCGTCTCTTGTGTAGTCCAGTTGTTGACAAAGGTGTTGTTGATGAAGAAGGCTACATCGTTGGTCGAGTTGCGGAATGCGCCACCGGCACGGGTGCAATAGGCCCCCGACATGGTGCAATTGACAAAGTAGGCAGTACCTGCATTGTCAGAAATCGCAGCACCTCCGCCGTAGGTACCTGGGCAGATGTTGTCGGTAAACTCGCAACGCTCAAAGAGAGCCACGCCATTGTTGGCAGCGTCCTGATTGCCTGAATCGGAATTGCGTGCACGGGTCAGGAAGGCGGCACCCGAGTTGGGCGATTGGTTGTCGCGGAAGATGCAGTCGAACATACGGAGTTGGCAGCCCCAAGCCACAAGAGCGGCATTATTTTCTTCCAATTCGACATTGTTGATGAACTGGCAGAAATGAAAGTCAGCCTTGACATGCTTGAGGAAAACCATATTGCCCCAATACTTGCCGTTGGTGCGGGCACCGTCGCGGAAGGTGATTCCCCAGATAGAGGAGAGTTCGGTATCCTTGTAGAACTGCTCATCCTGGTCGCCTTGCTTGTCCTTGATACCCATATAGACAAAGGCGTAAGAGGTGTTGTCGCCTTTGCCATCGCCGTCGAGGTCAGCGGAGAAGACGGACGTGCCTGCGGTGGTGTAGTCGAGGTTGGTGTCGGTGCCAGTGGCAGTAGCGGGGTAGCCACCGCGAATGGTGATGCCCTGCGGGATGTACCACATGTTGGTGGTATTGTCGGGTAGATAGGCACCCTCCATGATGTAGAACTCGGTACCCGGCTCGGCATTGGCAACGGTGGTGCCGAGGTATTCGCCTGCGGCAGCGTTCTCCCACGACGAACCATCCGCCTCGCCTGCGCCTTCGGGCGAGAAGAAGTACTGTTCAGCGTTGAGGCTGAGGGTGAGTGCCATAGCCAGCACTGTGAATAAAGACTTTTTCATAAGCATAAAATTTGAAGTTGTTATGAGTTATTATTTTAGAAGTTCAAGCCGTCTTTCCATCCTGGATTCTGGGTGAGTGCGCCGTTGGTGAGGGTGCGCTCGTTGGTGGGGATGGGATAGAGGTAATCCTTGCCTTCGTCGAAGGTGAAGGACAGTTCGGAGAATGCCTGCATGTTGCCGCTCGTCTCGCCCGTGAGGATGATGTCGGTGCCGATAGTAAGTTTGGTAACACCGATACCTCCACCACCTGACTGCCCGGGTGCATTGAGTGCGACATTCGCCTTGCCGTCGCCCGTGAGGTCGTACTTGCCCGGGCGGGGAAAGTACATACCGAGGAGCGGCTGGGTGAAGGCTTTTCCCTCGCGCCAACGCATGATGTCCCAGAAATGGAGTCCTTCAAGAGGTGTCTCAATCATTCGCTCGCGGCGAATCTCGAGGATGATACCCTTGTTGGCACCCTGGTCCACATTGGGGTAGCATGACTCCATATAGGCATCGGGGTTGGTGTTTGCTGCAGCGAGGTCGAGGTGCGGCATAGAGACGCGGTCGCGGAGGATGTTGACGGATGCGTCGAGGTCCGCCTGTGTGAGCGTGCCGAGTTCTGCTTTGGCTTCGGCGTAGTTGAGATAGACCTCGCCCAAACGGAAGATGGGCAGGCAGACAAGCGAGCCATCCCACGTGTTGTAGGTGCTCTCCATGACATATTTGATGTACTTGTAGCCCGTGAAGGTCTGCTTAAGGTCCACAGCAGCGGTCTTGGTGGCACCTTTCTGGATATAGCCCGGGGTGTGAATGGTCTGCGCCATACGCGGGTCACGGTTGCGGCACTCGTCGATGTAGGTGAGGGTGTCGTGCCCTGCGATGTCGGTGAAGCGCGTGCCGTCCGTCATAAGGTACATATCCACGAAACGCTTGGTGAAGCCCGTGGTGCGGGCTACAGAGTAAGCATTGGCGTTGTTCTTGATGTTAAGGTCGTTGCTGTAGCGACGTGCCCAGATGTACTCGTAGGTGTTGGCTTCGAGTGACGCAAAGAGGTCTCGATAAGGCTCCGCGCCTTGGGTGCAGAGCGAATAGCCTCCCTCGTTGATGAGGGTGAGAGAGGCATCGGTGCACTGCTCGAGGAGCGACTGCCACGGCAGATGGTCGAGGTTGAAGACATCGCCGTCGTGGTACTTGCGGAAAGTGCCTTCGAAGAGGCAGACGCGCGATTTGAGGGCGAGGGCTGTCCACTTGTTAACCTCGTAGGGCGTGTGGGCGTCGGGCAACTCGCTGATAGCGGCATCAAGGTCGCTGAGGATATGCTCCACCACCACGGCACGCGAGTCACGGGGACGGTTGAGCAACGCTGAGTCGCTGGAAGCGATGACTTGGTCGTACCAAGGCACATCGCCGTAGTTACGCACCTTGAGAAAATAGAAGTAGGCACGGAAAAAGTGCGCTACGCCATCGTAGTGGGTGCGTACGGACTCTTCAGTGCAGTTGGACGAATGCTCGAGATAGAAATTGATTTTACGGAGCATAGTCCAGTCCCACTTGCTGTCGGAAGACGGAATGAGGCGCGTGCCCTGTACATCGCGACTGGGCACGGGAGCCACGAAATGGTCGCCCTCCTCACCGTAGAGTTCGCTGCCCGAAGGCATGAGCGAGTAGAAGTAGTTGGTGTAGAGTTGCAATTCCTGCTCCGACGAGAAGTATGTTTCGGGGGACAGTTTATCCTGCGGATACTTGTCCATATTGCACGCCGTGCATAGCGCGAGCGTGATGGTTAGGAAGAATAATATCGATTTTTTCATTGTGCTGTCCTCCTATTAGAATGTGGCGGTCAAGCCAAAAGTGAACGACTTGGAAAACCCGTAGGTGATGGCTTGGCTAAGTGCGGCTGCCGACTCGGGGTCGATGGTGTTGCAGTACTTCTTGAGCGGCGAGGTGTACCACAGGTTCTCGCCAGAGAAATAGATGCGGAACTCGGAGAAGACCTTCTTCCAGCACGGCAGGGTGTAGCCGATGGTGAGGTTCTTCAGACGCAGGTAGCCGATGTTCTGCAGGTAGCGGTCGTTGGGCTGACCGAGTGAGTTTTGCGAACCGAGTGCCTCGTAGGCGCGGTAGCGCGGAAAGTAGGCGTCGGGGTTGGTCTCGCTCCATACATTCTGCATGAAATTGGTGGGAATCAATCCTTGGTACGGACGCGAATAGGGTCCCCAGAAGGTGGTAGCCTCGTTAGTGGGGTACCAGTCGCGGCGACCTACACCCTGCCAGAACATGCTGAAGTCGAAACCGAAATACTCGATGCCGACACGGAAATTGTAACTATAGCGGGGCAGGCTGTTGCCGATAACAACACGGTCGCCATAGTCTTCGGCGGTACCCTGACCGTTGCTAATGACGCCGTCACCATCGAGGTCGAGGTAATAGACGTCGCCTGCACGCGGACCTGTCTTGCCGTCCACGGTCTCTTTGATGATATCACCGTAGATGAGTGACTGGTCCACAGGGTAAGCCGCAGCCTCCTCGTCCGAGGCAAAGAGTCCGCCCGAACGGAAGCCCCATATCTCGCCCAGCGTCATGCCCTCGTAGTAACCTGCGGAGATGATGTGGGTGGGGTTGTCGAACTTGGTGATTTTGGAAGTGTAGTCGCCCAAGCCAGCTGCCACTTCGTACTCAAAGTCGTAGCCACCGAGGCGGTGTTTGTCACGCCACGAGAGGACGATTTCCCAACCGATGGTGCGCATGTCGGCACTATTAACCTTGGGAGCCGCAGCCCCGTACACAGAGGGCAACCCCTGGCCTGCCACCAGCATGTCGGTGGTGTTGCGGATATAGAAGTCGCCTGTGAAGTTGAGGCGGTTGCGGAAGAAGCCCCAGTCAACACCCACATCGTAGGTGGTCATCTTCTCCCACGTCAGGTTGCCCGCGTTGGGCGAACTCTCGGTGGCATATTGCAGCGCGGACTTGCCGTCAAGGGTGATGGACTGCTCGAATGAGTTGTCGGTGCTGATGGTCTGGTAGGCATCGTAGTAGCCCACCAACTGGTTGCCCAACTGACCGGCACTGACACGCAGTTTGCAGTTGCTCCACCAGTCGGATATACCCTCCCAAAAAGGCTCCTCACTCATACGCCAACCCATACTGCCCGCGGGGAAGACTCCCCAGCGATGCCCTTTGGCAAAACGCGATGAGCCGTCGGCGCGAACCGACACCTCGAACAGGTACTTGCCTGCATAATCATAGTTGGCACGGGCAAAGACACCGTTGGTTACAGCCTCTTGTATGGTCTCGCTGAGTTCATTGACCTCACCCTTGGCAAAGTTGAAGTTGCTCAGTTCCTCGGTCATCAAGTCGTAACGCTCGGCGGTGAGGGCGTGGTAGCGGTAGTACTCGCCGTTGTAACCGCCCATGAGGGTGAGGTGATGGTCGTCCCACGTGGGGTTCCATGTGAGATAGACGTTGTAGTTGTGGGTCTGATAGCGGGCGATGGTCTGCTTGTATTTGTCCACCGTGCGGAAGTTGTTAATGTACGAAGTTACACCCACTTTCTCGGAGTAAGGCACCTTTACCGAGCGGTTAGCAATCTCCTTGGTGCGCCATGTGAACGAGTAGTCGGCAGAGAGGGTGAGGTTCTTGTAGAGGTCAATATCCAAGCGGTTTTGCACCACCATCTCGTTGTTCTTCTCGCTGTTGGTGTGTTTGCCGTAGTTGAGCAGGGCGTTCATGCCGTCGCCCACCGTGCCTGCACCGTTATACACATAGTGGTTCATATACACCGACGAGCCGTCGGGGTTGGCGGACGGCACGAAAGGCATGGCGTGAAGCGTACCCACACGGAACACCTCGCGCACCGACTCGGTGCCTGGCCATGTGTATTTGGAATTGAAGTAACTGAAGTTCATACCATAGCGCAACCACGGGCGAATCTTCACGTTCAGTTTGCCGCGCGTGGAGAAGTTGTCCCAACGGTCGGTGTTCTGTGCCAGCATACCCATCTCGTTGTAGTAACGACCGCTGACATAGTAGTTCACCTTGTCGTTGCCGCCCGTCACGGACACATTGTAGTCCTGCATGGGGCGGTTCTTCTTGAAGTAATGGTCGTACCAATTGAAGTTGGCGTAGTACTTGTAACTGCCGTCGGGTTGTGCCACCGTCCACGGACGTTCCGGATTCTCGGTGGTGTCGTCGAGGCGCATCCAGAGTTCGGCATAGTCGGCATCGGTATAGGTGGTCATGTTGTAACCAGTATGGTGGTACATGAAAATATCATTGATGTATGCCGAGTAGAAGCCTTGCGAGACGAAGTCGGTGGATGTAGTGGTGGTCTTCCAACCCGCCTTGGCATCCACGGTTACGGTGGGAGCCTTGCCCTCCGAACCTGTTTTGGTGGTGATGAGCACCACGCCCGCTGCGGCTTTGGCACCGTAGATAGCGGCTGCAGAAGCATCTTTGAGCACGCTCACCGACTCCACATCGTTCGAGTTCACGCGCTTGAGGTCCATCTCCACACCGTCCACCAGGATAAGTGGCTTGGCACCGCTGTTGATACTGGCTACACCACGGATGTCAATCTTGTAGTCCGACGACGGACCACCCGAGTTCATGGTGATGTTCAGCGACGGGTCGGCACCTTGCAATGCCGTTGCCATGTTCTGTGTAGGACGCCCCGTAACCTCGTCGGCAGTAACCACGGACACGGCACCGGTCAGGTTTACTTTCTTCTGCGCACCATAACCGACCACCACCACCTCGTCCAACTCCTTGGTATTCTCGCGCAGCGTAACGGAGTAGTTGTTGGTGTTGTCGGCAATACGTAGTTCGTAGGTTTGGTAGCCTACAAACGAAATTTGCAAGTATTGTCCTGTTTTCACATTGTCAATGGAAAACTGACCGTCCAAATCGGTAATAGTACCCGTGGTTGAGTGCTTCAGCATCACCGACGCACCGATGATGGGCTCATGCGTTTCGTCATAGACAATACCTGTAACCACACGTCCGATAGCGGTCTTCTCCGGCGTGTTAGACAGCGCGATGACCTTGTTCTCCATCATCGTGAATGTGATACCCGAACCGGCAAACAACTGATTCAAAGCCTGCTCCAATGGTGCATTGCTTAGGTTGAGCGTCACCGTTTTGTCCAACCCGTGCAGACTGCTTGAGTTGTAGAAGAAATGATAACCCGACAACTGTTCCACCTGTGGCAGAACATTGCGGATAGGCTGATTGCTGACGCTCAGCGTGATGGTCTGTGCCATCATCACTGCCGCGCACGCCAAAGCGAAAAGAAGAGATGAGAGTCGTTTCATTGTGCTACTACGTTAAGGGTGACGGGAATCTCAATCTTGCGGAACTCCCAACAGGGATACTCCAGTTTGCCGAATAAATACAGGTGCACCTCGCCTGCTTCGGTCAGCACTATCGGCGACGACACGGCCTGCGCCACACCATCGGCATCTGCCTCGCCGAACTCTTGGAAATCGGCTGTCAGTTCGGGATTGGAGAACCACCAACTCGCATAGAACCAGTATTGGTCCTTCTGCAGATTGTCCGACCCCAATGTCAGCCGGCGGATGCTGCATGTCACCGTGTCGCCCACGTGGTAGGTGTCCTGCGCGGGGGTGACGGTGATGTCGGAGAAAGTAGGCACCGTCACCGCGGTCGTTGGCTTGTTGCAAGCCAACGCCGCTACGGCGATGAGTCCCAGAATAAGAAATCGGGTGAATCGTTTCATATTATGTTATCGGATAGAAATTTTCTTTACACCATGGTTGGTCACCACAATGTACATACCTGTACCGATGTTCTCCACATCCGTGGCGATTTGGTTACCGAGCATATCATAAACGCTCAGCACTATCTCTGCATCACGGGTGTCAGCCACTGATGTAGGGATGTTTTTGAAGGTTACTGCCAATGTGAAATCTGCCGTTACTGCGGGCAATGTATAGACACCATCTACGGGCTCTACTCCGTTATCATTCAGCAGAATAGAATCCAGTATATAGTTCTTGTCTGGCGTAGCCAGAATAGTAGCCGTCAAGCCTTCGGGTACATAGCGTGTACCTGCTGCCAGCGTGTCCTTCACGCCGTAGTCCAATACCAGCGTACCGTTCTCAATAGGCGCAATCGTAGCGGTGAACACCTTGTGCTCCACAGCACCAAGGTCGATATTCTCGCCCTGCATACGCGCATTACCGAGGATATCCTTGTCGCTTACCATCTTCTCCACAACGCTGTTCAGACCGGCATTGTACAACGGCGACGACCATGCGAAAGCGTAGTTGCCATTAGCGGGGTCAACGAACTGAGGACCATTGGCAGCCTCATTCTCAGCAAGAGCAATAAACTCTGCATCAATCGGGGACTTGCCTTGGAATGCATTGTTTGTACGAGTACCATACTTGCATACGCTATAACTGATTTGCTGACCTTGCACATCCTCGCCTGCTTTATTGCCCCAAACCACGTTATTGACGAACATCTTGCTACCTGCGTCGGTTTCCGTAGCGATACGCACACCGCAATACTCTTTATCCGTAGAGTTAAAGCCTTGCGTGTTGTTTACTATCGTACAGTTGATAATATCAGCAACGGCAGATTCATTTCCTACACCACCTACTTTACCTTTGCAGTAGTTGTCTGCTACCAAGCAGTTCACCAATTTACAAGCACCATACAGACGTACACCACCCGTGTCACCTGTCGTTTGATTACCACGAACTACACAGTTGTATGCAGCACCACCCTGCAAGTGCAGACCACCGCAAGGACCTGTTGCAGTATTGTTCTCAATCACAGAGTTCAATATCACACCACGAATACGAACGCCACCACCATGTGTACCTTTGTTATTGCGGACAACGCAGTTGATGGCACAGGTATCATTCAAGTTGCCGCTATCATGCCCGATGCCACCACCAATGCAGTTGCCAGAGTACTCAAACGTATTGTTTTGAATCAAGCAACGTACCACGCGCCCCTGTTTGCGCAATGCCACACCGGCACCCAAATTATCTACATTCTCTGCCAACTTGCCATTCTGAATCGTGAAGTTCTCCCACACGGTCAGCGTTGCAAAGTCTGCACCTTGGTTCAGCACACGCCCGTTGGCATTAGCATCCAGCACCGATGCATACTCGGTTTGTGCCGTGAAGTCGCTGTTCCAACCGCCGCTCACTTGCACACCTTCCTTCATTGTGAAGTTGCCTTGGTACGTACCTGCCTCCACAAACACCGTCGCACCTGCCTCAGCCGCGTCAATAGCATCTTGCAATGCTTTACCTGCTGCCGCAGCGTCCTCTGCATTAGCGCGCACGTTCACCGTTGCCAATTCATAAGCACCGGGCTCAACCGACAGACCCTGCACACGTGCCTTGCCTGCCAAGTCACTCTTAACTACATACTTACTATCATCTTGCTTCACACCTTTGTCCAACAATACCGATGACATCAGTAGCGTATAGTCGCCTTTATCAGGATTAGCGAAGTGCGGACCGCTAGCGTCCATATTCTCGCCCAACTGCAATGCCTTCACATCACCGGGCACCTTGCCTTGAATGGCATTGCCCTCGCAAGTACCGTATTTCGTCAGGTTCCAACTGATTTGCTGGTTCCAAACCTTGTCGCCTGCCTTGTTGCCCCAAATCACATTATTCACAAACACATTGCTGTCCGCATTTTCCGAGTCGCAACGCACACCACAATACTCTTGGTCGGTCGTTGTCAGTGCCTGCGCATTATCCACGATAGTGCAGTTGATCACCTCGCTCAGCGTACGCTCCAAGCACAAACCAGCCACTTTCACATCGCACGTGTTGCCCGCAATCAGGCAGTTCACCAACTTGCAGTTTCCGTAAGCACGCACACCGCCCGCGTCTTCCGTCGAGTGGTTGTTGCGGATGATGCAGTTGTACATACGTCCCCATTGCAGGTGCGCACCGCCACCGGGGTGCTTTTGCAGCGTCTCATTGTTCTCAATCACGCAGTTGGTGATGGTCGAACGCAGATACACACCGCCGCCATGGGTCGCCTTGTTGTTGCGGAACACGCAGTTGTCTGCCACGATGTCGCCCGCATTATCGTCCTTGTCTTGCGCCAGACCGCCGCCTTCGCAGTTCGTCACGTTCTCTGCAAATGTATTATTCTGCACCAAGCAGTTCGTCAGTTTGCTCTTCCACAGCAGATATACGCCTGCACCTTTGCCGTTCTCCTGCAAGCAACCGTTCTGAATCGTCAGGTTGTCGTACACCGTCTCCTGGGTAAAGTCCGCCGTCTGTGTCAGCACACGCCCTTTGGCATCGCCGTCCAATACGGTACCATACTGCTTTTGCGTAGTGAAATTCTCGTTCCAGCCGCCGCTTACATTCACGCCGTTGCGCATCGTAAAGTTGCCTACAAACGTACCTTCCTGCACATACAGCGTCTCGCCCGCCTTAGCGGTATCCAATGCTGTCTGAAAGTTGTCGCCCACTTTCACTTGTGTGGCGAACACACTCGCACATGAGACCACGCTCAGTGCCAAAGCATAAATCTTCTTCATGATAAATTAGTTATTAAATTGTTTTCAATTGTGAAATGCCTAAATAAATCGTACATTGTAAATGGCTTAGTTTTTCTCATAGATATACACAACCGTATCTTGGTCGAAATAGTACCTCACATTCGATGTCATGCTCAGCACCTCTAATACATTCCTTAGGCTGCTATGCCCCAAGTACCCCGTAAACCGCTCCTCGCGCAGCTTGTCTGATGTGATAACGATACGAATGTTATAGTTGCGTGCCAGTTCCGCCACTATCTCTTCCAATGTGTGATCGTTGTAGCGTATCTCATTGTTCAGCCAGCATAGGTAGTTATCTGGGTTTACTGACTGCTTTGACATCGACTGCGAACCTTTGTTGAACACCACACGACTGTTGGGCTCCATTGTCAAGTCTGCGTCGCCTGCCGACACGCGCACTTTGCCTTCCGTCAGCAGCACCGATATATTGCGCTCTTCGCCGTAGTTACGGATGTTGAATGCCGTACCTAAGCACGCCACCTCCACGCCATCTGCCGACACCACAAACGAGTGCTCCGCGTCTTTAGCCACGTTGAAATACGCCTCGCCGTCCACCTGTACACGCCTCTCGTTATGGGGCATCGAGCAGTCGTAACTCACTGTTGTCTTGGCATTCAGGCGCACTTCCGTACCGTCAGGCAGTATTACGCTACTTCGTTCTCCTACCCCTGTGCGAATACTCAGCATACCCTCCGCCCCTTGTTGCGAGGGGGGCAGCCAATGCCCTGCCAATACGCCCAATCCTGTCATCAGTACCACCACAGCCACTGCCACCACACATTGCCATGCGCGATGCTGCTGCGGGTGCAACCGGGGGTATTCCTCCCCTGCATCACGGCTTGCGGTTTCCGTCACATTCTGCAACACGCGCTTGCGCGTGCCATCGGGAATAGCATCGTCAGCCAGTTCAATCGACTGGCGGAGCCATGCATCTATCCCCGCATCATTCTTCAGCGTGTACAGCAGTCGCTCGCGGTCTATCTCCGACAGCGCACCCTGCAGGTACTTCTCACACAAATCTTTCACGTCATTCATTCGTTTTTTCTTCAATAGTTCAAACACAATCTCTTTCGCAACCTTGGTATCCAACGACTGATACCTCGCTTAACTATATATTAACCACTTATCTCAAATTACACCAATTCTTTAATGCCAAGTTATCAAATCGCACCCAATATCCTAATAAATTATACATCGTACATTCGTAAATCGTACATGACTCAATCATTCAGCCTTTCTTTCAACTCCTTTAACGCCAGTGTGATATGTACTTCCACGGTTTTCTCGCTTATCCTTAGTGCCTCGGCTATCTCGCGGTTCGTTTTGTGCTGGTATCTGCTCATTGCGAACACCCGTTGCCGCATAGGTGGCATCTTGCTTATCACCTCTTTTAGGTACGCCTCCAAGAACAGTGCGTCCGATTGTTGTTCGGCGCGGTTATCTGCCTCGTCCTGCCGTGCCAGCACATAGTCTGTATAGACCAACTTCACCGCCTCATGCTCGCAGTAGTTCAGGAATGTATGTTTCGCCGTCGCGAACAAATACTGTAACGCTTTCTTGGGCGTCTTCAACTCCGTCCAATGCTCCCATAACTTCATGAATGTGGTTTGCAGCATCTCCTCTGACAGGTAGGTATCGCCCTTCGAAATCATCATGGCATAACTATAAATACGCCCGCAGTAGGCGTTATAAAGTTGTTCAAACTTCTGCTGTGCAGAAACTCTATTCGTATTAGCGGTTGCGTTCCCCATTTTGCTTAGACATTTATATGACAGTTGTGAAATATGTTTCCCCTAATGGAAGGTGATTTTTCTTGTAAAAAAAGTGTTATGACGCTTTTTTTATGAGTATGAGTTGGGTGTAATTCCATAAATACAGTACCTTTGTGCTTGATTTATTCAACCAATGTAGTTATGATTGGAACGACTGAGATTATTGTCATTGCTTTGATTATCTTGTTGTTGTTTGGTGGCTCTAAAATTCCTCAACTGATGCGAGGTCTTGGAAAAGGTGTACATGAGTACAAGAAAGGACTTGCAGGTGAGGATGATGTTGAGGGCACAGACGCGGAGGTAACGAAGAAAAAACAAGAGTGAAACAACAGGACACAGAGGACAAACCTTTGTCTGCACATCTCGATGAATTGCGAGGTGTGTTGTGGCGTTGTATCATCGTATGGTTAGTGTGTTCGGTGGTTGCGTTTGTCTGCAAGGATACCTTGTTTTCCATTATCTTTGCACCAACGAAGAATGACTTTTATCTTTACCATTGGATGGGTCTTTTATCAGACAAACTGCAATGGGCTGCTTTACGCCCTTCTGGTTTCACTTCTCATCTTATCGCTACAGAACTAACGGCACAATTCATGATCCACATCACGGTATCTTTGGCAGTGGGCTTATTGGTGTCATTACCTTATATTATAGCAAAGTTATATGGTTTCGTGGCACCCGCTTTGTCCGAACATGAGCAACGAGGTTCTGTTGGAGTGGTTGTGGTGAGTTGCCTGTTGTTTGTAATGGGTGTATTGCTCAACTATCTTGTGATATTTCCTTTTGCATATCGTTTCTTGAGTACCTATCAAGTTCAAACAGATGTAGTGAATACAATAACGATATCATCGTACATATCCCTATTCTTGGTTTTATCGTTACTGATGGGAATCTTGTTTGAACTACCTATGATGGCGTATTTCTTAGCACATATGGGGTTAGTATCTGTCAGTACAATGCGGCATTATCGTAAGCATGTTTTTGTCGTGATACTCGTTGTGGCTGCTATCATTACACCCACAGGGGACGCAGTAACGCTTCTGTTGGTTGCGTTGCCTATCTATGCCTTGTACCTGCTATCTATTCTCGTCGTATCCCGTGTGGAACATCATCGCACGCAAAAATAATGTGGGTTATGGTTTCACGAAAGGGATGTCGATAGATATTCTCTCTGTCCCATAGACACAAAACGATGCAAACCATATCTCTTGCACGAAGAGTAAGGGTTTGCACCATGTAGCGTTGGTCGTTTATCGTCCGTGCAAGAACTGCATCAAGGCGTTTTCAAACACTTTACGCTGCGGAAATTGACGAGCAAAGCCCCAACCATGCCCGCCTGTCGGAAGGAGTATCATCTCCGTATATATATGTTGGGCAGTGAGGGCTTGATACATACGAATCGAATTCTCTACTGGCACCGTCTTGTCGTCTTGACATGCTACAATAAAACATGGAGGCGTGTCGTCGGTTACACATTTGTCGGCAGACCACATCTCCCGTTTCGTATCGGATACCTTTTCGCCTAAGAGCAAGCGGCAAGACCCCTTGTGCGTAATGGTCTCGTCCATAGAGATAACAGGGTAAACCAATACGCCAAAATCAGGGCGTGCTTTTGCCGAAGTGTATTTCGTACACAGCGTAGCCGCCAAGTGCCCGCCGGCAGAGAAACCGATAACACCTATCTTGTTTCTATCTATATGCCATACATCGGCACTGTCACGCAGTATTTCCATCGCGCGACATGCGTCTGTAAGGGGGACATCGGTGTGTCCGTTGGGTAACCTGTATTTGAGAACGGCTACGGCATATCCGCGTGGTACAAAGAACTCTGCCACATTGATGCCCTCATTGCCAATGGAAGTATATCTGTATCCACCGCCCGGACAAGACAGTATCACAGGGGCGTTGTCTACACCCTGCGGCAGATACAGATCAAAACGAGGTTCGGAAGTCTTGTACAATTCTCCGTGTTTGCCTGCTGTTTCATCGTTAGCAGTATAGCCGTTCTCGTTGGGCTTCTCACCTGCATAAAGATACACGGTACGCATCGGCGTGATGGGGACTGTCTCTTTCCTTATATGTTTGTTAATCTCGGCTGTAATGAGGGGTTCCATAATGTCATACCCTGCTGCGGTTGGGTGCACACCGTCTTTTGAGTATTTTTCGGGCAGTCCGCCGCGCTCATCTACCAAGGCGGAGTAATAATCCACATAAGGGATATTGTTTTTCTCGGCGTATGTCCGTAACAGAACATTGAGTTGCCAGATAACCGTTGCGGGAGACTCCACTTTTTTACGCCATGCGTATTCATATACAGGCAAGACCGAACAGATAATCGGTTGTATGTGATGAAATTGTGCCAACTCACACATCGATTGAATGTTCTCGGCAATATGCTCAATAGCAATATAACCGTTGTTGAGAGCAATATCATTGATTCCTGCCAGAATGATCACTATTTGCGGGTGGAGTTGAATAACATCCGCCTGAAAGCGATCCAACATCTGCGATGTTACTTGCCCGCTGATACCACGATTTGCATAATGGTTTGCGGTGAAGAAATCGGGGTGTATATCATCCCAATGGTCAGTAATGGAATTGCCCATAAAAACCACGGACGGCGTATCCGCAATGGATTGATTAGCATTGGCATAACTGTTGTGCTGTGCCCAATCGTCCGTAGTGGCAAACAGAGAAATACTCACGGTTAGTGAGAGAAGAGTTGCAAAAAAGGATTTCATATACATAGAATAAGTGAATCAAACATATCCGATATCCGCACAGGCATATTGCAAGCCAACATACCATGTGGAAAAACAATACAAAGATACAACAAATAGTTGGGCTGCCAAAATTGTGCAAACAATACGGGTGAGCAATAGTCTGTTGTAAATTCTATATTTGATTCACCATGTGATAGTTAATTGCTACTGGACTATTCTATGGGAGTGTGGATAAGATGTCTTCGACAATTTGTGCGGGTAGGAGGCGGTTGGCTGCCAAGAGTTCCGTCACTTGGTAGCGGTCTTCGAACTGCTTGCGCTCGCCCCGCACGAGGACACGCATCGGGCTGTTGCCGTAATACCGTGCAATCTTCTCGCCCCAACCGCCGTCCACCTGACCGTCTTCGAGGGTAATAACCACCGAGTGGTTCGTTTTGAGCGTATCTAACAGAGCGGTATCCAATGCCGTGATGAGGCGCGGGTTGACCAATGTCGCCCCGATGCCTTCCTGCGCGAGGAGGTCGCACACCTGTTCGCCGAGTTGGAAATACGCCCCCAAGCCGAGTATCGCTATTTGACTCCCTTGCCGTGCCACCTCATAGGCCGGTTGTGCCCAGTCTTGCGGCAGTCTCGATATATCCTTTCGTGCGATGACGCCGTTTACGGGCACGCGGATAGCCACCGGGTGTTCACGGTAGGCAATCGCCCAATCGAGCATGGCGAAATACTCCTCTTTGCAGGTCGGGGCGAGGTAGATGAGGTTGGGTATGTTCATCATGAGCGGAATATCGTAAAGGCAGGTGTGCGTAACATCGTTCATACTCTCTATGCCGCCCCAAAACACGAGGATAACAGCGGGATTGTCGTTGATACACAGGTCTTGTTGCAACTGGTCGTAGGTGCGTTGCACAAAGGTGCTATACACACCCCACACGGGTTTGGCTCCGCGTTTGGCGGCTCCGGACGCCAATGCCACGGCTGTCTCTTCGGCGATACCCACATCCATGAACTGCTTGCCTGCCCGCTCGCGGCGCGACCGCGTAAAGCCCATCACTGTGGGTGTGCCGGCGGTTATGGCGAATAACTCAGGGTGGGTCGGCATCAGCGACAGCAGATACTCGGCTGTGAGAGGTGCGTAGTCTTCGTGTGTCTCAGCCGTGAGGCGCACCTTGCCCGTCTGTAGGTCGAAAGGCATGCTCCAATGCCATCGTTCCTTGTCCTGTTCGGCATAGACGAAGCCTTTGCCCTTTAAGGTGTTGGTATGCACCACAATGGGGTGGTTGATATCCTTCACTTCACCAAAGGCTTGAATGAGGCTGCTGATGTCGTTGCCGTTGTCCACATAGCGGTAGTCCAAGCCCATGGTGCGAAAGAGGTTGCACTCGGCTTGCCCATGCGTCTCGCGCAGCAGTTGCAGGTTGCGGTATAGCCCGCCGTGGTTCTCGGCAATGGACATCTGGTTGTCGTTCACGATGATAATCAGGTTACTGCCTATCTCCGCCCCTGCCACATTCAGCCCCTCTAATGCCTCTCCGCCGCTGAGGGAGCCGTCCCCGATAATGGCGATGATGTTCTCTGTGCCGCCTTGCAGGTCGCGGGCTTTCGCCATGCCGCAAGCCAAACTGATGCTGGTGGAGGTATGTCCGATGACGAAATGGTCGTGTGCACTCTCACCTGGCTCGCTGTAGCCCGACACATCGTTGTAGTGCCGTGCGTCCATAAACGCTTCTTTGCGTCCTGTAAGTATCTTGTGCGGGTAGGATTGGTGCGACACATCGAAGATAAACTTGTCTTTCGGCGAGTGGAACACATAGTGCAGTGCCACGGTTGCTTCTACCATACCGAGGTTGGGTCCGACATGTCCGCCGTGTTCGCTCACTTTCTGCAACAGGTAATGGCGTGTCTCGTCGGCTAAGGTTTGTATTTGCTTGGAATTGAGGCGTTTGATATCCTCAGGACTGTTGATAGTTTCGAGTATCATAATTGACAATGTGGGGGTTAGAGGGTGTTGTATTGTTCATCGGTAACGGGTTCGAGCCACTCGTTTCCGTGCTTCGTGTCGCCTTGCAAGGGTGTGGCTGCTAGGTGGGTAACCACATGTTGAAACCAACTGTCGCGTGCAGCACCGTGCCAGTGCTTAACGCCTACGGGGATATCCACCACATCGCCTGCCTCCAAATGGCGGGCTGGCTTGCCCCATTCCTGGTACCAGCCTTCACCTGCCACGCAGATAAGAATCTGCCGTGCATCGTGGTGTATATGCCAGTTGTTGCGGCAGCCCGGCTCAAAGGTAACATTGCTGATTGGCTGTTTGCCATCCACCAAGGGTGCTATATACGACTGCCCGATAAAATACTGCGCATACGCATCGTTGGTGTTGCCACTGGCAAAAGTCAAGCGACTCTTGGAACCCACCCGTCGTGCCAATGCCGTGGCGGCTTCCACGGTGGCTTGCGGCACACCGGCGCGTTGTGCAATCTGTTGGTGCGAGTTGAGTTGCGGTTCGGTGCCTTGCATAGCCGCCAAGGCACTGACGGTAACGAGTTCGCGTTGCGGAAAGGTGAGTACATCCCGTGCGAAGATGTCGCCAAAGAGGTGCGCTTTGAGGTAGTAGTCTTCGGCGGGGCAGAAATCATATCGGAAGGCTCTGCCGCATAGCCGGGTCTGCACGGCAGTCCCTTGTTGCAACGCGTCGTAACTGGCGGGCAGCGGTGAGGCTTCGGTGCCGACCGGTGTGGCAATACCTGCCTGTTCGCGTTCTGCGAGAACGGTCTGCAGCACGCTCAACGCATTTAGGGAGCGTGGGAATCCGGTGTAGGCATAGAGGTGCGAGAACACCTCTTTGATTTGGTTCACGGTCAAGCCGTTGGCAAAGGCTTGTTCAATAGCGGGGTGCAGGGACTCTATGTCGCCGGTGGCTTCGTAGGAAGCGAGTGCAACAAACGACTGTTGTTGCGGCGTTAAAGATTGTGTGTTCATAATGGGTTGTGCTATAAGATGTTGTCCGCACAGCCATGCCGACAACAGAAAGACATTGGCTCTTTTCATGTACTTGTTTTGCTTGTTCTCTGCAAAAGTACGGCAAAAAGAGCAGGTGGGCAAGTTATCAATGCACAATCGGGAATCGGGGTACTCTTTTCTGTAATTGGGGTATGGGAAGCCCGCTACGACAGTCAGTGCCACGCATGGTGAAGGTGGTGGGTCTGTTGCGCCTGTTGCGGTGTTCGGGTGTAGATGACCAACCACACGCCGACAAAGACCAACAGGATAGCCACTGCCTGCTGCCAGCCGAACACTGCCAGTCCCATAATCACGGATACCAAACTGGCAAGAACGGGTTGCAGATAGTTGTATATCGCCACTTGGGTGGGTTGCAATCCTTGTTGGGCAAAGGTGAGCAGGATATAAGCAACATAAGTGCCGAAAAAGACGGCAAAGCCCGCTTCAAGGTACGAGGTCAGTGCTATTGTCTGCCACGGTAAGGCGATGATATGCGGTGCCGTGAAGGGCAAAATGGTGATGGAGGAGAACAACATCATCCATTTCATGCAGGTTA
>CAVEZM010000023.1:0-30683 GCA_963620225.1 Acidaminococcaceae bacterium | reverse complement strand
TGTCCGCCTCAGTAGCAAAGGTAATCCGCACCGCCATGGAACTGCTCGGCATTGAGATACCGGAGAGAATGTGAGAGCAGACCGTATCGCTCACAGAAACGATAAAAACTTACTGATAAACGCAGATATCGAACCCTCGAGAAACAATTATTATAAAGAACTCTCTCACTTTATTGGCTGTATTGTTATGTAGCCTGATGTCTTTTGCGCAAAGCAATCAATTGTAAACTCTATGGCTTTTCGCTCGCGATAATAAACAAATAGCCTTTTATGGGAACATGCTTCTTACTCATCCAGAAAGATATCCAATGGATATTCGACATGAGTGAGGAATAGTCCTTGTGCAGGAGCAGATTCACCTGCCGAACACCTGTCTTGTGCAGCAATGACTTGACGGAAAGCATCTTCACTCAGTAGTCCATAGCCTACCTCAAACAGTGTTCCTACAATGGCACGCACCATGTTGCGTAAGAACCTGTCGGCGGTGATGATAAACGAGTATTCATAGTCACTCTCCTGCACCCATTCAGCACGCATGATAGTGCAGAACTTATTCTTCACATCCGTATGAACTCTGCAAAATGACGAGAAGTCCTGCCTACCTATCAGGCACTGCGCCACACGATTCATCTGCTCGAAGTCTAATCCACTGCGTACCGCTGTCCGTAGTTCGTAGCGGAACGGATCCTTGCGCAGCGTGATGCGATAGTGGTAGGTGCGAGCAGTAGCGTCAAAACGGGCGTGGGCGGTGTTGGTGACAGGTAGCAACTCATAAAGGGCAATGTCTTGCGGCAACAGGCGGTTCAGACGATACAACAGGTCTCGGCGACCATCGGCTTGTGTGAGGTCAAAACTTGCTATAGGCGACTGTTGGATATCGATATGTGCCCACATCTCCTCGGCATGCACACCCGCATCAGTACGTCCCGCAAAAGTGATAGGTACAGGACACCGTAGGACAGTAGCCAACGCCGACGCCATAGTATCTTGCACGGTACCACCCGCCGTCTGCGACTGCGAACCATGGTACTGTGTGCCCCTGTATGCAAAACGGAGAAAATAGCGCATGTCACTTGTGAAGCAGGAAACGATGAATGAGACTGTCTAACTCAGGAGAGAGATGTAGCACGTAAGCCACAGCAGTGCCGGTGCTAAGAAGGACAATGGAATGGACGATACTGCTAATCCATATATTCGCAATAGGTAGGAAATGCTCCCAAAGGGCGTTGACACCAAAGATAGCAAAGAGAAGCAGTGCTATCCACAGTGTCTTGTAGTTGGCAGCAGAGACCTTGCAGGTGAGACGTAGGAGAACAGTAGTAAGGAAGAAATAGCCGAGATAACTGAATAAATTACTCATAGCAGCACCTTCCATACCGTACAGCGGTACCAAATAGTTGTTCAACAGCAGCGACGCAACCGTCAGCAACAGCGACAGCAACAGCGAGAATACATAATAACGTGAGTAGTTGATAGCCGACAAACAGATAGTGAAAGCAGCGATACATAGTTGGCTGATACCTAATATCAGCACCACATTCTTGGCAACGGCATAGGTGCTGCCATTGGGCAGGATATGAAAGATAAGGTCGATGTTTATCCATATAGCGAGAAAGATAAACCCGCCTATCAGGAGTAGGTTATTGCTCACTTGGTGAAGCAACGTAGAGGTCTGCTGCCTATCCTGGTCCTTGATAGCCTGCGCTAACTGCGGCGAGGCGATAGCCGTCACCGAACGGTAGGGGATGCTGACCATCACAGCGATATAGGTGGCAATAGCATAGATACCTGTATGACCCAATCCCATCTTTGCCGTGACAAAGAACGATGAGAGGGTAGGGGCAAGGACACTCGTGATAGCCGAGATAAAGAGAAAGGCAGTGTAGAGAAGGTATCTTCTGACTAAGGCAGGGTTGTCTTTGAGAAAAGCCCGGTCAGGACGTAGAGAGATGTTTCCTAACGAGAATAGATAGATAAGGTTGATGCCTGCTGCCACGCCGTAGTTGACACAGAGACCGATGACGAAACCATCCATGGACAATACATCGAAAGCATAGAGAAGGTAGAGAACCAATAGCCCGATACGAACGATGACTTCCCGCACCATACGGGGGATGACAATACGCATCAGCACATTGGCGTTGGTCTCGAAAACGGTCTGGTAGAGCATGAAGAAAGCCAGCGGCAAGACCATATAGTAGTAGTCCACGAAACGCGCTGACTTCTCTTCAAACCACCCGCCTAACGGCACACGGCATGCACAATAGAGGGCAGTGAAGAGCAAAAAACCGATCAACGGAAAGATGATAGTCCAAAAGAAGAAACCGTGGTCCTTATGGTCGCTATCCTTGAAATAGGGATAGAAACGGATGATAGAAGAGGATGTGCCTAATTGCGCAAGACTGACAAATAGTGTAGCGGCATCAATCAACACCCGAGCGAGACCGATATCCTCTGCCGTAAGGAAACGGGTAAGAACAAAGAACGTAGTAACAAAGCCAACCGCTACCCCTAAATAAGTAACGATGGTCCCTTTGATACTCTGTCTTGCTATGACGCCCATAGTGGATAGGATGCTGCGTTGATAAGGATGACACACAGTGCAGCCCGTATCAACGCAGCAAGAACAGTAACGATAGATTATTTCTCAATACCGAGCAGTTCTACCTCAAAGATGAGAGTAGAGTATGGAGGGATAGACCCGGCTGCACGACTGCCATAACCCAACTCTTGGGGAATGTAGAAGACGAACTTACTGCCGACAGGCATCAGTTGCAACCCTTCAGTCCAACCGGCAATCACTTGGTTGAGTGCAAAAGTGATAGGCTCACCACGATCCACACTACTATCGAAGACTGTACCATTGAGTAACGTACCATGATAGTGTACCTTTACCTTGTCCGTAGCAACAGGTTTTCTGCCTTTACCCATCTTGAGGACCTTGTACTGCAGTCCACTCTCAGTGACGGTGACACTATCCTTCAACGCATTCTCTGCCAAGAACTGCTCACCCTCCTCTTTAGTAGCACCATACTTGATATGATTCATGGTTGCTTCGATGTATTGTCCTGCTTCTTCACCGGTCATCTGCTCTGTGAAATCCAACAACCCGTTTACAAAGCCCTGTTTGATAAGAGCAAAGTCAGTGGTTAGACTGGGCTCTCCAATGAGTCCGCTCTCCTCTTGCTCCTTGATATTCTTGCCTATCTGCTCGCCCATATGAACGATCTGAGGGTTCTGGACATTACTCTTCAGCCCTCTGTTGATATGTTGGATAAACTCCTTTGTCTGCTCACCGGTAGTGTCTGTTGATAATATATATCGGGCAACCTCATCTCCGTTAAGGTATCCGAAAGCGTAGTTGAGGCTGTCGTTGAGTGTACGGAGTGCAATGACACGGACCTGGTTACCACACTTACCCTTGATCGCTTTGCCTGCCTTAACGCTATCTCCCGCCATACGAGAGGCTTGGTATTGGCTTTGGAAAAAGTCGCGAGCCTCAGCACCATCCATCAGAACAGTGTCGTGATGCAACCCGTTAACCAATCCTTGGAAGAATATCTTCTCGTTCAAAGTCCATGCCTCGTTATCCGCTAAGCCGACCTTTTCAGAGTTCTTGATAGCCTGACCGATATTCCTACCGATACTGGCGACCTCACTCAGTTCTTCTGTCTTGCCATCATACCCGCGTTGTAACGCATCAATAAACTCATAGACCGTTTTCTTGGATGAGTCGTTGCGTAGTTGATACATCTTCATTTGTGTACCGTTAACCAGACCAAGCGCATAGTTCATACTGTCGTTCTGGTTATTCAAAGTGACTTTCTTTCCTTCGTACGTATTGCCGCACGACACCATAGCCAAGGTGGCAAGAATGGTGATTGCTAACTTTTTCATAAATAGAATAGTTTATTGTATTGTTGTATTATGGATATCAATTGCTTTTTATTCAATACCGAGCAACTCAACAGTGAATATCAAAGCCGAGTAGGGTGGAATATTGCCTCCCGCACCCTGTGTCCCATAGCCCAATTGGTAGGGGATATATAGTTTATATTTACTGCCGATAGACATGAGTTGCAACCCCTCTGTCCAACCCTTGATAACTTGGTCAAGCCCGAATGAGATAGGCTCTCCGCGTTTATAGGAACTATCAAAAACTGTGCCATCGACCAGTGTACCCTCATAGTGCACTTTGACTTTGTCTGTGGCAGTCGGTTTCTGTCCGATAGTAGCCTCTATGACTTCGTATTGTAGTCCGCTATGAGTGGTCTTGACACCCTCACGCTTGGCGTTTTCAGCGAGGAACTTCTCCCCTTCTTCTTTGGCTTTGCCGCCTATCTTTTGCTCCAATTCGGTGAAGAAATGATTGAGTACTTGCTGCGCTTCTTGATAGGTTATTTGTGGCTTCTGATGTTCTAACACATCCTTGATACCTTGAGTAAGGTCTTGATAGTTGAGAGTAGTGACACCACTACCCATGAGATTCTGTCCCAAAGAGAGACCTAAAGCATAACTGATTTTGTCCATGTTGATGTATATTGTTGTTGTATTATAGTCTTCTAATGACATATTCACTAAACTCTGGCATGTTTGCCACTACGTGATTGCAGCCTTGGCTGAGTTTATATGAGTTCTTGCATACGAGCGATATACTTGCCGATGATATCGAACTCAAGATTGACAATGGTGCCTGCCTCTATATACTTGAAGTTGGTGTTCTCGTGAGTATAGGGAATGATGCAAACACTCACATAGACTTTGTCGCCCACCACATCGGGTTCGCACACGGTCAGGCTCACGCCATTGATACTCACAGAGCCTTTGTCCACACAGAAATAGCCACGGCGTGCCATCTCTTTAGTGGTGGCATACTCGAAACGGTAGTACCAACTGCCATCGGTCTCATGCACATCTACACAACGTGCCGTCTGGTCAACATGACCTTGTACGATATGTCCGTCGAGTCGCTCGTTGAGCAACATCGAGCGTTCCAAATTGACCCAGTCGCCTTCATGCAGCAGACCAAGGTTACTGCGGTTGAGCGTCTCCAGCATAGCCGTCACGGTGTAAAGGTCGCCATCAGTCTTCACCACCGTCAGGCACACCCCGTTGTGTGCTACCGACTGATCGATACCCAATGGCTCTGGATAGGGATTGCGAAAAGTAAAATGCTTATTGCCTTGCTCTTGCTCAATCCTAACGAGCTGAGCCATAGTTTCTACGATACCTGAAAACATTGAAGTCAAATTTAATAAAGATGATACAATATATGATAAACAGTATGGTTGCTATCCCCATAAGCGGCCATGAGCCGAGATGAGCGACATACCGTAGTGCATAATAGACTGCCAAAAGACAGATAGTGAGTAGGGTATATGCTCCGATACACTTCAAATCGTATGGGATAGTCAGATATCTGCGCCCAAGGAAATAGGACAGCAACATAATAACGAAGTAGCAGACGGTACTGCTTGCTGCGGAAGCGATATATCCGATACGGGGAACAAAGATAACCTGCAAAGTGAAAGTAATAACTACACCAATGAGAGAAAAATAGGCTCCCCATTGTGTCTTGTCGGTCAGTTTATACCAGAAACTGAGATTGAAATAGACACCCTGAAAGATGTATGTCCAGAGCACAATCGGCACAACCACCAATCCTTCCCAGTAACTCGGTGCAATGATGAACTTCAGCAAGTCAAGATAGAACACCATACCTAACAGTATCATATACGAGAAAAGAATATAGTACTTCATGGCATCTGCGTATGCCTCCACCGAGTGTTTATCTTTGTGCTTGGCAAAGACGAAAGGTTCGTAGGCATAGCGGAACGCCTGCGTGAACATCATCATTACCATCGCTACTTTGAAACACGCACCGTAGATACCGAGTTGCGTTTGCGCATCTGTACCCGAATAGAAGAATGGAAATAGAATACGGTCAAGTGTCTGATTCATGATACCGCATACTCCGAGTATCAGCAGCGGCAGCGAATAGCGAAGCATACGCTTCTCCAATGCCCATGAGAAATACCACCCACCTTGCTTACGGCGAGTACGGAACGATAGTTCTTTATGCTGTATGCTTGTCGCCATTTCCGTAGCCCCCTCTTTGAGGGGGGTGGGGGAGTCGAAGGGGGTGGGGGAGTCTCCTTTCATAGCAGGTAGCAGGCACAGCGTCTGTATCCCCGTTGCTATGATATTAGCCACAAACACATACCCCACGCCATAGTCCGGGTTATACCACACCGAGATGATGCTCCAGTCCTGTATCTTAGGACACAGCACCAGAAAGAACAGGTTGAGTACTATATTTAGGAACACGAACAGCAGTTTGAGTACGGCAAAGCGTATCGGACGTTTCTTATAGCGCAGGTAAGCAAAAGGAATACTTGCGAAAGCATCCATAGCCACTACCACGCTCAGTAGTGCGATAAACTCCGAGTGGGTAGGGTAGCCCAATACATTCGCTATTGGCTGCCGGAAGACGCAGCACACCACGGCAAAGAGCAGCGAGGTAGTAAAGAGACTGACCATGGCGGTCGTATAGACGGTGTTCGGGTTCTCGCCTTCTTTGTTGGCAAAGCGGAAGAAACCAGTCTCCATGCCGTAGGTCAGTATCACGAGTAGCAGTGCCGTCCACGCATACAGATTAGTGACGATACCATAGTCGGCTTGTTGAGCCAGCACATAGGTGTACAGAGGCACCAACAACCAGTTCAAGAACTTGCCCACAATGGACGAAAGCCCGTAAATAACGGTATCTTTAGCCAATGATTGCATGGCCCCACTCTGTCCCCCTAAATTACTCATCTTTTTCTGATTTAGTATCTTTACCCGCTACAATAACCACTATTTCTCCTTTAGGGGGGAACTGTTTGAAGTGTTCTGTGAGTTCGGCGAGAGTGCCGCGGCAGGTCTCTTCGAACTTCTTGCTTATCTCTCTGCTCACACTGGCACGGCGGTCGTTACCCAATACCGTTGCCAACTGCTCTAAGGTCTTTACCAAACGGAAAGGCGACTCGTAGATGATCATCGTGTGATCCTGTTCTGACAGAAGGTTGAGTCGTGTCTGTCGCCCTTTTTTCTGCGGTAGAAAGCCCTCGAAATAGAAACGGTCACAAGGCAACCCGCTATCTACCAACGCTGGCACAAAAGCCGTTGCCCCTGGCAGACACTGCACCTCGACACCACGCTCTACACATGCCCGCACCAGCATAAAACCTGGATCACTGATACCCGGCGTACCCGCATCGGAGATAAGTGCCACATTCATCCCTGCAGCAATACGTTCTGCTATACCGTTGGATGTCTCATGCTCGTTGAACTTATGATGCGACCGTAGAGGCGTGTGTATATCATAATGCTTGAGTAGCACAGACGAAGTACGGGTGTCCTCGGCAAGTATGATATCCACCTCCTGCAGCACACGCAGTGCACGCAGCGTGATATCTTCGAGATTACCGACCGGTGTGGGAACGACGTAGAGCATCCTTGTTAGTTTGGCGTTGATGGTTGAGAGTTTAGAGTATACTGTTAGTTGAACCGACGGCGCAGAACGTTCTCGAATAGTTGAGCAGCGTGGGTGTCGTGGTCCCAACTGAAGTGCCGGTTGATATACTCGGTTGCGTCCTCCATCGATTGTAACGCATTGATGTCGTCCAGTGTCTTCTGCATCAACTCACCGTTGCCAACGAATAGTTCGCGTTGGAAAAGAAACCTGTCTCCTAAGGATATGGCTTGGCGAATATCCTGTACAGCCGAGCCGAACAAAGAGGTCTGCGTAGGTACACCCTTGACATGTTGTATGGGTTCCGCAACAGACTCTATAGTAGGCTTGGATTCTACTACAGACTCAGTCACTTGCTCTGTTACCGGCTTTGGCGCGGGAATAGGCTCTGCACATGCAGACTCGACGATAGGTTCAGACTCAGGTACGGATTCTGCAAGCGGCTCATCAGACAGTTCGTCCTCGTCTATGATGAGTTCGACTTCGACCTCTGGTTCTGCATCTTTTGTTGCCGCAGGACGTGACACCAATGTACTGATGCGCTCTTGCAGTTGTGTAACCAACCTGACTACATCTTGGTCAGTATTAGAGTTGGCTTCCAACTGACGTTCCAATAATGCCACACCATGCTCTAAAGCAGAGAGTCTCTGCTCCAGAGCATTGATGTATGCACTTAATGATTGAATGAGATTATCGTTCATATATGATATAGTGATATTTAGCATGCAACTCTTTCGAGCCATTTTACCATGCCGAGCATAATACCCATCGATATTACACAAACGCCGAAGAATACAGCCCAGCAGTACTGAATAGGCCAAGCGTTATACATCACGGGACCTACCCATATCATCAAGTTGCCGAGGGCTGTTGCACCCAACCATAGTCCTTGGCATAGACCTACCATATGACGTGGTGCCACTTTGCTGACGAACGACAGTCCTAATGGGGAGATAAACAACTCGGCTACGGTCAGGAAGAAATAGGTGACGATGAGTACCCACGGTCCTGCTTTACTTAGTCCGGCATTGGTCATTGTCTGGGCATCCATAGCACGAAAGGCTTCACCCGATGGATAACCCATTACGCCGGAGAATATCATCAGGAACAAGTATGCACATGCGGCAATACCCATACCTATAGCAATCTTACGAGGAGTGGATATACTCCTTCCTTTATGTGCTAATGTACTGAAGATAAACATTATGATAGGCGTCAGAATAATCACAAAGAATGGGTTGAGTGCCTGCCATATCTCTGGAGCGATAGACTTCGTTACCACAAAGTCACGTGCGAAGACTGACAACGACTGACCGTTCTGGTGGAATGAGAACCAGAAGAATATAGCCACGCCGAGTACTGCGAACAGAGCGTACATGCGCTGTTTAATCTCTTTTGCCATAGCAGCCTTCTCCCCTGCAGTGTAGTTAACAACGGCTTTGTCGGCTTTCTTGGCAGGTTGAGGGAATAACTTCTTGGTGGCAAGGAATATTACCAACGAAATAAGCATAGCAAGTACCGATGCGATGAACGAGAGGTGAATACCAGTGTTGAACACTTCGATATACTCTTGGCAGAAAACACTCAGGTCATTCAGTACGTATCCGTCACCAAGCACCTGTTGCATTGTCTCGGTGAACTTAGTCGTCACAATACCATCTTTCAGATACTGGTGGCAGAGCGCAGGCATGTCAGCATTGTAGATGAGGTCGTTTGCTTTGAGCCACCACTGACGCAGCAGCGGTGCTACGAATGGTGCTACTAATCCGCCGATATTGATGAACACATAGAATATCTGGAATCCAGAGTCGCGACGATCCTTTGCCCGTGCTAACGCTTCAGGTCCCTCTTTGGCAGCTTCTGCTTCTACTTCGTCGTACATCTTGCCTACAATGGCTTGCAGGTTTCCCTTGAATAGTCCGTTACCAAAAGCAATCATCAGCAACGCAGCGCAGGTGAAGACAAGGATTGCCCACCATTCGCTATCACCATCCACTTGACTGAATACAGGTACTGCGAGAGCAATATAGCCGAGTGCCATAATGATAAGTCCCCACTGAATGGTCTTGTTGTAGTTCTGCGTCTTATCGGCAATGAAACCACCGAGCAGACTGAGTACGTAGATGCCGCAGTAGAAGACGGAGTAGATGACGCCTGCAGTAGCATCGGGTAATCCGAATTTAGATACGAGGAAAAGCAGCAGTACTGCATTCATAATGTAGTAACCAAAGCGTTCGCCCATATTGGCAAGGGCAGCAGGAATCAATCCTTTTGGATGTTTCTTGAACATAAGTCTTTTTTTATATGGTTATTATTAGGGTTAGTTATTTGTCTTAACAATATCACACCAGTGGTACTTGTCTTCAGCTCGCCCGTATTGAACATCACGTATGGCATTGTATAAGCGTGTCATGACAGGACCCGGCATATCACCGAATGAGTAGGTGATGTCGTTGTCAGGGTCATAGACACGATTGATAGGGGATACCACACATGCTGTGCCGCAAGCGGCGGCCTCTTCCATATCCGCCAATTCGGTGACAGCAATCGGTCGGCGTATCACTTGCATACCCATATCGCGGGCGAGAGCCATCAGTGCATCATTGGTGATACTGGGCAGTATGGCAGCAGAATCAGGGGTGAGGTACGCTATACCTTGCTTGGTGGTGCGTATGCCGATGAAATTAGCCGCACTACACTCGTCTATATACTGGTGCGTCTTGGCATCGGTGAACATACAGTCGTAGCCTAATGCATGGGCGGCTTCGCTGGCACGGAAAGAGGCAGCATAGTTCCCTCCTACTTTCCATTGCCCTGTACCGAGAGGTGCAGCACGGTCGATATGTCGATTCACGATGAAAGGTGTGCAATGAAATCCGCCTCCGAAATACGAACCTATCGGTGTAGGGATGACGATAAACTCACAGTCTTTACCAGGTCCAACGCTTATCTCAGGGGTCGTGGCAAACAGCACTGGACGGAAATACAGTGTAGCACCGCTCTCATACGGTGGCACATAATCCATGTTCTTCTCCAATGCTAACCGTATCGCATCGCAGAAGAGGTCTTCTGGTACGGGAGACATACACAGCCCTTCAGCAGATCGCCTCATGCGGCGTGCGTTCTCTTCCATACGGAAGATACGTATCCTCCCATCCACACCACGGATGGCTTTCAGTCCCTCGAACAGCCCTTGTCCGTATTGGATACCCGTGGCGGCGACATGGATAGTCATATGTTTGTCGCGTGTGGCATAAGGCTTCTCCCATACACCACGGTGACAAGTGGCACGAACGATATAGTCCGTCTCAGTATAGTGAAATGTCAGTTTACTCCAATCTATCATAAGTATAATATTGCTTCATTGCCCATGTTGAACAGCAGATCCACAATACTTAAGTTATCGGTATATCCTTGTTTATCAGCGAATATCTGATAATATGGTTTATCGTTTCCTGTCTCCCAATACTGCTCCAAGTCCTGTCTTTGCCAGTCTGTCGTGCGAGAGAGTGTGACAGATTTGTCGAGCAGCCCGAGTATGACTTCATTGAGCGCATCGTTATAGTCTATGAGGTAGATGTATTCCTTCTCATAGAATGGACGGAACTTATCTTCGTAATAGACGAAGTAAGGCGTATGTTGGTAAGCACTGACAAGTGCCATCCAGTGTTGGTGCTGCCACTTGCTTTGGTACGTGATACGCACGTCCTTGGTATATTGTTTGCTCTCACATTTCCCTATAGGGATACTCAGTGTCTGTACACCATTAGTACCTGCTATGCGACACCTGTTGCGATAGGTCTGTTTTGGAAACGACTCCCACTGCTCTATCTCTACCGGCTCCTGTGCGTGCAAGAGTGCTCGGTAGTACGCTATCGGTGCCATATATCCTGTCGGCAAAACCATCTGCCTCAATTTGTAATTACAATAATGCTGCTTTTATTCCCTTCCTTTGGATAGGGGTAGGAGAAGTCTATTTCTTAGCATTCATCCCGATCCTGTTCCACCGTATATGTCCTTTGCCCCAGTCTTTGTCCTTCTCTATACTTAACCAGATGAATATGGGGCGTCCCACGATATGGTCTTCGGGTACGAAGCCCCAGTATCGACTATCGGCGGACTTATGGCGGTTGTCACCCATCATCCAATAGTAGTCCATCTGGAAAGTGTATTCCTCGCCGATACATATCGGTTGGTGTTCGTAGGCATCGCCGATACGTTTGTATAGCCAGTAGTTGTCTTCTGTTATCTGTATCTTGTCTCCTTTGCGCGGGATATAGATAGGTCCGTAGTTGTCACGTGTCCATGTGTTATGTCCCAATGGATAGACTTCGCCGCCATAGTTCTCAGGCTCTATCTCAATGCTGAGTATATGTGTATTCTTTTCCAACTCCGTCTTCATTGCTTGTGTGAGAGGAAGACGATAAATATCGCCGTTATGACCATCTCTCTGGTCTTCTTTGGAGATACCTATCTTACTCAGGTAACTGCTACCTAAGATATGTCCGTCTGTCCGTATGAGATAGTTGTGTTGCATGCTCTCACGGGTTGGCTCCGGCACGCCATTGATATATACTATATTATCTATTACCTGCAGCGTATCTCCAGGTGTCCCTACGCAACGCTTCACGTAGTTCTCGCGTCTATCAACGGGACGCGCTACTATCTCGCCGAAGATGTCTTTTCTATTCTCCACAACCCGTTTGCCATAGTAGTGACACAGAGTATAGTAATCCGGGTTCTGCATACCTATGCATACCGTATCGCCAGCGGGGAAATTAAACACTACGATGTCGCCTTTCTTGGGTGTGTCCCAACCACGCAGACGCTTGTATTCCCATTGCGGGTGCTCTATATAACTCTTACCTCCTCCTAACCATTTTGGGAAGGTGTGCTGCATTAACGGCATAGAGAGTGGAGTATTCGGTACCCGTGCCCCATAGTCCATTTTGCTCACGTATAAGAAATCTCCTACACGCAGACTCTTCTCCAACGAGGAGGTCGGTATCTGGTAGTTCTGGAAGATATAGAGATTGATAAAATACACGGCAATCAGAGCAAAGAGAATGGCGTCAATCCATGAACAGATGGTGTACAGCGTAGCGTTCTCGTGCGGGTTTACCATCCCTTTCTCTTTCTCGGCTTTGGTCAGTGGTTTATACTTACGCCACCAGTTCCACGGGATGTACTTCGTGGTGAACATATCGAGAATGATTGGCAGTATCAGAAGCCACCATAGGCTCTTGGTATCGTCCCATGCTACCCATACGATAAAAGCGATATATATCGCAGTCCATACGCCTGCCGCCACCCAACCACGGGTCTTGACGGCAGATATCCTATCTTTGAATGTCTTCTCTTTGAATATATTCATAAACCTAATACGTTTTGCATAGTGTAAAAACCTTTCTTTCCTTGTATCCATTCAGCCGCAATAACAGCACCTATAGCGAAACCCTTGCGTGACTTTGCCTCATGACGGATAGACAAAGTGTCCACCTCACTATCCCATCGCACCTCATGAATACCTGCCACTTCGCCTTCTCGTATAGACTCTATTGGGCACTGCGTGGGTAGCAGTCCTTCCGCCAGTGTCTTTGCGGTACCACTCGGCGCATCTAACTTATGGATATGATGTATCTCAGTGATGATGGGCGTGTATTCGGGGTAGGGGGCTATCACCTCCGCCAAGCGTTTGTTGAAAGCAAAGAGGAGATTCACGCCGAGGCTATAGTTGCTTGACCATATAAAGCCGTGACTACTCGTCAGTCCTTGACTGACAATCGCTTGAACGTCCCAACCTGTTGTCCCGCACACCACGTTCACACCATGCTCCAATGCTTTACGGACGTTGTCTGCGGCAGTCTGGGGTGTAGAGAACTCTATCGCCACATCTGCCGAGACGAAGGCAGGCGAGTCAATATCGCTACCATTATCTTTGTCGATGATACATACTATCTCGTGACCGCGCTCCCGCGCCACTTCCTCGATGATATGTCCCATCTTTCCATATCCTATGAGTGCTATATTCATAGATACATCCTAAATATATCCTACTGTGTGCATTCAGGCTTTAAGCAGTCACAGCACACAAAACCGCGCAAAGTTACGACTTTTCTTTTGGATATGCAAACTTTCAACATAGAGTAAAGGGCAACCGCATCAAAATGTGCAGTATGTTATAGATTGTATTGTGCGAATGGTAACATTTGTGACGGAGAAGATGACGTGGATATAAGCGGGGTTGCACACCCCGCCGATGCACTGTACTTGAGTGTTTGCACGACCGGCACATACGATATGAACCTGTTGCGTGCATAGTGGGAAGATAGATAAACTACGCATTTTTTACAGCCTATACCATTATTACACACAGTTATTACCCATAGTCCATACATAAAGGGATGGGGCTGCCTAACTTTACTTGTTAGACAGCCCCATCAATATCACTCCTGCATTCCCTTTCTTTGGAGAGGAGAGGTCAGTGGTTGTTATTTCACTTCGACACCGGTTGTGGTGTAGGTCTTGCCGCCACGGAGGATATAGACTTGTCCGTCGATAAGAACCTTCTGCGGGAGGGTCGTATCGGCAGCTGTGTTATCTATGGCAGTAGTCGGGGATGTGAACAGAGCCTCAAGCGTCAAGTCTTCCAACACCGTGAACCGATAGGGATTATAGGTCAAGCCGTTGCTCCATTGTTTAAACTCATAGCCCTTGTTTGCAATCGTATTGTGATTGGTTAGTTGTTGTAACAGGTTGATATATTGGTTGATGGTTTTGTGCACTCGTGGTTTGTCGAATGCTAATTGCGCGCATTGCTACAGCCAACCGATGATGTCGCTGCGGTAGGAGATACATTGGTAGCCACCGCTTGGGGCGTTCAAGTCGCCCCTTGATTGCTTGCTCGGTTCGTCTCCATTGAGTGTGAGGTAGAAAAGCACAGTATTTGGTGCAAAGTTGTGATAACGCACCAACTGGTTGGGTTGGTCGGCTGCCCAAATTTTGTTCTCGATGATGGCGTGTCCGCTTGGAGTGTCATCGGCGTCACTACGGTCGGTAATCAAGATGTCGATTCGTCCGCCTGTGGTATCGGTGATATTGCAGATATTGTACTCCGTATAGACTTGGGCGTGCGCAGTGTCTAGTTCGGGTTTGGTGCTGCCGTGTGCGATGATGTCAATAAAGGCTTTTGGGAATGCGTCCTGTATACCGTGGCTGCCATTGGGGCAAGTAGTGCGGCAAGGAACACCGAGTGGGATAGTTCCATGTTGTCCACGCCTAATACATTGAATACATTGTAGCACTCGCCGCGCCGGAACGTCTCGGCACGGCGTTGTTTGTCCTTATTTACATAGACTTGGAGTTGCTGAAGTAGTTCTGTGTGTTTCTCCATATAGATTTGTTTTAAGTTGTTGCGTAGGTATAGACACGAAAAAAGCCTGAACTTTTCGTTCGCTTCATTTGATTACTTGAGGTCTTCGACTACCTAATACTTTCAAATTTACGCATAAAAAAACTCACGCTGTTAACGCGAGCGTGCATAAACCTGTGCTTCATAAGTCTTCTTTTTCAGCACGTTTAGTGTGAAAGTGGAGTATAGGAGACTCGAACTCCTTACCTCAACACTGCCAGTGTTGCGCTCTACCAGATGAGCTAATACCCCTTTGTACTTCAAATCGCCTGCAAAGGTATGACTTTTTTCGCAAAGATACAACAATATCGTATAATTTGCAAAAAGTATTTACTTATAACGCTCTAACATCTCAATAGGCGTCAGCGTATTCTTCTTAGGTCTAACGGTATTAGTTTTCTTTTCATACCCTGTCTCTATTGTCGTTTCTTCTTTGTACTTCTCATAGAACTTAGACTTCTCTATTCTGTCTTTTAGGGTGCGTATGGATTTCTTAAGTGCTTTCACCTCATGATTTCTGAAACGGTCTATCTGATTGGCGATACGGGAACTGCAAGCCTCTACCTGTGTCCTCACATCAAACCCCTCCTCTGTCGGTGGCAGACCGTTCTTCTTCCGATAATCACGGATACTATTCTGCATTTGACGAATACCCTCTGTCCTGTCTAAAGATGTAGCAACGAGTTTCGATAGAACATTCAACTCCATCGAGCGAGTAGCAAGCGGATTGAGCAGAGTGGCGTCAAACCTGTTCGCTGCCGCTTTTAACCTCTCTGCTGCAGCCATATCTGTCCATAGTGGGTTAGCATGCTCCTCTCTGGGTGTGGCAGGCTCTATATTGTCCGTCGGCTCTGCGGATGTTACAGTCGGTTCTGCAGGCTGTAGAGGAGTTCCTCCGCTTCGCTCTCCGTCATGCACCCGATGTGGTGTACTACTTGTACCCACTCGTCCGCCGACAGGTCTTTCATCTTGCGGTTGTTGGCTTCCTCCCAACGCTCCATTCTCGTTCCGAGATTGTCCACTTGGTTCGGCTTGCGCGGTGCTACTTTCTCGCCGCCCATCAGTTCGTAGTTCTCCATTGTTGTTTGTATTTAATGGTTCTTCGGTTGTCTGCTCTTGCTGTGCTGCCTCGTTCAGTGTGTCGGTGATATCACCGAACAGGCTGAGCACCGGCTGGTTGTTCGGAATGCTGTTTGTGTCCTTTTTCTTGCGGCTGGCTTTCTCTACAACCTGCTTTGCTATCTCCTGCTTGGTAGTTCCTACGGGAATAGTTGGGAGATAGTTCCTGCCAACTCTGCGAATATCGCTTAGCAAATCGGCATATGTGGTCGTTACTTGACCTCGCTCAAAATACCCGTAGGGTTGGTTGGGTGTGAGATAACGGCTTTGCCCATTGGCTTGCGGGTCTTCCACGCGCCAAAACATGTGGTCTGCAACCAATGCGTCAGCATTGCCTTTGCCATAAAAGTCGCCGAAATTCTTTTGTATATCTACATATAGACACAACTCTTTTCCGTTCTCCAGTGGCAGACGGAAAGAAATGTCCCCACCCGCAGGTGCGATGTTGGCTTTGGCGATAGTCTTTCGTTTGCTTACCTCTATGCCGAGGTCGCTTGCAAGTTGTTTGGCAAGACGGTCTATGTCCTTAACGGCTGCGGCTTCTGCGGTCTTGAGATAGCCATAGGACTCGTGGTACTTTCCCGGGTCGGAGGCGTCGGCTTCGTAGAAACCAAGAACAGCGAGTTGGTTGTTTATTTTGTCCGTCGCCTGCTCTATCTTTTCGATAGTATGCTGACGGGTCTTGACCTCTGCGTCTGCCTGTTCGGGGGTGAGTGTTACCTGTTCAGGTTCTCGAATGCCTCCCTCAGCGACTTCTGTGCTGGGCTCTCGTTCTGCTCCTCTATTATCTCGTCTATCTCTTGTAATAGACGACGCTTCTCCTTGTATAATTTCTCCCTCACGGCAAGCAGTCTCAGTATCTGTGCCTGTCTGGTCTGTTGTAATCTCTTCATCGTTTATTCGGTTAAATTTGTTTGCGTCTTCTTCGGATGTGAATATAAAGCCCCTATTCTTGGCAAAACTGCTATAATAGCCGCCACACACTTTTGCGCGGGCTTTGAGCAACTTAAACTCCTCGTCGCTGACACGCTCTGCGGGCTTAACTACCCAAACATCCTCGCCGGTCTTGGTGTGTTTGGACTTGCGTACCTCTCCTATTTGCTGGTGGGTGCGGGCACTGTCTGTTCCAGGAATAGGCTCATCGCTCTCAGACGACCATACTAACTTGGTAGGTTCTCCGAATGCGACATCATTGTTCTTCCATTCAGCCTTGGCGAATAAGTAGTCGTTTAGTAGATTGCCTCCCCGTTGTAGTCCTCCCTGCTCCAGAGTTCCTTGAATGTGCTCTCCGCTGCTTTCTCGTCCCTCTCGTCCCAGTCCGGGAAGAACCCGCTCCTCCAGTCTTTGAACGCTTCCAGTCCCTCCTCGTAGGTCTTGTACTTGTTGTGTAGATAATTCATCTTGAACCTCCTTTAGTGATTTGTTTGCATAGTTGACAAAATTCTTCTCTGCCTTGTCTTTGATACCCTTAAGATACCCTATTGACAGGTAGCGACCTGTTTCGGCAAATCGGGCAGCGGCTCGCATAATGGACGACCCCTCCGACACCTCATTGTAGTACAACTCGACAGAGTATCCTGCATTGCGCAAGTCGGCTGCCATTTTGATAACACTCTTACCGCCGATTTTAGGTATTACGATATTATCGCCATTCTCTACGGCTTTTGCAAGTGCGAATTTGGCTACCTTATCGCTCGCTTCCTGCACATAACCTGCGCCATCGCCTCCGTCAAACCCGTCAAGCCTCGGCTTTACGACATCGCTGTCGATGATACGCGCTTTGTTTTGTGCTGACAATGGGTTGGCATAAACACTACTCTTTCCTCCTGCTGGGCGACCGATAACAAACAACGCTTTGCGTTCTTGTGCGACCTCTCCGCTAAAATCCTCCTCTCCATTGCGTTTGTTTATCTTGCCTTTGGCATTAAGCACTGCACTGCCATGTTCTGCATCCAACAGGCGGGAGGCATAGTCTGCTATCTGTTCGTCGGTCAATTCAAGGCTCTGCCCGCTGCGCGCGTCTATCTTGGCTTGTGCGGCTTGGATATTCGGGTCTTGCAACAATACTTCGGCTGGTATCTTTGCGCCGTCTATCGAGGCGTAAGATATATAAGCCGATGTAGGTACTGCCAAAGGTTTCTCGCTCTGCTGCGCTGCGTTCCTCATCGGTGGCTTCCTCGTCACGCAGCGTGTTGATAGCATCTCTGTAGGCTACTCGGTCGGCTTCGTTCTTATCGTCCAAGCGGTTGGTCGCTCCCTCGCCTGTGCCTTCGCCTGCATTCTGTGTCAGGTTGAAGTTCATCCGAGTGGGCTTCCCGTCCTTTGCTTGTGCAGAGATAACACTGTTTCTGAATTATCCAAATTTTCTGACAGATTTTTTGCATTTTCTTGCATTTTTGCAGATAAATCCACGCCGGCATACTTAGCCTCTGCTGCTTGCTAGCCTGCTATATCGTCTGTGAACTTCCTGGTCTTGCCACGTTTGTCTCTCGGAGACATCTTATCGTTAGCCTCGATGTCTTTTACCTGAGACATATCATACTCTACCTGCTCTTCCGCTGCCGCTACTGCCGTCTCTACACCCTCCGTCTCCATCAGATAGACAAAATCCTGCTCCGGGGTCATCTTATCGATAAGCACATTACCTTCCTTATCTTTTGGTAAAGATTGCAACACTCTCCAAGAATATATATAGTCTTCACGGGCGACATTTATTGCAACAGACAACTGCGCCTCATCATCGAAGAGCGTATTAGAGAAAAACAGATAAGCAGGAGCAGAGTGGCGGGAGTTAAGAATTCCCTCTCTGCACTCCCCAATATATGCGTGAGAGACTATCATCAAGGTATTTATGGAAATGTGAATCATAATGCTGTTCTTGGGTAAGAATGGCACTATTTTTGTGCAGAAAGGCGCGGTATTTAGTCTGTTAGAAACGGATACAGTCTGTTAGAAATGGAAACAAAAATGACTTGGCGGCACTGGCTGCCACTGATGGGTCTGACTTGTTCGGCTTTCGTATTCAACACTTCGGAGTTTATTCCTATTGCTTTGCTCACTGACATTGCCGCCGATTTTCATTTGTCGGAGGCCAGTGCCGGTATGCTTATCTCCGTCTATGCGTGGATGGTGATGCTGCTGTCGTTGCCGCTGATGTTGGCAGTGTCGAGAGTGAACCTGCGCCAACTTATGCTGTGTGTAGTAACGGGTTTCGTGGTGTTTCAACTCTGCTCATCTGTAGCCCCCAACTACCCGCTGCTGATGCTCTCCCGAATAGGCGTGGCTTGTACGCACGCTGTCTTTTGGTCTATCGTCTCGCCTTTGGCTGCAAGTATCGTACCCGACAACAAAAAGCCGTTGGCGTTGAGTATGATTGTAACCGGTACTTCGGTGGCGATGATTCTTGGTATGCCTTTAGGGCGTATTATCGGGCTTTATATTGGTTGGCGAATGACTTTCCTGAGTATTGGTATATTCTCTTTCGTAGTATTGGTGTACCTCTTTTTTACAATGCCTACCGTGCCTGCGCATGGGGGATTCTCCGTCAAGCAACTGCCTGCACTGCTCAAGAACCCTATACTGATGGGTATCTATGTGCTGACTCTCGGCTTTGCCACGGCATACTATGTTGGCTATAGTTACATCGAGCCGTTCCTGCTGCAAGTGGCGCACCTGTCGCACCATTGGGTGACGGCAGCACTGATGCTCTTCGGCTGTATGGGTGTAGTCGGCAGTTACCTATTCTCGAAGTTCTATACCCGTAACCCCATACGCTTTATTGCACTGGCGATAGGCGGTATTGGTGTGTGCCAATTGGTGCTTGCGCCGATGGCATCGTTCGGGGTATGGGTTATCCCTGTTTGCGCCCTCTGGGGTATGTCGGCAACGGCGTACAATGTGTCGTTCCAGAACGAGATAATCAACCATACCACTGCGGGTGCTACGTCCGTGGCGATGTCTATCTCGTCGGGTATCTTCAACCTCGGTATCGCTACGGGGACGCTGATAGGCGGGCAAGTCTGCACGCATGTGTCGATAGCGTCTATCGGCTATGTGGGCGGCGTGTTGGCACTCGTGACACTGTTCTATTGGTGTTTCTCGCTCTCGAAACACTTCCGTCCCGCAGAGGCACAGTCAGTTTCATCTTCCACGATACATAGACAATGAAAAGACTTTCTTTCGGCGCACTGATGATAGTGCCGTGTGCATTCTTGGCTTGCTCGCACACAAGCCAAAGTACAGATACATAGAATACATACGCCGCCGATATGGTGGCGACTGCTTCGATATGGGGAGAGTGCGGTCAAACGGTTTGCAGATGCCGGCTGCTATTGCTTTTTACAAGCGAGGTAGCGCCGGAGTTGTATTGTTTTACTCAAGGTGTATTATTGTTTATCAACCGTGTATCTACCGTATATCTACCGTATATCTACCGTGTTTGAACTGTGAACATACCGTAGTTGCCGGCGTGAGTATGGTGTGCATGCGGCATACATACCGCATAGATGCTGTGTGTATACAGTGCGGGTATGGTATTTTTAGACTGTTCGGTGTTTTCTGTATATTCTTCATAGCCGGTGCGATGAATGGGTGTTTTTGCTAAGTGTATGTTACAAAATAGAGATTATATCGTATTATTTGGTACTTTGTTTTGCAATATACTAATTATATAGTACCTTTGCACAGTTTTTCTAAGATTTATGATTTGCTTATGAAAAAGTTATGTCGTTCTTCCAACAAGATGCTTGCAGGTGTTTGTGCAGGAATTGCGGAATACCTGAATGTAGATCCCACGATTGTTCGTGTGGCTTATGTTGCCTTGAGTTTGTTCTCTGCGTGCTTTCCGGGGTTGATACTGTACATTATAATGATGATAATAATGCCTGATTGTAACTATGATTGAGAATATCAAGAGTCAGATGCGGAAGGGGCTATTGGAGTATTGTATCCTGTCCTTGATCAATCAAAAGGAGTCTTACTCATCGGACCTATTGGATGTGTTGAAGGCTGCCGATTTGATTGTGGTGGAGGGAACGTTGTATCCTCTTCTGTCCCGAATGAAAACGAATGGTCTGTTAGACTATCGTTGGCAGGAGTCGAAAGACGGTCCTCCGCGTAAGTATTATCGTTTGACTGAGGAGGGGCATGTCTTGTTATCTCAGTTGGATGGTGAGTGGAATGCTATATCCACGTCTATCAATGCGCTTGTGTCTCATGCTTCGGCGGCAGATGTTCAGGTGCCTTATACAGAAAAAGATCCTTTATTTACACCTATAACCCCTATACAATAATGAAAGAAACGAGAACTATTAACCTGAATGGGTTAGTTTATAACATTGACCACGACGCATATCAGGTGTTTCGTGATTACTTGAATGATATAGAGATTCGTTTGCCGATAGAGGAGAAGTCGGATGTGATGTCTGACTTGGAGGCTCGTATCTCGGAGTTGTTTCAGCGGTCTTTGTTTGCCCGGAACATACAAGTGGTGGACATGGCGTTGGTTGAATCGGTGATGGCTCAGATAGGTTCTCCTGCGGAGTTTGGTGCGAACAAGCGTCCTAAGGTTAAGAAGTCCGCTAAGCAGAACAGTGGTTGTGGTCGCGTGTTTGGTATAACGGTATTGGTGTTGATTGCCCTTATGTCTTTGCCTGTATTGATACCTCTGTTTGCGGCTGTGGTGGCAGTTATCATGGCTATGTTTGGTGTCAGTGTGGGATTGATAGGCAGTGCGCCATTATTGGGTATAGAGTTGTTTGGTGGGAATAGCGTGTATATGGCATTGTTTATAACTTTGGGATTGTCGGTGATAGTCATACCTGTTGTGATGATAATATGTACGATAGTGTCTTATATGCGTACTCGTCGTGGTCCTAAGGCCCGTTTCTGGTGGATAACATTGGTACTGTGGATATTGTCGTTGGTTGGGTTGGGGACTATGGTTGCCAAGTCGCTGAACGATGTTGATACCCTCACTTCGTTCTTCAATTCGATAGACCAATGGGACGATATGTCTGATGATATGGAGTTGTTCTCGGAGCAACGTGATGTGCCTGCTTTTCATTCTCTGCAAGTGAAAGGTGCTACGGAGGTGGATATACATATAGCCCCTATACAGCAGTTAATGGTCAAGAGTTCTATATTGAGTGATGTGATTACTGAGGTGCGGGACAGTGTATTGTATGTCAGTGTTCCTTCTGCTCGTTATTCGGCTGTGGAGTTGGATATCACGGTTCCTGAACTGAGGTCTATCTACGGTACGGGTGCATGTAAGATTGATACGGAGGACAGGTTAGTGCAACCCTCATTGTTGATAGAGTGTTCAGGGGCATCGAAGATGGATATTGACATATCTGTTCAGTCCTTATGCGTCAATAGTACCGGTGCTTCTTATATTGAGTTAGAGGGGTCTGCAGATGAGGCAGACATCAAGTTGTGTGGTGCAGGAGAGATTGATGCAGTTCATCTATTGACCCAGTCGATGCATATCAATTGTTCGGGTGCGAGTAAGGCTGAGGTGAATGTGAGCAAAGAGTTATGGGCTCAGGCTGCCGGTGCGAGTAAGATTGTGTATGTGGGTAACCCCGTGGTGCAGCAGAATATGTCCGTAGGTGGGAGCAGGATAGTGAGAAAGAAGTCTTCAAAGTAATTGTATCCTATGCCTCATACAGAAATATCAACTTTAGGAGAGTTCGGGCTGATTAAGCATATTACAGAAAATGTAGAGAATCATCAGTCCTCTACAATCAAAGGAGTGGGGGATGATGCTGCAGTCTTGCAGTTCGGTCGGCAGTGCGTGTTGGTAACGACCGATATGTTGTTAGAGGGAGTGCATTTCAATCTTGAGTATGTGCCGTTGAAGCACTTGGGTTATAAGGCTGCCGTTGTCAATTTTTCGGATATATATGCCATGAATGGTGAGCCGACACAGATAACGGTATCTTTGGGGCTGAGCAAGCGTTTTGCGGTGGAGGATGTGGAAGAGTTGTACTTGGGCATCCGATTGGCATGTGAGCGTTATGGTGTAGACTTGGTGGGAGGAGATACATGTGCGTCTATGACGGGGCTGACGATATCTATCACGTGCATAGGTACTGCGGCGAAGAAGGATATTGTCTATCGTAACGGTGCCAAATTGAATGACTTGATATGCGTATCCGGCAATTTGGGTACTGCCTATATGGGTCTTCAGTTGTTGGAGCGTGAGCGTGTTGTCCTGCAAGCAGACGAACATGCCACCCCTGCATTTGAGAGAAAAGAGTACCTGTTGGAGCGTCAGTTGAAGCCTGAGGCGCGGCGGGATATCATCGAGGCATTGCGCAAGGCGGGTGTCAAGCCTACGGCGATGATGGATGTGTCGGACGGATTGAGTAGTGAGTTGTTGCATATCTGTTCACAGTCGGGGGTTGGTTGTGCCGTATATGAGGACAAGTTGCCTATTGACTATCAGGCTGCGTCGTTGGCAGAGGAGATGAACCTGAACATAGTCACGTGCGCATTGAACGGTGGGGAGGATTATGAGTTATTGTTCACCTGCGATATCAATGACTACGAGAAGTTGGTGCCGATAGATGACTTGTATATCATTGGGCATATCACCAAGCCTGAATACGGTTCGTATTTAGTGGGGCGCAATGGAGAGGAGATTGCACTGAAGGCGCAAGGTTGGAATGCTTTCCGTGCGTGATCTATTGCCTGTGTCGGATAAATTAGGTAACTTTGCCGCCGATTCAAACAGGTGTTACTATGCGGGTTATTATCTTAGGTACGGCATATCCTTATCGTGGCGGGTTGGCTGCGTTCAATGAGCGTCTTGCTCGGCAGTTTCAAACCGAAGGGCATGAGGTGGAGATACTTACCTTTACTCTTCAGTATCCGGATTTTCTTTTCCCTGGCAAGACACAGTATAGCGATGCTCCTGCACCAAAGGACCTGCGTATCCGCCGTGTGATGAACTCCGTCAATCCGTTCTCGTGGATACGGACCGGGCGGCTGTTACGCAATATGCATGCGGATTTGCTGGTTGTGCCAATGTGGATACCATTGATGGCTCCGTGCCTTGGCACTATTGCCCGTATTGCACGGCATAATGGAATACGCGTGGTGTCTATCCTGCATAATGTCATTCCGCACGAGCCCAAGCCATGGGATAAGCCATTGCTGCGCTATTTTATCCATAGCGTAGACCATTTTGTGGCTTTGTCTGATAGCGTTTGTGAAGACTGCCTCGCACTTCTCGCCAAAGGACAAAAGAAGTCCGTCATTGTTTCACCGCACCCTATCTACGATAACTATGGTGAGCCTATGGACTCTTTAGAGGCACGCCAACGACTTGGGTTGCCGCTTGATGGTAAGATACTGATGTTCTTCGGTTTTATTCGTGACTATAAGGGTCTTGACTTGCTTCTGCAGGCGTATGCAGACCCCCGTCTGCAAGGTGGGGATGTGCACCTTTTGGTGGCGGGTGAGTTCTATAATAATGCCGATAAATACTATGCTTTGGAACAGAGTCTTGGTTTATCCGGACGGGTGTTGTGGCATACGAGTTTCATACCCGATGAGCAGGTGCGAGTCTATTTCTCGGCGGCAGACCTCATAGTACAGCCTTACAAAACGGCTACGCAGAGTGGCGTAACGCAGATTGCTTACCATTTCTGCAAGCCGATGCTTGTGACTCATGTTGGAGGGTTAGCCGAGATAGTACCCGACGGCAAGGTGGGTTATGTTACTGATGTTGACCCTAAGGCGATTGCTGATGCATTGCTTGACTTCTGCCAACAAGATCCTAACCATTTCACTGCCGGTATTGAAGAGGAGAAACAGAAGTATGCTTGGTCTCGCATGACTGATGCGATAACTAATAACTAATACAGATACGATAATCCGCAGTAAAGCACCCTTATGACTTGGTCTGGCAGGAGGCGGTACAAGACCAATATGCTGCCACCTTTGATGGGTTTAACTACATACAGTTCTTGCAAGACGATAAGGTTATAGTAAATCCGTTGCGTATCCGACAGCGTTATCAAGACGAGTTAGCGCACAATCTCTTGCTCTATTATACTCAGACCAGAGCCATGTCAGTGCAGAGATTATTGCTGGACAGATAAAAAACGTGCGTGCCAACAACACATCTTCTATTGAAGCTATACACCAACTCAAGCAACAAGCCATACAGATGAAAGAGGCACTGCTTAAGGGCGGTATGGATAGTATTGGCGATATATTCAACTTTGGTTGGGAACATAAGAAAAAGACCGTACAGGGTATCTCTAATCCACTGTTGGAAGATATCTATAATATGGCACTTCATGCCAGTGCTACGGGAGGTAAAGTCAGTGGTGCAGGTGGTGGTGGCTTTATGTTTTTCTTCTGTCCCAGCACTGTTCAATATAATGTAGAGAAAGCACTTCTGCAACAGTTTGCCGGACAAGTCAAACGATGTGAATTCACTATAGAAGGATTAAAGACAAGGGCAGTATACCCCATTCTGTCAGTGAGAGTTTTCTCACTAAGCAAAATATACTCAATAACCCTGAGTTTCTGCATACTATCCAACAGGTATCCGATACGTTGATTGCTTCATTACGCAATGGCAACCGTATCCTTTGGTGCGGCAATGGTAGTAGTGCTGCTGATGCACAGCACTTTGCTGCTGAACTATCGGGACGGTTCTATTACGACAGACCTCCTCTCAATTCGTATGCGCTGCGTCTATTTCAATAGTGGTAATTCCACTCCGATAGAGATATGGAACTACACCGATATTATCTATAGCAAAATGTAGCGTTGCAACCACTACATTAATCTGCTTATGTGTGTTCTCTTTTACGGGTACACGATGAACATCAAAAGAGAAGATAGGTAGGGCTACATGCAGAGCTATCGCACCAAAATTGTGCGTTAGTGAGTATGTCGGAGAGATAGTTTTGGTAAGTGCTCTTGCACTTTCTCATTTCGCCTGCAACACGCGTAGATCTCCACTTACCGACTCTAACTCAATATGTGTCTGTGGAGTGCCTGCTGTTTGGAAGATCCCATCGTGGTTTGTTCCACTGTATGTCCCTTGAAAATCGGTACTAAAACTACCATTGACAACCTCATACTCTGCTACAAAAGTTGTACCGACAGGCAAGTATATAACCATGTCACCATGAACCGATTCTCCGTCTATCTGATGCACATTGCCTGTTCCGTGTACTGTCGCATTGCCAGTGACTGTCTCTACTTGTACTTTGGTGGCTGTCGCATTGATGTCAATAGCACCATTGTTGCACTCGATATCAAACTCAGCATAACTGCTGTTGCGGGGCAACGTGATAACTAAATCTTTTTTGAGAGATTTGGCATCCCAGCGACCGGACTGGCAATAATGAATGTCTAACTTACCGTGGATTATCCGGTAATACATCTGCGTGTGAATATTCGTCTTGCCAGACGTCACAGTCTCTTCCCAACTTATTACATCCGTTTCACCATACATGATAGACACATTACCATCCAACCAATCGACTTCAATCTTACTAATCCTGGCATCAGTACTGCCATTACCGACCGTGTAAAATTCACTATCTGGATAGTTATCTGTAATGTGATTGCTTGCGCATGCTGGGAATATTAAGCACGCAAAGATTGCTAATAAAAAGAACTTTCTCATAATCTTACATTGTTTAACTATTGTGTTGTACTATATTTTCTCACCACCAGTCTACCAAATACTCTGCAAAGGTAGTGTTTTTTTTTATATATTGCAAAAGAAATAGGTAAGGCAACAGAGAACACCATTTGTCATAATGAAAAAAAACAGTACCTTTGTGGCGGGTTTGGTAACGCAACACAATGGTGACAGGCGGCATTATGGTGACAGGCGGCATTACACCCACCCTCGTAAGTTATGGCAAAGATTTTAGTAATAGACGACGAACGTGCTATACGTAACACGTTGAAAGAAGTACTTGAGTTTGAAGGCTATGTTGTAGAAGTAGCAGAGAACGGCAAACAAGGATTGGAAAAAGCATTAGAAACTAATTACGACTTGCTATTCACGGATATCAAGATGCCTGAGATGGACGGACTTGAGTTCCTGGATGCATATCATGGTACTTTCCAACAAAATCCCGGTGAAGAAGCACCAGTCATTATGATTTCCGGACACGGCACTGTAGAGACAGCCGTTGAAGCACTCAAAAAAGGAGCTTTCGATTTCATAGAGAAACCGCTTGACCTCAATCGACTATTACTTACTACTAAGCATGCCCTGAACCATAAATCGTTGATACAAGAAACGAGAGTGCTACGAAAGAAAGTAGGTAGCCGCAATCAAATGATTGGTGAGAGTACTGCTATCGAACATGTACGTGATATCATCAATAAGGTGGCACCCACAGAGGCTCGAGTGTTGATTACAGGTTCTAACGGAACAGGAAAAGAAGTGGTTGCACACCTGATTCATGAAGGCAGCGCACGTGCCAAAGGACCTTTAGTGGAAGTCAATTGTGCAGCTATACCAAGCGAACTGATAGAGAGTGAACTATTTGGACATGTGAAAGGGAGCTTTACCGGGGCCGTCAAAGATAGAGCCGGTAAGTTCGAACAAGCCAATGAAGGGACACTATTCCTTGACGAGATAGGGGATATGAGCATATCTGCACAAACTAAAGTGCTACGAGCGTTACAAGAGAACGAGATTACGCGCGTAGGAAGCGACAAGGCTATCAAAGTGAATGTGAGGGTAGTGGCAGCTACCAACAAGGACCTCCATAAAGAAATAGAAGAAGGACGCTTCCGTGAAGATCTCTTCCATAGATTGAATGTTATTCCTATACATGTACCAGATCTGGAGGAAAGAAAAGAAGATATACCATTACTCGTTACCCACTTCTCTCAACTCATATGTAACGAGCAAGGTTGGAAAGTAAAGATCTTTGATCAAACTGCCGTACAGGCACTACAGCAACATCATTGGCCTGGAAATATACGTGAGTTACGTAATGTCGTAGAGCGCCTCATTATCCTCGCTGGAGACATTGTCACAGCACAAGATGTAGAGACTTATGCATAAACACATATTATGTTTCTGCGAGAACTGAGTATATTGAACTATAAAAATATACGGGATGCGAACCTGCACTTCTCGGATAAGTTGAATTGTTTCGTAGGACTCAATGGTCAGGGGAAAACCAACTTCTTAGATGCCATCTATTATCTCAGTTTTACTAAATCTGCATACAACACTATCGATAGCCAAAACATTACACATGGCGAAGAGATGACCATGATACAAGGGCTATATAACGACATCGAAACAGCACAGCAGGATATCTCTATCAGTTGTGGTATCAAAAAAGGAGGAAAGAAGCAGTTCCGTAGAGGGAAGAAAGACTACAGAAGGCTCATTGATCATATCGGACTCATACCGCTCGTTATGATTTGTCCTCGAGATAGCGAACTGATTAGCGAGGGGAGTGAGGATAGAAGACGATTTATGGATGGAGTCATCTCACAGTATGATAGAACATATTTAGAACACTTCACACAATACAATCTGCTACTCAAACAACGAAACGCCTTACTCAAACAGTATAGCGAGCCTCCGATCAATGCGTTGCCGACAGACCTCTTTGGGGTCATTGAAGAACAGATGGCAATACATGCTAATTACATCTATGCTGAACGCAAACACTTTATACACACATTCTCTCCCTATTTCCAAGAGGTGTATACCACTATCTCTGCAGGACAAGAACAGGCAGAATTGCAATATGTGTCGCAACTGCATGAAAAGGACTTGCAGGAAGCACTGCTTAAGACACGAACACGAGATCTCATCTTGGGTTGGACAAGTCAAGGCATACATAAAGATGAACTGGAGATGCTCCTTGATGGTTATTCTCTCAAAAGGGTAGGGAGCCAAGGTCAACAGAAAACCTATCTTTTGGCTATGAAACTCGGACAAGCACTCTATCTCGGAGAATATGAGAAAGAATCAAAAACCAAACCAAAGCCTATCCTGTTGCTTGATGATATCTTTGATAAGTTAGACAGTCAACGCATGGAACGTATTGTCAAGATGATTGACAGTAGCCGTTTTGGACAGATATTCATTACTGATACCGACAGACAGCACCTTTCGGATATCCTGCAGGATATGTCAGCCAATGCCACCATCTTCTATGTGCAGAATGGAACTGTACAACAGACTCCTTATACAACAAGACAATAGGTGCTTTTAGAGAGGGGGGCGTGACCACAATCCAAAAGAGTAACACGGAATTATACGATAAAGAAAAGATATATACTTAGACCTATCATACATATAGCCACAATGCGCTGGTAAGTCTTCGTGCGGAAACGTTTGATTGTATGAATAGCAACGATGTTACCGACAGTCATCGCTACCGCTATAAAAACACCATTAACTATAATATCTGTGTTCACAAGGTTCAACTTATGATATACAACTATTTTGATAATATGCATAATACTTGCAGCGGTCGCTTCACTGGCAATATACGCAACAGGTGTAAGATCTAAAGTGAGAAACACTGCGCTACTCAAAGGACCAGACAATCCAAGAATACCATTAACGAAACCTGTAACTCCTCCGCCAATAAGCATTGTCGCAGGACGATGGGGCAAACGTAACTTTCCCATCACTTTCAGTATAGCGAAAACGATTAAGAGAACGCACAATGTGCGACTCATGAGTTGCTTGTCTGCTACACCAAAACTAATTGCGCCTAACGCTGTGAGAGGGGCTGCTGTGATGAGAAAGAACCCTACTTGTTTCCATGCTATATCGTGCCAACCAATAACAACTTTGCTTAAGTTACTTCCTAACTGAGCTATGGTGCAGATTGGTATTGCAACCTCTATGCCATATAACGAAGTCACAATAGGAAGTAGCACCATTCCTCCACCGAAACCCACTGCACCGGAGAGTAAACCCGCAACCAAACCTGCTACAAGTAATATACAATCCATACTATAAACCAACAGACAAAAAACGAGTGCAAAGATACAACATGCAACATACATACGCAATACATATCGTTATTAGGAAAAAACATTTTGGGCGAGTATATAATATTTGCATATCTCAACTTAAAGCAGTACCTTTGTGGCGACTTTGAATGGTCAAAGAAATAACGGAATACAATACGGTATTCCTATGTGTTACAAGGTGCAAAGGGCACCTTATAATTTGTCTATAGATGATGAATATTGTGAAAAAGGAGATCACTCTCCAAGACGGGCGTGTCATCACGCTCGAAACAGGCAAACTCGCCAAACAAGCCGACGGAGCAGTAATGGCTACCATCGGCAACACCATGGTGCTTGCCACTGTATGCAGCGCAAAAGACGCTGTGCCGGGTACCGACTTCATGCCGCTTACCGTTGAGTACAAAGAGAAATTCGCCAGCGCAGGACGCTTCCCGGGAGGCTTCACCAGACGAGAAGGCAAAGCATCAGATTACGAAATCCTGATTGCCCGCCTCATCGACCGTGCACTCCGCCCGCTGTTCCCGGCCACCTACCACGCAGAGACATTCGTCAATGTGACTATGTACTCGGCTGACGGTATTGATATGCCGGAGTCTATCGCCGGGCTTGCTGCCGGTGCAGCACTCGCTTGCTCGG
>CAVEZM010000022.1:0-33872 GCA_963620225.1 Acidaminococcaceae bacterium | reverse complement strand
AACTGTCTGCAAGGGTACTGAAAGAGAAACCCGAAGGCTATGTAGAGCCGGAGCGTCCTGCACGTGCGCCAAGAGGAGACCGAAACGGTCGTCCTGAACGCCGTGGCCCGCGCCCGGAACGCCAACACCACAACCCCGAATCCGAAGGTGCACGATTGGATAGAAAACGTTAATGTAGAATGGCAATAAATAAAGAGGCTGTCTAACAAGTATGGTTGGACAGCCTCTTTTACATCAATAAAACCTCTAACAATATGCAACACTTTATCCCTCTCAAAAAACAGCAGCACATGTGCTGATCTTGAGCAGAGGATAAGCCGATCTTGAGCAGAACATAAACCGAATAAAAACACCCCTCAATCAACCAACTTTCGTCTTTACTCCGTACTATTTATTTCTCTTAAAAATAGTGAGTCTCGCGATCCAGGTTACGGTAGGAGATAGCCTCCGTGAGATGACGAGGCTGTATATCTGCAGCACCATCTAAATCTGCTATAGTGCGTGCCACCTTGAGAATACGATCATAAGCACGAGCCGAGAGCCCCATCTTGTTCATAGCGTAGTCTAATAAGCGGTCACACTCCTCATTGAGAGAACAAAACATACGTAACAACTTGGGTGTCATCTGCGCATTGCAATGGACAGGATATGTGGCAGCAGTATTATAATCTGCAAATCGCTGTTTTTGTATAGAACGAGCATGCATAACACGTAATCGCATAGACTCACTCTTTTCTCCAGGTTGTGTGTCACGTAGTTGCGAATAAGGAACGGCTTGTATATCACACTGAATATCAATGCGGTCAAGAAGAGGACCCGAGATACGACTAAGATATCGTTGTATCTGTGTAGGCGTACAGGTACATGGGTGGGCAGGATTATGCTCTCCATAATGTCCGCATGGGCAAGGGTTCATAGCGGCTACTAACATAAAAGAGGCAGGATATTCCACACTCATCTTAGTACGTGTCACACAAATCTTGCGATCTTCTAAAGGCTGACGCATTACCTCCAAAGCAGAACGCCGATACTCAGGCAACTCGTCAAGGAAGAGCACACCATTATGCGCTAAACTTATCTCACCTGGATGAGGATTGCTGCCTCCACCCACTAAAGCCACGTCCGTAACCGTATGGTGAGGACTGCGGAATGGACGCTGTACAATGAGTGCACTCGTCAATCCGTTACGCTCTTTGCGATGTGCCATCATACCCGCCACTGAGTAAATCTTTGTAGTCTCTAACGCTTCATCCAAAGTGAGTGGAGGAAGAATAGACGGCAGTCGTTTAGCCATCATACTCTTTCCTGCACCGGGAGGACCTATCATCAACATATTATGACCACCGGCAGCTGCCACCTCCATGGCGCGACGCACATTCGCTTGTCCTCGAACATCCGAGAAATCAAGATCTGAAGGGAAAGCAAAAGACTGAAACTCAGCCTCCGTATCTACATGGGTGGGAGAGAACTCCTGTGTGCCATTCAAGAAACGAACAACGTCTTGTAACTCTCTCATACCATACACATTTAATCCTGCTACTACAGCAGCTTCACGTGCGTTCTCTATAGGTAAAATGACTCCTCCAAATCCTTCACGTCTTGCTGCCAAAGCGATAGGTAACACACCTTGTATAGGATGAAGTGAACCATCTAACGACAACTCACCCATAATGAGATAATGCTGAAGTTGCTCGGTACGTACCTCTTCCTCTGCAGCTAACATACCGATGGCTAATGGTAAGTCGTAAGCAGCACCCTCTTTCTTGATATCGGCAGGAGCCATATTGATAGTCAGCGTGTGACGAGGTTTACTGTAACCATTAACAGTGATGGCAGAGATGATACGCTCACGACTCTCCTTGACTGCATTATCGGGCAACCCAACGAGAGTGAAATCATAACCCGCCACAGCATGAACTTCTATGGTGATAATCACGGCGTCGATACCCTGCAAGGCAGCTCCGTAAGTCTTAATTAGCATGTGTCAGTGTGTTTGAGGTGTTATTGTTTTTGTTTGATATAAGGTGTCGTTCTCTATCGAGTCTTTCTGATGACGAGTAGGCCAGTTAAAGTCATGCTTGAATACAAAACCTACTCCTTGAACTGTATTCGCCTGCTTCAGTGAGTATTTATCTACGGTATGGGTGTACGCCTTTGCACGCAACTTGCCATTCTCCGTGAGCAAATACTCTATATCCAAATCACCAAAGAACGGACGATTGCTTAAGTCATTATACCGATAACCAAAGTTACCATTGATCAACAACTGATTGATAGGATGTATCTGAAAATTCGCTTCATATTCCTGACTCGCCGTCTCTCCCTCACCATCTGTACGGATATTAAAACCCATAGAGAAGTTATCGGTTAACTTGCCTATCCATGAGTTTATCTGTCCTGTAATGGTCGAGGATAATAGAGAATAGGTCTCATTAACACCTACGTTCTTCGTGTTTTGTAGATATTCAGGAGTATAGAATCTGTTGAAAACTAACAAGTATATTATCTGTCGCATCAACATCTCGTCCGTGTTGATGATAGATCTCACCTGACTCTGCACAGACTCATCCGATTGAGGTAACTCTACTGCAAAATTGATAATAGGATTAAACAGCATATCTGTCATATGCAACACACAATTTACAGGTACAGAGGTCCTGTTAGTAGAGATCTGAGACACATCACTACCATACAAGTCTCGCAGCGAAGCGGTCACATGATAACGGCCTGTCACATCCACAGTTGGAGAAGTCGGATCACCATTCCATATCACACGACTACCCTCTGCAATGTCAAAATTGCGCCGGACAATGTTACCTAATGAGAACGAGAACAAACCACTCTGCAGTGTGAAAGTCCCTAACATTTGTATATCTTCTGTCAAATCATCATAGTCCAAGCGAATATTACCCTCGCCTCTACCACGCAAACCGTCATCACCACCCATTCTCAATAGTATCTCTGCTGTAGGGGTCACCTCTACCAACAACGACAGCAATACACGTGTGGCACGCTTCTTTACTATCGGGTTCTGTTCTTTGGGTTGACTCAATAAACGCAATAGATGATGAGAAGACGTGTCGGCTTGCACAAAGTTGATAAAAGATGTGGATGAGGCTGTACTTGCAGTTGCTACACTCAGATAGAATTTCGACTTGGAGTCCGTACGGGCATTCACCGATATCTTACACTCCTGCTCGTTACCTTTGATGTGAACACTGCCGGAACCATATACTTTTCCATAGAAGATAGATTGCGGATCATAAGGCAAGTTCATAACCAACAGGTTATCTGACACAGCAGTCATATCGTAATGCATATCTTCGAACAGCGTATGGGTCAATACGCCATCAAAAGTCCCTGTATGACCTTCGGCATCATGGAGAGTAATATGAGGAAAACGAATACTCGTTGAATCCATAAATACAGAATCAGAGAACATAAAGGTTGCACCTATCTGAGGAACGGTCAACTGAGCATTTTTGCCGTACATACGGGCAGTGATATAGGTGTCATGATTATGACCGTCTATATGCAGGTGACCATAACCTGCACCTTGCAAATCAGATAATATACCCTTTGTCCAGAAGTTTACAATCTTCAGGTCTGCACTATCACAGGCAATATCCAGCACCCATCGTTTATCACGGGGGATGACTTCCCCGTCTATATGGGCTACCACATGCGTAGAATCTATCACATCGCCTGTGAGAATCATCTTCTGAGTTGCCGTATCCAAACGTGCTTCAGCGAAAGCACTACCTAAAGGAACACCATTCAAACCGGCATTAGGCATATAACAACGTGCCTCAAACATAGGCTCCGAGAATAAACCGTAAATAGTCGCCCAACCTGTCAAGAGCCCATCCACCGAGATAGCCTTGCTCGCCTCGGTATAACTCAATAGATAGTTGACGTTTATATTCTTCAACTCTACATATATCGAGTCTTTCTCACTCGCAGATGCCATACCATGAGCCAAGATAGACTGATGAGAAGTACTCAAACTCAAGTGCTCCACTCCTAACGTCTTATCTGCAGCCGTATAAACAATATGTGCATCGCCTATCGACCACGTTGTGTCATTCAACACAATGTCGGAGGGATGAATATGTACATTCACCAAAGGCTTATCTGCGTATCGAAGAAACTCTGACGACACACGTATGATACCTGCATTACGAACACTGTCCGTATTATCCAATCGTACGGTTAGCCCGACGATATTATCTTGTGCAGTGACATCCATATAGGCACGCACATCGCCTATCTTAGCCGCTGTCGGATTATCCTTAGGCAGATGGTTCAGCACATATACCGATAAACTTAACCTGTCATGTTGGTTATCCAATGACACAGTCACATCCTCCAACCATGCACTCGATGTCTGTATCGTTGGTATATAGGCTTGCAGACCAAGCTGGTTGGTTGACTCATGCACATAGCCTTTGATGGTAGGGTAGTGTGGTACATCTACCCCTAACTCCAACAACTGAGTTATCTGCTCTATATCACGAAAATAGGCATAGAAATCTATATCGTTAGGCAAGTGCTTGGACAATGTCTTTGACTCTTTTAGCGAAGGCAAATACTTGCTGAACATGTTCATTAGTGTGGTCGGCAATGTCGTGTAATCAAACGGCCCATGAACACTGGCCGTCACGTAGTCCGATTGCAAACGCAACTGATGATAAGGCTTACCATTGCGCTCCTCATTGTCAATAAGCAAACGCAACTCATTCATCACCGCCTGACGGTCACCGTTACGCACATCCAAAGAGTCTATCAGCAAGGCTCCCCTTAAGTGGTCTAACATCGCTGCAGCCCTGCCAGAAGTGAATAGACTGATATATACTTGCGAACGGATAACCATATCAGGATAACGGTCTATCCAATGCATAGCCGCTGGCCTACAGTCTTCTAAGCGCAGGCTAAAATCGAAACGTTTATCTTCTTCAGAGAGATCGACTAACCCGTCTATATGTAAACGCAAGTTCTCGTCATCAATGCGTAACTCACCGCTTACCATATCTTCCTCAAAACCACCATCAAAATGTATATCACGATAAGTGTAACCCTTATACTCAAGTTTATTGATATGGGCATCAGCAACACAAGAGAAAGCCTCCGTACTGTCTAACTTACCATCTACATGTGCTGACAAGGCCACCACACCCAAGTCTTTCTCATGCAACAACCTGCCAACGTGAAAACGGCGTGTGGATACCTTCCCACAGAACGAAAGGTTACACAATGTCGTATCAGTACGCGAATGACCATTCACAGTCAATGTGCCTAACGAAGTAGAAAATGCTCCTTGTAGATTCATATCCTCTAACCTACCCACAACCTCTCCCTTGTAGTGGATAGTGCCTAACGCTGCCACAGGGCGAGGTAGATGCACAGGGCGCGAGAGCAGCTGGGATAGCATGTCCTGCAACAATGCATGATGACAATAAAGATCCTCACAATAGGCTTGAATGTACAATGAGTCTAATTGTAAAGGATGATAAACCGCTATGTCACCCACAAACAGACGCTGACCCCGATATACCAACTGCATCTTATCAGCGAACACAGAGTCCATACAACCGTGCAACTCTGCCTCTAATCGAGCATCTAACTTATCCATTTGAGCACGTAGAGACAACGACTCTATCTTTACATCCATTGAATCTTGACTCAACACTGGCATCGTCAAGTCCAACTGCAACTGGTCAACCAATAACTCTTTATAGCGAACCCGCATGTCCGATAAGAGCAACTTGTCCAAATTAACACGTAGTGCAAAATTCACAGTGTCTGTCATGAACTTCTCCAATAGAAACTCATAGTTCAGTACCGAATCACCATCTACTGCCTGTATGTTTACGTAAGGACGCTCTAAGGAAACTAAATTTAGATCAAGACGTTGCTCACGCAGCAGTAACGGATGAAACACCACATGCGCACGCTCTATGTAGGCTAACGTATCCTGTTGCTGGTCGCCTATGTACACACTATCCAACGTCAACTGGCACAAAGGCTTATATTCTACATGCCCCACACGCACATCAGCACCCACATACTCCGACAACTTATTGGTCACTATATGCACTATGTAGGTCTGCACGCTACTCTGCTGCAACACAATCACACATGTACCCAACAATAGCAATAGGGAACCCAAAAACACCCCTATAACAATCAGTACCTTACCAATTGCCCTGTTCCTGAAACGCTTACGCTCCTTAGGAACCTGATTACTATCATGGATTACTTCAGACATGGCAATAATTATCGCGCAAAGTTACTGTTTTCTTGCTTTATTTGCAAATTTACTATACCTTTGTCATCGAAAATCTCTATGATGAATGTACTATGAATACCAACCATCCTTATGCCTTAGTCACAGGGGCCAGTTCTGGTATGGGATATTGCTATGCCCGACAGTTGGCACAGCGTGGATATAACCTTATAATAGTCAGTAACGAAACGTCAATCTTTGAAAAAGCAGACTTACTCCAACAAGACTTCGCTGTGAAAGTGATTGCTTTGATGCGTGATTTGAGTTTGCAGACGGCAGCCAGAGATTTGTACGCCTGTTGTACAGAACAATCTTTAGAAGTAGAGGTACTTGTGAATAATGCAGGTGTCTATCACAACGGCGATTTCATAGATGATACAGAGGCGTTTAATACATTGATAATAAACTTACATGTTGTAACACCAACCATGTTATGCTACTATTTTGGACAGGATATGGTACTGCGCAACAGAGGTTATATTCTCAATGTCTGTTCTGTCACCTCTCATATCTCTGTACAACGTATAGCCACCTACGCTGCCACGAAAGCCTTCCTTTCGTCTTTCACCCGTTCGTTACATATTGAATTACGCTCGAAGGGGGTATGCGTCACAGATGTCTCTCCCGGGGCAGTTGACACTGGATTATACCATATCCGCCCACAATCTACAAAGATTGGAAAGATATTAGGATATATCGTCTCTCCTGACTATCTTGTGAAACGAGCATTGCATGGACTGTTCCAAGGGCGAGCTAAAGTATCTGTACCCTGTCTATGGAATGCTATGCTTGTAGGTATAGTAGGACTCATCCCTACAAGCCTGTTACGCCTCATACGTAAACTACAGTGGTATTAAGTCCGCAACCTCTGTCGCTTACGTTATTCTATGCTATACGTATGCCGTCTTGCATACATAAAGGCGGTTGTTTACTTCTTCCGCTTTGTCTTTTGCGCAAATCTGCATACACGCAACAACCCACATTCCTCGCACTTTGGCTTCCGTGCCTGGCAGACATACCGACCATGCAGCAGCAACCAGTGATGCGCATTGGGAATCTTTGACTCTGGGAGATGGCGAACCAACTGACGCTCCGTCTCCAAAGGATTACGAGCACCGGTCGTCAGACCTATACGCTCGGCGACACGAAAGATATGCGTGTCCACAGCCATCGTCGGTTGATGCCACCATACAGCACAGACCACATTAGCCGTTTTCCTTCCTACACCTGACAAGGTCTGCAACGCATCACGGGTCGAAGGTATCTCCCCACCATACACTTCCACAACACGCCTCGCCATAGACACTAAATGCTCCGCCTTGCTATTAGGATAACTGATAGAATGAATATATCCCAACACTTCCTCTACACGAGCCGATGCCAATGACTCCACTGTCGGATAGGCTGCAAAGAGCGCAGGTGTAACCATATTAACACGCTTATCCGTACACTGGGCAGACAACATAACAGCGACCAACAACTCATACGCACTACCGAAAACCAACTCACTATCCACCACAGGCATCGTCTCCTCGAACCAGGCTGTCACACGTTCATAACGCTCCCTCGTAGTCATAACTCACTCCGTCTTGTTCTTTAGATAACTCTTACTCAGATACTGCAACACGCGTGTCGCCTCTTCTTGAACTATGGCTGTCTCTGACGAGATAGAACGCTTCTGCAGACGCAATAACATCACTTGATATAACAATACTAAACATGCCTCCACGTCACTCATCGTCGGTCTGTCAGTCTTGGACTTCAACAATACCAACGAAGGTGCTATATGCAGAATAGCCGCACGATAACTCGCCTCCTGCTCCAGCAGTTCGTTATGCAACTCCTCCATCTCCGATAACGCATTCTGTGCTAACTGCAGATGACCACACTCTATGATATTCTCCTGGTGCATCATCTCACTGAACTCATGCAACTCTTGAGTGGCGTCCGCCTGCTGCGGGAAAGCACGTAGATAGTCTTCTATCTGCCATAGGTACAAGATGTACTCGGCTATATTACTCATCTTCTGTTTCATCATCTGCATCGAACCAATCAAACTCATCTGACATGAATACCTCTATCTCTCGCCTATCTTTCTTCGTCGGACGACCGGAACCCCTGTCACGACCGCTCTGAGAAGCCAAACGAGCTAACTCCAATATCTCCAACTGATCAGGAGTAGTCAGATCCGCCATATACAGAGGCACTAACTTGGCACCCAACCTGTTCTCACTCAACTGCAACACCTTGTACGTCCGAGTGGCAGGTCCCCTACGGATAGTAAACACATCCCCCACATGAAAACAGCGACTGGGCTTCAACTCCACACCATTCATCTTCACACGACCACACTTGCACGCATCATTGGCTATAGAACGCGTTTTGTACAGACGCATGGCAAACAAGTATTTATCGACACGAACCTCCACTGCTATTTGCCGTTGTACATATTCATCGTCTTGTCTATACCCTGTAAACAAAAAGAAGGAATAATATCACATACAACCTTTAACCGGTCAGGCAGTTGCTGCACCTCCTCCTCTGTCCAATGACCTAACACGTAGTTACACTGCGCCCCACGGGTGAAATCGTTACCTATACCAAATCGTACTCTGGCGTAGTTCTCAGTACACAGCACTTGTTGTATGTGTCCTAAACCATTATGTCCTCCATTGCTACCCTGTTTTCGGATACGTATGGTTCCAAAGGGTAAGTTCAAGTCATCAACCAATACCAACATATTCTCCACCGCTATACGTTCTTGCCCCAACCAGTACCGCACAGCATTGCCGCTCAGGTTCATAAACGTAGAAGGCTTCAACAGCACTAATTCTGCGTTCTTGACTCTGCAACGACCAATCATGCCATAACGCTTATCCTCAAATACAACGTTGGACGCTTCTGCAAAAGCGTCCAACATCTTAAAGCCTATGTTATGGCGGGTGCCTCGGTACGCATCACCGATATTCCCCAACCCGACAATCAAGTACTTCATCTACTCTTATTGTGCTGTAGCACTTGCGCGCGTAGCCTTTACCTGAGCCACACATGCGTCTTTGGGGTTCATCATCTGCAGACCCTCGATGTGGATATCGCCAACGGCAATCTTCTTGCCCAAGCCTAACTCTGTAACATCTACCACGATACGGTTAGGAATCGCAGTGTAGATACCATTCACTTTCAACTTCTTCATCTCCAATGATAACTTGCCACCGGCCTTCACACCTTCGGCGTGACCTTCCAACTGAACAGGAATATCTACTGTCACAGGCTTGCTCTCATTAACCTCAAGGAAATCAATGTGAAGGATAGCCTCAGACACAGGATGTACTTGCAACTCTTTAACAACAGCCATCTTCTTGATGTCACCGATCGTTAGTGCTACAGCCATCGTGTCTGGTGTGTAGACCAACTTCCGCACTGCATCCGTTGTTACTGAGAAAGTGTGGTTCTCACCATGCCCATAGAGATTGCAAGGAATGAGATTCTCTTTGCGAAGTGCCTTGACCGCCTTCTTGCCGTACTCACTACGTGGAGTACCTACGAGTTCAAAAGTCTTCATTTGAATAATTATTTGGTGTTACTCAATATGGGGCAGAATGACAACCAACATGTACATCACCTATACACGCCAGCCCGGTGTGGCTGCCCGTATCCCATCACACTGCTGATAAAAAAGAGCCGACACATAGGCTCTATTCCTCAGCGTATCGCTCTGTGCGATAGTTGTCCAACCCGGAATCGAACCAGGATTTTCAGAACCAAAATCTGACGTAATAGCCTTTATACCATTGGACACTAATGGACTCTTCTCAAAAGCGGCTGCAAAGGTACAGCAAATTTCTTACACACGCAAATATATGCAGCATTTTTTTTCAGAGAAAAACTCCATCACACTCCACTGCATGCAACACAACAAGATACTAAATCCCCAATTCTTCGACTCTTTAACTAAAAGTTAGAGAACACGAACGTCGTTGTGGACTGATACCGCTCACCTGCTTGTAGTGTAGCAGAGGGCCATTGGGGCTTATTCGGGGTGTCAGGATACTTCTGCGTTTCAAGACAGATGGCATTGCGGAAGCCATATATCTCGTTATGTTTGCCAGTGACCGTACCATCCAAGAAGTTACCGGTATAGACCTGAATACCTGGCTCGGTAGTATAGACATCTAAACGTATACCTGTCTTGTTACAGAACAACGAGGCGGCATGGTTCAATCCCTCCGTGGTGTTGGGTTGTAATATCCAGTTATGGTCGTATCCGTGTCCACAGCGCAGTTGTTGGTCGTTGTTGTCAATGTCCGCACCGATAGCCTTCGGCGCAGTATAGAAGTCAAACGGTGAGCCTTGTGTGATGTCCACAATCTCACCGGTGGTCATGAAGGTAGAGTCCACGGGTGTCATCTGTTTGGCATTGAGCCAGAGTTTATGATTGAGGATATTGTCGTTGCCATTGCCAGTGAGGTTGAAATAAGAGTGGTTGGTCATGTTGATGACCGTAGTGGCATCGGTCGTGGCGAAATAGTCCATGCGGAGTGTGTTGTCATCGCTGAGGGTATAGACGCAACCTGCAACGACATTACCCGGGAAACCGTTGTCGCCATCGGGCGATTCAATGGTTAGTTGGAGGGTGTGGTTGTCTATCTGCTTGGCGGTATAGACCTGATACTGCCACCCGGTAGGCCCTCCATGGAGCGTATGACCGTAGTTGTTGGTCTGCAGCTGATAGTTGATACCGTTGAGCGTTATCTGACCATGGTTGATACGGTTGGCATAGCGTCCGATGCATGCACCGAAGTCAGTAGGGATAGTCTCGTAGTCCTTGATATTATCAAAACCAAGAACTACATCCTGCATATTGCCATTACGGTCAGGAACCAAGATAGAGACGATACGCCCGCCGAAATTAGTGATACACACTTCCATGCCGTTGTCGTTGGTCAGTGTGTAGAGGGCAGTCTGTTTACCATTGATACCATCAATGAAGTTCTTAGAATTAAGCCCTGATTGTGTCTTGCTGCTTGAGCATGCCGTGCAGATCAACAGAACGGTTGCACAGAGTAGTTGGAATGCTTTTTTCATATTCGTGAGTGATAGGCATTAAAGATAGGGGTATGCACACCATACCCCTATCAGATGTTATTTCAGTTGTGAGATGACGTATTGGTTGATGTTACGAATTGAGTCAAGGTTCATCTTAACTACCTTGCGATCGTACGTGAGCAGTCCGTTGACCTCTACTTCCACATCTGTAGTCTGTGTATAGACGGCAGCAGAAAAACCTTGCGGGATGAAGTCTGCGAGTTGCTTTGCGTACTGAATATATTGCTGCGTCACGGCTTCGGAGTCGGGCAGTTTGATATATCCCCAATTGCGGTTCTCACCCCAGAGGTGTCCCTCAAGCGGTAGTCCGATACCGCCATATTCACCAAGGACATTGACGCGGTCTGGGTCGAACAGATACATAGTAGGCTGCGGGTAGTTGTGCAGGTCGAGGATATCACCACACTTGCAGAAGTTACCACCACTGGCAGGATTGACCAAACGCGAGGGGTCGTATCTCTTGGTCCATTCTGCCACCTCTGCCGTAGCGAACTGTCCCCATGCTTCGTTGAAGGGGACCCACATCACGACAGACGGGTGCGACATGCAAAAGTCCATGATGTCTTTCCACTCGGTGTAATAGTTTTCGATAGACGCTTGTGAGCGAGGTTGGTCAGTACCGCCCTCGTAGGTATGTTGTGCCCACTTGTTGCCGCCGACATCACCGCTCGGCATATCCTGCCACACCAACATTCCCAACTTATCACAGTAATAGTACCAGCGTTCAGGCTCTACTTTGATATGCTTGCGTATCATATTGAACCCCAGTCTCTTGGTCATCTCAATATCATAGAGCAGCGCCTCATCCGATGGTGCAGTGTATAGCCCGTCTGGCCACCAGCCTTGATCTAACGGACCATAGTGGAAGATGTTCTTCCCATTGAGTTGCATACGCCATATCCCCATAGCATCTTTCGCCATGCCCACAGAACGCATTGCTGTGTAGGATGACACTTGGTCAATCGTCTTGCCGTCACGGGTAAGCGTGAGTTGCAGATCGTACAGGTAGGGGTCATCCACTGACCATAGGTGAGGGTTAGCCACTTCGAGGTCGATAGTCTTTCCGTTGGTAGTCTGAGCCTCAGCGATAGTCTTGCCGTTGTCAAGCAAAGAGATATGGATGACGTCGTTATCCTGCGTGTTGGCGAGCGACACTGTCGTGTGAATCGTGTTGTTGGTCAGGTCAGAGATAGTCTTAATAGCCGTGATATGATTCTCTGCCACGGGTTCAAGCCATACGGTCTGCCATATACCGGATACGGCGGTGTACCAGATACCATTAGGATTGGACACCTGTTTGCCTCGCGGTTGGTAGCCGTTATCTGTAGGATCGATGACCTGCACTTGCAGCAGTTGTTCGGCTTGTGGCTTGAGGTAAGGCGTTATATCTATAGAGAAAGGTGTGTATCCACCTGTGTGCGTTCCTGCCAGTTGTCCATTGACATACACGGTTGCTCGCCAGTCCACTGCACCAAAATTGAGCATGGTATGTTGCTTCTTCCATTGAGCAGGGATAGTAAAGGAACGCGAATACCATATCGCATGGTTCTTGGGCAGTGTCTTGCCAACGCCTGACAACGATGACTCAAGACAGAACGGCACGAGTATCTCACCGTCCCAAGCCTTAGGACATGGGTCGTTGTTCTCACGGATAGCATACTGCCATAGTCCATTGAGGTTCTGCCATTGATGGCGAACCATCTGCGGACGGGGGTACTCTGGTAACACGTTCTTCGGGTCTATGTGTTCGCCCCAGATGGTAGCGATATGATTGCCGGCACGGCGGTAGTTCTTCTTGATAACGGGTGTTCCGCTTGGTTTCGGGAGTACGGTATCGGTTGGATATGGCTCTCCGAATATAGGATAGCCGTTATCATCCCACGTGAATCGTTGCATACGAGGGCTACGTGTATCGCCCATTCCCACGGGGTCTGTCTCTGTGGAACGTGCATGGTAGAGAATATAATACTCCTTACCGTCAGGTGATTGGAAAAAACTATTGTGCCCCGTACCATATACACCCACTTCAGGTTTCTGATGGAACACCGGCTGTTCGCTCTTATGCCATGTGGCAGGGTCAAGTAGGTCTGCATCTGCAGAAGCCGTGAGTAGTCCAAGAGCATAGTATGGCGTCCAGCAACCACTTGCAGAATAAGCGATATGCACCAATCTGCCATCCGGACTGAGTAGCGGTTGAGGACCTTCGTTGACGTAGATAGTATAAGAAGGAGTCCAACCGTTCTCGTTTACCCAGTGTCTCTCCCACTCAAGTTCTGGTTTGGATATGATGACACGCTCTGATGCCAATGTCCATGGGTTCTCCATGCGGGCGATATATATGCACTGCGTCTCGGTGGATACACGACGGGTCTGCCACCCCGACCATACCATATAGAGATTGCCATTGACCTCAAACACAGAGCCATCGATAGCCCAGTTGTTGTCGGGGTCAGTAGAGATACGTCCTTTCATCACGAACTCTCCTTCGAACGGGTCCTCGTTAGCATTCTCGAGGACATAGAGTTGATGGTTGTCAGTGTTACCGTCATCGGCAGCATAATATACATACCACTTACCATCAATACGATGAATCTCTGGAGCCCATAGGTCGAACATGTTTGTTGAGTCAGTCGGCACCCATATAGTCTTGCATGGCGCATTCTTGACATCGGTGATATCGGGTGTTACCCATAGTTTGAGGCAGTTGCCCATGGTATGCATATAGTAGTAGTTGCCGTTGTAGAACAACGCCCATGGGTCAGGACCTGACTTAGGGAATAGTGGGTTCTGATATACCTGTGGTTGCTTGGCGCAACCAACACAAAGCAAGATTGTCAGTAGAGAATAGAATAGTCGTTTCATCAGTTAGCAATATAAGGAACATTATCAACTCTGTATAACTCGGACAGCAGATAATAGCCGCTTGCCACGTAAGTAGCATCTAATTCAAGTCCTATACGGAAATAGAGATAGTCGCGATAGTTATTGACATAGTAGGTCCTGTCACGATACTTAGCCAAATCTACACGCACCGTTACCTCACCCTCATCTTCAATCTTTAAGGGGCGTGACCCCTTGGAGAGTGTAGTAGCCGTATTGACATACTGGTTGATACCCACATAGACGAAAGCACGTGTTACCTTCGGCAACTCCATAGGTAAACGACTGTCCGGATTGCGCATGATATGAATAGTAACTTTCAGTTCTGTTGACGTGGAATCAAGCGGCTCATAACTGATAGAATCCATCAGATAGTAAGGAATAACTTCGAAACTACGTTCAGCATTACCCGTCAGCGTCATTGGAATGGTATCATAACCTAATCCCTGTCCGAGCGACTTAAAATCGGTAAACAGGAACGGATATTGCTGATTCGCCAAAGTCAGATAATAGTCGCCGGCAAAGAGCAGTTGGCTGAACGTACCATTCTCATTGATACGTATTGGCGTACCTGAGTCTTCCTTACCAAAGCCTTTCTGCACGGCTTTCAGCACACTTTTGTTGCCATCGAACACGAAAGGCTTGTCTTGATAGGTTACCGTACCTGTAAATCGGCACTCGGGCCCTTTATAATTATCGTATTCGCAGGCAGTAAAGAGGAATGCCATACAGCAAATACTGAAGAATAGATTACACTTTTTCATGTTGGTGCGTATTAATGGTTAGGATTGATTACGATGTAGGGGTTGCCGTCATCTTTAGGATAGGTGGCGTAGTACATCGTGTTGTCGAAATTTATCGGATCGTTGGTAACGGCAAGAGAACCGCGATGCTCTATCTTTACGCGGCGATACAGCCACTTGCCATCCCTTTCATCGCCAGGAGCATATACTCGGTATGCCCACAGACCGTGAGTCATAGCCGACTCGTTGTTGGTATTATACTCCCACACTTCATCGGCAGTACGCCAACGCTTGAGGTCATTGTAACGGTGGTCCTCAAAAGCCAGTTCCACACGACGCTCGTTCTTGATACGGTCTAAGTCGAGTTCTGCTTCGGTGATACAGAAGTCTGCCCCTCCCGCACGCTGACGTATCTCGTTGACGAGTTGCAGGGCTGTCTCTTTCATCTGCAGACCATTGTACTCTGTCACTCCGTCTTCGTTCAGATAATATGCAGCCTCAGCAGCATTCAGCAGCACCTCGCCATAGCGGAATACGATATAAGGTACGGTACTCGAACCATTCATCTCTGAGCCGTTGGTCTCGTCCACATACTTGCGCAGCAGCAGACCGGAGTGGCTGACGTAGTTGCTGGTGATATGCGGTCCTTCTACACCTGTTATCTGTTGTCCGTCGTAGTAGTTGAGTGTAGTAGCATTGTCCACATCCTCCATAGTAGGAGCCATCTTGAACTCCCAACCGCTGCCCTTGGGTATAGCCAGACCAGCACGGAAGTCGAGTTTTGCGCCACGGAACGATGAACCAGGGTACATCACTGTGGCAGCCAGACGTGGGTCACGACCTGCGAAGAAGTCCTCAGGATTGTCAAAAAGTCGGTAGGAGTTAGATGATGTAGTAACGCCTTTGAGTGTCTCTTCTTTGTTAGAACCTGTGTATGGGTTGAAAGGTTCTGCCGTATGCGTTGCTGTCAACTCGTAGCAGTCAAGCAGGTTGGTGATAGGATTGACGCAGCATCCGCTCTTGGTATCTGGGCGGAGATAGCGTGGCACTGTCCAAAAAGTGAAGTAGTTGGTAAAGTTCGTACCGTCGTAAGCGATGGCGAAAATGACTTCAGGATTGGTCCCCGCTTGGAACACCTTACCATAGTCAGCGTTGAGCGAGTAAGTGCCCATGGCTTTGAGAGCAGTGTAGGCATCTATACATTGCTTCAGATAAGTATCGGCTTTCTCGCGCGGAATACCCGTTTCAAGCCCTGGTAATACAAGCCCTTTGCTGACACTCTTGTCATAGTTGTATGCCAACGTACCGGCATAGAGGGCGGCACGACACTTGAGAGCCAAAGCACTTCCCTTGGTAGCACGGGTAGTCGTTCCAGATGCTGCTAAACTGAGATCATCGGAAATGGAGTCCAATTCACTGATGATGAAGTCGTATATCTCGGACTCTTTGTTACGAGGTTTAGCCAACGACAGGGTGTTGGTAGTATATTCCTGTACCTCCGTTATCAGAGGCACACCACCCATGCGTGTAACGAGTACGAAGTAAGTATAAGCCCGCATATATCGCGCCTCGGCTAAGAAGTAGCGTTGGTGGTCAGCAGACACATTCGCTCCTACAGCAGTCTGCAGAGAGGATATATGTTTGTTGAGGTCACGCACCAACGTATAGTCGTAGTACTGACGGTAGTTTGCATTCTTATTGCCTATATTAGCCCAGTAGGCAGAGTTGTTGATAGCCTCGTCCCACGAACACATATCGTAGGTCTCATTGTCGTAGGTGAACGACTGCTGATAACGCAGACGATTGTATAGATTGGCTGCCACACTATTGATAGTCCCCACCGAAGAATAGGTCTGTTTCTCACTCAACGAGGTAGAGTCGGATGGCGAGAGCCAATTGTCGCAAGCACTCAATGCGAGAACAAAGGCGGACAGAATGATATATCTTGCTTTCATTGTCTTAGAGATTTATATGTTAAAAACTAAGATTAAATCCGATAGTGAACACACGGCTCTGCGGATAGTCCGTACCATTGCAGTAGGCTACTTCAGGGTCAACACCATAGTCCTCTAACGAGTCGATGCAGAACAGGTTACTCCCTTCGAAGTACAGACGAGCCTTCTGTATCTTGGCTTTCTGAGTCCATTTCTTTGGGAAGGTATATCCCAATACCAAGTTGCGTAGTCGCAGGTAGTTCACGTCACGGCTATAGAAGTCGTTCTCGCCACGTGTGGACGGGTGCGACGAACTGACTGCAGGGAATTTACCTGCCACCCAAGGCGATGTCGGGTCGAGGATATCTTCGTGGTGCCAACTGTTGAGAGCGGTAGATGCATAGCCAGCCATCTCACGGCTGCATGCCCATTTCATATACCAGTCCGGTACGTAGGTATTCATCGAAGCGCCTGCGAAGTCCACTGCAAAGTCTATCCCTTTCCATTCCAACCCGAAATTGAAACCGAAACTCAAGATAGGTTGCTTGATATTCGACTCATCACTCGAGAACATCACGATAGAGGAGTAGCCCAAAGGACGTTTATCGTATTCATCAATCACGCCATCGCCATTCACATCCTTAAAGATAAGGTCTCCAGGGTTGAGGGTAGTGTTGTTCGCACCATCGATGATAACGGGGTAGTTGTCTATCTCTTCTTGTGTCTGGAACACACCGATAGTCTCCCATTGCCATACCTGGTTATTCTCCACGTTTGACCATCGGTTGGACTTGCTGTTGCGATATTGGTCCCATGCGTTATAGTATTTCTCGCCCGCACGGACACCATTCTTCTGACGAGCGATAGTGATATTACCGCCTACATAGTATTTGAAGTCGCCTACTTTGTCTTGCCATTTGATAAAGCCATCGCCACCGATATGCTTATCGGAGTTCAAGTTCTCTGCCAACGGGCTCAGACCCGACTCTTGTGGGAATACAAGGTCGTCCGGTTCAGCGGCTATACCATCACGATAACGCATGAAGAAGTCGAACTCAGCCGTCAGCCGGTTCTGGAAGAAGCCTAAGTCGATACCCACATCCACGAGGCTGGTTGTCATCCATGTAATCTGCGTATTAGGCGTACCCTTATATGCCGTGCCGATGACGGCAGTGTTGCTACTGCTGATCAAAGGGTCTGAACTGATATAGTAACTGCCCGAGTTGTAGGTATATCCATCCAGATAGGCAAAATCAGGATACAATGAGCCTACATTATCGTCGCCTAACTGACCATAAGAAGCACGTATCTTAAAGTTCGTCCACCAATTGTTGATGTTACCATCTTGCCACCATGCCTCTTCTGACATACGCCATGCAGCACTCACAGATGGGAAGAAACCCCAACGTTTGCCTTTGGCGAACTTCCAACTGCCATCGTAACGACCCGCAAAGTCAATGATATAACGCTGCTTGTAGTCATACCCGGCGCGGAAGATAGCACTGGCTGTGGTCTGCGTATAGGTAGTCTCCGTCACGGTATTGTTCTCACTGGTCGTCATTAAGTCGATATATGGATTTTCAACAGGGTTCTGAGCGTTATAAACAGAGTTATACATCCGTTTATAGAATTCAAAACCAACAGTGGCTGAGACATGATGTCCCGAGAAAGTGTTGTCGTAACTTACCAGTGCTTGACCGGTGATATCATTAGTGATAGCACGCGTACGTTCCATCCACGTGTCAGTCTTGGAATATGCTACGTTATAGGTCTGGTTCACAGCATCGTAGGTATATTCCGACCACGCCTTCTCCAAGTTATTGATATCGCAACCATTGTGGTAGTACGAGAACAAGGCACGAGCACTCAAGCCCTCCAACGGTGTCTGCCAATCCAATGTGAAGTTGGACTGGAAAGTAGTGTTACGCTTGTGGTATTCACCGGCGTTATCAATAGTATAGGATGCGGGGTTATGCGAACCATCATAACCGGCAATATAGTTCACATAGTTGCTATTATCATTTGCATACGGACGATAGATAGGTAACATCCCTATCACGGACAACTTACGTGCCGAGTAGTCATCACTACCGGGCAGACCGGGATTGATGGTATTATCTATCTTTCCTGATATCTGTGTACCGAACTTCAGGTTCTTGGTTATCTCTACATCCACATTGGCCTGCAGGTTGGTACGGTTGAAACTGTAATCCTGGAACACAGCCTCTTGTCCCACGTGGCTCAACGACGTGTAGTAGGTCACCTTATCCGAGCCACCCGATATGCTGGCGTTGGCATAGTACTGCGGAGCAGCACTGCGTACATAGTTCTTGTACCAGTTATACCCACGATAGTCTTCTCCGGTCTCAGCATTATAATATCCAGTCTTCCATTTCTCTAACTCGGCACGTGCCTGATCAGCAGTAATAGCTAACGAGCCGCTATTCACATCGCGCATATAGTTGGCATATACCCAATCGTACGCACTTAGCAGTTCCGGGTACTCTGTCCATTGTTGCCAACCATAGTAACCGTTCAGACTCACCTCCATCTTCTGATTAGCCTTACCTTTCTTGGTGGTGATGAGTACCACACCATTGGCGGCTTTCACACCATAGATAGCGGCTGCACCGTCTTTCAACACGGAGATGTTATCAATGTCACTGATATCCAAGTTATTGAACGCACTCTCATCTTTGATGACGCCATCGATGACATAGAGTGGTGTTCCGAGGTTACGTACTTGTATACTGGCTGCTGCACCAGGCACACCGCTACTCTGACGGGATGTGATACCTGCGACCTTGCCTACCAACGCTCCGGAGGTGGTAGTACTCGTAGAACGGGCAATGTCATCAGACTGCACAGTGGTAACAGCGGATGCGATACCACCCTTACGCTTGGCACCGTAACCGACCACCACGACCTCTTCCAACACTTGGTTGTCGGGAGCCATCTGTACTTTTATCAACTCAGGACTATCTGCCGACAGTTCCTTGGTCGTATAACCAACATACGAGAATATCACTTTCGTGTTCTTCCCATTGCTATTCTGCAGTTTCAAAGAATAGGCACCATCGAAGTCGGTAATGGTACCGTTTGTCGTTCCTTTCTCTAATACACTCACGCCTATCAGTGGCTCGCCTTCGGTATCAACTACGACACCCCGTATCTCCTGCGCCTGCAAGGCACATAGACACACGCCCCATAGCATAAGTAGTGTTGTTACTAATTGTCTTCTCATGGGTATTGACTTATTGTACGATTATTTGTTGGGTAGTCCTTTGTCCGTTACTACCTATTACCATTGTGTATATCCCCTCTGGATAATTCATCTTGATGTCCGTAGCACCTCTTTTGTTGGCTTGAAGCAGGCGCTGTCCGGTAGCCGTGTAAAGACTCAGACTGTAGTCTATATCTGGCATGGATATATGTAGGCTACTGCCCGATGTTACAGGATTGGGAAACATCTTTGTTTCTGCTAACCCAACGTCCTCAGTAGCGGTTATCGTCTGTCCGTAGTCGGATGACTGATAGAGGGCATAGCGTGCGGCCAACTTCTCTCGTTCCTCCCAACTCATCTTCTCTACTTCCTCCAAATCCGGTGTACCGAAAGCGTCTTTGAAACGGAACATAGGGTCGAGATGACCGGCATAGTTCCAGTTGAGAGTCGTCGCCACACCACCTACACGACGGGGTATCATCACCTGAAAAGCCTCCAACTGTAGTCCCTTGGCTTGCCCAGGGAACAGGCTCTGGTCCCAGTTCATCGACTGCTTGCTGTTATGGGCTGACATACGCGCCATCGTCAAGTAATGGTCGTTCTTCGTCAGCAGATACAAACGATAGTATGCAAACGATGTCCACGCAAACCCTAAGTCGGCTGCAGAGTGACCGATGGCTATCAGGTGTTGACCTACGATACTGCGACTGCGTGGGAATATATAGTTGTCTTCCGCTCTATCATCCTCCACGGGTACTTCATGGCTATAGACCCATGTCTCAGTATAGGTGGCTGCTTGCTCGGCAGCATCCAACCACTTGCTGTCGCGCGTCAGGTCGTAGAGCGACAAGAAACCTACCATAGCCATATAGCCCGACTCGCTGTCGATGACTTGCGGGTTGTCCACCACGCAGGCACAATAGTGGTATTTCTTGTGTACAAACAGGAAACAATAATCGCCTGCTTTCAGGGCTGCCTCCTTGTATTTCTCTTCACCTGTGGCGATATATAGTTCCACCAGGTAACGCAATGCTGAGGTCGTAGTCAACCCATTGCTCGTATTAACCGGATGCTGGTTACTGACTATCTTATTACGGTTCCAACTAAATGCCAAACTGCCGTTATCATTCTGTGCACTCAATAACCAGTCGCCAAACTTCTTGCACGATGACAACCAGTTGTCGTGTGTCTCACCGTTCTTTGTACCATAGCACCATGCTGTCAGCAGTCCCTCCATACCGCCTGTCATAATACGCAGGATACTCTCATAGTTACGCCAACTGCCCTTACCCGTATTACTCGGGTCGTACCAAGTGCTTGGCATTCCGATAGGTGACAGACAATCATCCGCCCAGAAGTTCAACACAGCCTCTCCTTTGTGGCGAGTGCTCTCTTGATTATTCTCTATTCCGTAACGATACAGGTAGTAACCCGATGACACCTGCATACCTACAAAACCCATCTGATAGTCGATGCCACGAGGCTTGTAGTCGTCTAATCCTACCTCAAAAGGCCAACCCGGCTCATCGTATGAACCACCATCTGCCGTGCAAGGGACATAATAGGTCAACAGACTCTCTATCAACCCCTCGTAACAAACCTGCAAGTCCACAGGATATATCGTGGGTTTGTACATGTCGAAGACTTCGTTCCATGACTCCCTGGCGGCGTCAGCATAGGTGTCGGTCTTCGAGATACTCAGCATCACCGAGTAACTGTGTTGCACGCTGGTATCTACCGGGTGGAAACGATACCCTTTCCCTAATTTGGTACTCTTGGTCGTACCTGGGAAGATGACTTCTTGATAGGTCAATGTATTCACCGTATCACGCCATAGTCCACAAGCACCAAACTGATAACCGGCGTCAGCAGCACTACCTTGTGCGTCAGCCACCACAGTACGGTCAGGCGAGTCTTTGTGTGCCAGATTGATAGTGATACCGCTCTTCTTGCCACGTGACATCACGAAAGGCAGTGGCGTGCGGTCATCACGATATAGGAACCACGCATCACCGTCCTGCGGAAGCGTGGCGGGTGTATTGCATGCTGCATCGAAATAGCCTTTGTAGAGCACACCGGGAACTAAATACTCGTTATCTGTCAGATTAGTATTCTCGGTAGTCTGTACACCGAAGACTGAGTTGAAATAGTTATCACCTTTCTTCTGATAAAGCACTTTCACATCGCGTTGCAGTGCAATCTGCCCAGGAGCAAGGGCTGAATAGGTGTCTGTCACTGTGAAATTTGAACCACGGTTTGAAGTCAACGCTGCAACGCAGGTGAATACACCGTTGTTCTCCGTTATCGAGTTGTAGTAACCCGACACGGCTTTATTCTGTACTTCGAGGTAAGCAGGTTGTCCTGCTACCAAGAATGAGATTTCCGTACCTTGATAAGATAGTTTTGTCACATATCCTTCTGAGGAAGATGTGAACTCCAGAGTTACATCACCCGACGTCAACTTCATTGTTGATGCCCACGATGACAGACTCAAGATAGATAAAAGAAAAACCAAACAACGTCTCATGGTATTATGAACCAAAATATATTACTTAAAACTACTCCCCTACATATACACACATTTATTTCTTTCACCACAAACAACCCCAAGAGCCACGCTCTTGTTCCCTGTAAGCAGCAATAAACAAGGTAATATAGAGAGTTGCCCACGTTCATTGTTGGGCAACTCTCTATTGTCTTTAACGGACAACAGCCTTTGCGAACTGACCGTTAACGTTTACGATATAAGCACCTGGAGCCATCGGCAGCGCATACGAGGACGCAGTAGTCGTGACCTCTTGCAGTTGGGCACCACTAATCGAGTAGATAGTGATATTGCTCTCACCGCTCAGACGGTTGATAGTCATCATGCCATCAGCAGAGGTAACGAAGAACGATGCACTGTTCACGTTATCTACTGCCGAACCCTCACGATAGAGTTGGATACCACGTGTCAATGGCCAGCCGTTACCCTTCAGCAGCTTGATCTTGTTGGGATAGTCTGCGTACAACTCAATGCCTTCGTATACAACCTCATCCAATTCAACATCTTCATCGCTGATATAAGTGGTGAACTCACCGGCCAACTCATTGTTAACCCATATCTGAGTCTTCGAACCAGCAGTAGCCTCACCGTCAACAACATCCTGACGGAAATACCACTTCAGATCGTAGTAGTCATCCTTGCTTACATAGATAGAATCGAATACAACAGAACTTGGATCTGCAAAGTAGAAGTCTATCCACAAGCCGTTAGCAGTAATCTTCACCTTATCGTTCTCTGCATTCAGATAGATATATGCACCACCATCCTGAATAAACGTATTCGTCAACTCGGTGCAACGAGCATCATACATGTGACTCAGATACCAGTCCTCGGAGATGGCTTGTGCGGTTGTCGGACAGTCGCCGCCGGTGCTACCGTCATTCCAATGAGCATACAGCGTGAAAGCCTTATCGTCCTTGTCCCATGCCTTGAAACTTGTTCCGTCAGCATTGTAGTACTTGTCGCCTTCAGTTGCATCGGTATAGTAACCCTCGAAGAAATAACCGTCGCGTAGAGGCAATGTAATCTCAGGCATGTCATAACCCTTCTTTGCTACAACAGTTTCAGTTCCGCCTGTACCGCCTTGCATATCTAACGTGATAACGGTCTCAGAAACGACATCCGAGGACTTCTGAAGTTGGATACCTAAACTCTGTGGCCAGTCAGCATTCTTCGCTATCTTAATCGTATTAGCCACGCCTGCCTTCAAAGGAGCACGGTAGATAGTCAGTGTGTCTGCCTTACCGGCAGCGTAAGTGCCAAGAGTGTCACCATTAACGGTCACGTCAACCTTACCACCATTCTGTTGGTACCAGAGGATATCGTAGTTACCATCCGCACTCACGAAGATATTGTCATAGATGATTGCACTCTTGCCGTGACCATCGTCCCAGTGCCAGTCGATATGTTTCAGGTCACCGCACAACTTGAACCAGTTGCTGTCGTTGTTCATCAGCACTACACTGCCACCGTCATACACGAGGTCTTTACGACCGGTGACACTGTCAGTAGTAGTTACGGGTGCCCAATTGGTGCAGAGTGCATAGTAGATATGGCTCAGATAGTAGTCAGGAGCCTTGGCGGCCTCTTTATCAGGGCACTCCACATCAACATCTACGGTCGGAGTACCGTCATACCATTGTGCATAGAGTGTAGTCGTTGCGTCTTCTTTGTCCCATTCTTTTGCACTGCTGCCATCTGCGTTGTAGTATTTAACACCATCGGTAGCAGCATCATAGTAACCGTTGAAGAACCAGTTAGCACGTGTAGGCAGCGTAATCTCCGGCATCGCCTGACCGAAAGTAGCCACTACGCTCTCCGAACCGCCTTCACCGCCTTGTTTGTCAAAGGTGACAGTAGTCGTGGTGATAGTAGCTTTCTCCAATGACAGACTGTAGAAACCTGGCCATTCGGCTTTCTTGCTGAACGCAATACTGTTCATACCGCTGTTAAGAGTAACGACCTTAACCAAGGGACTCGTACCGTCTAATGGCAACTCAGTAGAATCACCATTAACCACGAACCAAACCGTTCCGGTCCTACGGGTGACAACCGTCATCTTATAGTCACCGGCTTTACTCAGGTTGATGTTGTCAAAGATGACATTACTTGGACCACTCCAGTGATAGTCTGACCAACCATCGGCATCCAGTTTGATGAAACCACCATTCCATTTCACAGCCTCTTTGTTCGAGTCCACGGTGTCTTTCAATGCCGTACACTTGAAGTAGTAGGTGTTGTTCAGATACCAGTCAGCCACTCGTGCGGTCGTTGCATCTGGACATTCTGACAGCGCGATACTGTAGAAACCAAGCCAACCATCATTCCTCCCGAACTTGATGGTATTCATGCCGGCGTTCAGAGCAACACTCATCACCAATGGGCTCGTGCCGTCTAATTTCAATGGGGTGACATTGTCGTTCACGATAAAGTCAACCGTACCACTGTTGCGATAGGTAATAGTCAACACATAGTTGCCGGCTTTGCTCATGTTGATGTTGTCGAAAATAACACGACTGGTGCCGTCCCAATGGAAATCCGACCAACCGTCGTCATAGCGTTTGATGAAACCATCACCGTTCCATTTCACAGCCTCTTTGTTCGAGTCAACTGTGTCAGTTAACGTAGTACACTGATTGTAATACACGTTACTCAAGTAGTAATCTGCTGCTTGAGCCTCTGTAGCCGTAGGACATAGGACTTGAGCATTGGCTCCTAAACAGAACAATGACACTACTGCTAACAAAAAGTATCCCTTCTTCATAATTTTGAAAAGAAATAAAGTTAAGAGACATGGTATATCGACTCCATCTCTGCCCAAGTCTCAAATACAACAAAGCGAAGCCTGTAGCCGATAGAACGCATCAAAAGAATGTTGACAAACGATAAACCCGTCGAAAGACAAACGATGCCTCAATTCAACTACACCGCAAAATTACTACAAAAAACACCTTAAATATACAAAGATAATCTCAAACACTAATACATTTGTCGCAAAAAAAGAATGTTGCAACAAATTTGCTAACTCTTGATACTATTTTTGCATGCACCCCATACTACTCTCAACTCCTGACTCTCAACCACCCTCAACCACCCACCAACCCATCAACCCACCAACTCATAAACTCATAAACTCATAAACTCATAAACTACTATCAACTCTCAACTATCAACTATCAACTAAAAACACACTGGGGACGTGAGCACCTTCAACCACCCACCAACTCATCAACTTATAAACTCATAAACCCATAAACTCATAAACTCATAAACTCATAAACTACTATCAACTTTCAACTCTCAACTATCAACTAAAAAAACACAGCACTACATGTGCTGTTCTTGAGCAGAAGATAAGCCGATCTTGAGCAGAAACAAACCATCAGACTTGAGGCACTATACTACGTCTCCCCCTCCGCCCACTAATTACACATAAAAAATACATTACAAGTCATCTGTCTTCCGCAGGCGTCACACCAAAATACTCACGATAGCACTTCGAGAAATACGACGGCGAAGAGAACCCTACCGAGTACGCTATTTGAGAAATAGACAAGTCCGTCTTCTGCAACATATGCTGACCTTTCTGTAGGCGTATCTGACGTATCAGATCCAATGGTGTGATGCCCAACTGCTCACGCACACGACGGAACAACTGCGCCCTGCTCATACCCAACTCCTTGCTCAGACTGTCCATCGTGAGGGTAGGGTTGTTCAAACGCTTCTCTATGATACTCTGTAGGTTGTTATAAAACTTCTCCTCCTGACTCTGCTCTTCTTTCACACGGGTCAACTCCGCAGATATCTGCTCCAACTGTTGCTGTTGCCGAGCCATCGTGACAGCATTCTGAGCACGTTCCTTATGCAGACGCAACCGGTAGCGGTACAGAAAAGCCATAGCCACACCCAACAGCACCGCCATTATCAGACACAACACCAATGCCATATTCACCGTCTTCAGACTCTTCGTCTGCACACCGAGACTGTCCATCTGTGTCTGCAAGGTCTTTATCACCTTCGTCTCGTTGTTCATCTCCTGCGACATACGCATCATCAGACGCGTGGAGGATTGGTCAACCAACATCGGAGCTAGAAAAGTGTCACGCAGATACGGCTGCCGATGCAGAATAGCACACGCCACCTGCACCATCACATCGCCATGCGCCACGTTAGTGATAGAAGCCGATATCTTACCCTCCAAGATAGCCTCCACACCGCTGTTGACACCGTTCAGCGCATCCACTCCTAATATATGAAAATCCTTGTCAGGACAACAACTCAAACCGGCCTCATAACAACCCATTGCCATGATATCGTTCTGTGCTACTATCACATCCACATCCTTATCTAACAGCGTCAATAACGAGTCAGTCTGCTTACGTGCCAACTCTCTCGACCAGTCACCGTAACCAGTCCCTGCTAACACCACATTCTCACAACCTTCCAATCCCTCTCGCAGTCCACGATAACGCTCCGACACTGCTGGCGTACCTAACACACCTAATATCTCTATCGCATGCAAGGGGTGTTTGGCACTGTACTCACCCTTATCCGCCAAGGTCTTCAGGTAGTCCGCCATCAACAACCCCACACGCACATTATCTGTCCCCACAAAAGCCGTGTAGTCGTCAATCTTCGGATTGCGGGAGTTAATCACCACAGGTATCCCCTTGTCTATCGCATGCTGCAATGCCACACGCACATACATCGGATCCTCTACACCCACTATCAGCAAATCCACACCGCTGTTCAAGAGGCTGTCCAACTGCAACTGCTGCCGCTCCCTACTGCCGTAGGCATTCTTCACCACCAACTGCAACTCCGGATGCAACACCGCCTCCTGCACGATCTCACTGCACATCTTGTCATGCCAGACATCATAGAAGTCAATGCTGACACCAACCACAAAAGTCGGCTCTTTCTCTTTGCGCTGACAACTCAACAAACAACATGACAGCAATAGCAACGACAATACCCGCCGCCAATAATAACACCCTATACCAGTATATCTCATCATGTCATATACCCATACTCACCCGCCTACAAAAAAAAACATGCACGCCCACGTTGGGAGGAACGGTAGCCCTATCGCACAATGATCAAGTAATGGTTTTTCTTGCCACGCTGGAAAGTGATATACTTACCATTCAGCAACGCATCCGGGGTAATCACTGCTTGCACATCCGTCAGTTTCTCCTTGTTCATCGACAGACCGTTACCTGCTATCATCTTACGAGCCTCACCCTTGCTGGGAAAAATCTGCGTATGCTCAGCCAACAAGTCCAACACTGCAATACCTGACTCTAAAGCCGAACGACTGACCTCAAAACGCTCCACTCCATCAAAAACTTGCAAGAAAGTCTCCTCATCCAAACGACATAGAGCCTCGTGCGTAGCATTGCCGAACAAGATATTACTTGCCTCCACAGCCATCTCATAGTCCGCACGACTGTGAACCATCACCGTCACCTCCTCTGCCAAACGCTTCTGCAACAATCTCAGATGAGGCGCAGCCTGATGCTCCGCTATCAATCCCTCTATCTCCTCTCGCTCCAAACAGGTGAAGATTTTGATATATCGCGCGGCATCAGCATCACTCACGTTCAACCAGAACTGATAGAAACGATAAGGTGTCGTATAACGCCTGTCCAACCAGATATTACCACTCTCTGTCTTGCCGAACTTACCACCGTCTGCCTTCGTGATCAAAGGACAGGTCAAAGCATAAGCCTCACCACCACCCGTCTTCTTTATCAACTCAGTACCCGTAGTGATATTGCCCCATTGGTCACTCCCACCCATCTGCAACTTGCAGTTCTTGTGCTTGTTCAGATAGACATAGTCATAACCCTGCAACAACTGATACGTGAACTCCGTAAACGACATACCCTGACTGTACTCACCGTTAAAACGTTTCTTCACACTATCCTTGGCCATCATATAGTTCACCGTAATCAACTTGCCAATGTCACGCGCAAAATCCAAGAACGTGTAGTCCTTCATCCAGTCGTAGTTGTTCACCAACTCGGCCGCATTGGCACCCTCACCAAATTCTAAGAACTTCTCCAACTGCTTCTGTATACAAGACTGGTTATGACGCAAGGTCGCCTCATCCAACAGATTGCGTTCCGTAGACTTACCACTCGGATCACCTATCATACCCGTGGCTCCTCCTATCAACGCAATAGGCTTATGACCACAACGCTGCAAATGACGCAACATCATGATACCGCATAAATGACCTATGTGCAGACTGTCCGCCGTAGGGTCAATACCAACGTAGGCTACCGTAGACTCCTTCAACAACTGCTCCTCGGTACCGGGCATGATATCCTGAAGCATACCACGCCAACGTAACTCTTCTACAAAGTTCTTATCCATCGATTCGTGAAATATTATAATATTGAGAGTGCAAAGGTACGACTTTTCTTCTATATACACAAAAAATACCTCCAAAAACAACCTGCATAATCGTATATACTAACCACAAGAATGTGTCAAGTGTACTCTGCAAATAGAAAATAATACAGTAAAAAACAGAAAAAAACACAACGACATTTGCACGTGTTAAAAACATATTGTACCTTTGCAGCGAAATCATTGATATTTGCGCACAATATAAAACAAACACGTAATATTAACTGCTAAAAAAACTATTATGAAGAAACTTGCATTAGTAGCTCTCGCTACATTGGCACTCTTCGGATGCCACAAACAGTCATCATTGGATTTTAAAGACGTCGCAGGCAAAGCCACCATACAAGGCTATGTCTATGTTGACAGAGGATACCTCCAAGATGGAGAAAACTATGTAGTACGCACAGAACCTGCAGAAGGATGCGCAGTGGTAGTCAAAGTACCATATACCAAGTATGACGCAGATGCAGGTGCTGGAGACAAACTTTTTGAAGGAGTTTGCGATGCTAATGGACACTATTCCATAGAAGTGCCTGTAGGACAAGCCGCTATATCGGGTTGCGCAGTATATACACGGCCATTCGTCGGACCATACTACGACCTTATCAATAACGCAATTATTTCTACCGAAGTGTCGTACCCCGAGAAATCAACATCCGTAGAGATTGAGAACGGAAAATCATTCGTGGCTGCAAATATCATCGTTACAAAAGATGTAGAGAAACCTATCTTCTCGCGCAATCAAACAGTAACCATCAAAGGAAAAATCGGAGAACAATGCGAGGAGAAACAATTTATCGACCCTAAAGACGAATCCAAAGGCTATACTGCTATTACGGGTGTAATCACTCCTACACAAGCACTGAAAGTGCAACTCAAGTTTATCAACACATTATCTGCCTACGACGGACAAGAACTGGTGTTTAACATCACAACGTCTACCGATGGCTCTTTCTCTACTTCGGTTAACTTGTACGATGTGTGGGATATCAATGACGTAGAAGTAACCATGAGCAACAAAGCATATCTCGGATCATGCACACACTACTATAGGTACTATGACAAAGATGAAAAAAAGAACTTCAATAGAAGTCAATCTGTCAGTGGATACTATGGAAAGAATGAACAAAACCAAATGATGACCGAAGGTGACCTGCTCATCGGATGCTCACTCCCACGACTCGTCCTTACCTTTACACCGGACTATGCAAACGAAAATATCTATGGAATAGGAGAACCTACCATAGACGTTATAGGTGGAACGACTATCTATACAGCTGATAATCCACTCAAGTGGGCATATTAATTCCGCATCATAAACTATTAAAAGACTTGTCGTATGAAAAAAATATGTAGTATTATTCTCGTAGCAGCCATAGCAATACCTGTACTCGCTGCTGACAGGATGACTCCCGCTGAACGCGCCGAACGAGACTACTCCACATGGCTGCCGGCACAAGGAGACTTCTCTGTAGGATTCTCATTGGACCCCCTCGCAACATACGTGGGAAACTTCTTCAATGGTAAAACCAACAACACACTCGATGACTGGGGAGGAGAACCGCTCATCAAATCTTCTATACTCGGTCTGAAACAACCAATGGTGTCCATCATGGGGACATATATGCTCACCAACACACTCGCTGCTAAACTCAATGTCGGCTTCGGAATATCTTCCGTGACGAAAAACGCTTATGTCTTGGACGAACAGGCACGCTTCTTGGACCCGTTTAGCCGCGACAAAGTGACAGACTCATACCACCTCAACCAATCCTATGGTAGTCTCGCTTTCGGACTGGAATACCGCGTAGGAAAGACTCTACCCGTACAAGGAGTCTTCGGCGCAGGCATCAACTATGCCTTCGGATCGAAATATGAGCGTTATACCTATGGCAACGCTATTACCGAACTTATACAGACACCGGAGATAGTATCGTCCTACAAAACTGTCGCTGGATATATGCCTAACGCACGTGTCCTCACAGAACAAGCACCGGACCTCATACACATGGTCGGACTGTATGGTAGCGTGGGAGTGGAGTGGTTTGTCGCTCCTAAGATAGCATTGGGTGCTAACGTCAATGTCGGACTATACTATGCTATTAACCCGGCGAGCGAAATAACCTACGAAGGATGGAACATACAATCAATGCAGTTAGAGAACTTCACCGAGAAAGTTCAACCCGCAAGTCACGGATTCCACTTCGGCACAGATAACATCGGTGCAAACCTGTATATCTCGTTCTACTTCAGATAAACTCTGTAGTATCCTGGTTATAGACACACAACACATGAGGCTGCCTGCACACTGCATAGGCAGCCTCTGTCTTACTCCCCCCCCTAAATACTATCAACTATCAACTATCAACTAAAAAAAACACCACAACATTTGCACGTATCGAAAACAATGTGTACCTTTGCAGCCGATTTTCGACTATAGTCTCTGGCGATCAGAATAGGGAAAGCAGACAATAGCACCCGAACAGTAGCGTATACTATAGCCCATTAACCCATTAAAAAAACAAGACAATGGATTTAATGAAAATTGCCGAAGAGGCATTCGCTGGTGAGAAAAAAGAGTTCCCGGCATTCCAGGCTGGTGACCAAATCACCGTGTCATACCGTATCAAAGAGGGTAACAAGGAGCGTATCCAAGAGTTCCGTGGCGACGTCATCGCAATACACGGCAGCCAAGACAAAAAACGCTTCACCGTACGCAAAATGTCCGGTAACGTCGGAGTAGAGCGTATATTCCCAATGGATAGCCCATTCATCGAGAAGATTACTATCAACAAGTACGGTAAAGTGCGTCGCGCTAAATTGTATTATCTGCGCAATCTTACGGGTAAGAAAGCACGTATACCGGAACGCCGCGTGAAATAACAACAACACACCGTACTACAACACAACGGTAGTACCAACGGCAAATACGGCAAAAAATGAGAGGCTGTCTGACAACGTTAGATAGCCTCTTTTCTTCTGAACAATGATTGCAAAACCTACTGGGGACACGATTATCCCGCCTACAGACAAAACGAAAGGTCGGTTAACTGCTCTAAACACTCAACTCTCAACTATCAACGAAAAAAAACACCACAACATTTGCACGTATCGAAAACAATGTGTACCTTTGCAGCCGCTTTCGAAAGGGTAGGAACGACAGCGGGGGCGAACTATCCGATAAAAGCAAACACATACTGCCTAATGGTGTAATGGTAGCACTACAGATTCTGGTTCTGTCTGTCTGGGTTCGAGTCCTGGTTAGGCAACAAAAAAAGAGGAGAAAACACTCCTCTTTTTCTTTATTTCCTACTCCTTGTTCCTCCACACCACACTTCCACTCGCCTGATGCGTTGCCAACACCAGCACCTCTGCTATCTGCACATGTTTCGGAGCGGAAGCAGCATAATAAGCCACATCAGCAATGTCAGCACCTGTCAAAGGGGTGATGCCTTTATACACCTTCTCGGCACGTGACGTGTCTCCATGAAAACGTGTGACACTGAAGTTGGTCTCTACCAAACCGGGCTTGATATTTGTTACACGCAAAGATGTCTCTGCAACATCTATACGTAACCCGTCCGTCAAAGTCTTGACAGCAGACTTGGTGGCACAGTACACCGCACCATTGGCATATGCAGCATCACCGGCGACACTACCTATGTTGATGATGTGTCCTGCATCTCGCTTCACCATCATCGGGACAAGAAGACGAGTCATCGTCAGCAGACCTTTGATATTCGTGTCTATCATCACATCCCAATCCGCCGGATCGCCCTCGTATGCCTTCTCTAAACCTAATGCCAAACCGGCATTATTGATGAGCACATCAATCCCTTGCCATTTACTGGGCAGAGAACTGATAGCAGTTGAGGCGGCCGATGAATCGCGAACATCAAAATTCAAACACAACACATCTGATCTGCCACCAACAACCAACTCCTCACGCAAACTGTCTAAACGCTCTTGCCTGCGTCCTGTCAATATCAAGTCATACCCTCCTTGGGCAAACTTACGCGCACAAGCTTCGCCTATACCACTTGTCGCACCTGTTATCAATGCTATCTTTTTCATATATCATAATATGGTTTATCCTTGATATAAACTCCACCGCAAAGGTACAACAATCACTCCATACCCGCAAGAGCAAATAGTACGCAACTCTCAACTGCAACGCAACTACCGCACGAATATCTATGGTAACCTGCTGACCAGTGCCGCTGAGTTCAACGTTGTCATCACGCTTGAGTTTGACGGTGACGGGAATAGGAGGTATGGGACGGAACTTCCACTGTAGAACCGCAAAAAGATGCAGACAACAACTACCTCGTCAGTATAGAGAAATAATCTCTAATCCAACTTATGAGATAATCTCACTACATTGGTTTCTTGGAACGAAGAGCATCTCGGAGGCTGTCTAAACGGGAAAAGGTTAGACAGCCTCTTCTCGTCTAATCAATGATTGTCAAATCCCATAGGGAACGTAGACACTACAATCGTCAAAAATACATGTGTTGATAATCAGCATCTTACAAAGAAAATGCGAAAAAGTTACTACAAGATTTGGTCAGTCCGGACAAAAGCAGTAATTTTGCACCCGCTTTCGGAAAAATGAACCCTACTGTGTGTGGAGAGAAACAAACCGGAAAGCAAAAGTGATCATTGAACGATTGATTAATCAAGATGTAGTACAAGCGAGTACTTTTTTATAGTACTCAGATAGGGAAAAAGTTCCCGT
>CAVEZM010000021.1:0-34653 GCA_963620225.1 Acidaminococcaceae bacterium | reverse complement strand
CAGGATACTACTACGACACACTGCAGACTGTCAGCGGCTGTGACAGTATCTTCAGACTATTGCTGAAGGTTTCCCGTACATTCTATCAACGCATGGACACCACGATCTGTGGTACGTATTATGACTTTAGAGGCAAGTATCTGTATGAGAGTGGCACCTATTATGATAGCATCAAGACCTATTCAGGTTGTGACAGTGTCTATCAGTTGAACTTGACAATTCATCCCTCTTATCTCTATCCCACCTATATCGAGCAATGTGAGGGTGAGTCCTTTATTTTCCGAGGCAAGACCTATACCGAGCCCGGCATCTACTATGACAGTCTATTGACATGTAATGGTTGTGATAGTGTATATATGTTAGTTTACAACAGGACGCCGACTTATCTGTTTGAGACGGAAGCCACTGTATGTTCGAACAAGAGTTATAATTTCCGTGGGCAGCAGATAGACAAGCCTGGTGTCTATTATGACAGATTGGAGACGGTGAGTGGGTGTGATAGTGTCTTTAAGTTGACCTTGACTCATAATCAGAGTTATTTCTTCTCGGAGCAGAAAGCGGGTAGTACGTGTGACGATCAGACCTATCTGTTCCGAGGGCGCGAGATTACCCAGTCGGGAGTCTATTATGACAGTCTGCAGACGTCTTGCGGTTGTGATAGTATCTATCGTCTTGAGATCGTGCTGAACCAATCGTATATGTTTAATGAGGTAGCACATATCTGTGATTACGAGAGGTATAGGTTCCGTGGCAAGTACTATTCGGCAACAGGTGTATATATGGACAGTTTAGTTACTTTTGCAGGTTGCGATAGTATCTATCGTTTGGAGTTATACGTATCGCCTACTCACTATGACACGTTAGTTGATTCGATATGTGCAGGTTCGTCTTATTCGTTTGGAGGACGTTTGCTGTACAATAGTGGTTACTATACGGACACGTTGTATGATCCTGTTGGTAACTTGTGTACTATCTCTTCTTTGCATCTGACGGCTAAGCCGGCAACCGTACTGACTTCGGTCAGTGATGTGTCGAGTTGTGCTGACGATAGAGAGTATTCTATCGGGTGTAAGTTCTACGGTTCTGCTCCTGCACGTTATAGTATCTTGTACGACTCTGTTGCCCATCTCTATGGTTTCGAGGATATTATTGACCGCCATTCCGTGAATGGCATAGTGGGTGATATACCTCAATACCGTAATCATGATGAGTATATACGTCCTGATTATTACAATGCCCGTTTGGTTGTGGATAACGGTGTGTGTGATGCTGTTGGCGAGGGTATTCCTTTCCGTCTATTGGTTAAGTATCCGTCATGGATTATCGAGCAGAACTGGGGAGATGTTGTTGCGACCTTGAATGAACGTTACAATGGAGGTTACACGTTTGACTCTTACCAATGGAATGTTAACGGTCGCGATGTAGGTGATAACTGGCCTAATCTCTACATGCCTGAATTGATGGCAGGCGATGAGGTGGTGTTGTATTTGGTTCGTAGTGGTGAGAGTTATGCCCTGCCTACTTGTCCTATCACTATTGAGGCTTGGAGTTCCTCTGACGGTTCCGATTTCCCAGTGATGCTCTCCCCCACCTCTGTGTCCCGTTCTCATGCCCGCATCAATATCCGTGCCAAGGCAAGTGGTTCGTATGACATCTATGATATGATGGGCAAGCATGTAGGGAGTGCATCATACCAAGTTGGTGATTCGGATATGGACATACCCTCTGTGAGTGGCTGTTATATCATTGTGTTGCATGCTGAAGGTAACACGAAATCAACAAAGGTAGTTGTCTATTAAGGTCATTTGACTTCTTACGGGGAGGTTCAGTTGATAGCGGAGATAGGTTGTGTGTACACAGTCTATCTCTTCTTGTTGAGAGTTGTGTGAATAGGATAAAAGTAGTATCTTTGCGGACTTAAAGATATGGATATATGATACAGGAAGAAGAGGTCATCTCTATCGGTCGTATTAGTCGGTTGCATGGTACACAGGGCGAGGTACAATGTATCATCAAGAATGACTACTGGTACGAGGCAGATGCGACATTTTTGATACTTCGTTTACAGAATATCCTCACTCCTTTTCGTGTCATCGACTGGCGTGAGAAGGGTGGTGACAGTCTATTGTTTCGATTGGATGGCATAGATGACGAGCGGTCTGCGCAGCCTTTGGTCAATGCAGAGGTCTATATGCTCAGACGCGACATAGCATCTGTAGAGGAGGGTTTACCTACTTGGTGTAGTTTAGCGGGTTATCATATTGTGGATATTGATCAGGGGGATTTGGGTTATGTAGAAGAGGTGGACGAGAGTACTATCAATACCCTACTCTATCTGCGTGATGGTCGTATCCTGTCTATTCATGAGGATTTTATCATATCGTTGGAAGCGGATAAGCAGGAGTTGGTTATTCGTCTTCCCTATCTATTAGATTGACTTATGCAGAAGACACGTACAGAAGAGATGCATCGTTTATCGGTGGAGGCTTATCATGAGGCTCCGAAGGTCCCGTTGGTTGTGGTTTTGGACAATGTTCGCAGTCAGCATAACATAGGAGCCATCTTTCGTACGGCTGATGCCTTTCGTTTGGGTGGGGTATGGTTATGCGGTATCTGTTGTTGTCCTCCCAACCAGGAGATCCACAAGACGGCTTTAGGTGCGGAGTTGACAGTAGATTGGCAGTACAGGAAAGAGACCGCTGATGCGGTTAGAGAGTTACGTGCAGCGGGGTATAAGGTATATGCTGTGGAGCAGGTTCATGGTTCGACTATGTTGGACGGGGTGCGTTTCTCGCCCGATGATAAAGTTGCTATAGTGTTCGGTCATGAGGTTTTCGGTGTGCAGCAGGCTGTGGTAGATATGGTTGACGGGTGTATAGAGATCCCTCAGTATGGTACTAAGCACTCATTGAATGTGAGTGTTACGGCCGGTATTGTGATGTATTCGTTATCATGTCAGTTACGCGGTTGACATTGTTGGCTCCAGCCAGGGACTTGTCGGTAGGCAAGTCTGCTGTTGATGCGGGTGCGGATGCAGTGTATATAGGTGGTCCGTCGTTTGGTGCCCGTCAAGCAGCCGGTAACTCTGTTGCCGACATTGCGGCACTGGTGTTGTATGCACATACGTTTGGTGCAGAGGTGTTAGTCACTCTGAACACGTTGTTGCATGATGACGAGTATGCTCAGGCGGTCTCTATTGCGAAGGCGTTATATGAGGTGGGTGTAGATGCTTTGATTGTTCAGGACTTGCGTCTGTTGGACTATGACTTACCTCCTATTCGTTTGCATGCCTCCACGCAGTGTGATAACCGCACGGTGGAGCAAGTTCTGCGTTTGCAGTCTTCAGGTTTCAGGCGTGTGGTGTTAGCGCGTGAGTTGGGCATAGAGTCTATCCGTGCTATCTATGATGCAGTGAAATCTTCGCCTGTGCGTTATGATTGTGCCGGCAATGTGTTACCGGATATTGAGTTGGAGGCTTTTGTGCATGGTGCGTTGTGTGTGAGTTATAGTGGCCTTTGTTATATGTCTGAGGTGTTGATGGGCAGGAGTGCCAATCGTGGTTGTTGTGCTCAGATGTGCCGTATGCGTTACGACTTGTTGGATCAAGACGGTGAAGAGATACGAGATGATGCCGGTAGGTTGATGCATCAGCGTTACTTGTTGTCCTTGCAGGACCTGGATAGGAGTCAGTCTTTGGGTGCTCTTGTGGATGCAGGCGTCACTACTTTCAAGATAGAGGGGCGTTTGAAAGACAGGGACTACGTGACGAATGTGGTAGCCTATTATAGCGGTTTGTTGGATACGTTATGTGCAGATAAGGGTTATGAGCGTGCGAGCATAGCAAGTGTTTATCATTTAGGTTTTGTCCCTAACCCGGAGAAGACTTTTCATCGCGGTCAGACGGACTATTTCTTGTACGGTAGGCGGCGTCCCCAGTCCAACTGGCTAACCCCGAAGTCCACAGGTGAGTATATAGGCGAAGTGGTGTATGTCCAATGCGGTGCCATTGGTGTCTCCATGCGTGAAGGAGTGGTGTTGCATAATGGTGACGGGTTGTGTTTTGGTGATCAGGGGTTTGCTGTCAATTCGGTCTCGATGTTGTCAGTGTGTAAGGAAGGTTGTCGTTCGTTGGCTGTTGTTACGCCTAATCGTATGCCTCGTTTGGAGATTGGTGAACGTCTGTATCGAAATCAGGATATTGCTTTTTTACGTTCTTTACAGTCGGAGCGTCGTATAGCCGTGGATATTGTTTTTTCGGTGGTGGATGGAGGTTATCGTTTGCAGATAGGTTCTCATAGTGATGTCTTTGCATCGGAGCATCAGCCTGCGGAGAACAGGGTGAGGGCTTTGCAAAGCATCCGTGAGCAGTTGAGTAAGTTAGGTGGTACTGTGTATATAGCCCGCACGGTACACGTACAGTATCATGGAGAGGATTGTACAGAGGAGTTCCCTTTTTTTGTTCCCATCAAACAGTTGAACGCATGGCGACGGACAGTGACAGCGCATTGATGACATGCAAGTATTGTATCTTGTATGAGTTGGGGCACTGCAGGAAAGAAAATCCTATGGTTCGTGAGCCCCGTTATTTGCGTTTGCAGAACGGTGTAAGGGTACGGTTGGAGTTTGATTGTTCCCGTTGTGAGATGCGCTTGTATTCCGTTTGAATAGATCTACTTAGTTGGTATTATTGTACCAATTCTCGAGTTGTGTATTGAATGCTCTTCTGTCGAGCATAGCCCATTTTTTGATGTCTTGTGTCATCACTTGGAAATGCATGGTTACTGTGCGTCGCAGTTTGAAGTCTTTTGGTTTGAGTTTGCTCCAGTGGCTTTGTTCGAGTCCTCTTGTCCGTACGAGTACGACCTCTACGTTGTCGGGCAGTTGTTGGCACACTTCGTATGCCAGTCTTCTGTTTCCGATGACTTCTTTGTCTATCAGTTTGACGTGTCCAGCGGGGTAGAAGGCTATTTCTTTTCCTTGCGACAGGGATGAGATGACGATGTCTGTGAGTTGTTTTGCCTGCATGGCATCTTGTTGTCTGTGGTGTGATTTTTGCAGGTCGGGCACCTGTATTGCATCTCCCAAAGCCAACACACGCCGGTATATAGGGTTACGGAAAAATCGTTCGTCCACCATGGGTCGTAGTGGTACTTCCGCGCACTCAGAGAAGAGTATCAGTGGGTCGATGAAAGCCGGGTGATTAGGTAAAAGCAGGTGCGTTTTAGCATCGTACAAGCATTGTACACCCTCCGTCTGCACCCGATAATGGATGTGCAGTATACGCCGCATTATTTTTGCAAAAGACAGACGTGTCATTCTTTGTCTTACTTCAATCGTTGTGCAAAAATAGTGTTGTTTTTTTGAATGTGCAAATTGCTTTCACTGTGTGTGTTGAATAGTGGTAGAAGGTGATATTCTGTTGGTACATTTGTAAAAATATTTGCATGGTTCAATAATGTGTAGTAACTTTGCAGTTGCTTTAAGGTGCTTGTGTGCATATCGTCTGCCGCAACATCATTGCAGTGTTAGAATTATCTATCATTTAATAAATATAGTTTTTTATGAAAAGGAGTATCTTTTTGGCTGCTGCTATGTTCGTATTCGGCGTAACAACAGCGTTGGCACAGCCTCGTGCTATTGGTGGTAATCTTGGTCCTGATTTCGGTTTTTCTTATCAGCATGGATTTGGTGATAAGAATATGTTGGATGTGGCAGTTAACGTGCCTCTGATTTATGGTATTGGTGTAGGTGGTAAGGTGACTTACGACTGGATTGACCCATTCAACACCGCCTTTCCTTGGAGTTACAAGGGTGAATGGCACTGGTACATGGGTGTCGGTGGCGGCACAAGTGTTTGGTTCCCTTACAATAACAGTGGTTACACATGGTGGAACGTCGGTGTTGTAGGGCACATCGGTTTCGAGTACGACTTCTGGTTCCCCCTGCAACTCTCTGTAGATTGGCGTCCACAAGTAGGTGTAAGTAACTATGACTACTTCGGAAGTGGTAACCCGGTAGGTTTTGACCTCGGCGGTCTATACGGACTCAGCCTTGGCGTTCGCTATAAGTTCTAAGTAACAGTCTGACATTTTGTCACGTACAGAGTGGGAGTCTATGGGGCTCCCGCTCTTTTTTTTGACAGGTACGGGTTGTATATACGGGTTTTTGGGTAGTGATTATGCGGAGTTTTGTTTCGGCTCAAGATCGGCTTATGTTCTGCTCAAGTTCTGCACTATGTAGTTATACGATTTTGTAGGGTTCCGTCATTGGAGATAGCGGGTGGATAGTACACTGACATATTGGCACGTATTGTACCTTTTATTCTCTTTGGCATGAAGTTTGCGTTGTTGGTTGCGGGAATAGATGTGAAGTATTCCTAAATCAAGTACGTTAATAAACAATAAATACTATGAACAAGATTCAACCATTAGCAGACCGTGTGCTGATTAAGCCAGTGGCTGCAGAAGAGAAGACTGTTGGCGGTATCATTATCCCTGATAGTGCGAAAGAGAAGCCCTTACGTGGCGAAGTTATTGCAACCGGCAAAGGCACCAAAGATGAAGAGATGGTGCTGAAGGCAGGCGATCAAGTGCTGTATGGCAAGTATGCCGGCACTGAGTTAGAGTTTGAGAACGATACATACCTAATCATGCGTCAGACAGATGTATTGGCAGTGATAGGATAATACGAGAAGAAAAGAAAGACAGAATACTAACAAATTGCTTAAAACTAAATTATTATGGCAAAGAATATAACCTATAATATTGAGGCACGTGATGCTCTCAAGAAGGGTGTTGATCAATTAACCAATGCAGTAAAAGTGACTCTTGGTCCCAAGGGTCGCAATGTTATTATCGACAAGAAATACGGTGCTCCCCAGATCACTAAGGACGGTGTTACCGTTGCCAAAGAGATTGAGTTGGCCGATGCAGCCGAGAACTTAGGTGCTCAGTTGGTTAAGGAGGTCGCTTCCAAGACCGGTGATCAGGCCGGTGATGGTACAACGACGGCTACTGTTTTGGCTCAGGCTATCGTTGGTGTAGGTCTAAAGAACGTGACAGCGGGTGCCAATCCTATGGATTTGAAGCGTGGTATTGACAAAGCCGTTAGTGCAGTTGTCGAGAGCATCAAGTCTCAGAGTGAGGTTGTTGGCAATGATTTCGACAAGATAGAGCAGGTGGCTACTGTGTCTGCCAACAATGATGCAGAGATTGGTAAGTTGATTGCCGATGCTATGCGTAAGGTCAGCAAGGACGGTGTGATTACCATTGGCGAGGCTAAGGGTATGGATACAACGATTGACGTGGTACAAGGTATGCAGTTTGATCGCGGTTATATCAGTCCTTACTTTGTCACGAATACCGAGACGATGGAGGTAGAGATGGACAAGCCTTATATCTTGATTCACGATAAGAAGATTTCTAACCTCAAGGAGTTGCTTCCTGTTTTAGAGCCTGCTGTACAGAGTGGTCGTCCATTGCTGATTATAGCAGAGGATGTGGATAGTGAAGCATTAACTACGTTAGTTGTTAACCGTTTACGTGCCCAGCTCAAGATCTGTGCAGTGAAAGCTCCAGGCTTCGGTGATCGCAGAAAAGAGATGCTGGAAGACATTGCCATCTTGACTGGAGGTACGGTTATCAGTGAGGAGAAAGGTATTAAGTTGGAGAGTGCTACCTTGGATATGTTAGGCACGGCAGAGAGTGTGACTATCAACAAGGATAACACGACCATCGTCAATGGTGCCGGTGATAAGGAGGCTATTGCTGCCCGTATTGCTCAGATCAAGGCTCAAATCACGGCTACCAAGTCCACTTACGACAAGGAGAAGTTGCAAGAGCGTCTTGCCAAGTTAGCCGGAGGTGTGGCTCAGTTGAATGTGGGTGCAGCCTCAGAGGTCGAGATGAAAGAGAAGAAAGACCGTGTAGATGATGCTTTGAGTGCTACTCGTGCCGCTATAGAGGAGGGTATTGTTCCTGGTGGTGGTGTTGCTTATATTCGTGCTCAAGAGGCCTTGAACGGTCTGAAAGGGGAGAACGAGGATGAGCAGACCGGTATAGAGATTATCCGTCGTGCTATTGAGGAGCCTTTGCGTCAGATTGTTGCCAACGCCGGTAAGGAAGGTGCAGTCGTTGTGGACAAGGTTCGCTCGGGCAAGGGTGATTTCGGTTACAATGCCCGTAAGGATGTTTACGAGAACCTAATGGCAGCCGGTGTCGTTGATCCTGCTAAGGTAACGAGAGTCGCTTTGGAGAATGCCGCGAGCATAGCAGGTATGTTCCTGACGACCGAGTGTGTGATTACCGATATTAAAGAGGATACTCCTGCTCCCGCAATGCCTCAAGGAGGTATGGGAGGCATGATGTAATACCCTAAAAAGAAAGACCGCCTAACGACGAGTGTCGTTAGGCGGTCTTTCTTTTGTATATCACTACGTTGAAAAGTACACTACATATTGTCAGGCTGCAGTGCCTGTGGGTAGGATTGGACAGGTTGATTACTTGATAGGGGTATCCTGCATCTCCCAGCCTGTGATTGTAGAGATGTAAGGTATGACAGAATACGCTATCTTCCGGTGAGCGGCATAGTTAGGGTGGTATGATGCTCCGAGTTCGTTGTCATCGTTATGCAATGCAGGGCAGAAACCGAGATAATAGACATTTTTCATGCCGCAGTTGTTAACGATGTCGCGGACATAGTTGAACAGGTATTCATGTTTCTTGGTTGTCATGCAGAGTATAGGATGTTCCTCGCCGTAGTTGGCTTTTATCTCCCGTAGCAGGCGGTAGTAGTTATCGCGGAACGGGATATACTGCGGTTGCATGGCGGTGGAGAAGTCGTTCGCTCCGAGATAGATGATAGTCATCGCCGGATGAAAGTCGAGTCGTGCAGTGTTCCAGCGTGTGGCTTGCGTAGAGTCCATGTCGAAGATCTGCAGATAACGGTCGGGCATCAACCAGTCGGGGTACTTAGAGTTATAGTTACGTGCTATTCCCATACCCGAGTGTGCGATAGAGATATAGTCTGCACCGAAATAGCGTGCTACGATAGCCGCATAGGTCTTCGAGGCGTTCTCGGTTTCGGGTTTGAAGGGGTCGCTCTTAATGCTGTTCTCAGCACCGTAGCCGCATGTGTAACTATCGCCTATGAACTCCAGTTGGCGTTCCAAGAGAGGTGTGGCGGATAGGAAACGGTCTGCTGTGAACTCGTGGATAGTGGTGATACCCTGCTCTCCTTCATTGCGTTTCTGAATGGTTACCTCATGGATGCCACGGCGAGTCTTGTTGACTGGGCTGTCGGCCGGCACTATTGTGATGACGGTGTCGGTACCTTGTGTGGCAATAATATAGTCGGGTGTGTCCGATGTAGGGCAGTCAACCCACACATTGAAATAGTTGCGTCCGGTGTCAGACACGCGCATAGTCAGGTTCTTGCCTGCGTAGGCGATACGGAGTGTCGTCGCTGTCCAGTCGAACGCGATCGATGTGTTCTGTACGGCGGTACGTCCGATGACGGTTATACGCGTGTCGGTGGCAGGGATAGTTTCGGCTGCAAGGGACATGCACGTCAGCAGTGCAGCGATGATTAGAGTGGACTTTTTCATAAAATATATAGTTAGACCACATCAGTCCCCCTTTAGGGGGGATGGTGGAGTTATCTACACGATGCGTTAGTTTTTTACGTTGTTTCTATTCGAATGCGCCCATCTGGAGCATTGCTACTTCTTTTGCTGTGAGGAAACGGTATTTTCCTCGTGCAACATTCTTTTTGGTGATGCCTGCAAAAGACACGCGATCCAGTTTGGTCACTCTGTATCCCACTTTCTCGAATATACGTCGTACGACACGGTTCTGCCCGGAGTGTATCTCGATACCGAGATGTTTTCTATCATCTTTGGGGAACTCGAGAGCGTCCGGCACCACTGTTTCTCCATCTATCTCGACGCCGGCACGCACGATAGCCTCATCTGCTTCCTCTATCTCGCGGTCAAGTGAGAGTGCATAGATCTTTTTCTTTCCGAACTTAGGATGTGTCAGTTTAGCAGCGAGGTCTCCATCGTTGGTAAGGAGCAGTACACCTGTTGTGTTACGGTCAAGGCGGCCAACAGGATAGATACGTTCTGCACACGCGTTACGAACGATATCGATGACCGTATGCCGTTCCTCAGGATCGTCCGTGGTGGTAACGGTGTTCTTAGGTTTATTGAGCAATATATACACCTTCCGCTCGCGACGTACAGGTTGATTATGGAACATCACCTTATCCGTTGGCAGCACTTTGGCTCCCAGATTATCCACTACTTCGCCATTGACTGTGATGACACCTGCCTGTATGAAGTCGTCCGCCTCTCTACGAGAGCATATACCCGCATTGGCAAGATACTTATTCAGTCGAATAGGTTTGGTTGGATCTTCATAGTTTTTTATGTACTCTTGGCGTTTGCGTTGGGAGTACACGTTTGGATTGTGTTTTGGATGTGGTCTGAAGGAGCGTTGTCCATCTCCCTCTACATTATCACGATATGGGCGTTGTGCACCGCTATTCGGTCTAAACGATGTCCTGTGTTCTCCGTAAGCAGGACGATAGTTAGGGTTGTAGGTATTACGTACTCCGGCATCAAATGGGTCCCTATCGTTCATCTGTCGTTGACGAGGGTCAACTCTTTCTACGCGTCCCGTTCCTGGTCTGGTGAAGCGCTGACGCTGACGAGGCGTTCCGGGTTGTCGATTTGGGTTAAAAGTTGGTCTTGAAGATGCTCCATTAGCATTTATCACTGCGCCTTCTTGCTCACGGGGATTCTCATCCTGATGATAGCTACCCTGGCGTTGGGTGTCTTTGTTTTGTTCAAACATAGTTGCTTGGATTAGTTAGAAGTATTCTATTTAATTGTTCTCATGTTTTTATTTTTCACGCAAAGGTCTCGGTTGGTTTTGAATATAGGCTCCGAGTCTCATGCTCAGAGCCTATATCTACTGTTCAAGTCAGCAGGTGTGTCTCTCGACACTCCATGCTACAATCGCTCATTGTCAGGCTTCTGCTGCTTTCTCAATAGCCAATTTACCGCGATAATATCCGCATGATGGGCAGATAGTGTGGTAAATGTAGTGTGCACCACAGTTTGGGCAGAGAGCCAAAGCGGGCATTTTAGCCACGTCATGGGTACGACGTTTCGCTTGTCTTGTGTGCGATTGTCTTCGTTTAGGATGTGCCATATTGCTTAAGTTATTTAGTTTTTGTTTGTTTTTGAGTTATATAAACCAACTTTTCCATAATAGTAAGCCACGCAGAACGACCTACACATCTATGTCCTCTTTGGTTATTTGGTCATCTTCCTCTGATGTACAAAGGTGGTCTTGGAGAAGTGCAGCCATGTGAGGGTCGCAACCACCAGTTTGGTGACTATGCACCAGAGGGAGGTTCACAATTATCAATTCATAAGCCAACCACGTTAGATCTATCTCTTTGGGTTCCTCGTCCCATTCCCACTCTGTTTCCTCAACCTCTACAGGTACATCCACAGGTTCAAGGCACCTATCGCATGTGACCTGTACGTTACCGGACACGTTCAAGCGCAAGTCAAAACTCGTCTTGCGCAAGTTAAGAGACGCTTCGACAGTAACGTCCCCCCCTAACACCTCCGATTTCTCAACAGTTCTGAAGAAAGCACCATCGAATACAAAGTTATAATGATGTTCTCCCAACTCTAATGTGTCAAGTTGAAGGATATATGCGTTCTGCTCTGTCATTGATATCTCCGCAATTGGCGTGCAAAGGTAGTACTATTTTTCAGAATGTACAAATGTTCTTCTCAAAAAAACATCATACCTATATACTCTGTATCTTCTTAGATATGTATCTTTCAGCAACTCCGGAACTGCTGTAAGAATCGCACATCGTTCTCAGAGAAGAGGCGCAGGTCTTTAACTCGGAACTTCAAGTTCGTGATACGTTCTACGCCAAGTCCAAATGCATAGCCGGAATAGACGGTTGAATCGATGCCACATGCTTCTAACACGTTAGGGTCAACCATGCCGCAGCCGAGTATCTCGACCCATCCTGTTCCCTTACAAAAAGCACATCCTTTACCTCCGCATATATCACATGAGATATCCATCTCTGCTGAAGGTTCGGTGAAAGGGAAGTACGATGGTCGTAAACGTATCTGTGTATCAGAGCCAAACATCTCTTTTGCAAAGTATAAGAGGACTTCCCGCAGATCGGCAAAACTAACACTTTTGTCTATATACAGTCCTTCTACTTGGTGGAAGAAACAGTGTGCTCGTGCAGATATGGCTTCATTTCGATAGACACGTCCCGGGCACAGCACACGAATAGGAGGCTTTTGTGATAACATCGTACGCGTCTGCACGCTACTGGTATGCGTACGTAACAAGATATCGTGCGGAGACTGCAGACCGGGTTGTTTCTCAATAAAGAATGTATCCTGCATATCACGTGCGGGATGTTCAGGTGCGAAATTCAAGAGAGAGAACACATGGTTATCATCTTCGACCTCAGGTCCTTCTGCGACGGTGAAGCCAAGTCGCGAGAATATCTCTAATATCTGTTCTCTCACGAGCGAAAGCGGATGGCGTGTCCCTATGTCTATAGGGTCAGGTGTCCGCGTTAAGTCGGCAGCACATGAAGGGGCAGACTGCACATGAGTTTCTAAATGCTCGCGTAGTTCGTTGATACGTGCTTCTGCCAGTTGTCTCAACTGATTAAGGGGTTGTCCGATAGAGGCTTTCTCCTCCTTAGGTACAGAACGGAACTCATTGAACAACTCCGTTATTTCCCCTTTCTTTGATATATACTTGATACGCAATGTTTCCAACTCCTCGATACTGTTGGCTTGCATTGACTGCACCTGCTGCAGTAATGACTGAATACGCTCTTTCATCTTATAGTACTATCCGTTTTTAGGCTGCAAAGGTACTGTTTTTTTGCGATATGTACAAGTAGTATTGCTATTGTCCTAAATAAAATTCAGGCATAACAGCGACATACCCCCGCACACACATAGACCAAGCAGCAAAAGGACAAGACATAGGACCCTATCCACAATCTATTATTATAAGCGCTCCGCCCATATGATTTATAACACCTGAGGGTAGGAACGGGCTGATGTAGGCATAGTTTCAACCCAATAACAGGGGTGACATTCAAAAGTCAATTTGTGTATGTGTAGGATTTATCGTATCTTTGCAGGTTATTATGCGTTAGTGTGCACACATGCGTGTGAAGCATCATGTGAGACTCATCATATTATGTGGTATGCTGTGGCAGGTATCATCGGTCATGGCACAAGTTGTTGGAGATAGTATCTCGCCAGCGACGGAAGCGTTGATACCTTATACTGAGTCCAAAGATACACTTACGCACAATACTATAGTCTCCGATAATGGTATAGTCCCCCACTCTATTGGTCAATCCGGATCCATTGAAAAGTCTCTCTCTGCAAAGGACACTGTCCCCACCAAGCAACAAACTATCGATGCCAATGTGGAGTACAACTCCAAGGATTCGATGGTTATAATGGGTAACGGTATGGCACATATGTACGGTTCTGGAGTTCTGAAGTATAAGACAATGGAACTGACTGCTAATTACATACGTGTACAGATGGATAGCAGTACGTTGTTCGCAAGTGGCGTTTTGGACACGATAGAGAACGAATGGGTTGGCAAACCTGTGTTCAAAGATGGGAATGACAGTTACGAATCTAATGAGATAACCTACAATCTAAAGACTCAAAAAGGCTTCATCCGCCATGTTGTAACCGAACAAGGAGAGGGTTATATTGTTGCCGATAGGACTAAGAAGGTAGGCGATGATGTTTTGATGATGGCGGGAGGGAAATACACGACGTGCGATGAACACGACCACCCACATTTCTATCTGCGGATGACCAAAGCCAAAGTAAAACCCGGTAATTACATCGCTACAGGTCCTGCCTATCTTGTTGTAGGTGAGGTTCCATTGCCTTTGGCTATTCCTTTTGGTTTTTTCCCCTTTACGAACAAGTATTCCAGCGGTCTAATCATGCCTAATTTTGGAGATGATTACAATAGAGGATTGTACCTCTCCGGTTTGGGTTATTATTTTGCACTTAACGACTATATGGACTTGGAGATAAAAGGTGATATCTACACACGGGGCACGTGGGCAGTATCAGCGGCTACGAAATATGTCAAGCGATATAAGTTCCGCGGAAATGTCAGCATTAATTATCGTTGGGATGTGACCGGGGATAAGGATCTTCCAAACTACAATGTTGCCAAGAATCTGAGTGTGCAGTGGACTCATACACAGGATGCGAAAGCCAATCCCTACAACAACTTCTCTGCGAGTGTGAACTTTAAGACGAGTGGTTACAACAGGAGTAATATCAATAGTTACTACAATGTACAAGCGAACTCGGAGAACACCACGTCCAGTAGTATCAGTTACACACAACGTTTTCCTGACAGTCCATGGAACATCAGTGCCACGATGAGTCTCAGTCAGCGCACCAAAGACTCCACACTCACGTTCAATGCGCCGAATATCACGGTAAATATGAGTACTATCTACCCCTTCAAGCGAAAGAATCCCGTAGGTAAAGAGAAATGGTATGAGAAGATAAACTTGAAGTATAACGGGTCATTTTCTAACTCTATCACATGTAAAGAGAATTATTTCTTTCATTCGAACTACCTGCGCGATTGGGACTACCGTTTGAAGCACCAGTTGAGTTCGTCAGCCTCCTTTATGGCGTTCAAGTATCTGAGCATCACACCGTCTATCAGTTTCAACGATCGTATGTTCTTCAGTCGTGTAGACAGGTCGTGGAATGAGGAGGAGAACCGTCTACAGAGCGATACTACTATGGGGTTCTACAATGTCTATGACTTCAGTGCCAGTATGAGTTTCTCCACCAAACTATATGGTTTCTACATCCCCTACCGCAAGTGGTTCGGCGATAAGGTGGACCGGTTTCGCCATGTGCTGACGCCGACACTCAGTATCAGTTACCACCCCGATTTCGGCAAGTCATATTGGGCACCGCGCTATGGTGGTTTCTACGGCACTTACGACCAACTTATCACGACCACTGATGCCGCAGGAAACGTCGTTCCGAAGTTAGACGAGTATGGCAATAAGATTTACGAGACCAAGCAGTACTGCCGCTTCAAAGAAGGACCGGGGCAGGGCAGTTCCGCCACGTTGAACTTTGGGCTCGACAACAACCTTGAGATGAAGGTACGCAACGACAAAGACACGACAGGAAAAGAGCCGTATAAAGTTATCAGTCTGATAGATAAGTTCAGCATCAACGGGGGTTACAACTTCATCGCTGACTCTATGAACTGGAGTAATTTTCATGTATCCCTGCGTATCAAGATTCCGAAAGTCAACTACACCATCAACCTCGATGGGGACTTTGACCCTTACATGTACACTACCACAGCCAGCGGTTCGCACGTACGTTGCAACCAACTATATTGGAACCATGGGCGTTTCCCACATTTCTTAGGTACTCATACCAGTTTTAGTTACACGTTCAACAATCAGGTGGTAAAAGGATGGTTTAACCGTGATAGCAAAGATTCTGCCGGAGACAATAGCGGTACAGAGCAGAATGAGCAAGATAGCCAATCAGAATCTAACACATTGAATAGCACACAGAACTCTAAAAAGAAGAAAGAAGGGGTCAAGGTGACAGACGATGGTTATCTTTTTGCAGAGATACCATGGAGTCTCAGTGTAACTTACACTCTCCGCTATGGTGCAGGTTCTGAATGGGATGAAAGGCGCAACTACTACAAGATGGAGTTCCGTCACAATCTCCAGTTCTCCGCATCATTAGGATTGGGCAAGGGGTGGAAAGCCAGTACAACTTTTAGTTATGATATCAACGCCAAGAAGTTAGCATACTCGAGCATCAATGTTACGAGAGATCTACATTGTTGGACGATGAGTGCGTCATTTGTACCATTTGGACCCTACAAGAACTACACTTTCCATATAGGCGTCAATGCAAGTATGTTGTCTGATCTCAAATATGACAAGAGTAGTGCAGATAATACAGGGAAGCATATAGACTGGTGGTAAAAAAAACAATGTCATATACTTGTGTGTTGAAGAGAAAAGAAGTACCTTTGCGGGTTGGGAGTTTTGACTGAATGCTCCTGTGTTTAGATTGGTATCAATAATTAACCAAGCATATTTTATATAAGATTATGATTGAAGATAATAAAGTAGTAACTATTCAGTATGAGTTGTACGTGAGTGACGAGAATTGTCAAGAAGAAGTGTTTGAACGTGCCACTACAGAACATCCATTAATATATTGTCATGGTCAGGGTATGATGTTACCTGCCTTTGAAGCACAAATGGCAGGTTTACGTAAAGGAGATCATTTTGATTTCCGTATTGCTTATACAGATGCGTATGGTGAATATGATGCCGACGGTGTGCGTACGTTAGACAAGACCTTGTTCTACAACGGAGATGGTGAGTTCGACTCCGAGCGTGTGTATGTTGGCAATATCGTGCCTATGAATACAGTAGATGGAGAAATAGTTAATGCACAAGTGATCGAAGTAAATCCTACGCATGTAGTTATTGACTTAAACCATCCATTAGCCGGTGAAAACCTACACTTTGTTGGCACAGTATTGGACCTTCGGGATGTCACTGCAGGTGAATTAAAAGCGTTACATCACAAAGGGTGTTGTGGAGGATGCGAAAGTGGGTGTAACGATTGCCATAATGGTTGTGACGGCTGTAAATAACAGGATAAATCATTTGCAATGTTAACTATAATAATCATACTGATCTGTATATTTATAGCATTTACTTTGACTTGGGTTATCTACCCTATCGTTTTCCGCTTTGCTCAAAAACACCATATTGTAGATAACCCCGATGCGCGGAAATTACAACGTTATCCTATTCCAGTACTTGGTGGAGTTGCTGTTGCCATAGGGATGGCTGTACCTATTCTTATCACAACGGCATACTTTGAATGGAATGCTTTAGCATCTATTTTCACATTTATGGCTATTATGCTACTCATCGGAGTAATAGATGACATCTACAACCTATCTGTAGGCATACGATTTATCATAGAAATCACTCTTGTCGGGTTGTATATATGGATAAGCCATTCAATGGTTGATTCTTTTCAGGGATTATGGGGTATCAATGCTCTCCCGCCATACATTAGTGTACCACTCAGTATCATAGCAGGTATAGGGATCATCAACAGCATCAATCTCATTGATGGAGTTGACGGATACTCATCCGGTTTTAGTATTATGGCATGTACTATTTTTGGTATTCTTTTCATCTATATCGGCGAATATGATTTTGCATGTTTCACATTCACATGTGCGGGGAGTATCATACCATTCTACTGTCACAATGCTTTTGGGCAGAAGACAAAGATGTATGTTGGTGACGGTGGGACACTTATGTTGGGAACAGTCATGAGTTGCTGTGTGTTCCATATTTTGTCATCAGGAGCACCGACCGCTGTTCTGCAGCAAAAAGGAGTAGGGCTTGTCGCCTTTTGTTTAGCTGTTTTATGTATCCCTATATTTGATACCATACGTGTCATGTTAGCGCGTATTATGCGAGGTACATCTCCTTTCCAACCAGATAAGACTCACTTACACCACCTATATATTGATTTCGGTTTTTCACATATAGGGACAGCGATGATGATCTTATGCACCAATTTTCTTATTGTCTTGATATGGTGGCTGAGTTATCTTGCAGGCGCAGGTATAGATGTACAACTATACATTGTCATTGTGGCTGGTGTACTCTCTACATTTGTATTCTACGCATGGATGAGAACATGTATGAAAAGGAAGAATCGAATCTACTCAGTCATGACACACATCGGTCAGTGGTCACACTTCGAACGAAAAGGGATTTGGCACTTTGCGCAGCAAGTTGTAGATGGAGAATGGCACCATAAGAATCGAGAGACGACATAAGTTATTTATCCAATAAGCATCACTACATTATATGGCTTTTTTAGGACTATTCGGAAAAGAGAAGAAGGAAACCTTAGATAAGGGGTTAGAGAAGAGCAAGGAGTCTGTACTCGGGAAAATAGGGCGTGCCATTGCTGGTAAGACAACAGTAGATGACGATGTCTTAGATGATTTAGAGGAAGCACTTATCACTTCTGATGTGGGAGTAGATACCACACTGCGTATTATAGAACGGATACAGGAACGTGTCAAACGCGACAAATATGTAGGTACAACAGAGCTTAATCAGATACTTGTGCAAGAAGTTGCTACTCTGCTGGCAGAGAACAATACTACCCAAGTGGAGGAGTTCAGTGCTAACCTACCAAACAAGCCCTATGTTATCATGGTGGTCGGTGTCAATGGTGTTGGCAAAACAACCACTATCGGGAAACTTGCATATCAGTATAAAGCGGCAGGGAAAAAGGTTTATCTTGGGGCGGCGGATACTTTCCGTGCAGCAGCCGTTGAGCAACTGTCAATATGGGGGGAACGAGTTGGTGTGCCAGTTATCAAACAACAGCAAGGGTCAGACCCTGCATCTGTCGCATACGACACACTCGCCAGTGCCAAAGCCAATGATGCCGATGTAGTGCTTATTGACACTGCAGGGAGGTTGCATAATAAAGTCAACTTGATGAACGAACTGACTAAAATCAAAAATGTCATGCAGAAGATTGTCCCCGATGCTCCGCATGATGTTATGTTAGTACTTGACGGTAGCACCGGGCAGAACGCCTTCGAACAGGCTAAGCAATTTACGAAGGCCACACAGGTATCATCATTGGTTATCACTAAATTAGACGGTACTGCCAAAGGTGGAGTAGTCATTGGTATCAGTGACCAGTTTAAGATTCCTGTACGATACATCGGATTAGGAGAGAGAATGGAGGACTTGCAAGTCTTTAACCGAGAGGAGTTTGTCAAATCACTATTAGGGCAAGGGAAGAGGTGTAAGGAATAAAGAGTACGGAGTAAAGACAGCGTCTAAATTGTGCGGTTTTGTTTCGGCTCAAGTACGGCTTATTTTCTGCTCAAGATTAGCACATGTGCTGCTGTTTTTTTGAAGGGGGAAAAGTGTTGCTTATTGTATGAAGTTCGATGGTATAGCAAGAGGCTGTTTGACGGATGTCAGACAGTCTCTTACTATACCATGCACAACTCCGGTGGGATAAAAGGTGATCCCCCCTGAGTTAGCAATTTAATAACTACTTATACATGAACCTTTTGATGCTACGTTTAGGTGTCTTCTCAAACTCTTTCTCAACCAGTTCTATTGATGTGACCTGGCTATATTGAGGAAGGGACTTATTCAATCGTTGACGATTCTGCTCCATTAACTCTAGTAATCCTTTTGACTGCTTGTTGGCTGCTGCCGTATCCGGGAATACTAACGCCACTAACTTACCATTACGCTCCACCAATACCGATTCCAGAACATAGGGTTGACTATTTAACTTATCTTCTATCTCTTCCGGGTATATGTTTTGCCCACTGGGACCTAATAACATATTCTTGCACCGCCCACGAAGGAATAAATTTCCATCCTTGTCTATGATACCTAGATCGCCTGTACGCATCCAACCATCCTTAGTAAACACAGCCTTTGTCGCCTCTTCGTTCTTATAATAGCCCATCATCACATTTACACCTTTCACTTGTAACTCCCCCTCTTTGTTCATTGGGTCAGTGGAGTCTATACGCATATCCATACCTACTATTGCCTTTCCACACGAACGGTATGCATATCGGAACCAGTCTTCATAAGATATCAGCGGAGCGCACTCTGTCATGCCATACCCTACACAATAAATGAAGTGCATATCACGCATACATTTTTCGACCTCTTCGTTCAGTGCTGCCCCTCCTATAATCAAGTAGCGCAACTTTCCTCCGAAAGTGGTCATGAGTTTGTCATTGACTTTCTTATGTAGTAATGTATTGATATAAGGCGTCTTCCATAACGTTCTTACAACAGGTTTGTTGATAACCGGTAGAACACCCTTTCGTATTAGTTTTTCTATCACGAGAGGTACTGTAAGTATCATAAATGGATGAACGTCGGCAAACGCTTTCATCAGGGTTGTGGGGGTTGGTGCCTTCGTTAAGAAATAGACTTGTGCTCCGTCACATACCTGATACAAGAACTCGAACATCAGTCCAAACATGTGTGCGATAGGTAACATCGACAACACGGCATCTCCTGACTGGTGAGGAATACGTTTCAAAGCAAAATCTACGTTACCGCTCAAATTCAGGTGGCTCAACATCACTCCTTTCGGTGATGAAGTGGTGCCCGATGTATAGTTAATCAGTGCCAACTCATTCAAGTTATCCGTTGGATAATGGACATCCTTTACAGAAAAACCCTTGGGATATTCTTTCTTGAATACCTCGTCTGCCTTTGCATAGTCTTTCTCCACATTCTTATCCGCTGCACTAAGTAAAGAGAAATCATCCATAAATACCACACCCAACAGGTTAGGCATCTCTTTGGCATCAATTTTTTTACGGACATTCGGTCCTACGTACAGAAGACGAGCGTCCGAGTGATTCACCAAGTTGTGAATACCTTCTCCCGTAAAGTCCGGCAATATACTTACAGCGACAGCCTTGTAAGCCTCTATTGCCAGAAATGTAACGCCCCAGTTGGCACAATTGCGACCGCATAGTGCGATTTTATCACCCGGCTGAATTCCCATACTACGAAACGTAGCATGCATATAAGCAATCTTGGCAGCTAATTCACCATACGTATAAGAAGAGGTACCATCCAGATCCTTCAACGCTAATTCTGACCAACGATTTACAACAGTATGCTCCAGATATTCTAAGTAATGCTTTAGTTCCATAATTTATTATGTTTTCAATTACGGCTGCAAAGGTAGCATACATCTTTCGAACGTGTGTTCAAAAACAACTTTTTTATTGCTTGAAATATCTCTTAACGTTACGTATGATTAGCATTAGACAAGTACTACGAAGGTATCCATCTATACTTTTTCTTTGCGGATCAGTTCATATAAATAGTTATATTGAGCGGGGAAAATACTGAAGTCCATTTGCACACCCGTACGTCCAGGGTCCCAACCATCCTTGATATGGAGGAACATATGAGCAATTGTATCAATAGGCACATTACCACGTATATCCCCTGCTCGCATACTGTTTTTTAACGCATCCACCCACAAGTTCAACTCCTGTTCATACAATCGACGTGCTTTCTTATACAGGTCGGGGAAACGACTATATGCCGTGTACATCATCGTTACGACATTGGAGGTATTGATATTTCTATTCTCCAATAAGTCCAAGAACTCATGCAACTTATTTAGATACCCTAGCATTGTCTCTATCATCTGCGGAAGCAGAACGTTATGCGAGACACGGCTCAAAGATTGTTGTTTAGGTACTAACAAGAAGGTATTTACCACCTCTTCAAACAATTCATCTTTATCTTTGAAATAATAGTACATCGTACCGCGTCCCATATTCAAAGCGGACTGCAAATCTGTGATAGATACATTTGCATATCCATCTATCATGTACAGTTCCAACGCCTTGAGCAAGATTTGATCACGTCTATTCTCTACCATAAGCCATTATGTTTAGCAGAATTGCTACAAAAACCAAGCCAAATATAAAAGGATGCTCAATCTTTGCTCTATAAATGATGTTCTGAATGACAAGTTCGTGTGACTTAGTATTTGGCATAATTTTTGGCGTACTGAGTGTAATGGATAACTTCACAGGGCGTAAGTCAGAAAGGATTTGCGTACTTATAAATACATAATCATACCTTCACACAGCACACAAAAGCATGTACACTGTAACACAATCGGATGTCAGTCGTATACTGACCAGCCATCATAAATACTTTGCACAAGGTAACACATTAGACATTAAACAGCGTCGTGTGCATCTGCAGATGTTACTGCAAGCATTGCGTAAATACGAGCAGCCGCTTGCAGATGCGTTATGGCAAGACCTGCATAAGTCATATGAGGAGGCATATCTTACCGAATTTAGTATCGTATATCGGGAGTTGCGCAGCCATATACGTAATCTTTATCGTTGGTTAAGACCTATTCACAAGGCTTCGCCGATTGGTATTATGCCTGCTCGGAGCAAGATTATCACGGAACCATTAGGGTCAGCACTTATCATTGCCCCATGGAACTACCCTGTTCAACTCCTACTCAACCCTTTAGTAGGTGCTATAGCAGCAGGCTGTACTATCGTACTCAAGCCATCGCCGTATGTACCCCATGTATCACACGTGTTAGCAGAGATGATACGTCAAACATTCCCCGAACGATACATCGCTATTGTTGAGGGACATAGAGATGTAAACCAATTGCTATTGGCTGAGCGATGGGATATTATTTTCTTTACCGGTAGTCCGGTGCTTGGTAAACAAGTGATGGCAGCTGCGGCTAACCATCTGACCCCCGTGATATTGGAATTAGGAGGAAAGAGTCCATGTATTGTTGATAGAGATGCGGATCTTGCCATTGCTGCCAAACGTGTAGCATGGGGGAAAGTGCTGAATGCAGGACAGACCTGTATTGCCCCTGATTACCTTATGGTACACGACGATGTCAAAGATACTTTCCTTGCGTTATTAGCGCAAGAGTTTCAGCATCTATTAGGGGACGATCCCAAGCGAACCAAGCACTATGTGCGTATAGTCAGTGATAAAGCTTTTGACCGATTGATACACTATTTCGATGATGGACGTATTGCTTATGGAGGTCACTACGATGTCACAGAACGCTATATAGAGCCAACCATACTAACCGATGTCAGTGTGGATGCTCCTGTGATGCAAGAAGAGATATTTGGACCTATATTTCCTGTACTTGTGTTCAGTAGTATAACTGAAGTTACATCTTTCATCACACAGCGAGAGAAGCCATTGGCACTATACTATTTTGGGAAGCAGAGTCAGTATGTACTTAGGCATACATCTGCAGGAGGTACGTGTATCAACGATACGATCATGCACATTGTCAACGACCATCTTCCTTTTGGAGGAGTTGGCAACTCTGGGATGGGTGCTTATCATGGCAAGAAAAGTCTTCTCGCATTCTCACACCAGCGCGCTGTAGTTAAAACTCCCACATGGATAGACATGCCATTCCGCTATATGCCCTACCGTTTATTCAACTGGGTAAAGAGGCTCATTTGAACAGAGTGTCTCTTAGGATAACACAGACGCAGTCCTGGTGATGAGGGCTGCGTCTATTATTATGACCGCATTGTATGTGGTTAGTATAATTTAGCCAATGCTTCTTTAACCCGATGCATAGCCTCTGTTATCTTCTCCTCGTTAGTTGCATACGAGAAACGAATACAATTATCTTCACCAAAAGCACTACCCGACACACAGGCTACATGTGCTTCATTCAACAGGTAATCTACCAACTCGTTTGCGTTATGTATTGTCTGCCCATTATATTGTTTACCGAAACAGGCAGAGACATCAGGGAATAGATAGAATGCGCCTTGTGGTTCTACTATCTTCAGGTCAGGGATCTCTTTGGCTAATTTTACTATTAAATCGCGACGCCTGCGGAATGCTTCACGCATCTCTGCCACACACTCCTGTTGTCCTGTATATGCAGCCTCAGCGGCTTTTTGAGCGATAGTGGTGGCACACGTTATCATTTGCCCTTGCAGACGTTTACAAGCACCTATCAGGTTTTTGTCATGGCAAGCCATCCAACCTATTCGATATCCGGTCATAGCATAAGCCTTGCTCACGCCATTGATGATAACGATACGGTCTTGTATCTCAGGGAACTGTCCAAAACCTTCATGCTTACCTGTGTATTGGATATGAGCATATATCTCATCGGACAAAACAGTAATTTCAGGATGACGTTTCAACACATTGACTATTCCCACCAATTGTTCATGAGTATAGACAGAGCCCGTTGGATTGTTAGGAGTACAAATTAACAGCAAGCGGGTTTCAGGGGTGATAGCGGCCTCTAACTGTTCCTGAGTCAGACAATAATTATTCTCCATCGTCGTCTTTACCAGCACGCTTTTCCCCTCTGCCAACTTCACCATTTCTACGTAACTAACCCAACATGGAGTGGGAAGTATCACTTCATCTCCGGGATCTATCAAAGCCTGAATTGCATTACATATCGCTTGTTTAGCACCAACCGACACAATAACCTCGCTTGCGTCGTATGGACGCACACCATTGGGTGTTAAATCTTTATTCAAGGTATCAACAATCGCCTGGCGCAAGCCGGGGAATCCTGGTGTTGGACCATAGTGTGAATAGTCCTCATCAACGGCACGTTTAGCAGCCTCTTTGACATGCTGCGGAGCTGCGAAGTCGGGTTCTCCCAGTGACATACTAATAACATCCACACCTTCTGCACGTAGTTGTTGACAACGAGCAGCCATCTGAAGGCTTTGGGACTCCTCTAAGGCACCGATTCTTTTTGAGATTTTCATACGCAATCTATTATATTTATTATTTCATGGTAGTGGTTCTTTCTTATGTGGCATCCAACACTTTTTCTTGTGTATACTACTTCAATCGAATGCTCAAATACGTCACTTTCCGTTGCAGGTGCGATAACCGCCAAGTGCACTATACTGACATTTTGTACATTGCTTTCCCTTTCACTCTGCAAAAGTACTGCTTTTCTATAACACAACCAAATATACCACTTCATTTTCACAGATAAAATGTCATCAACCTTCTTATGTACTGTCAATAGTCAGAGTACCTATGCCATGACAATCGTTCTGCTACTGTCTATTTGAAATCGGGTGCAAAGATACAACACGTTAGCATGATGTTGTCCGTTTTGTGTAGTTTCGTGTCGATAAAGTCCGATTAAGTTCGATAAAGGAGGGATAATAACGAGTAAAGAGTACAGAACCAGGACTTATTATGCTGCATGTACGAAAAACAAAAACAGGCTTCATAATTAACTATGGGGCCTGTTTTGTATATATCCGGCAGGTATTCTTATCAGCCGAAGTTATCAAAGCGGATCATGTCGTCCTCAACACCCAACGAGTGGAGAAGGTCAAGCACAGTCTTTGCCATCATTGGAGGTCCGCAGAGGTAGTATTCCACATCCTCAGGGTCTTCATGCTGTTTGAGATAGGTGTCTCCCATGACAGGGGCGATGAATCCAGGAGTATATCTCACGCCGAGTGCATCTGCTTTCGGGTCTGGACGGTCGAGAGCGAGATGGAAGTGGAAGTTTGGGAACTCCTTCTCCAACTCGAGGAAGTCCTCCATGAAGAATACCTCATCGATTGCTCGTGCTCCGTAGAAGTAATGCATTTCACGGTCACGTGTGTTGAGTGTTTTGAGCATGTGCATGATTTGTGCACGAAGCGGAGCCATACCAGCACCTCCGCCGACCCAAATCATCTCGCGTTTGCTGTCGAAGACCGGATGGAACTCCCCGTAAGGGCCGGACATAATAACTTTGTCACCTGGTTTGAGCGAGAAGATGTAGGTGGATGCTATCCCACAAGGCACATCTTGGAACTCAGGTCCGTTAGGACATTGTTCTTTCGGTTTGAAAGGTGGCGTAGCGATACGTACTGTCAGTGTGATGATATCTCCTTCGTCAGGATAGTTAGCCATGGAGTATGCACGAACGGTAGGCTCGGTGTTTATCTGATGCAGGTTGAATAGACCGAACTTCTCCCATGAAGGAACATAGAGGTCTCCTATCAGCGATCGGTCGAAGTTCTTGTAGTGGATGTCGTAAGCAGGGATATTAATCTGCGCATACGAACCCGGTATGAAGTCCATATGTTCTCCCTTGGGCAGTGCCACTTTGAACTCCTTGATGAAAGTAGCGACGTTCTTGTTGGAGATGACGGTACATTCCCATTCTTTTACTCCGAGTATTGACTCGCTGACTTTCAACTGCATGTCCTCTTTCACTTTCACTTGGCAACCGAGACGCCAGTGTTCTTTCTGCTGTTTGCGGTTGAAATGCACCGTTTCGGTAGGCAGTATTTCTCCGCCCCCCTTGAGAACCTGGCACTTACATTGTCCGCACGATCCCTTGCCACCGCAAGCGGAGGGCAGGTGTACACCTGCTTCGCCGAGTGTGGAGAGGAGTGTGCCTCCAGCAGGAACGCTGTACTCTTTGTCACCGTTGATAGTAATCTTCACATTGCCGGAAGCGACCAAGTATTTCTTAGCCACAAGCAAGATGATTACCAGTAGCAGTATCACCGCCAAAAAGACGCCTACTGCAATTAAAATCGCTGTTATATTCATTGTCGTAGTTGCTTACAAGATTAGATGTTAAGACCTGAGAAGCACATGAACGCCATTGCCATAAGTCCTGCAGTGATGAAGATAATACCCATACCTTGCAGAGGTTTTGGGATATCGCTGTACTCGAGTTTCTCGCGTATGCCTGCCATGCAGACGATAGCGAGCATCCATCCCAGACCTGAGCCTATTGCAAAGGCGAAAGCATCACCGAGATTAGCGATAGCCTTTGTGTTAGCGGGGTCAAGCAGGATTCGCTGTTGCATGAACAATGAACCACCCATGATAGCGCAGTTCACTGCTATCAGCGGCAGGAAGATACCCAGCGAGGAATAGAGCGATGGAGAGTACTTCTCCACAATCATCTCCACGAGTTGTGTGATGGCAGCAATGACGGCGATGAAGAGTATAAAGGACAGGTAGCCAAGTCCCAGCGGGTCAAGTACATATACTTGCAGCAGATAGTTAACCGGCAGCGTGAGCACCTGTACGAAGGTCACTGCTACTCCTAAGCCGGCACTTGTCTTGACATCTTTTGATACTGCCAAATACGAGCACATACCCAAGAAGTATGCGAAAATCATGTTGTCCGCAAATATCGAGCGGATGAATAAACTAAATGCGTGTTCCATTACTTCTCCTCCTTATTTATTGAGCGGTGTGCCCATATGATACATCCTACCAGAATCAGTGCCATAGCAGGCATCATCATCATACCGCAGTTCTCGTAAACGCCGCCGTTGGCAACGTACCAACTCTCCGGGATGATGGTATAGCCGAGCAGTGTACCTGAGCCGAGTAACTCACGTATGAAGGCAACTATGACCAAGATGACAGCATAGCCGAATCCGTTTCCAAGTCCATCCAAGAGTGAATCTTTGACATTGTTGGTCATAGCGAATGCCTCAAGACGTCCCATCAGGATACAGTTGGTGATGATCAGTCCGACATAGACACTTAGTTGCATTGCCACGTCATAGGCGAATGCTTTTAGGATTTCGCTGACGAGTGTAACGAGTGCGGCTACGACTACCAATTGTACGATGATACGAATACGCATAGGTATGGTCTTACGCATCAGTGCTATGACCACATTTGACAGGGCGACAATGACAGTTACGGCTATACCCATAACCAAAGCCGGCTTGAGTTGTACGGTAACGGCTAACGCAGAGCAGATACCCAAGATTTGTACAACTACAGGGTTGTTCTTATTGAGTGGTCCAAGAAAGACCTCTTTTGTTTGTTGTGATAACATAGGACTATTTCTCCTTTCTGGTAATGATTGCAATAACGCCATTCTGCAGTTCTTCGTCGCTATAACCGGACAGGGCTGTTATCTGCCGAATAGCATCCATATCCTTGATTACATCCATAGCGGCGATGTCATTGACATCTATTGAGTTGATGTCGTCCATGAATACGACACCGTCCACGAGTGTGACAGGTTTGGCGGTAGCCTTCCCGGATGCGGTGGCAGCGGATGCTGTGCCGTCGTTTAGGAACGCTTCGTACTCATGGAGGCGGTTGTAAAGCATGTCGCTTACACCCGTACAAGTGATCGTTGCGCCAGAAAGGGCATCTACTTGTTCGGCACCATTTTCGGCAGTCTTACCTGTTTTTAGTACGGCTACTGAGGATAGTTCTCCTTGCGCATTGCGAATGTGCTTACCATTGAACTGGTTGCGGAACTTGGCTGTAACAATATCTGCGCCCAGCCCCGGTGTCTCGCTCTCGTGGTTGAAATTAATACCGAAGATAGTATTCTTGTCTGCATCGAGAGCCAGATAGCCCCCGATCCCCCCCCAAAGTCCAGTACCTTTGAGTTCAAACACATACTTTGTCTCGCCGTTAATGGTTGTCAGATAGACAGGAAGTTTATTTTCTCCCACATATATAGTATCGTTTACCAATGTGCGATACATCTGTGCGGGGTCAGCATTCGAGTAGTCCTGATTCAGGGCTACCAGAATCTGCTTCTGTTGGTCAAGCAGGGCATTAGCCTGTTGGCGCGGACTGAGCAACTGGCTCACCAATGCCAACAACACAGCCACGATGACCACAATCACCATCGCATAGACGATGGTATAGACGTTGCTGTTGGTGTCAAGACCCTTCTTCTCCTCCTTGAAGGCAGAACCGGGCTGCTTGCACTGCGGGCAAACATCAGGGGCTTTGTCGCCGACGTGGACATAGCCACATACGGAGCATACAAATTTCTTCTGTGCCATATTATTTGGTTGATTTTTAATTATTTACTCTGTGATTGGATATACCAACTGCCATACTATTGACAATCCACTATATTGCGGGTTTTCTACATAGGTACTATCTGTTTGCTCCCATATAGCATCTTCTATTGGATTTTGTTGATATAGAGTATCACCCGTAATACTCTGTATTGTCAATGTTTCCAAATAAGTCGATGGCAATGAAATTGGAGTCTCATTATAGTTGGGATAGTACATATAAATGGTTCGTTTATTGTTTGGGGACACATTAACTATAGTATCCATAGATTTGTTGTATGGCATTATGTAGTTAACGTGTGCTACAATAGTATCCTCACTTTGATTACAGAGTTTGTACGTATAATGATGTGGATACTCATACTCTCCTGTAACCTTGCATGAGGATAATGCTATTATTCCAGCAAATAGACACGTAAAAATATAAATTTTATTCATAGTATTTGCAGCATTAATTAATGGTGATACAGCAATTTTATATTCTGAATATCTCCCTCACTAAGAACCGTGCTTATGCCTATCTCTGAGCCATCTATTTTAGTCATAGTAGGTCTGTCAGTGTCTTTTGCAAAAGCATAAGAATGATACATCATAATGGACTCATAGTCAAAACTATCATACGCTATTGCTCCAATGGAAGACTTCTTCTTAAAATTATGTGCATATCCGTCCTTAATATTTTCACAATCTACAACGATATATAAATCCCGATCATATCGTTGCATTTCATGTAATAAACCTAAGGTATGCCCTAATTCGTGCAAATATGTTCTTGACCAAGCATTGGGGCTAAACTCAATTTCTGCCCAAGGAACACATCCTACTGTACTAGAACCTCCAATATTTGGATTTGAAGTACTGGTTAGACGAACAATATATCGCCAACCCGTCCACCAACAATGCCGAGTCCAACCATTGTCTTTACGTTCTACAAACCGTATATAATTATCGGTTGCACGTTCCCATTCATGCATTTGCGTTTTGGCTTCTTCTATATCAGGACAACTATTCTTATAATTGACATAGAAAATCTTCCTTCCCCACAAAGCAACTCGGTTCAATCTTACCAATCGTTGTGGTCCTTTTAGCATTGAATCATCATCTTCTTGATTTTTTTCTGTCACATAGTCCATTTCGGGTACTCCATAGTCATCACAATTGCTCGTGCGGTGTGAGTAAACTTGATCCGTTTCTGCATATTCTTGCCAAGGAAACTCTGTGGGAGACATAGCCCTTGCTGCAACAGATTTTCTTTGCAGTAAATGCTCATTATCAGCTCCAGATTCTATTTTATCAGAACAAGCAGAGAATACAAACAATATCACCAACAACAGGTAGAAAGGATTCCCTCGAAGTCGCAATATGGCACTTACGTTTTTTATAACACTATGTTCCATATTATTTGGTTGATTTTTAATTAGTTACTATAAACTATGCGCTCTAATTTTGTTTTATCCGAAAGGGATAAACTCGTCATTACTCCGTTCTCTATCTCAAAATTATTGACAAATACAATTCCTTCATTTTTCTTATATAGTATTAATTTGGGGGTTGCACACTCATGGTTAAACTGGGTGGGAATATATTTCTCTACATAATTTATGTACTTATTTCCTTCAACAGTACCTCCATAATGTCTAAACAGCCCCCGTTGTTCTATATGACGATATTGTTCATCATACAAAGAATCAGACAATACTACAAAATCACAGAAAGAACTATCTAATTTTTGTATATCTTTCATACAAGTATAGATGTATATAGAGTCCGTAGCGCGCACTTGAAACAATACATAGAAATGAATAGGAAGATGCGTACAATAGCGAAATACTTTTGGAAATTCTTCTTCACAAAAATCACAATACTTGTTATATGTACAGAACATTGTGTATTCTTGTTCGTTAGAATCTGCCAATTGTTGTAATTCCTCCGCGTTCAATTCGGGTATGTTGTATGAAACAGAACGAACTTTGGAGGAGGAACATGAAACCAACAAAACGCCAGTCATTGATAGCCCTATCGCTATATGTAACGCCAATTTCATCATCCTGCAATATATTCCATTTCTATGTGTTGTGCATTTCGTTCAGGGTCATGGGGTGCTGCATATAGAGTGTGTCCTTCTTCTCTTTCAATATCACTATTTCCGAGAAGTTTTGCGAGGGCAAAGCCGTTTTCTGTAACCCAGGGTAACCATAAGTCCAGTACCACTGAATCATCTTGGTCTCTTGGGCTTGGAGGTCCACATATTGTGCCCCAATAGAGTCGGTCTTCACCGTTTCGCCATCGGGTGATGTAGTTGTCGTGTTGCCGCCGCGATAAGGAATGATGTACTTTATGTACGCCCTTACTGCGACATCCGAAGCATTATGAATATAGTAGCCGTTGTAAGCATCGTCTGTCTTAGCCGATTCGCAACCTGCCAACACTATTGCCACGTACACAACTAACAGGGAGAGGAACAACTTATTCGTTTTCATATTCTTTTCCAATCACAAAGAAACACACTTTCTTATTTGCTTACTCGTTTTGCACGGCGATTGATATTCATTTGTACGATGCACCAGTCTATGAGCGGAGCGAAAGCGTTCATGAGCAGGATGGCGAGCATCATACCCTCGGGGTACCCTGGGTTGAGCACACGGATAACTATCGCCATAAAACCGATGAGGAATCCATAAATCCACTTTCCGCACTCTGTACGTGCCGAAGTCACGGGGTCTGTAGCCATGAACACAGCACCGAAAGCGAAGCCGCCGGTTACGAGATGTGTGTACCATGGGAAATGCGCTGCAGCCGTGTCAGGACCGCATACGTTGAACAGCCATGCTGTCAGTCCGCCGCCCACGAAGATGCTGAGCATCGTTTTCCACGAAGCCACTCCTGTCGTGAGCAGCAATATGGCACCGAGCAGGATGGCCCAGCAGCATGTCTCGCCCACTGATCCCGGTATCAGACCGTTGAATGCTGTCCAGAAGTCTATTGGTACAAGATTTGTTTCGGTTGCCGTTGCTATTTGTGTGAGCGGTGTTGCTCCAGAGAAGCCATCTATGATATTTTTTCCAGTATCCCATCCCCATGTGCCATCGGTGCGGACAAAAGCCTTGTCACCTGTCATGTGTGTTGGATAGGCGAAGAACAAGAAGGCTCGGGCAATCAGTGCTACGTTGAATATGTTATATCCTGTACCACCGAATATCTCTTTTGCGAATATGACAGCGAAGGCAGTAGCGATGGCCACCATCCAGAGCGGGGTGTTGATTGGCAACACGAGCGGTAGGATGATACCCGTCACCAGGAAGCCCTCCTGTATCTCTTCATGTTTCCATTGTGCTACTGTGAACTCGATGCCGAGTCCGACTGCGTACGTCACGATGATGTATGGCAACACGGCAAGCAGTCCGAAGCCAAAGGTCTTCCACCACAATGCGCATGTCATGGCACCTTGAACGAGTTCTCCTGTTGCCAACAGGTGTTGGTAGCCCACATTGAACATACCAAACAGCATAGCCGGCATGAGAGCCAACACTACAATAATCATTGTGCGTTTGGAGTCACGTCCATCGTGTATTTGTGTTCCGATGCGCTTTGATGTGCTGTTTGGTGTAAAGAGGAACGTATCAAATCCGTCAAACAGCGAGTGTAGAGCGTGTAGTTTACCTCCTTCCGAGAATGTCGGACGGAGTTTTTCCATCATGTTATATAATCCCTTAAACATCACTCAATCTCCTTTTTAAAGTTATCCAATGCTGTTCTCACTATCGCTTGCAGAGGCATTTTGCTGGTGCAGACGTACTCGCAGAGGGCGAAGTCTTCGGGTGCCACTTCGTAAGCCCCCAGTGCCTCCATATTGTCGATGTTGCCTGCAATCATGGCCTTGATGAGATATTCCGGGTAGATATCCATGGGGAACACCTTATCATATTCGCCACTGACGATGATAGCACGTCTGCCACCTTTCAGTCGAGCATCCCACTGGTAGTGTTTCTTGCCAAAGAGCCAATGTGTGAGTTTGCAGTCGAAGAACTTTGCCGGGTCGGTGTTCCCTGTTTGGAAGTTATTGAAACGTGGCATAATCCATCCCATGAACTCATGGTTTTCGGTACCTTCGTCGAGTACGGTGTATTGGTTGTCGTAGATGCTAATCATCTCATCGATATTAACTTGGTGTCCGCTGAGTACGTTACCAGCAACGTATCGGCATGGTAATTCTTTGTGGACGTTGCAACCAATGACGCATGCTACCGGCATACCGGGTAGTACGTTGTAGTACTGTGCGCCATAGGCGAGTGGTCCGGTGAGTGCCACTTTCTTTTGCATGTCAACGATACCTTTTGTGAGCAGTCGTCCGATAAGACCAAGATCCTGGATGTTTATTGTCCAAACGGTCTCGCCTTTATTGACGGGAGCGATGTGGTTGATTTGTACGCCGACATTCCCTGCGGGGTGCGGTCCATAGATCTCATAGAGCGTGCAGTCTTTCAACTCACGGAACTCGATAGCCTTGGCACCGCCTTTCAGTCCGACATAGACTGGAGCGATAGTGTTCAAGGCAGTGACTGCTGTTTGCAGTTGTGCCAAATGTCCTTTGAGGAGCCACTCGTAATCCGGTGCTACGGGTGCGCTGTCGAAGGTAGAGATGAAGATGGCTTTAGGCTGTTTGGTCGGCATGGCGATGCAGTCGTAGGGTCGCTGTTTGATAAGACACCAGAGACCTGACTGCAGGAGCAATGCTTTCACGTCTTTGTTCACATCGAACACCTCATAGTCAATGCAGGCATCGGCCTGGATGTCTATCGACAGCACTTTACGGCGGTCACCGCGCACGATGGCGAGTACCTTTCCGCTGACAGGTGATGTGAATAGCATCTGCTCAAATGCCTTGTCGTGGAACAGGGGTGATCCTGCCTTCACGCTGTCGCCTTCGTGTACCAGCAGTTTCGGGGTGATACCGGCGAAATGGTCAGGAACGATATGAAAGACAGCGGGGCGGTTGACGCTACCAAGCGTCTTGGCTGCCGGTCCCTCGAAAGGAATGTCCAAACCACGTTTCAGTTTGATTTGTTGCATGATGTTTGTTATTATTGAATAATCTGTTTCTCTTCTTTTTCCAACGGGTGCGCCATATAACACAAAAAACCGCGCAAAATTACTTTTTTTTCTACATATGTACAAATTTATTTTGTATGATTTATCTGTTTGGTCATTGACGCTGTCCGATGCCGGACTGTGCTACGTGTTGTCAGGGTGCTGCGTTGTTCTGCGGTATTCACCTGATTGGCATACATCTGCGTCAGCGTCATAAAAGTATAGGTCTTCTCTGTGCGGTCATTCAGGTTGAGCGAGAACATGTCCGAGTTTTGCCATTTTTGTACATCACCGAAGTACATGCCACCTGAGTTGCCTGCTCTCTTCGTGCAGTGTGATGGTCAGGTTTTTGACACCTGCTTTAATGTCCTGGCAGTGTGTGTGGTAGCCAATGAAAGAGACTTGCAGGATATAGTCGCCTGCCGATGTCGAGAGGGAGAATATCCCTTGGTTGTCTGTGATAGCACCTGTCACGAGGGTGCTGTCGGGGTGCAACAGGCTCACCGTGGCGTAGGCGATAGGTGTTGACTGTCCGTCTTGGACCTTGCTGGAGATAGTTGTCTGTGCGAATATAGGGGTGGTAAGGAAGAGGAGGGATAGGGGAATAGTCCCGCAACGGTTTGTATTGATTGTCATGATGGCTTTGCCGTTATGGATTGTTTAGCGAGTGAAAGGTACGACTTTTCTTCCACAAACAAAAACACAAGTGATTTACGATGTACGATATATAATACAACGGAGGCTGTCCTAACCAAAGGACAGCCTCCTCTCTTTCGGGGCAATTAATCCAAATACCTTGCATGAACCCGCTTGACAGCGAGGGGGTCATACTGTTTTACTTGGCTCCATTAAATGCCATTAAAGTGCCATTAAAATTGCAGTCTAACCGGTAACTGCCACAGGGGAGAGAGCACCCCACAGGTGCCCGCGTCCCCGGTGTAACAGCGCAGCGGGTTATTCAACCACTTGTCCCATCATGTTGTAGGTCTTGCCGTCGCGGAGGATGAGG
>CAVEZM010000020.1:0-34787 GCA_963620225.1 Acidaminococcaceae bacterium | reverse complement strand
TGGTTGCACGGGTCTTACCTCTATTACTATCCCCAACAGCGTAACGAGTATTGGAAGTTATGCTTTTAAGGGTTGCACGGGTCTTACTTCTGTTACTATCGGCAACAGCGTAACGAGTATTGGAGGTTATGCTTTCTCTGGTTGCACGGGGCTTACCGCTATACAAGTAGAGGCGCAAACGCCGCCGCAATGTAGCACTAACAGTTTTTACAATGTCCCGAAAGATATTCCTGTATATATACCTTGTGGCACAAAAGAGGCGTATCAAGCGGCTGATACATGGAGCAGTTTTACAAACTATATAGAGACACCTCCCTATCTCCTGACGGTTACTACACAAGATGAGACGATAGGTTTTGTTCGTATTACTAAAGAAGCGACTTGTACTGATAATACGGCAGTATTCGAGGCTGTTGCCGATGAGCATTATCATTTCACCCACTGGAGTGACGGCAATACCGACAATCCACGCACTTTTCTGGTAGTCCAAGATACTACCTTAACGGCAGTATTTGCGCCTAATCAATACACCATTTCCACTTCAGCCGAGAATGGATATGTAGATGGTGCTGGAGAATATGAATATGGCACAACCGCTACTTTGACTGCCATTGCCAACGAACATTACCATTTCACCCAATGGAACGATGGCAATACCGATAACCCTCGCACTGTGTCAGTTGCTGGGGATGCCACCTACACAGCCGAGTTCGCTATTGACCAATTTACCATTACGGCTACTTGTGATATTCAATATGGTGAAGTTACCGGAGATGGTGTCTATGATTATGGTACTCGAATTACATTAACGGCTATCCCCAATAGCGGCTATGAGTTCAAGCAATGGAGCAATGGCTTGACCTATAACCCCTATCGCTTAACGGTAGTCAGCGACCTTACACTCGAAGCCGAGTTTATCCCTGCCACAGCAATAGACAACACCTCTGCCGATACAGACACTACCCCGCAGAAAGTCCTTATCGACGGACAAGTCTATATTCTCCGCAACAACAAGACCTACACCCTCACGGGCGTAGAGGTGGAGTAAAGTGTAACCCCGCCGGCTATTAGTTATTCTACCGTTTCACGGTCGTTAGACAAAAACATCAAATAGGCTGCCCACCCCAAGGCAGCCTATTTGTCTCTATTTGCCCAAATTTTTCGAGTCTTTGTCCACCGCAGCCCTTTGTATATCTTTTTACTATACGCAGCCTTTATCTATCTTTTTAATGTACGCAGCCATTTGTATGGCTTTTGTTGCCGCAGCGCAAGTACAAGACTCTTCGGGGGTATGTCTTCAGTCTGCTCTACAACGATGAGACGGCATAATCTGTTCGCTTAGCAGGTGTATATATGTCTCGCAGGTATGGTATCTATGCAGTACGATATGTAGTACAATATGTGGTATCGTATGCAGTACCATACCTGCCACCATATATACTTTGCTATTCATTCCTAATTCCTAATTAGAATAAGTTCCTAATTCATAATTAGAAAAAATGGCTCATGTCACTTTCATCGACCTCATAGCCACGGTGAGTGGTAAGTTGGTCAAGCGTCACCATACCACCTATATGGTACGCCGAGCCACCACTTCCAATCCGGTTATGTTGGCAAATCCCTGTTTTACAATGGTGTTGGGTAAGCGTCAGACGGCACCATCCGAGTCCGAGCAGCAGTATTGTGAGCGTTTTGGTGCTATTTGTAAGGCGACCACAGAGCGTTTGCACGATTCGACGCAGGCGCCTGCCGATGTGTTGGCTTTTCAGTCGCAGAACGCATTTATGTACAATCTGCGTTCAGTATGCATGACCAAGACAAACTCAATCAAGAGTTGCGCCAGTTCACGACCATACATGATAGTTTCCGTAAGATAATCATCACGCAGGACAACATTCTTGCATGGACAAACGAAGACAGTATTCAAATCATCAACTTGTCCGACTTCTTATTGCAGGAAATATCATTGTAATAATTGTCTGCTACAGACAATAGACAGCCGGTTTTTTCAACAACCTCCTTATGCAGACACGAGGCGGACTATCGTCCTTCCTTTCCCGAAATTTAGAGCCACTTCCCGGACTCGAACCGGGGACCTACGCATTACGAATGCGTTGCTCTACCAACTGAGCCAAAGTGGCAAAAAGTCTTAGCCCTAAAAAGCGAGCGCAAAGGTACAGCTTTTCACTGAATGTTGCAAATGTTTTTTGGTAATTGTACTTTTTTTCCTAACTTTGCCAGCAGAAAAAGACAAACGGAATGGAATATGCAAGACAAGAATAATGACATTATACGGATGTCCCTTAGTCTTTACGTAAGGCGATGGCTATGCTTATGTATAGTTATAAATCCAATGGCTCTATGTGCGCAATACTATACACATATCTTGGATGGTAATATCAAGACGCTACGTGTTCGTTATACAGAAACGGAACAATTGCAACGCCCATTTCTCGTACTTGGGCAGAATGGGGTAGATGGTGCAGATCCAAATAACACACTTGAAGTATCATTTGATGAATTGACCCACGATATTCATCAATATTCCTATACCATTCACCACCTAAACAGAGATTGGACACTATCTGACTTAAACAGTTATGAGTATGTACGAGGTTTCACAATGGCAGATATAGTGGACTACGCATTGTCAAACAATACACAACAAGTTTATACACACTACTCGTTCAACTTTCCAAATGATGATATGCAGTTGCTGGTTAGTGGAAATTATGCTCTGACTATCCACCGAGATGGAAATATGGATAACCCCGTTGCAATAGTTACTTTTGCTGTTGTCGAACCAATAGTCAATATATCAGCCAATGTACGTTCTAACACAGATATTGAGTTCAATGGTCGCTACCAACAATTAGACATAGATGTTCATACAGAAAACCTGGATATACGCGACCATAATGAAATACGTGTGGTAGTTAGACAAAACAATCGTTTGGATAACCAAGTGACATTATCTACGCCGACTTTCGCAGAGCCTGGACGTCTTCGGTACGTTAATCAACAAGCACTAATCTTCGAAGGAGGAAACGAATTTAGACATTTCGATGTGTATTCTGTGTACTATGCGGGCTATCATGTGGATAGAGTACGCTATGCGCAAGGCGAATATCAGGCATTCCTGGAAACAGACGAACTGCGTGGTACTTTGGCAAAAGGAGCCAACAGAGAAGGATTACCCTATTTAACAGAGTATGATAACAATGGACAATTGCAGATCAATGCCGAGAACACAAACGATGATGATACGGACGCAGAATATATGTGGGTACATTTCTGTTTACCATTAACAACCCCGATAATTGATGCTAATATTTTTGTTGGTGGAGACATATTCCTAAACCAATTTACTGCTAACAATCTAATGACGTATGATGGACAACAGCAGTGCTACTTTTTGTCTGCTTACCTCAAACAAGGCGCATACGATTATATGTATTATGTGTTACGTTCCAAGATGAAATCATTGCGTGCCAATACAGGCGTCCCCTCTCTAATTGAAGTAGAAGGATCGCACTGGCAAACACAAAACGAATACACCATATATGTGTACCAAAGACCTTTTGGCGGACGATATGATAGATTGGTCGGATATTACTCAACGACCTCTGTAAATAATGAATAATAGATAATATTTTGAGAAAATATACATATTACTTGCATCTTAAACAAAAAAGCACTACCTTTGCCGGTGAATTGTGAGAGGGGACCGCAAATGGTTCCCTCATCTTTTACCAAAAGACGAGAACAATTTATTGTTAACCAGATACATATTGCACAAATAATAGGGTGGGGCGCGCAAGAGATCGAGCAATGGTTAAGAGACTGACTACGTATAGTTATGTATTAGTTATATATTATGGATAAGCAGCAAATACTACGGTGGGTACAGAATAAGTTAACAGGTACAGATTACGAACTGATAACGCTGAGCATAAACGAGCAAAACGATATTTTGATTGAGGTGGATAGACTACAAGGAGTGGATGTCGACTTTTGCGCCGAACTGAATCACTATATAGTAGAGCAATTAGATAGAGTGAGTGAGGACGATTACTCTCTCGAAGTGGGGAGTGTATCTATAACAGACCCATTCAAGACAACAATGCAATATACCAAAAACATCGGACATAATGTAGAGGTGTTAACTTCGGACGGGAAGAAGTATCACGGAGTTCTAACTAAGGTAAAAGACAATCAGTTTTGTGTGGATGCTGAAGTCCTACTGCCTGTCGAAGGGAAAAAACGCAAACGGAAACAAATACAAACACTCACTTTCCCATATGACTGCGTCAAATATACACGGTACGACCTAAAAGTTTGACTATATACCACCCCAACATTAGGCAACACGCTGTCCGAACTAAACAGAATAAATAATAAACAACAAAATATCAATGGCAACAAAATCACAACAGTCAATCAACCTGATTGATATCTTTTCAGAGTTCAAAGAACTCAAGAATATTGACCGACAGACATTTATCAATGTATTAGAAGACTCTTTTCGTAACGTCATCGCCAAGATGTATGGTTCTGATGCCAACTACGATGTTATCATCAATCCAGACAAAGGCGACCTCGAAATATACCGCAACCGCCTCGTGATGGAAGACGATGATGTGGCAAATCCTAATACACAAGTGGGACTAACTGAAGCTCTCCAACTAGACGATGAAGCACAGGTAGGAGAAGAAGTAACTGATAAAGTCGATTTTATGTCATTTGGACGACGAATGATACTAAACCTGCGCCAAACATTAGCGAGTCGCATCCTTGACTTGCAGAAAGAAAACTTATATCTACGTTACTCAGATATGCTGGGACAAGTGGTAACTGCTGAGTTGTATCAGGTATGGAAAAAAGAAATGCTACTCCTTGACGAAGATGGAAACGAGCTCTACCTACCCAAACAAAACCAAATACCAACTGACTATTACCGCAAAGGAGACCCCGTACGTGCCGTAGTTGTACAAGTGGATAACAAGAACCAAAACCCGAAAATCATACTATCACGTACCAGTCCATTATTCCTACAACGCCTCTTCGAACAAGAGGTGCCGGAGGTGCACGATGGACTGATTGCTATCAAAAATATTGCTCGTATACCGGGAGAACGCGCTAAAGTAGCAGTAGAGTCTTTCGATGACCGTATAGACCCTGTAGGCGCGTGCGTTGGTATAAAGGGAGCACGAATACATGGTATAGTACGTGAACTACGCAACGAGAATATCGATGTCATACACTATACTTCCAACCTCAACCTCTACGTACAACGTGCTTTAGCTCCTGCTAAAATATCATCAATGAATATCGATGAAGAGGAGAAAAAAGTAGAAGTATACCTAAAACCGGATGAGGTATCGTTGGCCATAGGTAAGGGCGGATATAATATTAAATTAGCGAACATGCTCACGGGTTACCAGATTGACGTATACCGTGAAATGGATGATGCAGACGCAGAAGATATCTACCTTGATGAGTTTAATGACGAGATAGATCAATGGGTATTAGATGCACTCAAAACTGCAGGATTAGATACTGCCAAAGCAGTATTGGCTTTATCAAAAGAGGAACTCGCTAAACGTGTCGACCTCGAGGAGGAGACAATAGATGATGTCTTGAGAATACTCGCAGCAGAGTTCGAAAACTGATAATATAATCATCAACTAACTAAATATATCACGAAATGGCAATCAAACTTATCAAAGCTTGTAAGGAATTAAACATCGGCATGTCCACCGCCGTGGAATTCTGTAAGAAGCAGGGTAAGGATATCGCTACGGACCCCAATACCCGTATAGATGACGACTTGTACCTGTTGCTTGCTAAGGAATTTAACAAGGACATGGCTCTCAAATTAGAGGCTGAACGGCAGGCACAACTACGCCAAGAGCGTGAAATACCTAAGTCCGTCACCATCGAACATAAACATCCAGAACATATTCCTACCGAGCTTCCCAAGCCTAAACTGGTGGGAAAAATAGACCTGGATGCGAACAAACGTAAGACTGAAGAAGAGGCAAAATCAGTAAGAGAGGCTGCACGGCAGGCTGCTATAGAAGCAGAACGGCTGGCAACTGAGGAGGCTGCACGAGTGGCACAAGCAGAGGTGGAAGCGAAAGCAGAAGCTGAGCGAGCCGCACAAGAAGTTGCAAAAAAAGAGGCGGAAAAGAAACAGAACTCACAACCCCAAGTCGAAACGACTATTGACACGGAGAGCGAAACAACACAACCAACCTTTGAGCAGCCGAAACAAGGTAAACAAACACAATTGCGCACCGCTTCTACAGCGCAACAACAGACAGAGGAAGAAGTGTTTACTCTCGGTAAACCTGTGCTGACAAATGCACCTAAGGTGGTAGGAAAAATCGATCTCAATAGCATCAATCAGGCCACACATCCTAAGCAGAAGACCAAGGAAGAGAAGCGCAAAGAACGTGAAGCACGAGAGCAACAGAAACACGGTAATACAACAACCAACTCCTCTGAAAACAAACAAAAAGACGGTGAGAAACGAAAACGCGAACGCATCAAACAAAATAAGGTGGACATCAATGATGCACGCAACCAAAAACCAAGAAGTAAACCACAAAAGGCCAAAGGCTTCAAAACAGAGGTGGACGATGAAGCCGTACAGAGACAAATAAAGGAAACAATACAACGCTTGCAAGGACAGAAGGGTAAGACATCTACTAGCAAGCATAAACGCGAACGGCGAGAACAAGAACGCGAGAAGTTGGCACAAGCACATGCTGCCGAACAAGCGCAAAGTAAGGTGCTGAAGATAACCGAATTTGTAACGGCTAATGATCTAGCAGTAATGATGAATATACCAGTTACCAAAGTCATCGGTACATGTATGATGCTCGGTATGATGGTTAGTATCAACCAACGACTCGATGCTGAAACCATTAACCTTGTGGCTGAAGAGTTCGGCTATTCAACAGAGTTTGTTGCTGCACATGTGGTGGAGGAGATTAATGCAGACGAACAGATCCGTGATGAAGATATCGTTCCTCGTTGTCCTATCGTCACTGTGATGGGACACGTGGACCACGGTAAGACCTCTCTGCTCGACCATATCCGCAACACGAATGTCATTGCTGGTGAGGCAGGTGGTATCACGCAACACATCGGTGCCTACAATGTAAAACTGAAGAATGGACAACATATCACATTCTTAGATACCCCAGGTCACGAGGCGTTCACCGCTATGCGTGCCCGTGGTGCCAAAGTTACGGATATTGCTATTATCATCGTTGCTGCCGATGACGCGGTCATGCCGCAGACCATTGAGGCTATCAACCACGCACAAGCAGCAGGTGTTCCGATGATATTTGCCATCAATAAATGCGATAAGCCTGGTGCTAATCCCGACAAGATACGTGAACAACTCTCCAACATGAATATCCTTGTGGAAGACTGGGGCGGTAAGTACCAGTGCCAAGAGATTTCAGCGAAGAAAGGCGATGGCGTGTTCGAGTTGTTGGAAAAGGTGCTGTTAGAGGCAGAATTGTTGGACTTGAAAGCCAACCCCAAACGCCGTGCCAAAGGCTCTATCATTGAGTCCTCATTGGATAAAGGGCGTGGCTATGTGGCGACCCTGTTGGTGTCCGACGGAACACTTCATATTGGCGATGTCGTGCTTGCCGGTACTTTCCACGGAAAAGTCAAGGCGATGTTCAACGAGCGTAGTCAGAAGATTTCGGAGGTATTGCCAGGTGAACCGTGTACGATACTCGGCTTGAATGGTGCGCCACAGGCGGGTGATGAGTTCAACGTGCTACCTACAGAGCAAGAGGCACGCGAGATTGCCAATAAACGTGAACAGTTACAGCGTGAGCAGTCTATCCGCACCAAGAAGCACGTAGGTTTGGATGAGATTGGTCGTCGTCTTGCTATCGGAGACTTCAAGGAACTCAATATCATCGTCAAAGGCGATGTGGATGGTTCCGTAGAAGCACTCACCGACTCCTTGCTAAAACTATCTACCGAGAATATCCAAATCAATGTCATACATGGTGCTGTAGGTGCAATCTCAGATAGCGACGTGCTGTTGGCAGCGGCTTCGGATGCTATCATCGTTGGCTTTAATGTACGTCCAACAGGCACCGCCCGCAAGATGGCTGACAATGAGGAGGTTGATATTCGCATCTACTCTATCATTTATGATGCTATCGAAGAGATAAGGGCGGCTATGGAAGGTATGCTCTCCCCAGAAATCAAGGAAGAGGTTACTGCGACACTTGAAGTACTGCAGACTTTCCATATCTCCAAAGTTGGAACCATCGCTGGATGTATCGTGCGTGAAGGGAAAGTCAAACGTACCAATAGGTGCCGTGTTATACGTGACGGTATTGTTATCCATACAGGAGAACTATCTTCACTCAAACATGGTAAAGACGATATCAGAGAAGCTGGGGTCAATACAGAATGTGGACTAAGCATCAAGAACTTCAATGATGTAGTTGAAAGAGACATAATAGAGACTTTCGAACAGATCGAAGTCGCAAAAACATTATAATATTAACCTAAAAACAACATGCTTACGACAATGAAAGAGTTAAAAGGAACAAAGACAGAAGCCAATCTATGGGAAGCTTTTGCAGGTGAATCGAAAGCCCGAAACAAGTACACTTACTATGCAAGTAAGGCAAAAAAAGACGGGTATGAACAGATAGCTGCGCTATTCGAAGAGACAGCCGCACAAGAGAAAGAGCATGCCAAACTATGGTTCAAACTCATACATGGCATAGGATCAACAGTCGAAAACCTACGCGATGGTGCTATGGGCGAGAATGAGGAGTGGACGGATATGTATCCACGTATGGCGAAAGAGGCACGTGAAGAGGGCTTTGAGGAGATAGCCATTATTATGGAAGGCGTGGCTGCCGTGGAGCAAGCCCACGAAGAGCGATACCTCAAACTGCTAAAGAATATCGAAGATAAAATAGTGTTCAGCAGAGATGGAGACGCTATATGGCAATGTAGAAACTGCGGACACCTGTATATAGGGAAAAATGCACCAGATATTTGCCCTGTATGCAAACATCCACAAGCCTATTTCCAATTACAGGAGAATAATTTCTAACCGATTCACAAATAGAGGCTATCTAACTATTACAGTTAGTTAGCCTCTGTTATTGTGAAGCTGTCATGATACTTATCAAGTTGTGCATATCATTGGCATTGTGCCTAATTCTGTTGGAAGCGGTCGCCGCCTTCCCGGGCGATTTCCTCTCGCTAACCCATTCGAAAGAATCTTGTTACATGGCAGGCGACTATGCCGGTACCAGTGTTTTCTTTGGCTATGCACTAAAGTGCCAGGAGGCTTGTGCCGCTAACCACTACAATGCTGCCTGCTGTGCTACCAAGTCGGGCGAGACCGACACGGCTTTCGAGCGTCTGTCGCAACTTATTGCCGATGAATATGTATTCTATCTTACCCCGCAAGGGGAAATAAAAAGATCTCAGCCATCTATACGAACCCCGATATAATAATCATTTTTAACATCCATTATGTTCTTAAACTCACTCATTGCCATTCTCACGCTGATTGCAGGTATCGGTATCTTTCTCATTGCCTGCCAGATGATGTCATCCAATCTTGAGTCTGCCAGCAGCGCACGACTTAAGGCACTATTTTCCAAGATGTCCAATAGCCGCCTACTTGGAGTTGGAATAGGAACGCTTGGAACAGCTGCTATACAGTCATCCGGTGCAACAACAGTCATGGTGATCGGATTTGTCAACGTTGGGATAATGTCTCTGACACAAGCGGCTACCGTCATCTACGGTGCTAATATTGGAACAACGGTAACAGCACTCATAGTCGCTATGGGACTTAGTAGTGGGGGTGGTATATCTACTACCACTATTTTTGCAGCATTTGCAGGTATAGGAGCATTTATTGGGCTATTCTCTAAAAAAGATGCCATGAAGACATGGGGTGGCATCATCACGGGCTTCGGTATGCTGTTTGTGGGTTTAAGCATTATGGAAGGGTCTATGCGCTCCTTCGCCGAAATGGAAGAAGTCAAAATGGCATTGGCGGGAGTTAACAATGCCATACTGCTTGTCATACTTGGTGCTATACTCACTGCTATCATACAGTCTTCTTCAGTAGTGACATCTGTGGCTATCACTATGGCTGTCACAGGACTTATCTCGCTTAACCAAGGCATATATCTCACCATGGGATCCAATATAGGATCATGTGTTGTTGCCATCATCGCGGGTATGACTAGCGGAACGAATGCCAAACGCACGGCTCTTATGCACCTGTTCTTTAATTGCTTCGGAGTGTGTATATTCCTTTGTGCTGCAGGAGTCATGTTTCTTGTGTCAAATGGAACATTCGGATTCGAAAACATCTTCATGACACTATTTCCAGGAGCGCCACAGTTCCAACTGGCTCTATTCCACACATTTTTTAATGTAACAACAGTTATTATCATACTTCCTTTGACAGACTATCTCGTCAAATTGGTTTGTTATATACTGCCCGATACGCAAGACTCTTTACTCGGGCAAGCAGCGCGACCACATTTCTATTTCGTGGACGACAAGATGTTGCGCACACCTATCATTGCGGTACACCAAGTACAACTTGAGATTGAACATATGGCAGCTGTAGCGATGCATAACTACGATATAGCTATCTACACGATATCTCATGTAGATTTCAAGCAGATGGATGAGTTTAATGCCAACGAGGCACAACTTAACTATCTCAACCGATCGCTCATTCCCTATATTGTTAAACTTAATGCACTGCCTATCAACGAAGATGACCACAGATATCTTGCAACAGCTATTCGATCCGTAGGAGACATTGAAAGAATAGGAGACTACGCTACCAATATCGTTGAGTATGCAGAGGACCTGCAGAAATCAGGAGAGAGTTTTACGGGAGAGACACTCTCAGAGATAGAACAGATGCGAGAAGCTATATTCACTGTTTACCAATGGGTGATGAAGGCTTATATGGAAAGAGACTTCCAAGCACTCGATGCTGCAAACGCACACGAGAATGTAGTGGATGAGCTCACGGAAACAATGGAGAAACAGCACCTCAAACGACTGACAGATGGCATTTACTCTGCGAACGTCGGGGCACAATATCAAGAACTCGCCTCAGACTCTGAACGTATAGCGGATCACCTTATCAATGTAGGGAAAACAATACGTAACCTCCAACAACCATAACGTGTACACCCACAAAGAATAATAACTTAGAAACACAAGGCTATACCCACACCGTTAGTGCAAGAGCCTACACCTAATGAAAGAGATGGCTTTTGGTGCATGTCAATATTATACACATCCACGCTATTATGCATACGTGAGTAACCAACGCACAACATCGGTATACTAGCCACCTCAATTATTCCTCCTGTAGTGCAGACGATTGTTCCGAGAACAAGCATAAAAGCAGAGGCTGTGGCATTGCCTAATCCTGTGGATAGGTCGTTGTTTGTGTTATTATAGCCCCGTACTATCGCGGCACAGAATAGTCCTATGCCTGCTACCTCTATGGTTAGACCTGTGCCAAAGAATCCCCAGCCAACATTAGCAATACGGTAACCATTACAAAAACGCTCGTAGGCCGGCGTGCAACGGGTAGAGAGAAAATCACGATACTCGAATTTATTCATTGACTGATTAGCATAGAGATAGGTATTTCCCTTGCGTGTGATACTATCACTTAGCAATGTCGGTTGTCTTTCTTCCATTTGAAATAATTGCTCATCATTTGTCCGTGCATTAACTATCAAGGTGCTACTAACGAGCAGTAGTATTAAAAAAGTGTATTGCTTCATGTTAGGTAAATGTTACTATATGTGTGAATATAATATCTATGAATCTATCTTTTGTAAGGCAACATACACGATATACCCTTCAGTCTGATACCCCATCTGACCAAGTAAAGCGAGATAATCGCGTACCTGTTCGCGGTATTGTTGCTTATGTTCCTGACCAAACTTATAATCAATAACTATGGCACGCTTGCCTTCTATCATCACACGGTCGGGACGATAAACACTGTCACCCGGAGTCAGTATATCACGCTCTGTCAAAACATAATAATGTGAACCAAACCAATCGGTCTTTCCTTCTTTCTCCAATAATTGTTGAAGCAACTTCCATTGCTCTAACATTTGCGACTCCTGTCCTGCTGTAACCTTACCACTAAGCACCATACGCTGCAGGGCAGGTAATGCATCGTCCTTAACAATGATATAAGACAGCCACTCGTGCATCAGTATCCCTAAATCGATAGTGGACAGAGGAGTATCTACCATGAAATCATTCTCCGCACGACTGCGTAGTAACAATCTTTCTCCTATAGGTGATGACACAAACCCGGCTACGCGAGTATTACATGCAGAAACTCCTTTTTGGACACAAGGACGGATATTCCCATCGGATTGCACATGGTAAATAAGGTCTTCATCCAACTCATCTCTGTACAGATAAGACAGCAACTTTCCTATTGTACTACAATTGACAACACCTTTTTGGCTGACAGTATATTTCTGACCAAAAGCGTATAACCGATATTTAGGACGAGTAAATGCAACGTATGTCAAGTTCAGATTGTCTATATATCTTGACACAATCTCCTGGATGTAATCATCTTTGAAACAGGTGGTCAACAAAGACTCTTTCATATCCACTGCCACCAATGGCATCTGCTTGAATGGTTCTATGCCTGGTGTACACCATATAGTTTCTGTGTGTTTAGTTTGAACAATGTTCCAACTGAGAAATGGTAGAATTACCACATCAAACTCCAGACCTTTGGAACTATGTATAGTCATTATGCGGATGGCATCTGTCGCATCTGAAGTTGGGATGGACGCTTTTTGAGATTTACGATCCCAATAGTCGAGGAAAGAACCTAAATCGGCAACACGGTTCTGAGTAAATTGATATACATGATCCAAGAATGTGGTCAGGTAGGGTAGTGCTCCCTCAATCTTGTTGAGATGTAATATCTCTATCACAGCTTGCACTTGCTCATACAATGACAACTCACACGCCTTATCCAATGCCTCACGCTCGGCATCCGTAAACGTGGGATGCATATCCTTTATGTGTGCATGCAATATTTCGTCATCTTTAGCAAACGGTTCACGCAATATATCCACCAATAGCTGTACGGCAGGATGGGACTGAACACGCAGACCATCTGCCGATTGAACACGATAGCCATGCCCTATCAGGTATCGTGCCACCATCTCTGCTTCAGATGAAAGCCGCACTAACATTGCAATACTACCCAATTCAAACCCATCGTCCTGCAACTGGTCTATCAAAGGGGGCAACATATCCAGACATGACTGCTGGTAGTTTTTCTCATCGAAGAACTGAATATGAAATATGCCAGGTAGTTCCTTACGGGCTTCTTGATGTACATTTTTTGAAGCATAGATACGTTGAACGGTATCTGCTATGTCGGGATTATCAACAAATCTGCGTTTCAATTCTTCCACCACATAGCGACTATAACGTGCTATAACCTGTTCGTTCTCACGTACGACTAATGGGGCTGTACGCCAGTTGTCATGCATCGGGGGCACACGCACTTCTTCAAAATCATGCTCTACAGTGTCCAACAGACGCCAATCGGAGTTACGCCAACGGTAGATACTCTGTTTCACATCACCAACTATCAGATTGGATTTACCATTGGACTCCGATTCCTTAACCAACGGACGGAAGTTAAGCCACTGCAGGTTACTCGTATCCTGAAACTCATCTATCATGAAGTGACGTAAGTACTGCCCCATACGCTCATAGATAAAAGGAGCGTCTTGACCATCTATAATCTGATATATCAACAGATTGATATCTGATATAGGCAAACGTCCCAATCGTCTATTCGTTAGTTCTACCTGACCTGCTACATCCTGCAGTAACCCCATTACATACATGTTATCCAATATAGCAGTAGCTGTCCTATAATCACATAGACGAGAGTTACCGATACCGAATATACACAACATCTCATCAAACAGTGGACGTAGTTGTTGTTCGTATAAAGTAACAATCTCCGCATATTGGTTCTTGTTTAACTTTATTACATTACATAGTGCTTTTGAATCCGTCAGTGCCTGATAAAAAGTCTTGTTCAGACCTTTCTGTAATAGTTCCTTTGCGGGGGAAGAGAGTTGCGTGTTGATAGCACTTTTCACTTCTTCCACACTATACAGCATATCCTTTATCTGCTTTTGCAGACGACGTACATCATCTTCTGTTGAAGTACATATTTTCTTCAGTTGAGTTTGATAATGATGCAATGCCTGCTTGTCAGCAAAGAAAGCACGAACTTCACTCATTCGGCGTATCAGGTGCTCTTTCAACAACTCTTTAGAGAATGAATAGACAGAATCCTTCGGGTTCCATTTGCTATCGTTCGCTATGTTCTCTTTGGCGAATGCTGTCAACCACGAGGTTGTACTATCATCTTGATCGCATGTGTCACGAACGTGTTGAAAGACGTCATTGACCGCTTGTTGGATGATCTCCTCACCATCCATAGACAAGTCATACGTTGCAGGTAACCCTAACTCCATAGCGAATGTGCGAATGACCTGCTGAAAGAAACCGTCTATAGTGGATACCGAGAAATGAGTGTAGTCCTGTAATATACCGATCAGTAACGCATGAGAACGAGTACGAATAGTATCCATATCCATCCCCAACGACCTATCGTTCAACAGTTCGCCGATATATGGAGAAGCCGTAGGGTCCACAGATAAAGTGTATAAAGCCTGCAATATGCGCTCCTTCATCTCTGCTGTGGCTTTCTTGGTGAAAGTGACTGCCAAGATGTGACTGTGAGCAAGACGACTATTCACATCAGTATGATAGTCACTAAGCATCATACGAAGATACTCCCGTGTCAATGTATAGGTTTTACCACTTCCTGCTGAGGCTTTATATATGCTGAGCATAACAAGTTCAGTTAGTAATTTGTAATTCTAAACCAGTAACGCTATTGCGCTCTATCACGGTGTATTGTTTCAATGCCTCACGAGAAATGCCCTTGGTGGGAACAGATAACCCATAACTTATATCATATTGCTCCTTGCACGTAGGACAGGTAACGAATAAACCACCATCTGACTCTACTGGTTTAGAGCGATTGATACAATAGGGACAACACAAGTCTGCCGCATGGTATGCATTATCCATACCTACCCATATCAGCAGACCTGCATAACCGATATAGTCATATGCATAACGCTTTGTGGTGACAGGAGGAAGAACATAGAAACCATTATCCCTTACGAAACCAGGATGCTCTTGTGTCACATATACGGTATATTGCACCGGAGCAGAAGGCACAGAACTCAGACCAGTATTACTCCTTTCATCACATCCTGTGAAGAGGAGAACAGCACACAATATGACATACCAATATCTCATCAGTTAACAGACTGTAACCGAACGTGAAAGATCAGGGTAGAGTAAGGTGGAATATAACTACTATTACCTTCTACGCCTTTTCCAGAACTCTTATAACCTAACGAATAGGGAATATAGAACCAATATTCTCCAAACTCGTTCATCTTCTTCAGCCCCTCTATAAAACCTTGTATATTACTGCTCACATAAGTGGTGTAACTATCACTTGCATCAAACTGATAACCATTTATCAGATACCCCTCGTAGGACATCGTTATTGTTTTGCTGTTGTCAGGCTTAGCAGACGTCGGATTGCCCTGTAAGATGCATTTATATTGTAACCCGGTAGGGGTGGTCACTATACTATCTTTAGTAGCGTTGTTTTGCAACCATAATTCGTTTTGAGCCTTCCAGTCCAACCAATCATCCTGCTTACATCCTACTATTATTGCCGCTATTAGTAGTAAACCTGCGATATATTGCTTCTTCATACTCTGTTGTTTGATGTTTGTTGTTTTATTGTGCTAACCAAAGACTCGGATTCAGTATAGAACGATCTTTGTATATCTGAAAATATAACTCTGTTTTGTTATCTTCATTGATATCTGTATAGATACTTCCTATGGCTTGCTTGCTCTGAACCTTATCACCTTGTTTTATGTAGATATTCTTAAGTGGCGAATAGACAGTACGGTAGTTACCATGCTGTATAATCACAGCATAGTTACCATTCATCTGTGCACACCATGTCACTTCTCCCTCATAGATAGCCCGTGCGTTGGCTCCCTGAACAGTCTGCAAATAGATACCCTTATTGTCCACTGTGACATGTTCATGCACCGGATGCTGATGCTTCCCAAAGTAGCCGCTGATATATCCTTTCTCTACAGGCCATGGCAAGCGACCTTGATTAGCCTCAAAACCTCCTGCTATCAACTTCTGCTCCTTAGTTAGTGTCGTGGTGGTTCGTACTTGTTTGGATATCATTTCCTCTATCTTTTTGTTCAGGGCGTTCACTTGTTGTTGTTGTTTCTTCTGCTTAGCCAGCAAGTTTTTCTCTTGCTTTCGCAAGTTCTGTAGCATAGACTGATGCGTACGTTCATCTTTAGCCAACTTGTCGCGCTCACGCTGTTGTGCCTTCAAAGCGACAGTTCTGTCATCACGACGTTGTGACAAGAGGTTATTTTGGATGTCAATCTCTGTCTGCAGGTTCTCTATCTTACGAACCTGCTCTTTACGATATGTAGAGAATTGCCGCAGGTATTGCATCCGTCGCAACATCTGTTGAAAGTTCTCGGCGGACAATAAAAACAGCAAAGGGGTCTGTTGCATATCAGCATAGTGCGTCTCACGTACTAATATAGCATAATCTTGTTTGCATGCCTCTAACTCTTCTTGTAACAGTTGACGTTGTGTGCGCAAGCCACTCATATCTTTGTCCAATGCAGCAATCTCTGCATTGATGGTAGCGATAAGTTTTTTACGTGTACGGATATCATTGTTGAGCAGATTGAGTTTATTGACTGTCACTTTCTCATTTTTCTTTGTCTGGCTCAACATCTTACTCGTCTGTTCTAACTGTTGTTGCAATTCCCGCTGCTTACGTTGCAACTCTTTTACGCTCTCAGCCGATAGGGGAAGAGCGACTAATGCACATAATATGTAAGTAACGATTCTTCTCATAATGGCAATATAGTACGTAATGGGACACGTTTATACTTATTCCTATTTAATCGTACCTGTTTTATCCATGAATCAAACTCACGATTCGTAAATGAACACTCTATCGTCAATATATGTTCACCCGATGTAAAAGTCTTGCTTACCTTACCTGATTTCTGAGGTACAACAGGCTGCAGTATAAAATCTTGTATCATCTTATAGGTAGGAGCGGGAGATACATACCCCTTTACATCTTGATAACTCAATACTGCGTAACGCTTATTCATCTTGTCAAAGACCCAGACACTATCTTTATCAGCCTCTACACATGCCATCTCTATTCCTAACATGGGTTGTAGAGAGATAATAGCCAAGTCATTTTTCCATAACTGCATTGTACACCCCATAGAGTATTTATGTTCGTCTAATATCAATGTAACATTGCCGCGCTGGGTCATTGATTGATAACGTGAAGGCACATCTTTGTGTACTCTACATGAATTCAAACATAGCAATAGAGTGAAAAAAACAAGTATGGATGATGTCCGTTTCATTTCTTCTGTTTTTTACGTATAGCCTTGTAGTGTGATAAGATCTCTTTTTTAGTACCTTGGTCTATATGTTCCAAAGCACGCTGAATATAAAACAATGCGGTCTCATACTCTCCTTGCTTGTATAATATCCAAGCATACGTATCCAAATAAACAGGGTTTGTAGGCTCCTTCATTATTGTTACACGCGACAACTGTTCCGCACGTTCCAAATCTTTATTGGATATACAGAGGTTCCACGCCAGATTATTCATCAACATTAAGTTTCTCGGATCTAGGCGCAGTACAGCCTCGTATGCAACTATCATCTTATCCGAAGGTTGACGGGTCTGTTCGTATAACTGCAGACGAAACACAAGAAATTGATAGTCATCAGGACTTGTTTCTAAGTAACGTTCTACTTCATGTATAGCCTGTTTGGTGTTATGTAACAATACATTAAACCTATAACGCTGCATAGCACTCACATTATTGTACCCCACAATGCTATCTATCTCGTCTTGTACAACTAATGCCTTCTTATATTCTCCGAGTGCACCATATGCACGTTGCAGCATATCTCGTATTTCTGCATCTTGTTTATTGCGTTGTGCTACATCCTCCAATAGAGTTACAGCAATTTTCTGTGTACCTTTATGGTTTGTCTGTAACAATTTCAATGTGTAGTTGTACCAATAATTGTCCGGTGCAAGACGGAAGGCTTTTTCCAAGTAAGGCAATGCTTCCGCATCGCGATGCATAGCCTCTAAGAAACGTCCCATATAGTTGTTGACCGTGGCATCATTAGGGTTTAACTCATAACAGAATTGTAGCACTTCCCACGCTTGTTGCAGTTCTCCTATATTTACCAAGCGTTCTGCTTCGTAAAAATAGTACAGGAACTGCTGTTCCTGCTCAGGTGTCAATGATATGTTCGTATGTGCATGAGTTAGGGTAGGGTAACCAAGCAGAACAATCAGTAATATGTACACAACCTTTTTCAAGGGTTCAGCCAATAACACAGGTTACTTCACACCACTATGTCCAAATCCTCCTGTACCACGCTCTGTAGCACACAACTCTTCGACCTCTATCACTTCAGGTGTCTCATGGTGCGCAATCACCATTTGACATATTCGTTCGCCAGGCTCTATGGTCTGTGCCTCATTGCTCAGATTGATAAGTATAACACCTATCTCACCGCGGTAGTCGGCATCGATAGTACCTGGTGTGTTCAACACTGTCAAACCTCGTTTAAGAGCCAAACCGCTGCGGGGGCGTATCTGGGCTTCATAACCCACCGGTAATTCCAAGTACAACCCTGTAGGAAGCAATTTACGTTCCAAGGGCTGCAATGTGACAGCCTCAGAAAGAGAGCAGCGTATGTCCATACCTGCTGCTTGAGCACTCTCATATTTAGGAAGGGGGTTAGTACTCCGGTTGATGATTTTTATAGTCATAGTTTAATATCTTTTCTTAACCAATACTTTTATTCCATCTGCCACCATCTTCAGGTGCAACTCTTGAGGCAGTATAAGAGGATCACCATCAATATGCATAGGTCCCTCTTTTTCCCGTATGAGTGTAATTTCCTTAGCACGAACAGTGTTGATGTACAGATCTTTGTCAATAGTCTTTGTGAACAGACTCAAAGCCAACGTAGGGGCTGCTATGACAGGGAACTTACTAACAATTGCAATATCCATCAATCCGTCTTGAATACTAGCCTTAGGTGCTATATAAGCATCATAGCCCCATTGCCCAGCATTGGCAAACGTGATAAGAAAAGCGGTTACCTCCTGGTCTATTCCTTCACCTGACAGGTGGTACGTTTCCGGACGGTATTGGAATAAGTCTTTCAAGATGTTTTGCAGATAGGTACGAAAGCCCCGACTATTTCCTTCTGCAAACTGGTGTGCGACTAACGCATCAAAGCCGATGCCGCATGTGGAAAAGAACGGCAGTCCATTGACTATCCCATAGTCAGCAGAGATTGTTTCCGAGTTATTCAGCATCTCTATAGCACGATTGACGCGCGTGGATATGCCCAGATGTCGAGCAAAACCGTTACCGCTACCATTGGGAACAATACCCAATGCCGTATTCGTGTCACGTACACCATTAGCCACTTCGTGCACGGTGCCATCACCGCCCACGGCAACTACGGCATAGTAATCCTCTACTGCGAACTGGTGAGCCAGTTGTGTAGCATGACCAGCATACTCTGTAAAAACAATCGTCGGAGCATATTGCTCCATATCAAGTAAATCTCTCACTAACTTGGGAATACGTGTCTTTGTTCGTGTCCCTGAGATAGGATTGATAACAAATGCGATATTCTTCATGCCTCTAATGCATATTCAACGCACAAAGGTACAAAAAGATGACGGAATAGCCAAATAAAGAATAGAAAAAGGGTAAAATGTATGTTTTTGAGAAGTTATTGACATACATACTTTGTTGTACTGCATGATTATTACTACCTTTGTATCACGAAATAGAATAACGTTAGGGAGACTGCATTATGTTTACATCATCAGACATTGACCAACTAACCGCTCATGGTATTGGCGTTGAAAAAGCCGAGAAACAACTTCAGATGTTTCAGACGGGCTTCCCAGAGTTGAATATAGAGGCTCCTGCTTCTGTAGGAAATGGTATATTGTGTCCGTCAGAAGAGGAAATAGAACAGTATGTGAAAGTCTGGCAAGCTTATTTGGACGAGGGGCATAGAATACTAAAGTTCGTTCCTGCGAGTGGTGCTGCCAGTCGAATGTTCAAGGACTTGTTCGCATATATGGATAATAAAGAAGGGACACCGTATATCCGACAGTTTCTTGCACATAAGGAAGACTTTGCTTTTGGTGCTCAGTTGACGGGTTATGATGCTCAAGATGCTGTGCACCATCTGCTGACAGACATGAACTATGGACATCTGCCTAAAGGCTTATTACTATTCCATTCGTATGCTGATGGTGCGCGTACTCCTGTATTAGAACATATGGTTGAAGGTGCGCTATATGCTTCGTCGCACGGGGAAGTGAACATACACTTTACGGTAAGCCACGAGCACATGCAACTCTTTCGTGAACATGTAGAGAGTCATATGGCCGAATATGAAAAGCGTTTTGGTGTTAAATATAACATATCTTTTTCTGAGCAGAAGATGTCTACGGATACTCTTGCCGCTAATCTGGACGGTACTCCCTTTCGTACAGATGACGGGCATCTCCTATTCAGACCTGGCGGGCATGGTGCATTGATAGAGAACCTCAACGAGCAACAAGCGGATGTGGTATTCATCAAGAATATAGACAACGTGGTGCCAGACAGGCTCAAAAGCGATACGGTGCGATATAAGCAACTTTTGGCTGGCATCTTGGTATCGGAACAGAGACGCATCTTTACACGCTTAAAAGAGCCAGGTTTGTCCAATGAGGAACGAGATAAACTCAATCGCCCATTGCGTGTATGCGGCGTTGTAAGAAACACTGGAGAACCCGGTGGAGGGCCGTTTCTTGTACGAGAGACTGACGGTACGCTGAGTTGCCAGATATTGGAGTCCAGTCAGATAACCGATGGGACATTGATGGAGAAGGCTACGCACTTTAACCCGGTTGATTTAGTTTGCGCTATACGTGATGTGAACGGTGAACCGTTCGACCTGCCTCACTTTGTGGACGAGAATACGGGTTTCATCTCGCACAAATCAAAAGATGGCAGAGAACTATTGGCATTAGAGTTACCAGGACTATGGAATGGAGCGATGAGCAGATGGAACACACTATTTGTTGAGGTTCCTGTTTCCACTTTCAACCCAGTGAAGACTGTTAATGATCTGCTGCGTCCTGAACATCAAGCCTGATTAGAGTAGTGATATAGTTGTATCGAAGAGTTTTTGCGTATGCGAGCATTTTTCTTTGACATGGATGGTGTCCTGTTCAACTCGATGCCCTTTCATGCTATAGCATGGGAGCGAGTGATGGATAGATATGGATTACCTTTCTCGGCACGTGATTGTTACTTGAATGAAGGACGAACTGGAGAGTCTATTATCCATGAGGCTATTTGGGAAAAAGAACATAGAGAAGCCTCATCGGAGGAGATAACTGCCATTTATCAGGAGAAGTCAACGTTATTTCACACGTTGGGAGATGCAAAACCGATAGAGGGAGTGTATGATGTGCTGCAATACATCCAATCACGTGATTGTCAGATATGGATAGTAACCGGCAGTGCGCAGCAGAGTCTGTTTGATAAGTTAGATTTGTGCTTTCCCGGAATCTTTACACATGAACGTATGATAACAGCATTGGATGTACAAAATGGCAAGCCTTCTCCAGAACCATACTTAAAGGCCTGGGAGCGTAGCGGACTTCCCAAGGAGCAGTGTGCTGTGATAGAAAACGCTCCGATGGGTGTGGAGTCCGGTAAAGCAGCAGGTTTGAAAGTATATGCAGTGAATACGGGAGTCTTGTCTCCGGAGGACTTATGGAAAGCAAGAGCGGATAACGTCTTTGGTAATATGGCGGAGTTGCTACAGTACATAAAATCCTCTGTTCTACCACTATAAAGTGCATGTGCTTGGCACACTTATTGTGTAGAAAAGAACGCGATGAAAGAAAACAATACTACAGATATCTCTGTCTCACGTCTCCGCCCTGACGCCAAGGTCGTTATCATGGACTTGGATGGTACGCTATACGACAAGCATGGATTAGCACGTCGCCTTGTATGGGGGGACTTATTAGAGTTATCGTTCCTCGTGCGTGAACGACGTGTACGTAAAGAGATGCGTGGGCAATGGTACGGCAACAGTGAGTTGTTTGACAAAACGTTTTTTGCGAACATGGTCAAAGGACGCCCGTGCACGTTTAGTTTTATGCGCTGGTGGTATCATACATGCTATATGCCAATGATGGTACGAATCATTGGAAAACACTATCACCCTCGTGGTTGGGTGATCGATTTTGTCAGTTCATGTCGCCAAATGGGTGTGGGAGTGGTCGTGCTATCTGACTATAGCCATGCAGAAGAGAAACTTCAGGCTTTAGGGTTGGATATGCAACTGTTCGATTGGGTAATCAGTGCTCCTGAGTTAGGTGGTCTTAAGCCTGCTAAAGAGTTGATGGTGGCGGTTGCAGAAAAGATGGGTGTTGCGCCCAATCAATGTGTAGTAATAGGAGATAGAGAAGATACAGACGGTGCTATGGCACGTGCGGTAGGAGCAGAGTTTTGGTTAGTGAAGTAGCATTTATTTTTTGTGTATTATTTTGTGTATATTCTACAAAAACAGTACTTTTGCAACATCTTAAATAAAATACTATGACTCGAGATTTAGAGATTTTTGACATTATCCGCCGCGAGCGTGATCGTCAGACTAAGGGCATTGAACTGATTGCCAGTGAGAACTTTGTGAGCGACCAGGTGATGGAAGCCATGGGGAGTGTACTTACCAATAAATATGCAGAGGGTTATCCGGGCAAGCGTTATTATGGTGGTTGTGAGGTGGTTGACATGAGTGAGAACATAGCACGTGACAGGCTATGCCGTTTGTTTGGTGCGGAGTATGTGAATGTGCAACCCCATTCAGGAGCACAAGCCAACATGGCTGTGTTTATGGCATGTCTGCAGGCCGGAGATACCTTTTTGGGGTTAAACCTGAGTCATGGTGGACATCTCAGTCATGGTTCGCCAGTGAACTTCTCCGGAATTATGTTCCATGCATTAGAGTATAATGTGCGTGAGGATACGGGGCGTGTGGACTATGATCAGTTGGAGCAGGTAGCCCGTGAGAAAAAACCCAAGTTGATAATTGCAGGTGCGAGTGCATATAGTCGTGAGTGGGACTATGCTCGTATTCGAAGAGTGGCTGATGAGACAGGTGCTATATTTATGGTTGATATGGCCCATCCTGCAGGTCTTATTGCAGCCGAGCTGTTGGATAATCCCGTGAAGTATGCACATATAGTAACTTCTACCACACACAAGACGCTGCGTGGTCCTCGCGGTGGTGTGATATTGCTCGGTAAAGACTTCCCCAACCCTTGGGGTAAGACTACTCCTAAGGGAGAAGTGAAGATGATGTCTGCTTTGATTGATTCAGCAGTGTTCCCTGGTGTACAGGGTGGTCCTTTGGAGCATGTGATAGCAGCGAAGGCTGTGGCTTTCGGAGAGGCCTTGGAGCCGTCGTTCAAAGTATATCAGGCTCAGGTAAAGAAGAATGCTGCAGTTATGGCGGATGCGTTCATACAAAGAGGGTACAAGATTATCTCCGGAGGTACCGATAATCACTCTATGTTAGTTGATTTACGTACCAAATACCCAGAATTAACGGGTAAAGTAGCAGAGAAGGCTTTGGTTGCTGCGGACATAACGACCAACAAGAACATGGTACCTTTTGATTCCCGTTCTGCTTTTCAGACCAGTGGTTTGCGTTTTGGAACGCCTGCCATCACGACACGGGGACTGAAAGAAGATAAGATGGCTTGGATAGTGGAGTTGATAGATACTGTGCTACAGGATCCGGAGTCCGAGACTAACATAGCTAAGGTCCGTGAGGTTGTGAACAAAGAGATGGTACAGTATCCGTTGTTTGGATGGTAAATCTATTAGGATATACATTAGAGGAATTGCAAGCGGTAGCTCAGAATGTTGGGCTACCGCATTTTGCCGGTAAACAGATAGCGGAATGGTTATATGTACGTCGCGCCACCACGTTCGATGAGATGACGAATATCTCGTTGCGTGGTCGTGAGGCACTGAAGTCCCAATATACCATAGGGCGGTGTCAGCCAACAGCCGAGGCTGTGTCGGTGGATGGAACAAAGAAGTACTTGTTTCAAGTGGAGGATCAATATGTGGAGGCTGTATATATACCCGATGATGACAGAGCCACCCTTTGTGTGAGCACACAAGCGGGTTGTAAGATGGGTTGCAGGTTCTGTATGACAGGTACATTAGGTTTTCATGGTCATCTATCTGCAGGGGATATCTTGAATCAGATATTTTCTATTCCGAATTCACAGTCTCTTACCAATATCGTTTATATGGGTGAAGGTGAGCCTATGGACAACTTGGACAATGTCTTACGTTCGCTCCGGGTGATGACATCGTCATGGGGGTGTAATTGGTCTGCGAGGCGTATCACCGTGTCATCTGTTGGCATTGTCCCTGCACTAAAACGATATATAGAGGAGAGTGATTGTCATTTGGCTATATCGCTACACAATCCTTTCAGTGTAGAGAGACAGAAGGTAATGCCTATAGAGAAAGCGTATCATTTGTCCGATGTGGTATTGTTGTTGAGACAGTACGATTGGCAACATCAACGCCGAGTCAGTTTCGAATATATCTGTTGGAGTGGGGTTAATGATACTCCCAAGCATGCGAATGAGTTATTACGGCTGCTTCGTGGTTTAGACTGCAGGGTAAACTTGATACGTTTTCATGCCGGTGCAGATGACATGTTTCCTGCGACTGATGATGAGCATATGCAATGGTTAAGGGATTATCTGACGGCGCACAGTCTAACCACAACTATCCGCCGTAGTCGTGGAGAGGATATCTTGGCTGCATGTGGAATGTTAGTCAATGCGTTAAAAAAATAACGCTTGGTCAGTCGAAAAATAGTACCTTTCTACTTGTTTAGAATGTTAATATCCATACGTGGGTATGCAAACGTAAACCCATGTTGTGGCAGTTCGGTATAGAAACGTGCGTTCATATCGTAGAATATATCCCAATAGTCAGCTGTTTTTACCCATGCCCGGATGGTGAATGTGATGCTATCGTTGTTGAGCGTAGCCAGTGCAATAAACGGATCAGGAATGTCTATTCCCGCAGTATTAACGGCAGAGCGTGATTTATTGGTAGGTCGTTTGTCTGTAGATGTGAGGACACGTTTGTCGGAGAGTAGGATGGTGCGTATGGCATCACTGCAGAGATCCATATCTGTTCCATAGGATACGCGGACAGTCCATTCCACCCGTCGCAGTGCTTGTACCGATACGTTCTCTATTGTGCCATTGGCTAATGCGCCATTTGGCAGGACAACAACCCGGTTGTCTGTTGTCAGAATCTTGGTGGCGATAATAGACACATCCATCACAGTACCTGTCTGGCCTTGCGCTGAGATGAAATCTCCTGCTTTGAAAGGACGGAATACTAATAGGATAATTCCTCCTGCTAAGTTCTGTACAGTTCCTGACAGTGCCATACCAATCGCCATGCCGCCTGCTGCCATGAGTGCTGCGAAGGACGTTGTATCAACTCCCAGAGTTCCGATAGTCGCAATAACCAGTAGAACGGTAAGTGTGATACTGACAAACGAAGAGATGAACGAAGCCAGTGTGCGTTCTGTTTTTCTTTTCTCGAACAGACGTATGAGTAGTCGTTTGATACGTTTGATAACCCATGCGCCTATCAGATATATAATCAGTGCTGCCAACACTTTCATTCCGAAGTGCAGGATACTATCCAAGACTCCTTGCCAGAACGTTTGTGGATCGCTCTGTGCCTGTTGAATAATAGTTTCTGTGACTTGCTTGATTGAGTCTGTAGAGAGAACTTTGTAATTGCTCAGTTGTTCAATTGTCGTAGCGTCTTGTCCCATAGTAGTAAAAAATCAACGCAGTCTATCGGCAGCCCGTACGAGAGCCTCATCTTTGAGGATACGTCGTGTTGCCATAAGAGAGAGTATAAGGTTAATCAGTGGTATGGCTACCCAGATGTTAATATACCAATCAGCATCTTTGAGTATAATGTTACCAACAGGCTCATGTCCCTTAACAATATAGGTTATATAAAGTGCGAGAATAGCATAATAGCCGATACATAATACGACATTGACTATATTGATACGTGCTTGTAAGAGACGGTGTTTGTATAGGAATATGTCGATTAGTGCCACGAGGGGTATCGCTACAGAGATGATAGTTAATGGATACTTTTGGAAAGTGTTGAGTGTTATGTACTCTGTGCCATTCATTGCTAAGAACTGTACAGGAGGGAAACAACATAATAGTATGCCGAGTATCACTATAACAAAAAGATAGATAGTTTGAATACGCTGTATCATAGGTGAATTGTTATTTGATTGTTATTGACTGTGGAGCATAGGTAGCAAAACATCCTAACCCTCCATTGACATTTGTGTATATCTGTACTTTTTCTTGATCTCCGAGATTAGTTATTTCGTCGATGATATATTCGATATAATTCTCTGTATAACCATCGTCTTCATCTCTGTTATAGGATTCGCCTGTAGGCAGTTTGATACCTAAATATGCATCAGCATATACTGATGTCATATAGAGTCTATAGTCGCTTGAGAAGACATCTATGCTTATGGAAAGGTGTTGTAGTTGCAGACTATCACGTTGTATGACATTGGATGGCATATTCTGGTCTGCAAACAGATGTATCTGTTTGGGCTGTTGTAGTTCCGTAGCGTAGAAATAAATGTATTTAGGTGCATTAGCACCGTAGTATTTCGTGCCATAAGCAGAATAATTGACAGGTAAGTTCCACACATCGCCTTTAGAGTAGATGCAAGTGAGTGGCACCGTGTCCAATACGGTGATTGTATCGTAAACATGGCGTGTAGAATAACGGTTGTACTTTTCATTGTAGTATTCTTCCATGTGTGACTCCTGTTTGGTTGTTTGGCAAGTGAAAGAGCCATCGATAATACGGATGCCGATAATACTGTTCATATCTCCTGTGTACGCATCGAGGTCCAATGCAAATTGTACCCAACCATTGGGTGTTATTTCAGGGTAGATATCTGTTGTGTGTACGGCACTGACCATTACGGGGTGTGGTACTACTTGTGTGGATGATGCTGTTCCGTAGTCAGGGTGGTTGGCTTTCATCTCTACACGATCACCAGGTAACAGTATTTTGGTTGCGCCATACAGTCTTGTTTGACTATCATAGGTCGTAGTGAACCATTCTCCATCGTTGATACGCATTTGTACTTGTGCGTCAGGCAAATACATCTTCTTTTGTCTTGTATGAGGATATCTCTCATAAACGGTATCACCATTATTATCAATATAGTACCCTCTTATTGTGTCTTTCTCTGTATAACCTATAGTGGAGGTCGTTGCGTTGATGTAGCATGCCACAGGTTGTCCTGCTGCAATGCTGGCAGATACTACCAATTGCATCTTATCGTTGGAGTTATCATATTCTATCTCATTCTCACAAGAGATGAAGCATACCACAAATACGAGTGCCCCTAAGACACGTGTCACCGTCCATATACGTAAAATGGAGTGGAGTGGTTTATCGGGAAGATAACTATGTATCCAATCTAACAGGAACTTTATCATAGTGGTTAGAATTGAAATTGGTAACTGATACTGGGTAGTATAGGGAATATGGATAACTGATACAGTTTACCACTCTCCGTTGTGTATATCAAGTATGGGTTCATGTTGTTATACACATTGAATACACCAATATTTACGATGTGTTCTGCGTTTTTGAGCCATCCGTTCTTGGATAGAGAAGTGTCGGAGGAACGTTTGTGCGGTATATGAAAGTTAATACCCAAGTCCAAACGATGGTAGTCCGGCATTTTGAAGTTGTTCCGTTCGGGCTCATACTCGATGTATTTGTCAAGTATAGGGTCATAGTAGGTCTGTGTGCTTAGTGTAGCACGGTTGCCTGTGCCGTAGATAAAGGTGGCGGCAAGGTCTATCTTTTTGTTGATAGTATATTGCAGTGTGATGGACAGATCATGTTCACGGTCATATTTGGCATGGAAAGGTTTGCCAAAGTTTATCTCCTCGAACTGTCGCATAGTTCTGCTCCATGTGTAACCTATCCAACCTGTGACAGGTCCTACGGTACGTTGTAGCAGCACCTCTACTCCATAACTCCAGCCGTTGCCGAGTGTCACCTGCTGATCCCAGTTGGCAGCACTACCCATGAATGATGCTCCCTCTTTATATTCCATCAGGTTCTTGGAGTATTTGTAGTAGCCCTCGATGGATATCTCAAGTTGGTTAAGCAGGTTATAACTCAGTCCTGCCGCCACTTGCATAGAGCGCATGGGGGGTATGTCCTTCGTGATAGGCACCCACAGGTCAGTGGGTAATGATATGGACGTGTTGGACAACAGGTGTACGTATTGTGACACGTAGGAGTATGATGCTTTGAAAGCGATGTCTTTGTATATGAGTGCGCGCACCCCTACACGTGGTTCAATGGATGGGTACACTTTGCCATTGATAGCATAGAGTGTCCCTCTCAGCCCGAGATTCAGTTTGAGCCATTGCCATGGTGAGTAAGTGTCTTCAAAATAGATGCCAGCCTCATGACCATGTAGTGCCTGTTCTCCCAATGTGGTGTCCATAGATAGTCCAAATGCAGTATCTATTCCATTTTGCAGGATAACCAAATTGCTGACAGACGGTTGGAAATTATGGTATGTATAGTTGGCTCCAAACTTGATGTCGTGTTTTGTGGATGGGGCGTAGTCGAACTGTGTTTGTAGTGTGGCATCATGTATGTTGGATGCGTAAGTCATTGACTGTTTGAAATTATACTCTGTGGATTCTATGTTCAGTTTCTGCCCCAACTTGTATTGATAGCGTGTATATGACAGTTGCAAGTTACTATAGAGTCGTGGTGTTATCTGGTGTTCCCAATTGATGGCAGACAGTATATTCCCCCACGTGAAGCGCAAAGAAGTGTTGTACTTCTCATCGCTTTTTTCGTTTTCTTTAGCACGTATATACATAACATCATCGCCGATATAGAAAGACGCAGATAGTTTGTCTTTATCGGAGAAGGTGTGTGATAGTTTGGCGTTCACGTCATAGAAATAATACCCACCTGTAAATGTCACATCGCTGTTAGCAGATGATATGATACCGAGTATAGGTGCCATGAACAGGTCGAAATAGGTACGTCGTGCTGATATGTTAAATGTAGTCTTGGCGCGCGGTTGCAGTCCTTGTTTGAGTGAGTCGAGTTGTTGTTTGTTGAATATAGGTCCTTCGACGTTCATCTTAGCCGCGAGTAGTCCGACTGTCACTCCTCCATGCCAGAAAGCGGAGTTGCCGTCGTTCTGTCGCACATCGATGACGGACGACAGTCGTGAGCCGAATCGTGCGGGGAAGTTGCCTTTGTAGAGTGTCACGTTCTTGATGGCGTCTGCGTTGAACACGGAGAACATCCCCATAGCGTGGCTGACATTATATAGCGGTACGCCATCCAGCATGATGAGGTTTTCATCAGGACCGCCGCCACGCACATATATGCCGGCACTGCCTTCGGAACCGGACTGCACTCCTGGTAGCAGTTGTATGGCTTTCAGTACATCTACTTCTCCTCCTATGGCAGGGATATTCTTTATCTGGGCGATTGGTATGTCCACCGCCGACATCTGTGCGCTCTGTGGACTATTTATCGACTGTTGTCCGATGACGGTCACTTCCTCCAGTCGTGTAGAGGAGCGCAATGCGATATGACAGGTGGTATCGGAGGTCATGGTGATAGGGTGTGTGGTGGCAGAGTGGTATCCGACATAACTGACCTGTAGTGTGTGGGTACCGGAGGGTAGTGTGAGCGTGTAAAATCCTGCGTTGTTGGTGGCTACGCCTTGTTTAGATACAGTGTCATAGACTGATGCCCCTATGAGGCGTTCCCCGGATTCGGTGTCGGTGATATATCCGCTGATGGTGTGTCGCTGTGCCATTAGTGGCAGTGACAGCATCGTGATGCATAGCATTATGTAGTGTAGCAGTCTCATTGAATGCGTGTTACTCTTCCGTTATGCAGTAGGTATTTCTCGCCGGTGGCAGTGCATACGGCAATGCCTTGTCCATCAAAATGCAGTTTCTCTCCATGGCGGCTGACCCAACCTATACGTCTTGCGGGGTTGCCCACCATGAGTGCGTAGTCGGGTACGTCTTTTGTAACGACTGCTCCGGCACCGATTAGGCAGTAGGTGCCGAGTGTGTGTCCACATACGATGGTGGCGTTAGCCCCCACTGAACATCCGCGCTGTAGGATAGTAGGTTTGTATTCCGCTTTGCGAGAGACGGCTGCACGCGGGTTGACGACATTGGTGAATACCATGCTTGGACCGAGGAACACGTCATCTTCGCAGTATACGCCTGTATATACAGACACGTTGTTTTGTATCTTGCAGTTGCGTCCCAGCACCACATCGGGTGAGATGACTACGTTCTGTCCGATGTTACAGTCCTCGCCGATAGTACATCCTGTCATGATATGCGAGAAGTGCCATATCTTTGTCCCACGCCCGATGGTACAGCCCTCATCTATATAGGAAGAGGGGTGAACATAGAACTCCCCCTCTGTCCTCCTCAGAGAGGGGAACGTTGTGTTTGGGGTATTGGGTTGATTTGTACTCATTGTTTTGCGTTTATGGGTGGTGGATATGAGGAGTATAGCAGGTGCTTGCGGGGAGTGAGGAAGTCGGAAAGCATTTTAGAAGAACACCTTGAACAGGTCGTTCCCGTTGGCGAACAGCAGCAACGCGATTAACAGCCAGAAGCCGATGGTGTTGGCTATCTCGAGGAATCTGTCGCTTGGCTTGCGGCGTGTGATGATTTCCCAGAGAAGGAAGAGTATGTATCCTCCATCGAGTGCAGGTATCGGCAGGAAGTTCATAAAGGCGAGTATAAGACTGAGGAATGCTGTCATGTGCCAAAAGGCATACCAGTTCCATGTGTTAGGGAACATGTTTCCTATAGCACCGAATCCCCCGAGTGATTGTGCGCCTTCTTTGGTGAATACGAGTCTAAACTGTTTAACATACATGGCGAGCATCTCCCACCCGTATCGTACTCCTTCGGGTATGGCTTGCCAGAGGGTGTAGTCGGTATGTGTATAGTCATAGAAAGCGAGTAGCGAGCGTGAGTAAACACCTATCTTACACTGGTCGCCGATGAACAGGTTGGCGTGTTGTAGTTCTCCGTGGCGATAGTAGTCAATAATGACGCTATCACATGGGTGTTTGCGCAGTTCTTGTGTGACTTGTATATAGCATAATCCGTCATTATCATTGACACCGATGATGCTATCACCTGCACATATCCCTCCATAATACGCGGCTCCTCCCGGTATGACGGAGTCCACCACAAAAGGCATGTAGTATCCAATGAGTTGGTAGTATTGTTTCCGGTATGTCTGGTCTGCACGACTTTTTTCCCGTTCCTGTCTATCGAAATCATTCTGTACGGCAAGATACCGTGTGCCGAGGTCTTCTGACATGAGGAGTTGCAGTGTGTCTTGTCCGCGTAGTATGGTGACATCACGTTTCCCCTCGATGATCAACATCTGTGTGACGTCGCCGAGTTCTTGTGGCACTTGTCCATTGATGGATAGTATCTTATCTTGTTGTTGAAATCCCTCTTCTTGTAGCAGTTCGGAGTAGTATAGTCCTGTTGTTATATTGGTGAGAGGCATAGTGTCTTTTCCCCAGTGGAAGAGCACGAGTCCAAAGATCAGCAGTGCTGCTATGAAGTTAACCAAGATACCACCGATAATGATACATAGTCTCTGCCATACGTTTTTGGAACGGAACTCCCATGGTTGTGGTTCGGATGGTAGGTCTGTTATTGATTTTGTCTCATCAACCATACCTGCGATAGAGCAGTATCCACCAAATGGTACCCATCCTATTCCCCATTCGGTATTATCCGGGTATCGTCTCCAGTCGTCTTCAGGGAGTTCGTTGAGTTCTTGTTGGTTCATGGGACGGAATAGTGGACGTCCTTTCTTGTCCAATTGTGGATTACCAAAAGCGTCGCAGAGCGGAACGACTGCCGGTTCGACGTTTGCAGCAAAAAACTTCACCCGCCAGTGTCCATTGATTTTTTTCGCTCGTACGAGTGAGCGTTTAGGGTTGAAGAACATATAGAACTTCTCGACCCGTACGTGAAACAGTCGTGCGAAAGTGAAGTGTCCTAACTCGTGTATGACGACGAGGAAACTGAGTGCGAGTATTAATTGTAAGAACTGTATCATAGTCTGTTATTATATTTGTTGTCGTGCTATATCCCGTGCTTGTGTGTCGGTTGCCATATAGTCTTGGTATGTTGGTTGTTTTATAAATGTTGCTTTTTGCATAGTGGTATCAATGATGTCTGCCATCTGCAGAAATCCGCATTTACCTTGTCTGAATGCCAAGTTTGCCACCTCGTTTGCGGCATTGAGTACACATGGCATGTTCCCTCCTTGTCGTGTGGCTTTGTACGCCAGTTGCAGGTTCGGGAAGCGTGTGGTGTCGGGTTGTTCGAAGGTGAGGTCGTGTACTTGCAGAAGGTCCAGTCGAGGAGTTTCGCTATGCACTCGTTCGGGGTAGGTAAGTGCGTATTGTATAGGGAGTCGCATGTCCGGTATCCCCAGTTGTGCTTTGACGCTTCCGTCTTGGAACTGCACAGCAGAGTGTACAATGGACTGTGGGTGTATCAATACCTGAATATTCTCAACGGGTATTCCGAACAGCCATTTGGCTTCTATCACTTCGAAGCCTTTGTTCATCATGTTAGCGGAGTCGATGGTTATCTTAGCCCCCATATCCCAGTTTGGGTGTTTGAGTGCTTGTTCTGCAGTCACGGATAACATCTGTTCGTGTGTATAGTTGCGGAAAGGTCCTCCACTTGCCGTGAGCAGTATTTTTTCTACGCTATTGATATCTTCTCCTACTAATGATTGGAATATGGCTGAGTGTTCGCTGTCCACGGGTAGGATAGGGGAGTGGTACTGTTGTGCGAGTGCGCATACCAGTTCCCCTGCCACGACCAGTGTCTCTTTATTGGCAAGAGCGATCGTTTTCCCTGCGCGTATGGCAGCGATAGTAGGTTTGAGTCCTGCATATCCCACCATGGCGGCGACAACGATGTCGACAGTAGGCATGGTAGTCATGTCTGCTATGGCGTCCGCTCCTGCCCACACTTTGACAGGCAGGTCTGCGAGAGCCTCTTTGAGAGAATCGTATTTACTTTCGTCGGCTATGCATACCACCTCAGGGTGGAACTCACGAGCCTGTTGTATGAGCATATCGATGCTTGTATTGGCGGATATGGCATATACCTCAAAGCGGTCCGGGTTGTTCCGCACCACATCGAGGGTTTGTGTGCCGATACTACCTGTACTGCCCAATATCGCGATTTGTTTTTTTGTCAATGTCTTGTTCAGTTGTTGATGTCAGAAGGCTATTACCTCTTCCGGGTTAATAGGTTTACCGTTTTGCCATATCTCGAACCACAGCGGCTTCTGTTCACTAGAGAGTGCTATGCTCTCGCCCTGTTGTACGATGGTGCCTATTGGTTTAAGTACTTTGGCTATGTGTCGATAGACGGAGATGTACGTGTTATGTTGTACGATGATGGTGTATGTGTTACCTATCTCGTAGGTGACGAATATGATCGTTCCCGGTAGTACAGCAGTGACATTCTCATGCTGTGGTGTCTGTATAGACACTCCATATCTCTGTCCTTCGGCACTGAAAGTGGTGAGTACGACACCATGTGCGGGTCTAAAGAAAGTCAGTGCCGGTGTAGCGGTTTGTATATCAAAGAGTTGTAGGTTGTCTTTCTCTTTTGCTTCGTACTGTGCCATAAACTCGGCTGTTGCTTCGTTTTTCGCTTCGAGCAGTTGTTCGCGCATGATAAGTTGCATGGAGTCGAGGCTCTGTACGGTGTCTGACTTTACTTCACCTGCAGTAATCTGCTTGATGACATCCAGGTACTGACGCTGTAGGTCGAGTGATGTCTGTATGGAATCTACCCGTGCCGATTCGGTAATGAGTTGCTGCCGTATGTTCTCGGAGTACCCAGGTAGGTAGTTGCGTATAGGTGTATATAGTATGATGAGTGAGAACAGCACGAGTGTAAGGAGGAACATACCTGCGAGCAGTACAATGGCTCCCCATCCACTGAGGTGTATGAACCATTGTTCAGTCCATGTATCTTCGTCCACCACACTGATACGATGCTTGTCTCTCAGCCGACGCCACCATGTGTCTTTTTTGAATTCCGTCAATGTTATGTTCGTTTTTTATGAGAGAGGGTATGGAATACCGTCTCTACAGGTGTTCATTTTATTGGATTATCGTGCAGCCTGTGCAAGGCTTGAGCTGCTTGAAGAAGTCGTTGCCCTTATCGTCCA
>CAVEZM010000019.1:0-36426 GCA_963620225.1 Acidaminococcaceae bacterium | reverse complement strand
GTCCGTCGTTCTTGCCCTCTGCGAGGTCTTTCTCTACAATCTGTTCGATGAAATTGAGACTTCTCTCTTCCGTTTCCATTGTGTTTAGTTTATAAGTTGATGTGTTTAGAATTTTAGGAGTAGTTGAATGAGTTTACTTTTGTTTTAGGAGTTTATGCGTTTATGGGTGGTTAAACAAGTTAATTAGTTGAATGAGTTTGACTTATAAACACAATAAATCAACTATACCACTTCTAAACTCATAAACTCATAAACTCCTAACTCCTAAACCACGAATCAGTTAATTCCTCGGATGATTCCTCTTGGGGAGGATTTGATAAACTCTAGGATGGCGTTGCGCTCCGGAGTCTCGGGGACGGTCGCCTCTATCTGCTCCACGGCTTGCGATACATTGAGCCCGGACATATAGAGCAAACGATAGGTTTCTTGGATAGATGTTATCTGTTCACGTGTGAAACCGCGTCGGTTGAGCCCCACCGAGTTGATGCCGCAGTAGGATGCGGGTTCGCGTGCGGCAATGGCATAGGGAGGTACATCTTTGTTAATCTTGGATCCGCCTTGTATCATCACATGCGCTCCTATGTGGGTAAACTGGTGCACGAGGGTACCACCGCCAAGGATAGCCCAGTCGTCCACGACGACTTCGCCTGCCAACTGTACGGCGTTGGACATGATGATATGGTCGTGGAGCAGGCAGTCGTGTGCCACATGGCAGTACGCCATGATCAGGCAGTTGTTACCCACCACGGTCTTGCCCTTGCTCGCCGTACCGCGGTGAATGGTGGCGCACTCGCGTATCGTGGTATTGTCCCCTATATACACATAGGTCTTCTCCCCCTTGAACTTCAAGTCCTGCGGGATAGCCCCTACGACTGCAGACGGGAAGATATGGCAGTTCTTACCGATACGCACGCCCTCGCAGATGGTGGCGTTGGCGTCAATGACTGTGCCCGCTCCTATTTCGACATCTTTGTCAATAAATACGAAGGGTCCAATCTGTACGGAAGGGTCAATCTTGGCTTCCGGATGGATAAAGGCTAAAGGCTGCATATTAATTTTTAGTTTGTAATTTTTAATTTGTAATTATTGGAGTACCTTGTTGCGGAGTTGGCGGCAGCACTGGGTGTTGAAGGTGTGACCCGGTCGTACCGCCTCTATTTTCCCTTGTATGTGGTATCCCAATAGTGACATGTCTCCTATCAAGTCCAGGAGTTTATGTCGAGAAGGTTCATTCGGGTAATTCAGTGGACTGAGATAGCCTAACTTAGATGCGTCTAAATGCGGTTGTCCCAATTTGTCTGCGATGAAGTCTAATCCTTGCTGCGACAGCGGGGTTTCATATATCACCAATGCGTTCTGCAAATCGCCGCCCTTTATCAGTCCTCGACGCAGCAAAGGTTCTATCTCCCGCACGAAGCAGAAAGTACGAGCCGAAGCGATACCGGTTGCATAATCCTTCACATCTGTTAAGTAAGCACGTTGTTCACGCAACAGCCCTGTAGGATAACTCACCAGCACCGACACTTCGAGATGATCGGAAGGTCGTAACGTCAGTCTATTGCCATACTCACTCGTGTATTCTATCGTTTCTGTCACTACAAACACTTTCTGGTCGGCATCCTGCTCCAGCAATCCTACACGCATTATCTCTTGTACAAACGGATATGCACTACCATCCAAGATAGGTATCTCTGGTGCATCTACCTCTATCAGGCAGTTATCCACATTCAGTGCATATAGAGCCGACAATAAGTGTTCTACGGTAGATACTTTCCACTGACCGCGCTCCAATACTGTTCCTCGTTCGGTAGCACTCACATAGTCGGCTAATGCCTCATATGTCGGACGCTCGGGCAGGTCCGTACGGCATATACGGATACCGGTATTCTCCGCTGCGGGAGAAAGTGTTGCGCAGATATTCAGACCTGTATGTAACCCTTTCCCCTCGAAATGTAGTGTAGAACGTAATGTATGTTGTTTCATTTTCTATTGCTGTTTAGTTTTTCTATTCACTTTGTTGTATGACCTTTTATATCGACAACAAACGCACAAAGGTACTGTTTTTTGTCAGAACGTCCAAATAGTCTATCTCTCCCTATTGTTTCTTCTCCAACTCGCCTATACGACGTAATATATCCGGTAGGTTCTTAAAACCTACTATCGATCGGCGCCAGTTCATGGCATCAATAGCAGGAGACCCTTGGTACATCCCCGGTTTCTTCACTGAGCCAGCGATACCTGACTGAGCGCCGAAGATGCAGTTATCTGTTATCTCGAGGTGCCCTGCCACTCCTACTTGCCCTGTCAATATGCAGTGTTTTCCCACTTTTGATGAGCCAGCGATACCTACCAGCGCACACAGGAAAGTGGAGTCTCCCACCTCTACATTGTGTGCTATCTGCACCAGGTTGTCCACCTTCACGTTATGATGGATGTGTGTAGAACCCATCATCGCCCTATCAATAGTGGTGTTAGCACCGATCTCTACATCGTCGTCAATTATCACGTTCCCTATCTGAGGCAGTTTCTGGTTCACTCCATTTTCGTCCGGTTCAAAACCAAAGCCATCGCTACCCACTACAGCACCTGCATGCAGGATGCATTGTTTGCCTATCACACAGTTGTAATAGACCTTCACTCCTGCGTATAGTATCGTGTCATCACCTATACGCACGTTATCTCCGATAAACACATGTGGATATATCTGCACACCTTTACCCAACTTGACGTTGCGTCCTATATATGCAAATGCTCCTATATAAGCATCTTCCGGTACTGCCACTCCCTCGCTAATGAAACAGGGTTGTTCCACTCCATGACGTGCGGGGTTCATGGTTTTAGCCACCAGTTGCAGCAACTGTCCCATGGCAGCACGAGCATTCGCCACACGTATCAACGTAGCCGATGTGTCTCCTTGAAACTCCAAAGCGTCTGTCATCAAGACGACAGACGCTTTCGTAGTAGGCAGATATGACACGTATTTCTCATCTCCCACGAATGCCAGTTGTCCCTCCTGCGCACTCTCTACGGGGGCGACATCATGCACCGTACGGGTGCTATCACCTTCGACTTTACCGCCTAATAGTGCGGCTATTTGTTGTGCAGAAAACTCCATGATTTATCTAATCTTATAATAAAACAAATACAACTTTTTCGGTTTATACGTCAATGTTTGCAGATTCAGCATATCTGAAGCATCGGCTATATCGCGTATGGTTCCATCCTTGCATAGGATGTTTATCGAGTCGTCTTTCTCGGAATAGGTGTTCGACGTGGATATATGCTCCACGAAGAAATATGTAGCCTCCTGCTCGCTTATGTCGAAATGATGTGCATAGTCTGCGCATAGGGACTGCTTCTCTTCGTCTGTCAAAGGTTTATCTAATAACCGTCCCTTGAACAGCCGTCTGTCCGTAAAACACTGGCTTAGTACACTCAGCACTTTATCATCGCTGCTCATCCACACTTTGATTGCACTCAATATATCCGAGTCGTCCAATAGGGCGTACTGTGACAGGGCATAGTCACTTATCGAGAACTCCGCTGCTGTCACATGATTGTACAGGAAATAATGCAAAGCGGGGGAACAGAACAGTTCTTTCCCTTCAGCAGCCAGGCTCTTTGCCCGCTCCAATATCTTTATCAGCAACTGTTCTGCAGCCACAGATGTCTTATGTAGATATACTTGCCAGTACATCAGTCGGCGAGCCACTAAGAACTTCTCCACAGAGTATATCCCTTTCTCCTCCACCACCAATGTATCCTCCACCACATTCATCATCTTCAACAGACGCGCACTTGCCACGCTGCCCTCTACCACACCACAGAAGAAAGAGTCTCGGCATAAATAGTCTAATCTGTCCACGTCCAATTGCGAGGATATTAGTTGATGCAGAAAGTGTTTGGAGTACTTGTCTTTGAATATCGCTATCGCAGTATCCAGTTCGCCTCCTAAGTCTGTGTTGATATGCTCCATCATCTGCAGGCTTACCTCCTCGTGCGTGATACCATCCACCAGTGTATGTTCCATCACATGAGAGAAAGGACCATGTCCTATATCATGTAGCAATATAGCAGCCATTGCCGCGATACTCTCATTATGCGACACCTCTACTCCTTTCTGACGCAAGGAGTTTATCGCCTCTTCCATCAGGTGCATTGCACCTAACGAATGCAAGAAGCGACTGTGCATTGCTCCAGGATAAACAAAATAGCTAAGACCCAACTGACGAATACGGTTCAGGCGTTGTACATAGGGATGCTGTAACACCCCTAACAACACATCGTTAGGGACGGATAAAAAACCAAAGACAGGGTCGTTAATGATTTTCCGCATAGCAGAGGTGCTTATCAAGCCTATACTCTCGCAACGGGCTGCCAGAAGGGGGTGCTTGATTGTCGCTGCAAAGATACTACTTTATCTCTGACTATGCAAATATGCACACGAAATCACTCTTGTACACCAGGTTCTATCTCTCTGTCCGTATTAATGTCTCATGGGTAGCGTTTGTGTTGCCACGGTGCGGTGGTGACGGCTGTGCCATAGCATCACCATCATAATCACACATGTAGTCAGGCACTCCGACAGGGGCAGTGCCAACCATATACCTTTTGTACCCAACACCTCCGGTAACAAAAGGAAGCAGGGAAGCAGGAATACGACTCCCCGCAACATGGCGAACATGATAGAAGGGCGGACACGTTCTATGCTCTGATAGTAACCTATAACCGTCAAGTTTATGACCATAAAGATAAAAGCCAAACCATAATAAGGGAATCCATATACCGCCATGTCTGCGGCAGGTGTGTCTAACGACAAGAACAGCATCACTAATGCTTTGGGCAAGAACATGAAGAAAGTCATTGGTATCAATCCGCAGCATAGTGCAGCACGAAAGGCTGTGTTCAATGCGATATGTACCCGTTTGTCATTTCCCAAGCCAAAGTTATAACTAATGATCGGCTGAGCCGACTGGGCGATAGCATTGCCTATCATAAAAGCGAAAGGCATATAATAGCAACTGATACCAAAAGCCGCTACTCCATCGTCCCCCAAGTAGTGCATAAAGACATGGTTTCCCACAAAGAAAGTGATAGATAATGTCGCCTCTCCCAGGAATGCAGAAAAGCCTATCTTGCCTTGTGTAGCCATATCACGCAAGAAGAACAACACCCCACGTATATCGCCATATAATCTATGCAGGCGCACGTTCTGGGCATAAAACAGCAGGTACGCCATTGCTATTGATGCGCCTACCAAGCAACAGATAGACGTCGCTATCGCTGCGCCGCATACTCCCATACCAAGAGGGAATATAAACAGCCAGTCTAACATGGCATTCACTATTGCGCTGGTGATGCTGCACCACATAGCCAGACGTGGTGCTCCGTCTAAACGGATAACCAACAATGCGACAGATAGCCATACCTGGAATAGCAGTGACGGAGCAAACCACAGCAGATAGTCCAACACCATTGGTAGCAGATGTTGTGATGAGCCTAACATATATGCCACTCGCTCCGGAGCGAGATAGATAATCAATAGTACGGCTAATGCCAAGACAGTAACGAACAGCATTGCGTTCGTGACGTGTGCCCGAGCCTCACACTGTTTGCCATGCGACAGACTGATAGAAGCCAGCACTGAGCAGCCTGCACCAGCCATCATCCCTATTCCCTGTATCACCATCAACAAGGGTATGCAGATATTCACTGCAGCTATACCATCACTCCCTACCCCATGTCCGACAAAGATACCATCAATCATAGTCACTGCCGACACAGACAGCATACCTAATACCGTAGGAATAAACATCTTTCTAAAAAGAACAGACACACTCTCTGTTCCAAAATCAATCTGTTGACTTTTCATAATGCTAATTTCTATATTATTTGGTTTTTATACTTTCTTTTTCATGTCAACACTTGGGGCTCTTGTTATCACACACAAAGAAGCTGGATAGGATTCGTGGTTTTACCCAGTCATCTTATCCGGCCTTTATTGCCCTCCGATGAGGATTACAAAACGTATCTTCTATTTGACGGTGCAAAGGTACGACAATTCTCACACCCCCACAAACTATATGACAAAAAAAATGTCTTTTACTCATTTTCCGTTGCTTGGAAGGTACAGACTATGACCTTTGCAGATACACAGGAGACTATTCTGTATTCAGAGTAGCCTCCTGTGTTTGAGTGATATGAGTGTATGCTTTATTGTGCCTTTGGGAACTCGATGAGTGCGAAGCCGGCATTGACGGCGGCGGTATAAACCACTAACTTGTCGTTGACTTCGGCAGCGTTGCATTGTGCAGAGCAAGCGGAGGCAGTAGTTGTTCCCTCCGTGTCAAGGAAGTATCCGTAGGTTGGTTCCCATGGGTTCTCCTCTGTACTATTGCCGATAGCCTCTGCTAACTTAACCAATGCGCTCTGGCAGTCTACGCCATCGGTGATATCCATGATATAGATGACCGGTCCGAAGTTCCAGTGCATCGGTTGTGAGTTGGCTACGGTAAACATGAGATAGCGTCCACGGTTGAAGGTTATTATACGTGGGTCTACGCCGTGGTTGGGCCGAGCATCTGCCTCTGTCCAATCGAACTCCACGTCATCGATAAGTGCTACACCGTTAGCATCCATGAGACGCACGAAAGGAACATAACTACTGGTGAATATATATTTGCCCGTTTCGATTTGGTTGACATATCCATAGTAGGAGCAGACCACATCCAGACTTATCTCGTACGGGTTGGAGAACGTGGTGAAATTGGATACGTTGAAGCGGTATATCTTGTCACCAGGTTCCTGTTTGCAGAAAAAGGCGTAGCCATTGCCGCTCTCATCGAGATTGATAGATATGTTATCTCCGAGGCGTCCGGTATATTTGGTTGTGTCGTTGCCATCGATACTGATGATGCCATCCCAAGACCATGTGTCTGGCACAGCCGTAGGCGAAGCGTAGTGATACACTTTGAGAGGTGCGTCTGCGCTTACGCCAGTGGTGAGGTTGCAGATATAGATATGTCCATGAGAGAGGCGTCCGGCACTGACTACATGTGTACCGCCTGTCACATTATCCACATTGAGCATGATAGGGTTATCGGCGTTGCCGGTGAGGAGGTCCGAGACACGGAGCAGTCTGGGCGTCGGTGTAGCGGCATCTGTGCGGGATACGAGTAGCACATATTCGCCATCAAAGTCACTACCACGTACCAATTCTCCTGCGAAATAGGCGGGTGTGTTGCCCGTAGCGACCGAGAAGTCGTGTACGATAGGTTGTGTGAAGTCTGCGCCCGGGGTTGGTCCTGTCAGGAAAGTTATCTCCATCTCTGTCTTGCGTCCCATGAACTCGATGACGAGTGCGCCCGGGTCGTTGGCGTAGAGGATCCCCTCTTTCATTGTGGTGAACCGGTAAGTGGCCCGTGCGGGTATGAGAGATATAGACTCGAGTGTGGCTTGTGTCTCTTCAGGCATACCGAGAGCAAGTACGCCATCCACTATCTGAGCCGTGTAACTGGTGCCATCTTGCGCCTTCATGATGAGTTTGTCGAGTTGCGGGTCTGAGGTCGGATCACTGAGGTTGATAAAGACTTCATAGGTCTGTTCCTTGGTACCATTGATGACTTTGATGTCTTGTTTGAGTTGTTTGCCATCAGAAGAAGCACCTATGGTGAAGTTGTAGGTGTCTTTGTCGAGTTTCGCACCTAGCGACAGTTTGGCGTTGAACTGTATGGCGTTGATGTTGGTCTCAGCGGCTACATCGTTGAAAGTGACGGTGAAGCCAGTATTGTCCACTGTTCCGTTGTAGGTAGAGTTCTTGATGGAGATAGACTTGATGAGCGCCTCGATGGTGTCATTGTTCTCCTCTTGTTGGGGTTTGCACCCCGGTATGCACAGCAATCCGATGAGGGCGATGCATGAAAAGAAAAGTCTGCGGTTCATGTTTCTGTATGGTTAATTGTTACTATTATATCGTTTGTTTGTTCGGAGTACATGGGTGTTTTCTGCTTATCTTCTCGGTAATCACCCATTGTACTCTCGATATTGTCTATGTTTGAGTTACTGCCATTGTTTGGTCTGTGTGAGGGTATAGCCTTTTGTCTGATAGAGGGTTATCTGTCCAGACGGCACAGGGTTGACGTAGTTGCGTTCTGTAGGTCTCTCTCGTGCCCCTTCTGTATTGCGGAGGATATACCCTTCTGTGGCAGTTGGGTCTTCGAATACCACCTCTTCCATCGTTGGGTAGTTGCTGGCAATGATATATGCGCCATAGCGTATATCGGGGTTGCAGTCGTTCCATAGATAGTCGAGTTTGTGCCAGCGCTTAAGGTCGTTGAGACGGAAGCCCTCGAGGCACAGTTCGATACGCCGTTCGCGACGTATCTCCCACAGGATAGAAGGTGTGATACCACCGTCAGCAAACTGCTCTATCTCCAGGCGTTTTGGGTCATCGTATATGACGCCATTCACGATAGGTTGGTCTCCAACGACATGTAGTGCGGGCAGGTTGACATCTTTGCGTGCGCGGATGAGGTTGATAGAGCGGTCGAGTTCTGCATCGGAGAAGGTATAGGACGTGTTGATGAGATGCAGTTCGTATGCGGCTTCGGCGTAGTTGAGCAGTACTTCGGCATAGCGCAGACAAGGTGCATCGGTGACATTCTTGGAGCCTGTCCATGTCGCTTCCGGGGTCGTGGCACGGTTGTCGTCCATAAACTTGTTCCATGAGTAGCCTGAGAGAGCATAGTTGAACGGCTGCGTATTAGTGCCTTTGAGGTAGTAATGCGGTCGAATGCACTGTGTGAGTCGTGGGTCACGGTTATTGAAGAACTCGGTTTCGGTGCGTGCTTTCCAGAACGGGTCTTTGACATAGACGGGCAATCCGTCGGCTGTGAGAAAGGCTTCTGCGAGTGACTTGCTGAGTCCTGCCTGTGCTTCTGTAAAGGAATAGGTGAGTGTAGAGTGCGCCAGGACACCATCTTCGTAGTGTCGGTGCATGATTATCTCGGGGTTATCACCGAGTTCATCGCTGACAAACAGGGATTTGTATGTCGGTGCGATAGAGTACTTGCCGGAGTTCATAACGAGCAGTGCGGCATCACGTGCTGCCAAGAGGCACTTCTCTGCCATCTCCATATCGATGTTATGGTACTTGAGAAAGGTTCCTTCACGGAGTAGGAAGCGTGAAGCCATGGCTGCTACTACGTAGCGATTGACCTGCAAAGCTCCATCACTCTCACGAACGCTGTCCATAGCATACTGGAAATCTTCGAGTATACGGGCGTCCACATAGGTGCGAGCGTCACGGTCTTTGTAGAGGTAGTCGAGGTCTTCTTTCTTGCTGCTGGCGACAGGCACGTGGTCAAACCAGGGCACGTCACCGTAGGTGAAAGTGAGATTACTGTAGTAGCAAGCACGAAAGAACCGTGCTACACCGCGCCAGTGGTTCTTGGTAGCGGTTGTGGCATCGATGCGGTCGATGTTCTCGAGCACATAGTTAGCCTTTCGTATGTTCGTAAATGACCATGAGCCATCGGATACGGGCACTGCTTCCGGCTTGAGATTGAGTTGCTGTTTGTCGGAAGCGAAGTCATCGTTGGTGGTTTGTCCCATGAGAAAAGGTCCGTGTGAAGTGCTGGTACCATAGCCTGAGAAGACAGATGTGTAGAAACCATACATATAGGTACGTGCTTGGTCTTCGTCCTGCCAATACTCGGCATCGGTGAAGTCATCGTACGCAGGTTGGTTGAGGAAGTCTTCGCATCCAGTAAGAGTCCATAATGAAGCGGTTAGGAGTAGCGAAGGTATGATATGTTTATTCTTCATAACTGACGTGATTGAAGGGTTAGAGAGATATTTGTAGTCCGCAACTTATTTGTCGAGTGAAGGGATAGATACGTCCCCATCCCATAGCACCACCGTCACCGGTAGAGGTGTCTGTTTCCGGGTCGATGGGCAGGTTCCCGAGATGGTCGAACTCGCAAACGTTCTCTGCACTGAAGTAGAAGCGGAACTTAGAGAAGTGCATCTTGCGAAGAGCCTTGTCGGGTAGGCTATAGCCAAGTGTAATATTCTTCAGTCGCAGGTAACTCATATCGAGCAGATAGCGTGTTTGGCAGAGGAAGTTGAAGCCTGCGGCAGAGTATTGTCCTGGTTGATTGGTCTCAGTGAGACGTGGGTAGAAGGCGTCTGTGTTGTTAGTAGTCCAGTAGTCGGTTTGGTGTGCATAGTACGTACCTTCGGAGAAGTTCCACCCAGGTATCATCATCGTTCCAGTAGCCCAGTATTGTCGTGAGCCTACGCCTTGGAAGAGGACGCTGAGGTCTACGCCATACCAGTCGAGTCCTATCTTGAAGTTATACTCGTAGCGTGGGGTGGTGTTACCTATGCGTCGCCAGTCGCCTGAGTTAGCAGCCGTTTTGTCTCCCCATGATATCTGTCCATCGCCATCGAGGTCTTGGTACTTGACGTCGCCAGGACCATATTTGTACCCGTATCCGCTCATCTGTTCGAAGTAAGATTGTGAGGCTATACCCTCGACCATTGTACCATCGTCATTGAAGTCAGACTCCTGGAATAGCCGATCGGTAGTAAATCCCCATATCTCACCATAAATCTTTCCCTCGTAGTTGCTGCCATCGATGACGGAGGTGTTCTTGCGTGGGTGCTTGGTGACGATGGTGAGAGCATCGGCAAGGTTGGCTGTGAGGTTGATACGTAGTCCGTTGCTGAAACGGTGGTGGTAGTCCAATGACAGTTCCCAGCCGTTGGTAGTCAGTTGTGCAGCATTCTCATAGGGGGCAGTAGCGCCGAAAGTGCTTGGCACTTCTGTACCGCCTACCACCATGCCATCGTTGATACGGCGATAGAGGTCGAGGCTGATACCCAGTTCATCTTTGAAGAAGCGCATATCGATACCGAGGTTCATGGTTTTGATAGTCTCCCATGTGAAGCCGTCGGCTATGGCAGTAGGGAGAGTGAACGAGAGCATATTCGTGGAGCCTACTATCCATCCGCTGTCGTAAGAACTCATGATAGCACGGAAACGGTTGTCGCCGATGTCTTGGTTACCAATAGAGCCATACGAGCCACGTATCTTGAAGAAGCTCCACCAAGGGTTGAGGCCTTCCCAGAAGTTCTCCTCGCTGGCTACCCATCCGAGTGATGCTGACGGGAAGAATCCCCAGCGTTGTTCAGCGGGGAAGCGCGAGGAGCCATCGAAACGTCCGTTTAACTCAATGAGGTAACGGTTGCGATAGGCATAGTTAGCACGTGCGAAGAAACCCATGATAGCCCATGAGGAATGGCTGCCATAGATATAGTTGTCGCCAATGGCGAGTGATATCTCCGGCTTGCTTTGATCGAGTAGGTCGCGTTTCTCGGCATTGACATAACGTGTCTCTTTGTATTCCACGTTCATACCAGCAAAGACATTGAGGCTGTGTGCATCGAGCCATGTGTGCTTGTAGCGCAAGACGGCGTTGCCCGCATGATAGTTACAGTGGTAAATATACTCGTCTATCTTATTGCGTGATGACGCTGCCCAGTTGTCCACCAGTTGCATGCTACCGCTCCAGAAGTCCCATCCGCCTACGGTGCCACCACGTTGGATGATGTCTTGGTTGTCAAGATTGTAGGTATAGTCGAGGTCAAGCGTGAGGTCAGGTATACCCAGTATGAAGGTTGCACCGAAAGAGACTCGCATATAGTCTTTGAGGTTGCTGTTCATGTTCGCAGCCGCCGTTTCGGTAATGGAGTTACGGAACGGGTGTCCATCGTAGGTACCATAAGGCATGATAGCCGGCCAGCGGTATAGGTAGTAGAGAGCATCGTAGGATGTAGACCCGTAGTTGAAGGGTGTCTCGAGGTCTGTGCGAGTGTACAGTGCCTTACTACGCACGTGAAGCCATGACTTGATCTCGGTGTCAGTGGAGAAGTTAACGGAATAGCGGTTGTATTGGTCGGGGTTGACCTTGATGACCCCGCCTTGTCCCATATAACTGAGGCCCATGTAGTAGTTGGTCCTCCCTGCGTTGCCTCCGAAACTGAGGTTGTGCTGTTGTGAGAAAGAGAAGTCCTTTATATACTCATCGGCAGCATTCCATCCTCTGTAGAAGTGGGGTGTGCCTGACTTGATAACGAAGTCGCGTCCCTCTATCATCTCAGAGCCGAGGTCCATAGAGCCGTACATACGGTCCCATTCCTTCATATTCTCTATATCGTCCGCATCACATACCAGTCCGCAGGCGTTGGTGAATATGGTTGTTCCGGGTTGCCGACGTTGGCGTGCCTCCAATGCCATCTCTGCTCCGACATAGGACTTAGCCACCTGCGGCAGGGCTGTTGGTGTAGCCCATGAGAAGTTGTTGGAGTAGTTGACGGTGAACTTAGACTGTGCGCCTGCTCCTGACTTGGTTGTGATAAGGATGACACCAAAGGCGGCACGTGTACCGTAGATACTGGACGAGGCTGCATCCTTGAGGATAGAGATGTCCTGTATATCATCGGCATTGACCATGGATATGTCGCTTATCTCTACTCCGTCCACGAGGATAAGTGGTTGGCTAGCGTCATTACCTTCGTTGAGCAAAGTACCTACTGCACCACGAATACGGAACTTCGGTGTATCGCCCAGACGTCCGGATGACTGTGTCACCGTCAGCCCCGGTATAGTACCTTGCAGTCCCGTACCCACATTGGCTATAGGACGTCCCTCGAGTTGGTCTTCTACGCTAACCGAACCGACAGCACCTGTGAGGTTAGCCTTTCGCTGTGTGTCGTATCCTACGACGACGATCTCGTCGAGCATCTTGTTATCCTCGTGGAGAGTGATGTTAATGACGGAGCGACTCCTTACGGCTTCTGTAACGGCATGGTAGCCTATGTAGGAGAACTGCAGTTGCGCATCAGCGGGTGCCTCTATCAGGTAAGCACCATCAAAGTCAGTAATAGTTCCTGTGGTGGTGCCCATCACCAAGACACTGACACCTACCAGTGGTTCGCCTGCACTGTCGGTCACTTTACCTGTGATAGATGCAGCATTGGCAGCACAGAGAGTAGTCAGTGCTATCAGTATCGTTGTCAGTCGTTTCATCGGATTACCTTTTTACCGTTAATGATATACATACCTGCAGGCAATGTGCTTGCGTCTAAGCCAAGGTATTGGCCTGTGAGAGTGTAGATACCGAGGCGGGTGATGGCTGTATCATCTGCCGTAAGGTCTGAGAATCCCATTGGTGACATATCTTTGCGTACCTGTGTACGAGAGGTGTAGGTATTGTTGGTATTGGGCAAGGCATATACCATCAGTCGTTCGTTGGAGTTAGAGACGATGTATATGTTTCCTGCGGCATCAAAGTCCACCCCCATTGTATTGCCTTTTGTACCCCATTCGATGATACATTTCTCAGTGAGCGAAGGAGTGTTCGTTGTAGCATCGTAGGTAACGTCCCACACTTTGACTGTGCCTAATTCAGCACCCATAGCAATCATGCTACCGTCAGCACTGATACCCATTCCGCCTCGTTGCGAAGCATCAATACCATTGTTGGCGATATTGAAGTCTATCTCTCCTTTTGCGTTCACGTGAAGGAGTGCCGGGATAGCGGTGCTGCTGTTGTAACGATATTGGCTCATAAAGAAACCACCGTGTTGGTCGTACGCTAATTCACCACAGCCGTTCTGCATGTGCGAGCCCGTGTTGGCATCGTTGAAGAGGACGGCTGTTGGTTCAGTAGTCCAAGGTAGAGAGTCTTGTGCACCTAAGTTATACTGATTGATATTACAATAGACCGTACCCATACTATTATCGCGGTCGTAGGTATAGAGTACTTCATCTGTCCCAGTGCCCACCACTACACAACTCATCACGGGATTGGTGATGAGCGTAGAGCCTTTCTTTAGTTGTCCCGTGGACTTACTGAGTTTACCACTGAAGACCGGGGTGAAGGTACTGTCAGGTCTGGCAGGGTTCATGATATACACACCTGTAGAGCCGAAAGAGGAACTCGGGATAAACAAGTCGCCATCGGGTGCTACTGACGGGTGTGCCAAGCCATATTGGTATTGAGTGGAAGAAGCCTCTTCTCCCCACTCTACTGAACCAGTATAAGCATTTGCTCCTTGATTGGTAACATCTGTCAAGTCGCTGCTCAGCACAAACACGCCTCTGGTTGAGTTACGAAAGGAGTCTGCTGTACCTTCGGAGCATTGTCCGCCTACGGAGTTCGTCACATATACACGTCCGAACCAGGGGCTGGACGGTGTCTTGTCAACGGCTACGCCTCGTGGTGCATAGAACTGAAACACCTCTTCATCGCCACTTATCTTTGCGGGGAAAGCGATAGCACGTGCTGAGGCGGTGATGCTATAGTGGTTAAACTGTTTGCCAACAAAAGGGTTCTCTATTTGATGCGTGCCTTTGCTCAGTGCGCCTGCCACATAGGAGTCGATTAACTCGTTGTCTTTCTCGATAGTGATACTGACGTTGGTAGCGTCTTCGTTGAGGCGAAAGTAGAAATAGTTTCCGTCATAGTCTAACTCTCCTGCATAGATATTCGCCACTGGGGATGATAGTGATTGAAAGTGTTGTACGCCTTCTCCATCGGCTAATACGATGATATGTATGGTGTAGCCATCTACCCAAGCCATGGTGCTCATATAGGTGGCAGCGGCGTCACCTAAACCTGCTTCGGGATATTGGGCACTGACCTCTGTGGGTTTATCCATACCCTCAGTGACATCGTAAAGGCGGAAGCCGACCTTGGCGTTGTTGTCGCTCACGGGGCGTGCCATATAGTAATGTCCTGCATAGCAGAAGAAGCTGACGCCTGCTACGTCGCATACCTTGCCGAATGGGTCAATGGTCAGTTGTTTGTTGGTATAGTCCTCTGTTGACTCGGTGGTTGTAGCTGCAGTCTTTTCGCCCGCGGCATCGGCATTATACGTGATATGGCTAATGCTCTTGCCAGTACCTAATGTATATTGGCTGCACCATGCAGAGCCACTGATAGCAAACGAGTTGCCCTGTGCTACCTTGTCCTCAAATAGCAGGGTCGGGTTCTGCATGTCCTCATCCCACATATAGAAAGCACCATTATCTTTGGCTTTGCCTATCAGGTAGTCATCTGCGCTGAAACCTATATCACATAGTATTACTCCATCAGGCATCGGTAGTGCGGTCTCTCCGCTCATATCGGTGTTGTAGGACTTTACGATACCGCCTATCAGCATGTAGCACTTACCATTGCGGTATAGGGTACGTGTGACACCTGTGGGACATTTTGCTTGGGTGCTTACGGACTCAAACTCGTAAGTATCTAAAGCTACGGCATCACTCTCGGCACAAGGGTAGTCTTGTGCTACCAGACGGATGTTCTTGAGTTGTATCTTCAGTCCGGCTATCTCTTCTGCTTTCACTGTGACGTTTGTCTCTACGGTGCGGTATTTGTCCTTGCTGACTACTACACGGTAGTCGCCCGGTTCGAGATCATAGAAGGCAAATATGCCATTGTACCACTCGTCGGTTGTCTTTTCTGCGATTTTGTCCGTTCCTTTGTATAGTTCTACTTTTGCGCCATTCAGTGGCAACCACTGGTCGTCGCTATTGGGTACATACACAAAGTCAGGTTGATTGAGTACGTCCACCAACTCGTTGCTCGACTTTACCCAGCCGCTGATAGTTGCCGTCTGCGGTAGTTCTTGGTTGAACCACTTGTGGAAATGTTGGAACATACGCAGAGCCTCCAGCTTACAATAGTCCTCATTGCACAGACGGTGTGTCTCGGGTGCATAGTCATGGAAGCTTCCTTCACTTAAGAAGCCGGGGACAGTCAGTGGTCGCAGGACGCCTAATCCGAGGTCATCTCCATAGAATGTCAAGTCGCCACGGAGCAGAGGGGCGGGACTAGTCCATACTGTCAATGGGTTCTGTATCTGGATAGCTCCACTGCTGGCTGCCATCTCATCGCTTTGTGCTACAGTCGGAGCGCCTGTCTGTCCGTGATACAACATCAAGAGATAGTTGGTCTGTGTGTTCAGTGAGTTAGAGTGAATAGAGATGAAATGGTCCACGTCATTAGCATTCGCCTCCTCAGCAATGGCACTTAAGTCACGGTCATCACCGTTCTTCAGTTCTTCTTTCTCTGCGTCAGTAGCATTAGGATAGTAAGATAAATCTCGTACACCGGACTTGTTTGTTGTGCGTGAGATGATGACTGTAGCACCTGCTTTCTCCAGCATCTCTTTGAGTGCCAAACCTTTTACGAGATTCGACTTACTCTCCCAATATCCCTCCGGGTTACTCCACGTCTCGGGTACGGGTATGGTCCATATACTGCGGTCGTTAGCATCGTATCCTCCGTGCCCCGGGTTGATATATATTTTTATTCCTTTTAGTCCTGTCTCTTGCTGTGCATAGTGTTTGCGAGCCAACCTTGTCGCTTGACGTATCTGCTCTGTAGCAATACGTGCGTTCTCGGCTTCAATGAATGTGGCTTGCTCTACCTCTGTCAAGTCGCGGGTGTCATGTCCATCAATACTGCGAAGGATATACCGGATATAATCCAACTCTCCTCGTCCCTTGTAGAACTCCTGCATACCGGCTACATGACTATTGTCCACCCATTTCGGAGCATTCATTCTGCCCAGCGACTGCACATGCTGACCATCTATGTCACATACGAACGTACCCAGGTGTGCTGTGGCATACACTATGTGTTTCTCGTCAGGCGATACGCTTGCCCAGAAATAACTAGCGTCTTCTCCGTTAGGTGCAAGTACATAACTCTTACCGTCACGACTAACCACCATCTTCTGGTCAACTATCGTGACACCGGTTGTGGCAAAAGATAGAGTCGCCAGCGATAGCACCACAAAAGTAAAGATTCTTCTCATGCTATATAGATTGTTTAAGGGTTAATAATTATTTGTTGTCTATACACACATTACCAAGAATATCATACACTCTATTGTCATGTGCGATATATAGTCTATTGTCTTCTATCCATTTTTTGTTATCGGTTGATACGATAGGAATATCCTCCACCGCATCTGCAGTGGAGAATATCACTTTGCGTATCTCACTCCAGCAGTCGCCTGAGTTTGGTATTCGTGTCTTAACACGCCAATAATATGTACCGAGCGGCAAGTCGCTTAAGTTCAGCCGCATATCCGTAGAGAATGATGTTGTAGTGACCTCTTGTGCCATGACGATGTCTGTCATGGCAACATCGCGTGCCACTTGTATCACATAACTATCTGCTTTGGGTACAAACGACCATTGGAATACGAAGGGTAACTTCCGTGCTTCTCCATCTGCGGGACTTTGCAGGACTGTGCTTACTGCGTCACATTTCTCTGCGCCCAGTATGCGCATAGCGTACTCATTGTTGTACTTATCCAGCACGCTCACTGCTATATCGTAACCACTTGCGGAGATGTCTTCCGGCAAGGTAAACGAGGTAGAGTAAGTGACGCCCAGTAATGTCTCTCCCAAGGAATAGATACCTACACGATTGCGGAAGGCGTTCTGTACGGCATAGACTGCAAAGTGTACATCGCTGTCTGCGTGTGTCCAACTCAGTGTCTGTCCGTCGATTGTGAGGTTCTCGACCATTGCTCTGTCGCCAGTATTCTTCCAGTTGATAGCCGGAGGTAGAGCGGGGTACGCGAACTCTGCGTCCTTAAAGGCTTTGCGGAACTTCTTGTCGTACACCCATCCGGTCGTCTGATAGAACACTGCTCCCGGAGCATTGTCTGTGACGGTGCGGTTCAGTTGTGCCTGTTGCTGCATATCACTGACGGAGAAGCCTGCAGTACCTTGCTCGTAGCGATAGATAGCCATACTGGAGTAGAAATGCTTGCCAAACCGATTGCATATGTCTCCCCACCACTGACTCAATGTTTTGTAGTCTTGCGCTCCGCCTATTTTCCAATACAGTTGTGGCGACAGGTAATCCACTGTCCCTTCTTCGAGCCACGCAACGGGGTCGCAATATATCTCCTGATACATATTGCCGCCAGTGATGTTATTGGGCAATGTGTATCCCCGTTGTTGTGCTACTACGTAGTTCGTAGTCCATATACCGAATGGAGATACGCCGAAGGTGACCCATGGCTTTACGGCTTGGATGGTGTCGTACACCTCTTTCACCATCTTGTTCACATTCTGTCTGCGCCAGTCATCGGTGCTTATGTCGCTTGGCTTTAGTGTGCGGACACTGGTGGAGTCTTGCGTGGTCGTTCCTCCGTAAGGGTAGAAATAGTCGTCCATCAAGATGCCGTCGATGTCATACTTGTTGATGATGTCCCCCACTACGCGCTTTATCTGCTGTCTCACTGCCGACAATGCGGGGTCAAGGATGATGTCGCTTTTGTACCATAGCAACCACTCAGGATGCGTATGTTTGTAGTTAAGCAGGGTCGTGTCATTGTTTCCTGTCCAGTCGTAACTACCACGACAGCCATAGCGGTATGGGTTTATCCAGCCATGGCATGTCAGTCCCCGTTTATGGCACTCCTCTATGCAGAACTGCAATGGGTCATAGCCTGGGTTCACTCCTCGGCCGTGGTTCAAGTAACTCGACCATGGCTCATAATCGGATTGGTAGAGGGCATCACATGCAGGGCGGATATGGAAGAATACGGTATTCATGTTCATCAACTGTATCGAGTCTAACATCCGTGTCAGTTCCTTCTTCTGCGCAGCGATGTCTGTGGTATTAGCATTCGGCCAATCAATATTCGCTACTGTCGTTAGCCATGTGGCACGCATCTCGCGTTTGGGAGCAGCGGCTTCCATCGGAAGTGTCAGTAGCATAGCGACAATAACCAGACAGGACTTGATGAGGTCTGTGGATAACTTATGATTTTTGACAGATATAATCATAGTATGATATATGTAGGGTCAATTGTTGTTTATGGAGGAGTGCGCTCGCTAATAGTTGCTGCACGGATTTGTGCAGCAACTATATTGATAGGCAATGAGACTATATGCTATCTCACTTCTTGTCCGAGCATGTCGTACATCGTGTTACCGCGAAGGATATACACTTGACCATTGCGTATAATCTTAGTGACTTTTGGTGCTGTCATTTTCGTATTCTCCAATGATGTTGCTTTGCTTTTCACGATAGTCTGTGTCTTTTGTGCGGGGACGATGATATGGTTGTCTGTGGTAGGCAGTGCATACTTATAGAAACGCTCTGCCGATGCAGAAAGCACTAGTAAGTCGCCGGCATAGTCGAATGCCAGTCCGTCTATATTGGTGCCCAATACTGGAGTCTGCAATCCCTTGGTCAGTGTAGGTACACCTGTTGTAGCATCATACGTGACGTTGAACAAGGTAACCACTTTGTTACCACCGAAGGCTATCACGTTCTCTTTGGCGTTATAAGCCATCTGACCACGATAGGAAGCATTGTTTGTTGCGTCAAACAATGCAAGGATAGCAGCGTCTGCTGTCTTGTTTACGGCGTAATCTATCTCACCTGCAGCATTGATATGGGTCAATATGTTGTATGCATCAATAGCCCAACGGTGTTGTGCTACCCACAGACCTCCACGACCATCTGAAGCCATCGAGTTGTCTTGATTTCCCCAAACAGTACTTTGGATAACCTTGGTAGCCGTAGTGCCTTCTATCTTATAGATAGTACCGCCATCGGTGGTGTTGGCGTTGTTCATAACGTAGAGTACTCCATCCTCATCAAAGCATAGTGAGTTGGCGAGTGTGATATCAGTAATACCTTCTATTAGGTTCACTGCGTCACCGGTAGCAGGTACTGTCCAGATAGCAGTAGGAGCTACATTGTATGCAAAAGCAACAACGCCATCTGTTGGGCGAACTGCGATACGGTGCATGGCTTGGCGGGTTGCATCGGTGAGTGTGACATTAGCAGGCACATAACCTACATTCGTTGTATTCAGCTCATTCAGTAGTGGGTCATAGGTGAAGACTCCTCTCTTTTGTGCTTTTGTACGTTCGGTGCCTCCGTCGCTTGCTCCATCTGTCCCTTCTGCAATATAAATCTTACCGAAGTTATTTGATTCAGAATTGTTGTCAACGGCTACACCTTGCGGTAAGTAGAAGTTGTAGATACCTTGCTCAGCATCTGTTATCTCCGTCATGCTTGTGATAGCCGGTGCTGTCAGTTCCACAGCCCATGTCATGGTGACATCCTCGCCAGGTATCTGCTCTTCGGTCAGTGTAATGGTGTTAGCGCCAGCAACGACATTTTCAACTTTCACCTTGCCGACCAGTGTGCCGGCGGTATCGGTGAATACCAGATTCGCCTCGGTGACATCATTTGATACGGAGTTGAAGGTAAACATGTACGAGGTGTCGTCTTGCGTCATCTTAAGGTCATACGCCCATGCACGCTGTGCATAAACATTTCCTACCATCGCAGCCAACACGAGAGTAGCACAAAGAATAGTAAATCTCTTCATAACTGAATTAAATTTAAGGGTTAATAATATAATATCTCACACGCTGGAGATTGTGTGTCTATGGTATTCGTCCACCCGCAATAATAATCCATTTCTGTAGCAAAGGTATAGCATTTATTTAATCTAACCAACACCCCCCCCATTTTTATACACTTTTAACATATACAGATGAGCATAAGAGCCACTCGCATCTCCTCCATAGCACTTAGTTTATCAGTTGATAAGTTTATTAGTTGAGGGTTGACAGTTGAAAGAAGTTGGTGAGCAGTGTAGTTGACGAGTGTAATAAGTTTATATAGGCGATATAGTTGTATTAGGTCTCATGAGTCTGATGGTATGGTTGTCCTATTGTCAAGTTATAGTCGAGTAATGAGTAGATCTACGGAATCACCCAATAATCACATAGTAATCACCCAATAATCACCCATTGTGAGACCCTTTGGTCGAGTTGAGTGTTGGAAGTTTAGAGTAGAGTGCAGTGGAGAGTTGAAAGGAGTTTGTGGAACGAATGGGTGTTATAGGGTATATATAGTTCGTTTATTGTATATAAGTGTTGCTGGTGAGGTGCATAATATTTCAGAGGCTGTCTAATATTCTTAGGCAGCCTCTGTGTTGTAGTAGTGGATTGCACCGTGTAGGCGACGGGGTGTTGGCTAAGGAGGTGTGGACTACTGCGTGTTAGTTATTGCGTGTTGATTACTGTGTTATATCCAACAATTTTGATGCGGTCGCCTGTAGATTGTCTGTGTGCATTTGCGGGATTGTATATATTTTTGTACTTTTGTGCGTGTTCCGGACTGAAAGGAATATATCATATAACTCATATAACCATGAAAACGAACTCTTTCTTAATCATTATCTCCCTATCACTGTGTCTATGTACTGTTAGTTGCACGCAAACAGCACCGCTGTCGCTCCATTGGGAGATGGGGGCGAATGACGTTGAGCCTGGAGTGTGTGAGATGTACCTCACGCTGACCAATACCTCCTCACATATGCTGACGGGCGAGAACTGGGTGTTGTACTTTAATTATATGTCCCTGCATCCACTGAATGCGACTGACTATACCCCTCTGCGGGAGGACGCTGTGGTGGGCGAGTTGATGGAGACAGAGTTACAAGCGAGTTACCATTCGATAGTTCCGACAGAGAACTTCACCCCGCTACAGCCTGATGAGAGTCGCACCTATTGTCTGCGCTATCGGGGTAATGTGATACGGCAGACATCTGTGCCGGAAGGTTTTTTCCTTGTGTACGGGCAGGAGAACCCCATATCAATCCCATGTACCTATGCACCTTTCACGCGACAGGAGCAGATGAAACGCGGTGTCGAGACGTGGGAGAAGACTCCTTATGCGGATGGCGAGTATGTGTACACCTATAACAGCCTCATCCTTAATTCCTCCGAGAGAAATGCAGAGCGGGTTCTACCCCTGTTGCCGCAGCCGAAAAGCGTTTCATATCAAGAAGGTATTTGCGATATTACCCGTGCAGAAGTAGTGGTGCGAACCGATGCGAATATGGTGTTGGAAGGATACTTGATACGTCTGACGCCAGACACCATATATATAGAAGCGAGTGATGAGGCGGGTGTGTTCTATGCGAAGCAGACGCTGGCACAATTAGGTGAGAGTGTGCCATGTGCCGTCATTAGCGACTATCCGGACTTACATCACCGCGGTGTGATGTTAGATATCGTACGGAACTATTACCCTGCGGACTCTATTTGTCGCGTGATAGACGTGATGGCGCAGTACAAGCTGAATGTGTTGCACCTGCACCTGTCGGACGATGAGGCGTGGCGGTTAGAGATACCAGGTCTGCCTGAACTGACAGCGGTGGGTGCGCATAGGGGTTACACCACCACAGAGAGCGATTGTCTGCTGCCGATGTACTGCGGCGGTTGGGATGCGCAGGACATGACCAGCTCTGCTAACGGGTATCTCACTCGTACGCAATATATTGATATTATTCGTTATGCGGCTGCGCGGCAGATACGTGTCATCCCCGAGATAGACATGCCAGGACACATGCGCGCCTGCAAGAAAGCCATGCATGGACTGCTGACGGACAGTGTATTGGAACAACGCACCTATCTCTCGGCACAGAACTACACGGACAATGTCATCGCCGTCTCGATTCCATATGCTGTACAGTTTGTGGAGAAAGTAATCGATGAGATAGTGGCAATGCACGAAGAGGCTGGTTGCCCGCTGACGGTGTTCAATATCGGAGGTGATGAGGTACCACAGGGTGCATTGACACATGAAGAACATCAAGCCTTTATCAATCAAGTACTCGCTATCCTGCAACGTCATCACTTGCAACCTGCAGGTTGGGAAGAGATAGGACATTTCTGTCCGCCTTCAACCGGTGCTATATGCTACTCGTGGCATAACGGAGAGGCGAAGCCGTTGGAATTGGCAGAGGCGGGTTATCCTGTGGTGTTGGCGGCAGCGAACCATCTGTATTTCGATTTCGCATACTGCAATCATCACGAAGAGAAAGGTCTTAACTGGGGCGGTTACACCGATGAATATAGGGCGTTCGACTGGCAGCCGTTGCGACATTCTAACGTGATTGGTATGAATGCGCAGTTGTGGAGTGAGGTGATTCGGTCATTTAATCAGGTAGAGTGGCAACTGTATCCGAAAATCTTCGGCTTGGCTGAGCGGGCGTGGAATAACGACTCGCAGTTGAGCGTCAGTCAGTACAACACATTAGTGTATGAGACTTGCCTGCCGCGATTAGCAAAGGATGGGCATAACTTCCATATCCAGCAGCCAGGGATTCATATTAAACGGATGGAGGAGTCGCTACAAGTAGAGATGAATAAGGTAATGCTACATGGAGAGATATGGTATAGATTAGATGATAGTGAATGGCAAGTATATGAGCATCCTTTTATATTACCTCAAGGGGTTAAGGTTATAAAAAGTAAGATTCTCTATTTAGGGAAAGAGAGTAACACGACCTGGTCATTCCTATAGTGAGAGTACATCATTAGAGATAAGGAACTTATTATTACGATAAAATCGTCGTGCTATTGCAATGACGGATGAAATTAGCCTCGTGCAGCACAACTCTGTCCAATATAATAAGCTTTGTCCGTATATAACAATCCTCCACTGCTATGAAAAACAGTGGAGGATCTGTCACAAAGGCTACTGCATAACAATAACCACCTTACTCAATCATAGTTCTGCGTCTTCTGATTGTTGAGCCTCCGCTGCAGCGCGTGCAGCTTGAGCAGTAGCATATTCCTCTGCATTATAAACAGTTATCTTATTAAACTCACGAAGTCCTGTACCTGCAGGTATCAAGTTTCCACAGATAACATTCTCCTTCATACCTTCAAGATAGTCGACCTTGCCTTGAATAGCGGCCTCGTTAAGTACCTTGGTGGTTTCTTGGAAGGAAGCGGCAGACATAAAGGACTTCGTACCGAGTGCTGCGCGGGTGATACCTTGCAGAATCTGGCTTGCGGTAGCGCACATAGCGTCACGTGCCTCTACCAGTTTCTTATCACGGCGTCGCAGGCTGGAGTTCTCATCGTGCAGGCGGCGAGCCGTAACGATCTGACCGTCTTTCAGCGTTTCGCTGTCACCAGCATCGGTAACGACTTTTTTGCCCCATATACGGTCGTTCTCGTCGAGGAAGTCAAGTTTATCAACAATCTGCTTCTCCAAGAAATTGGTATCACCAGCATCCTGTATCTCGACCTTACGCATCATCTGACGCACTATAATCTCGAAATGCTTATCGTTGATCTCCACACCCTGCATCCGGTAAACAGACTGCGCCTCGTTGACGATATAGTCTTGTACGGCAGTAGGACCTTGGATAGTCAAGATGTCGTCCGGTGTGATAGCACCATCGGATAGTGCCACACCAGCGTGTACGTAGTCGCCCTCTTGTACGAGGATTTGTTTCCCAAGAGGGATAAGATACGACTTGACCTCGCCCAGTTTGGATGTCACGTTCAGTTCGCGGTTACCACGTTTAATCTTACCGAACGATACCTCACCATCTATCTCGGCTACAATAGCAGGGTTAGACGGGTTACGCGCCTCGAATAGTTCAGTAACACGTGGCAGACCACCGGTGATATCACCTGCTGTTCCGAAACTACGTGTTTGCGTGAACAGAGCGTCACCCACCTTGACTGCAGCACCATCGGGGTGAACCAACAGAGCTTTGACGGGTAGGTTATAGGTACGAAGTGCGTTGCCGTCCTTATCCATTATGATAGCGGCTGGCATACGTGTCTTGTCCTTGGTTTCGGTAATAGTAACCTCTTTTTTGCCAGTTTGTTCATCTGTCTCGGTCTTAGCGGTAACACCTTCGATGACATCTTCGTAGTGGATAGTACCAGCCTGCTCGATTATTAGGGCAGCCTTGTATGGGTCCCACTCGCACACCTGTTGTCCCTTCTCGTAGGATAACCCAGGGGTGACGAAAAGTTTAGAAGCGTATGGTATGTTGAAGTTCGTGAGTACGACACCTGTCTTCTCATCCACAAGACGCATCTCATTTAGACGGCTGACCACGATGACATCACCTTCTTCTGTGGTGATTGTACGCAGGTCGTCAATCTCGATACGTCCGGTTTGAGGGATAGCGTAGGTGTTCTGCGTAGCAGCGTTACCAGCGACACCTCCAGAGTGGAAGGTTCGGAGGGTCAACTGCGTACCCGGCTCACCAATGGCTTGTGCGGCGATGACGCCGACAGCCTCGCCTTTCTGCACCAGTTGGCGGGTAGCCAAGTTACGTCCGTAGCACTTAGCGCAGACACCATGTTTAGCCTCGCAGGTAAGTACAGAACGTATCTCAACAGCCTCAATGCCAGCAGCTTCGATTGCCTCGCACTGTGCTTCGCGTATCTCTTCTCCAGTAGCCACGATGAGGTTGCCTTCGTTATCGTAGATATCATGCACGCTGACACGACCGAGGATACGTTGGGTGAGTGTAGCCACCACGTTATCGTTCTGTTTCACAGCGCGTGCTGTCAGTCCACGGAGTGTACCGCAATCCTCTTCAGTGATTATAACGTCGTGTGATACGTCCACAAGACGACGAGTCAGGTAGCCTGCGTCGGCAGTCTTCAAAGCGGTATCAGCAAGACCCTTACGGGCTCCGTGGGTAGAGATGAAATACTCCAACACGCTCAGTCCCTCTTTGAAGTTCGAGAGGATAGGGTTCTCAATGGTCTGACGTCCTTCAGCAGCACCAGCTTTCTGCGGTTTAGCCATTAGACCACGCATGCCGGCTAACTGTTTAATCTGTTGTTTAGAGCCACGGGCACCAGAGTCCATCATCATATAAACGGAGTTGAAACCTTGGTCAGCCTCTTTCATGTGCTTCATCAGCACTTCGGTAACTTGGTTGTCGACATCAGTCCATGCGCCAACAACTTTGTTGTAACGCTCATTATCGGTCATAAGACCTTCCATATAGAGTTCGGTGACCTCTTCCACGGTTTGGTTACCTTTGGTAATGAGTTCGTTTTTCTCCTCAGGGATAAGTATATCGTTGAGGTTGAACGACAGACCACCCTTAAATGCCATCTTATAACCGAGGTTCTTGATGTCATCGAGGAACTGTGCAGTACGAGCCACACCACAAGTCTTGATGACGTCGGCGATTATATTCTTGACGGCTTTCTTGCCGAGTGTAACGTTCTGGTAGCCGACATCTTCCGGCATAAAGTGGTTGACGAGGACACGCCCAGGAGTGGTTTCAACAATAGAGGTATCATGTTTGCGACCATCATAGATACGTACCTTGACGATAGCATGAATATCCACCTTCCCCTCATTGAGTGCGATCTCGCACTCTTCAGGTGAGTAGAAGCATAGTCCCTCGCCCTTGACACCGGTACGTTGTTTGGTGATGTAGTACAGACCAAGAATCATATCCTGTGAAGGTACAGTGATAGGGTTACCATTAGCGGGGTCAAGAATATTGTGAGAGCCGAGCATCAGCAGTTGAGCCTCCAACACAGCCTCGTTGGACAATGGGAGATGGACTGCCATCTGGTCGCCATCGAAATCGGCATTGAAACCGGCACAAGCCAGTGGGTGAAGTTGGATTGCCTTACCCTCAATCATTCGAGGTTGGAAAGCCAATATACCATGGCGGTGCAGTGTCGGGGCACGGTTGAGTAGGACAGGGTGTCCTTCCATGACATGCTCAAGGATATCGAATATGACAGGGTCTTTGCGGTCAATGACTTTCTTGGCTGACTTGACTGTCTTCACGATGCCGCGCTCAATGAGTTTGCGGATGATAAACGGCTTGTAAAGTTCGGCAGCCATATCTTTAGGCAGACCGCACTCGTGCATCTTCAGTTCAGGACCTACAACTATGACAGATCGTGCGGAGTAATCCACACGTTTGCCGAGCAGGTTTTGACGGAAACGACCTTGCTTACCTTTCAATGAGTCCGACAGCGACTTCAGTGGACGGTTGGCGTCAGACTTGATAGCCGTGGTCTTCTTACTATTGTCAAATAAAGAGTCAACAGCCTCTTGGAGCATACGTTTCTCGTTACGGAGAATGACATCAGGTGCCTTTATCTCTACGAGTCGTTTCAGACGATTGTTACGAATGATGACACGTCGATAGAGGTCATTGAGATCGGATGTAGCGAAACGTCCTCCATCCAGTGGAACGAGAGGGCGCAGTTCGGGTGGGGTAACAGGGATGACACGGAGTACCATCCATTCCGGACGGTTTTTGCCCTTGCTAGCGCGGAAAGACTCTACTACCTGCAGACGCTTCAAGGCTTCGGTCTTACGCTGCATAGAAGTATCTGTGTCAGCACGGTGACGCAATTCGAAACTCAATTCATCCAGATCTATAGAAGACAACATCTGTTCAATAGCTTCTGCGCCCATTTTAGCGATAAACTTGTCAGGGTCGCTATCATCTAATGATTGGTTATCTTGCGGAAGACGAGCTATTAGTTCCATATACTCATCCTCATCAAGCAACATCTTCTCTTCTACGATATCATCTCCTATCTGTTGCCCTGCTAGTATTCCGGCGCGGATAACAATATATTTCTCGTAGTAAACCACAGAATCCAGTTTCTTTGTTGGAACGCCTAACAAGGCTGCCATCTTAGAAGGCAGGGATCGAAGATACCATATATGTGTCACCGGCACAACTAATTTAATATGTCCCATACGCTCGCGACGTACTTTTTTCTCAGTAACCTCTACGCCACAGCGTTCACAAACGATACCTTTATAACGAATACGCTTATACTTACCGCAATGGCACTCATAATCCTTTGTCGGACCAAAGATGCGCTCGCAAAACAATCCATCACGTTCAGGTTTGTATGTGCGATAGTTAATCGTTTCAGGTTTGAGGACTTCCCCTGAGCTAATACGCATAATCTCATCAGGTGATGCTAGTCCGATAGAGATACGGGTGAAACCGTTCTTCTTATTATCTTGTTTATAAGCCATAATTCTAAATTTTATTCCATTGTGATTGATAAAGCAAGACCTTGTAACTCATGTAAGAGAACATTCAACGATTCTGGGATGCCTGGAGTTGGGAATGGGTCACCCTTAACAATAGCCTCGTATGTGCGAGCACGTCCGGTCACATCATCTGATTTAACAGTCAGTATCTCTTGCAGGACATGTGCAGCACCATGAGCTTCGAGAGCCCAGACTTCCATTTCACCGAAACGTTGTCCGCCAAACTGAGCCTTACCGCCCAAAGGTTGTTGAGTAATCAAGCTATACGGACCAATAGAACGAGCATGCATCTTGTCGTCCACCATGTGTCCTAACTTCATGAAGTAGGTAACGCCGACAGTAGCCATCTGATCGAAAGGTTCGCCAGTACCACCATCATAGAGTTGTGTCTTACCTGCCCGAGGCAATCCTGCCTTGTCTGTCCAGTCATTCAAGGAGTCCATAGTACATCCATCAAAGATAGGGGTAGCAAACTTAACGCCCAACTCCCGTCCTGCCCATCCTAGGACCGCCTCGAATATCTGACCTATATTCATACGAGAAGGCACACCTAACGGGTTCAGAACGATATCAACAGGTGTACCATCTGCCATATAAGGCATATCTTCCACACGAACGATCTTGGAAACAATACCCTTATTACCATGACGACCTGCCATCTTATCACCTACACGTATTTTTCTTTTCTTAGCAATGTAAACTTTGGCCATCTTGACGATACCATTAGGAAGTTCATCGCCAATCGTCAAGTTGAATTTAGCACGTTTTACCTCTGCATCCATTTCCTTGTACTTCGCAATGTAATTCATGATACAGTGCTCTACCAAGTCGTTTAGATGCGCATCGCTCGTCCAATCCGTCAACATCACAGAAGTGTAATCAATATTTGTCAACGTATCGACAGTATAGGTCTTTCCTTTGGCGACAACCTCACTATGGGCATCATCAACCACGCCCTTAGACTGTTTTCCACGCAATAGTTGATACAGTTTGTCCACTAATTGTTTCTTCAGTGCTTCGGTTTTCGCATTGAATTCATTATCAAGCCGCTCTATTATTAGTTTATCATCGGCTTTTTGATGACGATCTTTTATGGCTTTTTCATAAAGATGCCTATCTATCACAACACCACTCAATGAAGGACTTGCTTTCAAAGAGGCGTCTTTCACATCACCTGCTTTGTCTCCAAAAATAGCCTTTAGCAATTTTTCCTCAGGAGAAGGATCGGACTCTCCTTTAGGTGTAATTTTACCAATGATAATATCTCCAGGATCTAAGTGAGCACCTATACGAATAATACCATTCTCATCGAGATTCTTAGTAGCTTCTTCACTCACATTCGGAATATCAGAAGTAAACTCCTCCATTCCTCGCTTTGTTTCACGAACCTCCAGCAACTGCTCTACAACGTGGACGGAAGTGAACATATCTTCACGAACAATACGCTCGCTCAACACAATTGCATCCTCATAGTTGTATCCTTTCCATGGGATGTAAGCCACCTTTAGGTTCTTTCCCAAAGCAAGTTCTCCATCCTCGGTAGCATAACCTTCGGATAGTATCTGTCCTTTTTCAACTTTATCTCCTTTGCGAACAATAGGACGCAAGTCAATAGTTGTATTTTGATTCGTCTTCTGATATTTAGGGAGTTTATACTCTTTTTCTGCTGATTCAAAAGAGATAAATTCTTCTTCCTCTGTACGTTCGTATTTGATACGAATCTTGTCTGCATCTACATATGTAACGACACCTACTCCCTCTGCCATGATCTGAGTACGTGAGTCCTGAACTAGCTGTCCTTCTATACCCGTTCCCACGATAGGAGCCTCGTTACGTAACAAAGGAACTGCCTGGCGCATCATGTTGGATCCCATCAATGCACGGTTAGCGTCATCATGCTCTAAGAAAGGAATCAAAGCAGCGGCAATAGAAGCTATCTGTGAAGGAGAAACGTCCATTAGGTCAATCTTATCAGGACCTACGACGGGAAAGTCTGCTTCATAGCGAGCCTTTACCTTATCGCGGATAAACTTTCCATTCTCGTCCAAAGGCGCATTACCTTGTGCGACTGTCGCCTGTTCCTCATCCTCTGCTGTGTAGTAGGTAACGTGGTCGTTATCTAAGTCAACTACTCCATCCTCAACCTTCCGGTAAGGAGTTTCTATGAAGCCTAAGTCGTTTATCTTGGCATATATACACAACGATGATATAAGACCAATATTAGGTCCTTCTGGTGTTTCTATAGGACATAGACGTCCATAGTGTGTGTAGTGCACATCACGTACTTCGAAACCTGCACGATCTCGACTCAAGCCTCCGGGTCCAAGCGCAGACATACGACGTTTGTGCGTTATTTCTGCAAGAGGGTTCTGCTGGTCCATGAACTGTGACAATGCGTTTGTCCCGAAATAAGAATTTATGACGCTTGATATCGCCTTAGCATTAATCAGGTCAGTAGGAGTAAATACCTCTGTATCGCGCACATTCATTCGTTCACGAATAGTACGTGCCATACGTGCCAGACCTATGCCAAACTGGTTATACAATTGTTCGCCGACTGTGCGCACACGACGATTGGATAAATGGTCAATATCATCTACCTCTGCATTTGAGTTAATGAGTTGAACGAGATATTTGATAATCTCAATCATATCCTCCTTCGTCAATGTACGAATTTCCATAGGTGTAGATAAATTGAGTTTTCTGTTGATCCGGTAACGCCCTACCTCTCCTAAGTCATACCGTTTGTCCGAGAAGAACAGACTTTGTATCATTTCGCGTGCGGTAGCGTCATCTGCAGGCTCTGCATTACGTAACTGACGGTATATATACAATACAGCCTCTTTCTCTGAGTGTGACGGATCTTTTTGAAGAGTGTTAAATATGATAGAATAGTCTGATTCATTCGTCTCTTCTTTGTGTAACAGAATTGTCTTAACACCAGATTCCAGAATAGTGTCACATAACTCTTGAGTCAATACAGTCTCACGTTCTATGATTACTTCGTTACGCTCTATTGTAACCACTTCGCCAGTATCCTCATCAACGAAATCTTCTGTCCAAGCTTTCAGCACATTACCTGCCAAAGTACGCCCAACCACTGTGTCAAGTCTATCTTTTGTACACTTTACCTCCTCTGCAAGTCCAAAGCAGTCCAAAATATCCTTATCACTCTCGAAGCCGATGGCACGAAGTAGTGTTGTTACAGGGAGTTTTTTCTTACGATCGATATAGGCATACATCACTCGGTTGATATCTGTAGCAAACTCTATCCATGAACCTCGGAATGGGATAATACGTGCTGAATACAATTTCGTCCCATTGGAGTGCAAAGATGTACCGAAGAACACACCTGGTGAGCGATGTAATTGGCTAACGACTACACGCTCTGCACCATTGATTACAAACGTTCCCTTGGGTGTCATATAGGGAATAGTCCCAAGGAATACATCTTGCATTATGGGAGAGAAATCCTCATGATCAGGATCTGTGCATGAGAGATACAATTTAGCCTTAAGAGGTACACTATAGGTAAGTCCCCGACGTAAACACTCTTCGATCGAATAGCGAGGAGGGTCTATATGGTAATCAAGGAACTCAAGATTGAAATTGTTTCTGGTGTCTTGGATTGGGAAATTTTCCGAGAACACTTTGTAGAGTCCCTCTTGATGACGCACTTCGGGTGTTGAATCCATCTGAAAAAAGTCTTGGAAAGACTTTAGTTGTATTTCCAGGAAATCCGGGTACGGCATCTGCTGTTGCATTGCCGAGAAATTGATTCGCTGAGTCTTTTCTTTTCTTGTCATATAACTGAAAGATAGGGTTATATATTATTCAGGTGTTGAGATTGTCAAATGGTTCGATATTATTATTTAGACCTAAATAAAGAACTTGCAAGTTTATACTTTACTTACACAAATCGCACAAAATTACCGTCATTTAACTTATTTTCAACATCCTGTCTTATTCAGAGAAAAAGGTTTAGACCCAGTTGGGTCTAAACCTATCATAGGATAAGTACGGTTATTACTTGAGTTCCACCTCTGCACCAACCTCTTCAAGAGCCTTCTTGAGAGCTTCAGCAGCAGCCTTATCAAGTCCTTCTTTAACGGTTGCAGGAGCAGCGTCCACAATGTCTTTAGCCTCTTTCAAGCCAAGACCTGTTTGCTCTTTAACAGCCTTAACGACTTGTAGTTTTTGTGCGCCAGCAGCTTTGAGAACTACATCGAAAGATGTTTTCTCCTCTACAGGAGCAGCCTCAGCTGCAGCAGGACCTGCAGCAACTGCAACAGCTGCGGCAGCGGGTTCAATACCATACTCGTCTTTCAAGATTTGAGCGAGTTCGTTTACTTCTTTAACCGTGAGGTTAACCAATTGTTCAGCAAAAGCTTTTAAATCTGCCATTGTTGTATAATTTTAAGTAGTTTGTTTTTAGTTAATTATTTCTGTTGCCTTATTTGATTACTGTCTTATGCAAATCTTTTGTCGTCCTCTTAAGATGCGCCAAGTGAGTATTTGCTTTAAGTAACAGTGATTAAACTTAGCATAGGTTGCTGATTACTCAGCGCGTTCACCCAGCGTTTTAAGAACGCCGTGGATAGTAGTACCTCCTGATTGGAGTGCAGAGAGAACATTCTTAGCAGGCGACTGTAAGAGAGCAACCAAGTCTGCGATAAGTTCGTTTTTGGACTTGATCGTAGAAAGGAACTCCAGGTTTTGAGCACCTACGTAGATTGTTTCTTCCACGTAAGCAGCTTTCAACTTGGGTTTTGCCTCTCCAGTTTTATCTCCTTTAGTAAACTCCTTTATCAGTTTAGCCGGCGCATTACCTGTATTGGAGAGCATCAAAGCCGTATTGCCTTTGAGAGCAGTTGTTATCTCTGAGTCAATGCCTTTAGCCTCGAGGGCTTTATGGAGCAAAGAGTTCTTAGCAACGAGCAACTTGATATCCCGTTTGAAGCAAGCACGGCGCAATGCGCTCGTTTTCTCTGCATTCAGTCCTTCTATGTTTGTAAGATAGAAATGTGGGTACTGAGTGAGTTGCTCTTGCAGGTTTGCAATGATAACGTTTTTATCTTCCTTCTTCATAAGTTTAGTCTTTAATAGTTACTCCATAGTTTTAGGATCTATCTTGATCCCTTGACTCATTGTACTGGAAAGATAAATGCTCTTGATATAAGTTCCCTTGCTCACTGCAGGTTTGAGTTTAATCAAGGTCTGTATAAACTCGTTTGCGTTCTGTGTGATAGCCTCAGCGGAGAAAGACACTTTACCGATAGAGGTATGTACTATACCGAACTTATCAACTTTGAAGTCAATTTTTCCTTGTTTAACCTCTTTGACAGCCTTTGCCACATCAGGTGTCACAGTGCCTGATTTTGGGTTTGGCATCAAACCACGTGGACCTAAGATCCGTCCCAATGCACCGATTTTGCCCATTATCTGCGGCATGGTGATGATGACATCAATGTCTGTCCAACCAGTTTTGATTTTTTCGATATACTCATCCAAACCAACGTAATCGGCACCTGCCTCTTTAGCAGCAGCTTCTTGATCAGGGGTACATAATGCAAGTACGCGGACTTGTTTTCCTGTGCCATTAGGTAAACTAACCACACCACGAACCATCTGGTTTGCTTTACGTGGGTCAACCCCTAAACGCACGTCAATGTCTACACTTGCGTCGAACTTTGTAGTCGTGATTTCTTTCACGAGAGCGGCAGCCTCAGCCACCGTATAGAGCTTACCTGCTTCAATCTTCTCTGCAGCAAGCTTTTGATTTTTTGTCAACTTTGCCATAACAATAGAAGATTATTTAACGGTAATACCCATACTACGTGCTGTACCTTTTACCATTTTGTAGGCACTTTCGACGGTAAAGCAGTTCAAATCGACCATTTTATCTTCAGCAATCTGTCGGCATTGATCCTCGGAGATGTTAGCCACTTTCTTGCGGTTAGGTTCTGCTGAACCGGACTTAATTTTGGCAGCCTCGAGGAGTTGTACAGCCACAGGCGGGGTCTTAACGATAAAATCGAATGATTTGTCAGTGTAAACAGTGATAACCACAGGTAATACCTTACCTGCTTTGTCCTGCGTTCTGGCATTGAATTGTTTACAAAACTCCATAATGTTCACCCCCTTAGAACCAAGTGCCGGTCCTACTGGAGGAGAGGGGTTTGCTGCCCCCCCCTTGATTTGGAGTTTAATAAATCCAGCAATTTCTTTAGCCATAATTGTTTTAGATTTACTTTGTTAATAGTTTTTATTGATAAACTATCGAGTAGTACAACGGCGTGTAACATTCACCTCCTACTCTTTCGCTACCTGATCGAAGCCCAGTTCCAATGGCGTTTGGCGGTCAAAGATTGTGACAACCACTTTCAGTTTTCGTTTGTCCGGAGCCACCTCATTGATGACGCCTTCGAATCCATTGAATGGTCCGTCTGTCACTTTGACGTGTTCACCTATCAAGTACGTCTCATCCGGGATAATGTCACTTTCTGTTGGGTCTACGTTTCCGATAATTTTATTAATCTCCGACTGAGACACCGGTGCAGGTTTCGTAGAAGCTTTTCCTTCGCTTAAGAATCCTAACACATTAGGGATGTTACGGAGCAATGGATAGCACTCATCGGTAAGGTTACATTCTACGAGTACATAGCCAGGTAGGAGATTTCTCTCCTTGATGACACGCTTACCGGCGCGTATGCTTACCACTTTCTCGGTAGGGATCAATACTTGCGACACATACTCTTTGAACATTGTGGAGGTAACCAAGGCACTTTCGATATACTCTTTTACCTTGTTTTCCTTACCACTGATTGCGCGGAGTACGTACCACTTCATGTTATTCTCAGCCATATTCTAATTGTTTTGTTTAGAACAGACCATAAATAAACGCCATGATTGACTCGAAACACCAATCCATCAGCCAAACAATGAGTGCCAGTATTATGGAAGCTATTAACACGAGCACAGCACTTTGGGATAACTCCTTACGCGTAGGCCAGCTCACTTTATGAACCAACTCATCGTAAGATTCTTTCACATTATCTACGAACTTCATATCAGTAGGTTTTCTATAATTCTTCTATTTATCACACCAACAATCTGGCTTCATATTCAATGAAGTCAGATTGGAAGCTATTTTTGTAACAGCACGGAAGGAGAGGCTCGAACTCCCGACACCTGGTTTTGGAGACCAGTGCTCTACCAACTGAGCTACTTCCGTAAAAAGAGTGGCGAGGTTAGACCTCGTCACTCGAGGTTTTATTGATTAGTCTTATCAGGGATTAGTCAATAAGTTTGGTAATTTGTCCTGAACCTACGGTACGTCCACCCTCGCGGATTGCGAAGCGAAGACCTTCGGAGCAAGCAACCGGATAAATGAGTTTAACTTGGATCTCGAGGTTGTCGCCGGGCATAACCATTTCAGTTCCTTCCGGGAGAGTAATCTCACCCGTGACATCCATAGTACGGATATAGAACTGAGGACGATAGTGGTTGTGGAATGGAGTATGACGTCCACCCTCCTCTTTCTTCAGGATATAAACAGAAGCTTTGAACTCGCTGTAAGGTTTAACAACACCCGGGTGGGTAATCACCATACCACGGCGTACTTCGTCTTTATCAATACCACGGAGAAGCAAACCTACGTTATCGCCAGCTTCACCTTCGTCCAGAAGTTTGCGGAACATCTCGACACCTGTCACAACAGATTTCTTGCCATCTGCGCCAAGACCGATAAGTTGTACTTCGTCGCCGACTTTTACGATACCTGTTTCGATACGTCCGGTAGCAACGGTACCACGACCTGTGATAGAGAATACGTCCTCAACAGGCATAAGGAACGGTTTATCAACGGCACGTGTAGGCAGTTGGATCCATGTATCAACAGCATCCATCAGTTCCATTACCTTGTCTTCCCATTCGGGTACTCCATTCAATGCGCCAAGAGCGGAACCACGGATAACAGGAGTGTTGTCGCCATCGAAATCATAGAAAGAAAGAAGTTCACGCATTTCCATTTCCACGAGGTCAAGCATTTCTGGATCGTCAACGAGGTCGCACTTGTTCATAAAGACAACAAGGCGAGGGACATTCACTTGGCGAGCGAGCAGGATATGCTCACGAGTCTGAGGCATAGGACCATCAGTAGCAGCAACGACGATGATTGCACCATCCATTTGAGCAGCACCAGTAACCATGTTCTTTACATAGTCAGCGTGCCCCGGGCAGTCTACGTGTGCATAGTGACGGGTAGCGGTCTGATATTCAACGTGCGCAGTGTTGATAGTGATACCACGCTCTTTCTCCTCAGGAGCATTATCGATAGAATCGAAAGAACGCTGCTCGGAGAGTCCCTTCTTTGCCAGCACCATAGTGATAGCAGCAGTCAGGGTAGTCTTACCGTGATCGACGTGTCCAATAGTACCGATGTTCACGTGCGGTTTCGAACGGTCAAATTTTTCTTTTGCCA
>CAVEZM010000018.1:0-38826 GCA_963620225.1 Acidaminococcaceae bacterium | reverse complement strand
TTTCTTCCATGCGCAAGGGATTCATCTTCATGAATATCAAACTGAAGAAAGACAAACAACAGCCTGCTGAGGCTACAGCCGTGACACCTGCTCCAGCCGTTGACAGTGCTACGTCTTCCACAGAACTACCACAATAAACCTATCGGTGGGCGGCATTGTCCGCCTGCCGATATATCATTAACAACAAAATAGGAGTCTTATGAAATCAGTAATGATAGTATTCAATCAAGCCAACACAGAGCGTGCAGAGTATATGCTTGATATGTTGAATATCCGAGGGTTCACTTTCTTCGAGGACGTACAGGGGCGTGGCACACACGATGGCGATCCGCGTCGTGGAACACACGCATGGCCGGAGATGAACTCCTGCATCATCACGATAGTGGAGGATGATAAAGTTCAGGAGCTGATGGAGGCCATCGAGAAACTTGATATGCGCAACAAAGAGGTCGGTGTCCGTGCGTTCGTCTGGAATATAGAGGCAACGGTATAAACAACTATCCGTAATTCAGTGTGAGAAAAAGAATAGAGGCTGTCTAACAAGGTAAAAAGTCAGGCAGCCTCTATATTATGGTTGTCCCATTCTATCGGCTCCGTAGATGTCCCCGTCTACAGATAAGCCGCCATGCTTGAAGCACCATACCATGTACTCTATGTAACTAATGATAGTATCTACTCTTTATTCAACTTCCCACTAAAAAACTCTACCCATTTGCATACTTGCAAAATATGTAGTACATTTGTCGGCGTAATGGTGTTTATACCTATGAGAGCAGTAGAAGCATATACTATAGTTGGTCGGCAGATGGCATTTGTAGGTATGCTGTATGTAGGTTTCTCTTCTATTCTCTCTTTCTCTACCGATAAAGGGATAGCAGACATTTATAGCATGGTAAACAGGGTACTGTTTGCCCTGTTTTGTTGTGTGCTACACCGCTCTTTTACTATAAAAACAACCAACAAACATGAATGCCTATGAAAAGAATCGTTCTAATTTTATGTAGCCTGATGGCTATGATGATGACTACACACGCACAGGAGGCAGAGAAAGACGCCGTCTATGCGTGGGTGAACGGCACAAGCAAGTGTTATCGGCTGACGGATATGCCGTTGCTGAGTTACGATAATGGTGCTGCCGTGCTGACTATACGTGGGGTAGAGCAGTTGCGTGTGCCTGCAGAGAACATCAGCCAACTGACTATTGTCTATGGCGTGTATAAAGAAGACCCTACCTCTGTTGACCCTTCAGAGAGCGGAGAGAACAGCATGGTGGTCAAGTGGGTAAGTATATTGTTGGCGGGCAACTGATTATTGTGGTCGATGGTGTGCAGTATGATGTATATGGTAGACGGATAGAGGCAACACAGTCTATTCGTTTAGATAACTAAAACAATAACTAATTAACACAAATGTATATGAAAAAAGTATTCTTCTTGTTGGCAGTGGTACTGGGTAGTATGCTGCTGAATGCACAAACCAATCAGATGGTTTGGAATAACGGTCGTGTGCAGTATGCGCAGCCTATAACGAATGTAGACAGTCTGACCTTCCCTATGGGTAGTGTTATTGATATGGATACGATGTGTCTGCTGTTACCGCGTTCCATGAGAGAAATCGTTTATGTAGATAGAGTGGTACTAGATACCGTCTATGTTCATGACACCTCGTATGTATATGTCACATATTGTGCTGATGACAATGTTCTTGCGGGTGTATTTACTGTATCTGCAGAAGGTAAAAAAGTGCGCTTTACTAAGGGTAATCTACAATGCTCGGGTGTGCAGAGTGGTACCTACTCTTGGTCGTTTGCCGAGAACCAATATGATATGCTCGGTGATGCCAATATCAGTGGTTTTGCTCTTGCCGATAAGATAGACATCTTTGGTTGGAGTGGTGACAATACGACTGCACAATGGGGTATCAATATCTCCCAGGACAATTCCGACTATCAGGGTGACTTTGTAGATTGGGGACAGAACAGTATCAGTTCGGCTGCACCAAATACCTATCGCACACTTACAGAAGATGAGTGGTATTACTTGATAAATACTCGTACCAATGCCAGTAGTTTGTGGGGTGTTGCTCGTATCAATCTTAGTGATGACGGCACATCATATGTGAATGGTGTTATTTTACTGCCTGACTCTTGGACTTGTCCTGCGGGCATAACTTTCATGAGAGGCTCTATAAATAAAGTGTCCATACAAGCATACGCCGATTACCAGATTTTTACACTTGTGCAGTGGGAACAGTTAGAGGAAGTAGGTGCAGTCTTTTTGCCTGCTACAGGTAGGCGTGAAGGGACAGAGATTAAATATATGCAGCAGGACGGTAACTATCAGTCCGGTACAATGATAAGTTCTACCAACAACCTCTATATGCTCTTCACTGCAAAATACTTGACCACATCTAATTCCGACAGAAACAAGGGGAGAGCCGTCCGTTTGGTGAAGGATATGTAGGGTGTGAGTTGAGAGTGGCTACGCATTAAAGGGCTTCGCCGTTGGTGGCGTTGCCCTCGTGGCTACGCATATGAAAAAAGAGTAAAGACAGAGGAAGAGATTTGGGATGTCTGTGGTATATGGTTTCGATACAGTATGAAAAACACAAGAAAAAAAATACAGATTATTGCATTTTTTTTGTGTTTATATTTGGAGGATATCTGTTTTTGTAGTACCTTTGCACCCGCTTTCGGAGACGAGGCACCTGTATTTTGGTGCGGTAGTTCAGTTGGTTAGAATACCGGCCTGTCACGCCGTAGGTCGCGAGTTCGAGTCTCGTCCGCACCGCAGAAACGCAAATAGTAAGTTGTAATTAAACAAACTGTTTGCGTTTTCTGTGCCTGTTGAGACGTGTCGATGAGAACTCTGTACAAAAATAGAGTTGCCTATTTCTAAACAACTCTATCTGTTTCTGCAGTCACGAATTGACCTTGTGCTGATTACATATCATCATGAGCATGCAATTGTTGTACGTACTTGGCGTGCGCCATCTTAACACGTTTAACTTCCGACGGCTTTTCAAATTGCTGACGACGGCGTAATTCTTTTACGACTCCCGTCTTGTCAAACTTGCGTTTGAACTTCTTAATAGCACGCTCAATGTTTTCTCCTTCTTTCACAGGTACAATAATCATCGCATACACCTCCTTCTCTTTTGCCTCTCCAAGCATTTGGCTTGTTCTGAGTGATAGCGACTGTTTAAGTCTGTCGCCTGACCTTTTTATAGTTCTACTTGTGCCATACGTCACTACCTATGCAAGCAATACGTATAACCTTAATTCTCTCCACTAAAAACTACTCAACAATTGTCAAGTAGTTTCATGGTACCCAGAGCCGGGGTCGAACCGGCACAGGGGTGAACCTACTGGTGTTTGAGACCAGCGCGTCTACCGATTCCGCCATCTGGGCTTTCCACTAAAAGTGGGTGCAAAAGTACAATGAAATTCTCACATACGCAAATAAACGTATGTTTTTTATGAATTTTCTACCAATGGTACCTCAAATAACGCCTCTAACTACCTGACCAACAACTCACGAACCATGGTGCTTATAACCCTACCCTCGGCACGCCCCGCTAATTGCTTTGTAGCAACCCCCATGACCTTACCCATATCTTGAGGTCCATTCGCCCCTACCTGAGTAATGATGGTCTGTAATGTCGAACGTAACTCTTCATCTGACATCATGGCTGGTAGATACTTCTCAATGACAGCGCATTGTGCCATTTCCTCATCGGCCAACTCTGCACGATTAGCATCACGATACATCTGAGCAGACTCTTTACGTTGCTTCACCATCTTTTGTAGTATCTGTAGTGCTCGATCATCGTGCAATTCACCATCACTGCCTTTGGCAGTCTTTGCCTCTAAAAACTCTTTTTTGATACCACGCAACGCATCCAACGAGACACGGTCTTTAGCCAACATGGCCTGCTGAATATCAGCACTGATTTGTTCAAATAGACTCATAGTAATATCGGTTTAACGACGACTATATATGCATACAACATACATAGCCGCCGTGTTATTTTTTATAGGAATATCAACTGTACTAATATATAAACAGGTAATAGGATAATCAAGGAGAAACGTATCATATAACCAAAGAATGATGGCATTTTTATTCCTCGCTCCTCTGCTATTGCCTTGACCATAAAGTTAGGTCCGTTACCGATATAGGTCATTGAACCAAACATCACAGAACCTAATGCGATGGCCTCCAATAATATCTCTGGTATGCCGGCTATCATGGTTGTCCCGAAAGAAGCCAATTGTTCCGGCGGCAATCCCTGAGCCACAGAATAGAAAGCCACAGCAGTGGGAGTGTTATCCAAAAAACTGGATAAAGCACCTGTAGCATAATAGAAATGCCATACATGTGATAGACCGAGAGTGGCTGCGTTCTCACGTAGGTATGCCAATGCCGGTGTCATCGTGGTAAAAATACCCAAGAAGAGAACCGCTACTTCCACAATAGGACCCCAACTGAAGTTGTTCTCGGTATAACGAACTTTCTTCGATGTGGTGTACAGACTGAGCCCCGTCAGCGACAGTAACACTATCTCACGCAAGTACTTGAGCCACAAGGCTGCATCTGCTTCGCCCATAGCAGGTATAGTACCTTCATTGATGAAAGCAACACTCAAGATAACACCCAATAGGTATAACAGGTTGATTTTACCGGTTATACCCAACTTGACATATTCACGTGAGTCAGCGGACAAAACCGTCCAATGTTCCTTACGGTAGTAGTACGTGTCCATGCAGAAGTATATCAGCAATAACAATGCACCGGTAAAAAACCATTCTGGTAAAAGGTGTAGGAACCATGTGAATGGGGCTCCTCTTAAGAATAACATAAACAAGGGAGGATCACCCAAAGGCGTCAATAAACCACCACAATTCGCTACCAATGCAATGAAAAACAACACAGTATGAGTCACATACTTACGTTGTCTGTTGGTGGTCAAGACGGGGCGTATCAACAACATTGCAGCACCTGTCGTCCCCATGATGCTGGACAATACCCATCCGGTGGCTAAGAACGCAGTATTTACCCACGGTTTGGCTTTGATGTCACCGGATAAGTGAATGCCGCCGGTAATAACGAATAAAGATAATAGAAGGACAATAAATGGGACGTAGTCGAAGAACAACTGATGCTCCAATTCAGATGTCATACCGCCGATGATCAGGCATACAGCAGTAGGAACACTCAAGAACAACGAAACAATCAGTTTGTTGACATTCTTGTCCCAGAACTTTTCGGCTATTAGTGGACTAATAGCAATCGTCAGTAGCATCAGACCAAAAGGAATCATGCTCCATGCGCTATGAACAAACTGTTCCATGTAAGGTTTTGTTATATGACTGTTATATTATGGATTCGAACGGAATATCTACTCATAAATCTTATCCGATGTGCAGAGATAGGCTAATCTAACTTCAAGACGGCAAGGAACGCCTTCTGTGGCACTTCTACGTTACCAATCTGCTTCATACGTTTCTTGCCCCTTTTCTGTTTCTCCAAAAGTTTACGCTTACGACTCACATCCCCACCATAGCACTTTGCTAACACATCCTTGCGGACTTGTTTTACCGTCTCTCGGGCAATAATCTTGGCACCTATGGCTGCTTGAATGGCTATGTCGAACTGTTGGCGAGGCAGCAACTCTTTTAGTTTCTCACACATCCTGCGACCAAAGTCTTGTGCATTGTCACGGTGCGTCAGCGTGGACAAGGCATCTACCTGTTCGCCATTGAGCAGGATATCCAACTTAACTAAATTGGACGGACGGAAACCATTCTGATGCCAATCGAACGAAGCATAACCCTTTGATATGCTCTTCAACTTGTCATAGAAGTCTATCACAATCTCACCCAATGGCATGTCAAACAGCAACTCCATACGATTACCGGAGATGTATTCTTGCTTCACTAACTCGCCACGTTTGCCTAAACACAAGGTCATGATAGGACCAATAAAAGTACTGGTGGTGATGATGCTCGCACGTATGTACGGCTCCTCTATATGGTCTATCAACGTCAAGTCTGGCATACCTGCGGGGTTATGCACTTCCATCATTGCCCCATCTTTGGTATAGACATTGTAACTGACGTTTGGAACGGTGGTTATCACGTCCATATCAAACTCACGGTCTAAACGCTCCTGCACAATCTCCATGTGAAGCAATCCCAAGAAACCGCAACGGAAGCCAAAACCTAAGGCTACAGACGACTCAGGGGAGAAGGTCAGAGCAGCATCATTCAGTTGCAACTTCTCTAACGATGCACGCAGATCTTCATAGTCCTCAGCCTCTATAGGATATACACCGGCAAAAACCATTGGCTTGGCTTCCTCAAAACCTGCGATAGCCTTATCGCACGGACAAGCCACGTGAGTGATGGTATCACCTACTTTCACCTCAACAGATGTCTTGATACCGGAGATGATATACCCTACGTTCCCCGCAGAGATGACCTGCGTGGGCTGCATATCTAATTTCAATACACCTATCTCATCTGCATCATATTCTTTCCCTGTATTAAAGAAGCGCACTCTGTCTCCTGTGCGCATCGTGCCATTGACCACCTTGAAGTAGGCAATGATACCACGGAAAGAATTAAATACAGAATCAAAGACCAAGCACTGTAGCGGTGCCTCAGGGTCCCCAATAGGGGCAGGAATGTGCTCCACAATAGCATCCAATATAGCAGGCACCCCGTCTCCCGTCTTTGCTGAACAGCGTAGTATATCCTCGCGCTTGCACCCTAACAACTCAATAATCTCATCTTCAACCATGTCTGGCATAGCCGAATCCATATCGCATTTGTTCATGATGGGAATAATCTCCAAATCATGCTCTAACGCCATATACAGGTTACTAATGGTTTGTGCCTGTACTCCTTGTGAAGCGTCCACCACCAACAGAGCCCCCTCGCAAGCCGCTATAGAACGGCTTACCTCGTATGAGAAATCGACATGCCCCGGAGTATCTATCAAGTTAAGAGTGTAACCCTTATACTGCATCTGGATGGCATGGCTCTTGATAGTGATGCCACGCTCTTTCTCCAAATCCATATCATCCAACACCTGGTTCTCCATCATGCGTTGGTCAATGGTCTGAGTAATCTCAAGCAATCTATCGGCTAAAGTACTCTTGCCGTGATCGATATGTGCAATAATACAAAAGTTACGTATCCTATCCATAATTCGGGTGCAAAGATACGAAAAAATACAACAGCAAGCAACTCTCGAAAATAAAATGAAATAATTTTATCGACCCGTACAGAACACCTATCTATGCTCGTCTTCCGCAGTTAACGACTGCAACGGTTCAGGTATCTGCTTGTTACTCTGCACTCCGTATCGCAACAACTCCTCTATGCGTCCGGACAGGTTACCTCGTCCCTCTCGCAGTTGGGTTATCCCCTTGTCGTAGGTGTTGCGTAGTGTGGTAAGTTGGTTCCCTAAAGCAATATAACTGTCTGCAAAAATAGAGTACTTCTCATATATCCCTCCCGCTATCCGACGTATAGCCTCATAGTTCTTCTCTTGTTTCGTATTCTGCCATGTCATGAAGATAAGTCGTAGAACGACCATCAGGTTCGTTGGGTTGATGATAAGCACACCTTTCTGGTAGGCTTTTGACCCAAGACGTGCATCATGGTTCATGGCCAAGATATAACTGCCTTCGTTAGGGACAAACATCAAGACAATAGGTACCGCATTGCCCACTAAGCGAACATAATTCTTCTTGGATAGTTCTTCCACGTGCCTCCATATAGATTCGTAGTTGGCTTTAATGGCACTACGCCTCTCTTCTTCGTTCTCTGCTCCCACATAGTCGGAATAAGCAGACAGGGATACTTTGCTGTCAATGATGATACGTGTCCCGTCTGCTCCTTTGACGATGACATCCGGACGGAGGTTATTGCCTTGCTCGTCTTTGACATTGTCTTGTGTGAAGAACTCCTCGCCTTCCCTCAGCCCGCTATCTCGTAATATGTTTGCTAAGACCTGCTCCCCCCAGTCGCCTTGTACCTTCCCCCTGTTCTTCAGCGCATCAGCCAGCGTCTGTGTCGTCTTATCACGCTCCTTGTCATGCTCGAAGATATCCTTGATACTTTGTGCCAACGAGGCTGTGTTCTTATCGCTGCTTTCTTTACTCTGATGCAAGAGTTGTCGCAGCATATCCAATTCTCTCCTAAGGGGCTCGACTACCTGCGCCATCTGCTCTGCATTGGCTTGCTTGAGCGTCTGCGTGCGCTCCTGCATCTCTTTCTCGAACTGTGTCTTCATCGTCTCACGTGCTAACTGCAACTCAGTCTGGAAAGCCTGCTTGCGCTGCTCATCTTCTTTCTGAGCCTGTTCCTTGACAGAGGTGATAGTCTCTTGGGCTGTAGTGAGATGCGTCTGTAGAGTCGCTTTCTCTGCTATCCACATCTGTTGTTGACCCAATAACGTGTTGTAACGGCGGACGCTCCGATAGAGTAACACACCTGCTATGACGCCCATGAGAACGAATCCCGCAATAAAAGCAAAGAGAATATCCATGTTGTTCTGATGTTAAGATTTTCGGCAAAGATACATATATTTATCGAGTTGTGCAAATAAAGGATGGACACTGTTTTGCTTTTGCTACGGAATCAGTGTCATCACACTAAGGCTGTGACATAATAAAACAGACGGAGACCCACATGCGTGACCTCCGTCTGTCTGCCTGTCGTAACAATTTACTTGTTCAGTGCTAATGCCACATTGACGGCGCAGGCAACAGTGCAGCCAACCATTGGGTTGTTACCGATACCGAGGAAACCCATCATCTCAACGTGTGCAGGAACGGAAGACGAACCGGCGAACTGAGCGTCACTGTGCATACGACCCATGGTGTCGGTCATACCATACGAAGCAGGACCGGCTGCCATATTGTCCGGGTGCAACGTACGACCTGTACCTCCACCGGATGCTACAGAGAAGTAAGGCTTACCGGCAAGGAGACGCTCTTTCTTGTAAGTACCGGCCACGGGATGCTGGAAACGTGTCGGGTTGGTAGAGTTACCCGTGATGGACACATCTACGTTCTCGTGCCACATGATAGCCACACCCTCGCGTACATCGTCTGCGCCATAGCAGTTCACCTTGGCACGCGGACCATGACTGTAGGCTTTGGTCTTGACAATCTTCAACTCGCCCGTGTAGTAGTCAAACTGCGTCTGTACATAAGTAAATCCGTTGATACGGCTGATAATCATAGCAGCGTCTTTGCCTAAACCGTTCAGGATGATACGCAGTGGCTTCTGACGAACCTTGTTCGCCATCTCGGCAATCTTGATAGCACCCTCGGCAGCAGCGAAACTCTCGTGACCTGCCAAAAAAGCAAAACACTCCGTCTCCTCGCGAAGCAGACGAGCGGCGAGATTGCCGTGCCCCATACCTACTTTACGGTCATCGGCTACGGAACCGGGGATACAAAACGACTGCAACCCGATACCGATAGCCTCAGCAGCATCAGCAGCGTTCTTGCAACCTTTCTTCAGGGCGATAGCACTACCCACTACGTAAGCCCACTTAGCGTTCTCGAAACAGATACGCTGCGTGTCTTCGCAGGTCTGATAAGGATCAAGCCCGTATTGCTCGCAGATACGGTTAGCCTCTTCGATAGAAGCGATACCATTAGCGTTGAGTGCAGCAAGAATCTGTTTCTCGCGGCGGTCTTGTGATTCAAATTGAACTGGACGTATCATAGTATTACTCCTTTCTTGGGTCAATAGATTTAACTGCGCCTTGCTCCTTGGTCGTACGACCATAGGTGCCGGTTACTTGTTTCAGAGCCTCGTCTGCAGGTACGCCTTTCTTGATAGCGTCCATGAACTTGCCCATATGTACGTACTCATAGCCACATATCTCGTTATCCTCATCGAGGAACTGCTTGGTGATATAACCCTCGGTCAGTTGCAGGTAACGGGCACCCTTGGCCTTTGTAGAGAACAAGGTTCCTGTCTGGCTGACAAGACCCTTGCCGAGATCTTCAAGACCGGCACCGATAGCCAACCCGCCTTCGGAGAAAGCCGACTGAGTACGACCATACACGATCTGGAGAAACAACTCACGCATAGCGGTGTTGATAGCATCGCATACGAGGTCGGTGTTGAGGGCCTCAAGGATAGTCTTACCCGGCAGAATCTCTGCTGCCATAGCAGCAGAATGGGTCATTCCCGAGCAACCGATAGTCTCTACCAAAGCCTCTTCGATGACGCCATCCTTGACGTTCAAACTTAACTTGCATGCACCCTGCTGAGGAGCGCACCAACCGATACCATGTGTCATACCGGAGATATCTTTAATCTCCTTGGCTTTCACCCACTTACCCTCTTCGGGGATAGGGGCGGGACCATGGTTGGGACCTTTAGCCACCTGACACATGTTTTCTACTTCTTTACTGTAAATCATGTCTATTGCGGTTTATGAATTATTTTGAATTATATACAAAATGATAGCAAAATGGGAACACAAATCCCTCCCAAAAGCGTATGTACCTTTTCTGGGTGCAAAATTACGCTAATTTTTACAAGCATGCAAATTTATTCACTAATTGCCAACTCGAGTTTACTATTCCCCGAACCATCCGCTTCGTCATCATACCCTGCGGGCATTCAACGAAAGCCACCTCAGCATAACAGCCCACCAGTGCAGAGGTCTTTTAGCATAGCGGTCTTTCTCATTAGTCCCATTGGACTTACTCGTCCCTCCCCCAAAAAAACTCTCAACCACTCATCAACTCATAAACTCATAAACTCATCAACTACTATCCACTATCCACTTTCAACTATCAACTATCAACTAAAGACACATGTGCTGATCTTGAGCAGAGGATAAGCCGATCTTGAGCCGATCTTAACCTGACCTCAATCTCCGTAAAAAACTATTTTTTTATATTCAACCACCAACGTGAACGCAGCGAATCAACAAACTCCCAATGGCTCTAAACACTCAACTCTCAACCCTCAACCCTCAACACTCAACAAGAGCCCCCTTACTCCGTAAACGTCCCGATACGCTTGACGCACTCTTCAAAGCCATCGCGGTCACCTATTGCGTGGTTCTTGACACGCGCGCGGTAGTTATATATGGTGTTGGCACTATAGCAGAGTAGGGTGGCGATACGTGTGCTGGAGTTGATGCCGAGACGGATGAGTGCGAAAATACGCAGTTCGGTGTTGAGCGCACCGTCTTTCTCAGGCACGATACGCTCCTCGGGTTGCAGCAGCGCATTGAACTCCTCCACAAAGTCAGGATAGATGGATAAGAACGACGTGTCGAACTGCTGATAGAACGCCGGCATCTCGGCTTCAAGGAACTGTGTAGGAGTCTGACCGGAGACTTTCGGTGCCATCTTCGACATGCGTCGGAGATTGTCAGCATACGCTTCAAGATAGAGGGAGATATATCGCTCTTTGATGTTGTTGGACTCGTGGAGAGTGTTGTTGATATGGTACATCCGTTTGTTGAGCGAGTGCAGTCGCCTGTTCTGACGGATGACGATGATAGCCAAGATAATGGTGCAGACTAGTACTAACAAGATGATCCCCATTAAGATATGCAATCGTTGTGCTGCCTGCTGCTGTTGCTGTTCGTGTGCCTGACTGATGATCTTCGACACTTTGTTTATCTGCATGAAACGCAGTCGTCCGTTGAAGATGGCAGCGTTCTCCATAGAGTACTGGACATAGCGGTACGCACGATCGAGGTCGCCGTTACCGTCGTCGTAGATCATCTCGGCGAGCATCCAACTGGAGGCATTGTCGGTGATACCGCAACGGACATCGGCCAAAGCAGAGCGAATGAGCCACTCCTTGCGGAGATCATTTTGTCGATTGGCACGTGCTTTCTCGGACAATTCGTAAGCATAGAAAGCGTACTCATGTGTGTTTTCGGGTGGAGGGATAATCCCTTGATAGTTAAGAGTATATATCGACTCTCCACCGTACATGCGTTGACGGCAGTACTCGAGACCTGTCTTGATATGATCGGGGACTGGAACGGGGCTGATGACCTCGGCAAGGGTGTACCAGCGCATGGCGGAGTCGCACGAATAAGGGGCGTAGAGTTCAGCGATAGCGAAAGCGAGATCGGCAGAGGGGGCATCGGCATATCGGACTTTGAGAGTGTTGATATGCTCTACACGCTTGGCGATATACTGGTCGGACTGTGCTATCTCGCAGTCTAAAACACGCAATAGAGAGTCGGTGACGCTCCGGGTGTGGGCACTGAGAGGAGAAATGATGGTACCTGCAAAGAGAAACAGACTGGTGAACATCGGTAAGATGCATTGCGTGATAGCGGTATGTCTCATGGCTGTCAAGAGGTGTGCGGTTGATAAATCAGTGGCAAAGTTAGTGAAAAGAAATGGGATATGCAAATAATAGGAACACGTTTTACGCTGAAAGATAATGAATACAGGAGTCTTAATTGGGGTGTCTTGGGGTGATATAGTATGAACTTGCTATCCCGTTACATCCACTTTTTTAGAGGACTATGTGATATAAAATATATTGTTAGTCAGTGAGTTATAACAGACATGTTGTATAACATACTATATTGACACCACTCTGACATTGCTGGGACTTGCGCTATGAGTAAACTCATAGTAACTTCGCAGTGATTTATTCTATGTGAACACAAAGAATCCAAGTCTAATAAAAATGAAATTCAATGATATGAGAAAGAAGTTTTACTCCATGTTTTTGATGTTGGTCTGCAGTGCGTTGGCGTTTGCGGATGTGACAGTGACAGGAACTGTCGTTGATGGACATAACGAGCCCATCATCGGTGCGAGTGTCCTGCAGAAAGGTACTAACAATGGTACAGTGTCAGATTTTGACGGGAACTTCACGTTGAGTGTGCCTGACGCAAAGGCTGTGTTGGTGTTCAGTTATGTGGGAATGAAGACACAGGAAGTGTCGTTGCAGGGTCAGACGCAGTTGTCGATCGTGATGAAAGACGATGCAGAAACCCTGGACGAGGTGGTAGTCATCGGTTACGGTGCAGTGAAGCGGCGCGACGTGACGACGGCCGTCAGTTCGGTGAGTACGGAGGACTTGGAGAAAGTGCCTATCACAAGTGCAGCACAAGCGATGCAGGGAAAAGCTGCAGGTGTCACGGTGGTGAAACCAAACGGTCAGCCGGGTGCAAGCATGGTCGTGCGCGTGCGCGGTACTACTTCTATGAACGCCAGCAATGACCCGCTTTATGTGGTGGACGGCGTACCGATGACCAATATCGACTTCTTGGCACCCAACGACATTGAGTCCATGCAGATTCTGAAAGACGCATCCTCTGCCGCCATCTACGGCTCACGGGCTGCCAACGGTGTGATTATGATTACCACCAAGGCAGGACACAAGAGCCACGAGAAGATGCAGGTAGCGTTCTCGATGTACGGCGGTTGGACGCAGGTTACCAACCGTATGGAGAGCCTGAACTACGAGCAGTACAAGGAATACTTGAGCGATCTCGGCTCCACGGTAGTCCTGCCCGATGGCTTGAAAGACGAAACCAACTGGTTCGACGAGACCTACAAGACCGGCTCCACGCAGAACTATCAAGTGTCCGTGAATGGGAGTACGGACAAGGTAAACTACTTCATGTCCGGCGGTTACACCAATGAGGTTGGTATCGTTCCAACGACGAAATATGAGCGTTACAACTTCCGTACTTCGGTAGATGCTGAGGTGACCAAGTGGTTGAACATTGGCGGCAATGTGGCGTATTCGTACAGCGATAATCAGGGAGGTATCTCATCGGGCACGGGGGCTAACCGTGGCGGTCTGGTGCTGTCAGTCATCAACACCCCGACCTACGCACCTGTCTGGGATACGGAGAACCCGAACCACTACTACACCAATTTCTATGGCGTGAGCAACATCACCCACCCCTTGGAGAATATAGAGCGGTACAAGAACCAGAGCAACAAGCAGCACCGTATGGTAGCAAGTGGCAAAGGCATATTCACGCTCTACGACACCAGGAAATACAACCGCACGGACACCTACACACATTCCTTGAAATTCACCACCACCTTCACCGAAGACCTCAAGATGGTGAACTTCACTTCGTTCCTCGACCCCGACAAGACCTCGTGGGGGCGTAACCAGTACGGCGAAGGAACAGACACCCGTTCGACCGATTTGGTTACGGTATGGGATAACGTGCTGAGTTACAACACGCAACTGGATAAGCACGGACTGGACATCATGGCAGGTAGTTCTTACACACATTCGATGTACACGTGGGCAGGTATATATGGCAGCCACTATGCAGACGGTACCATCCAAACCCTCAACGCCGCCAATAAGATTGACCCGGGAAGTACCTCGACTACAGCAAGTGAGTGGGCTATCATGTCAGCCTTCGCACGGGTAAGTTACAATTATGACAGCCGTTACTTGATTTCGGCTAACTTCCGTGGGGATGGATCCTCGAAACTCGCACCAGGTCATCGCTGGGGATTCTTCCCGTCAGTGAGTGCCGCATGGCGTATATCCTCAGAGCAGTTCATGGAAGATGTCACATGGATAGATGACCTGAAACTGCGTGGCGGTTGGGGGCAGACAGGTAACCAAGCGGGCATCGGAGACTACGCTTACTTGGAGCGATACTCTATCAACCGCCAGAACTGGTGGGAGACTGGTAAGGAACATGCCGTCCCAACCTACAGCCAATCGTCGCTGCGTAACACTGACCTGACATGGGAAACAACTTCACAAACTAACGTGGGTATCGACTGGACACTGCTTCATAACCGACTGAGTCTCACCTTCGACTGGTACTATAAATACACGCATAACATGCTGATGTGGGTTGAACTGCCTGCCGGTAGTGCCGCCGTAAGCAGTATCCAACGTAACGAGGGCGAGATGAGCAATATGGGTGTGGAGTTTACAATCAACAGCCATAACTTCGTTCGCAAAAACTTCCAATGGGATACACAGTTCAATATCTCACACAACAAGAACCGTTTGGAGAAACTGGCGACAAGTCAGGTGTACTATGACGCCAAAGTGACGGATGTGCTGGCAGAATACTGCGTACGCAACACACCGGGTATGCCGTTGGGATCTTTCTATGGCTACAAAACCAATGGCGTTGACCCTGAGACAGGTGAACTCAACTATGTGGATATCAATGGAGATGGGAAGATAACCGCCAGTGACCGTACATACATCGGCGACCCCAACCCGGACTTCACATTCGGAATGACCAACACCTTCCGCTTCTACGGCGTGAGCATCAGTTTCATGCTGCAAGGGTCGTATGGAAACGACATCTTCAATGCCAGCCGTATAGAGACGGAGGGCATGTACGACGCCAAAAACCAATCGACACGTGTGCTCGACCGCTGGCGTCGCCCGGGTATGATTACCTCCATCCCCAAGGCAGGTTTTGATATGAAAGTGAGCGACTACTTCGTGGAGGACGGCTCCTATATCCGCCTCAAAGACCTGACAATAGGCTACGAGTTCTCAGGCAAATGGATGAAAAAGATTGGTATGACCAAGTTGCAACCATACTTCTCGGCACAGAACCTCTTTACCCTGACTCGTTATATGGGTATGGATCCGGAGGTTAACCAGAATGGTAATAGTGGAACGGTACAGGGATTGGACTATGGTACCTATCCGCAGACACGTTCATTTGTACTGGGTATAAACATCGCATTCTAATACAACAAAAACAGACAGATTATGAAAAAGTACTTATATATAACATCTGTGGCAATGATAGCCATGATGTCGGCGTGCAGTCTGGATATAGAACCTATCAGTGACTACTCGGAACTCAATTTGGGTAGTTCGGCGAGTGATACGACCGACCGTATCAAATACAAAGACCGTGCTGCTATTCAGGCAGTGTATGAGAACTTGTATCAGGTGATGATTGACCGTCAAGAGCACTGGTATGTGGACTATCTGCTTTTCGGCGAGGCGCGTACGGATAACGCCTATGCGGGTACGACAGGCGCAGAGGTGGTGCCTGTAGAGACGAACGCATTGGACGCCTCGAACGCAGACATAGCCCGCGACTGGGACCGCTATTTGGAAGATATAGCCAAAGCAAATGTGGTGATTACCAATATCGATAAAGTCCCCGATGCAACCTTCTCGGATGCAGAACGCAAACAATGGAAAGCAGAGGCACTGATATTCCGAGGAATGATGCTGTTCGACTTGGCTCACTGGTTTGGCAATATCCCGTTGAACTTGACGGAGGCACCCGATATCACAGCCGCCAACATCGACTCGGTATATCCTATCTATTTCCCAAGTCCTGTGACGCAGACCGAAGCGTATCAACAGGTAATCAACGACCTGACAGAGGCCATCCCTTATGCACCGGAGATCAACCCTGCTGATAAAACACGCTTGAGCAAGACAGTGGCGAAGGCACTGCTCGCCAAGATGTATGCCGAGTTGGGCGACTGGTCACAAGTGGTGAAATACTGCGATGACGTGTTCGCCGATGGTATCACACTCGAACCTGACTATGCTGACCTCTTCGGTTTTAATGGTACAGACGCCACACTGCGTAACTCGCAAGAGACGATATTGGAGATACAATACTTCACCGGTAGCGGTAACTGGTGCACATGGATGTTCGGTCGTGACTTGTCGAACTGGGATAACCAATTCACATGGGCGAAGTGGATAACACCAAGTAGAGACTTGATAAACGCATTCGACCAAGCAGGCGATACACTGCGCAAAAACCAGACAATCGTCTATTATGACTGCGCATGGTCCAACTACTATCCATCGGACGCCTACCCATTCATGTACAAGTGTCGTTCGGCATACAGTAGCATCATCAAACTGCGTGGCGCAGATATTATGCTGCTAAAGGCAGAAGCACTGGCGCACCAGGGCAGTCTGGCAGATGCAGAGACACTCGTCAACAAGATACGCCAACGGGCTAAACTGCCCAATCTGACAAGCGATAAGGTGGCATCGCAACAGGCTATGTTGGACGCTGTCTTGAACGAACGTCGTATAGAACTTGCTTTGGAAGGACAACGGCTGTTCGACCTTATCCGCTTTGGCAAACTCCAAGAGGTGATGAACAGTATCAATAGTCGTGACTCGGGACGTCTGCCACAAGCACGTCCGTTCACGGATGACCATAAACTGATGCCTATACCGCAAACGGCATTGGATAAGAATACGAACCTCAAACAGAATGATGGCTACTAATTGAGACAAGAATCCCTATAATCGTTACAGATATGAAGTCCTATAAATATATATTGCCGGCGTTGTGCTCGTTGTTAGTACTCGCTGGATGTCAGAAGAAACAATTCCGTACCATCTATCCAGTGGGCGACCCACAGGTGACGGCTACTCTGGAAACAACAGAGGTGCAGTACGGACGTGATAGTATCCGTTTCTCGGTGAAGGTTACCGAGAAGGAAACACCGCTCTCAACACTGACGGTGAAAGTGTTGGCTGGTACTACGATAGTAGCCAATGAGGTAGTGCGTACGAAAGACTATGTATGGGAAGGCAGTTTCTGCTATGCAGTACCTTTTGGTGCAAACATGGAGGACGATGCACCGGTGAAAGTCTATCTGACAGCTACAAATGTGGAGGGTACAACAAAAGACGTGATACTCTCGGACTGTATTGGTCACCGTCCTGCTATGGAAACGATGTATATCATGCCGCCAACGGTACAGTATGCTGCTATCGGTAAGGGCAAACAAATGACCACCGAAGATGACTGGTTTGTGGCTTATGGTTTGGGATACCCGAAGAGCATTGAGTGCCTGTTGGCTGTTGTAGGAAATAAGTTCGGTCGTGTGGACTGGAACTACCCCGTGTTCGGTATGGTAGGTAAGAATATACAAATGATTACGAAAGAGCAGTTCGAATCCGGTGAGGCCACCTCGATTGCGCTGGCGGATGATAATCTGGAAACTATCGACACCATCCTGTTCAACCCGATTACGTTCGAGTTGACTTTCAGCGGTAAAATTGCACAACCTGTTACAAAACTCGATATGCTGACCGACTTGGAGGAGAACCCGTCGTATATCACTTCGACTACGGCAAAGAAACTCTACCGTGGTGCGAAAGTATTCTTCGATAAAGACTCGGAGGTGGAGATAACCGGCTGTACGGACCTGGCTACAGCATATAACCTCGACTGGATGGAGTACCTGTCGGATAACAAAATCAAATTCCTCGGCGAGAAGAATATGTACTATGTATCGTACGATATCGCCAACGACTATATCGTTGTGGAACCGCTGTATGACGTGGAGAAACCGAGTTGTATGTACCTCTGCGGAACTAACCTCGGTCATCCGAATGGCGCAGATACCGTTACCTCGGGCTGGGGCTTCGATAGTCCTAACCAGAACTTTGTAGGTCGTCCGACGGCTGCAGGGGTATATCAGTTCACGGTGTTCATGAATAATACGCAGAGTACAGACTATGTGGACTATGGAACCGTCAACTTCAAGTTCTTCCATCAACATGGGTGGGGTGGTGAAGAGAATGGTGGCGAATATACTATGACTGGACTGAATATCAAGGGTATCAGTTCGGAAGGTATCACTAAGGACGGTACCAAGGGCGATGGCTCGTCGGGTAACGAGAAAGGCAACTGGATTGCTACGAACGAGGCATTTAAGGGTACCTATCGTATCACACTGGATACAAATAATAAGACAACTACATACGAAAAGATAAGATGAGATGAAACGCCATTTAATCATTTCTCTGTTTGCTGTAGCAACAATCACACTCTCTGCAGAGGAAACGGTGGAGCGCACATTGTACTTTGACTTTGGCGTAACTGGACGTGAAAAGGCTGCTGCAGTAACGAACCCTGACAGCAATGGAAATTATTGGAACAATATCGGTGCCGAAGTAACGGCAAGTCCTTGGAAGGTAAGCGCAGACGCTGACTATGCGTTGATTACAGCCGACAACCAAACGACGACCGTGCACCTGACCTACACCGGCAACTTGTTCCTCGGCAACGGTGCAGGCGGACTGACTACGCCCGACGCAGATAAATTGGGCGATTTGGCAGTCGGGAATGCCACACGCGACTATCTCTTTGCTAGCAACGCGGAGCGCTGCGGCATGGTAATCAGCGGCTTGGATGTCACGAAAGCCTACCGGTTCAAGATATTCGGCAGCCGCAGTGCCACAGACACTCGCGTGTCGAAATACGACATCGAAGGGCTGACGACGACCACGGGGCAGTTGCAGGTCGCAGGTACGGACCTTGGCGGAACGGGTATCAATCAAAACAACAGCAGTGTCTATCTGAGCGAAATGATTTTCCCCGACAAGGATGGCAAAATAACCATCTATGTGTCGAAAGGCACTTCCGGAGCATACCTGCCCATCAACTGTATGCGTATGCAGGAGTTCTCGGGTGTAACGCCGCCTGTCGTGGTGAAATACGAGAACATGACCCTCAAAGGTACAGGCGTCGAAGACAATACCGTTGCTATGTACAGGATTGCCAAGGACGGCGAGACAGAAAGCCAGAACTTTGAAACCTTCTGCACGCTGACAAACGGCGGTACCATCGCCTTTGAGACTGCCAACGGCATTGCCCTCTACACGGGCACGGTTACCGTGGAAACTGGCATTTATAATGTCCGCTTCAACACCGGGAGTGCGACTCCTGCATTCGTTAAAATCAACCGTTGCGGCTTGGTCGGCAATGTAACTACTGTCGGCTGGAATGCGGCGGGCATGGCAATGACCTATCGCGGGCAGGGTGTGTGGCGTGATACCCTCACGCTGGTGCCTTACACCACGGGCAGCGATGCCGAGAGAGGGCAGTTCTGCTTCAACTCCTCGTGGGACTTGACGGTGAAGACCCGCAATGCTGTTGAAGGCGTCGTGGGCTACAAACCCGACGAATCGCTGGCATCGCTGTCATTGGGCGACATTCCCATGCGCCACGGCAAGAAGATAGTCACATTGGATATGCAACACTTCACCTATTCGTTGGAGTGCATGGATATCACCGACAACAAGATTACTTTCTTCGGCTCATCGGTCTGCAACGGACAGGGCGCATCCGAAGAGAACTATATAAAGCACGGCTATGCTTGGCAACTCGGGCAACTGCTCACCGCCTACGAGTACTCCAACGCTTCTGTCAATGGCAACAACACGACTAACCTGCTCGCCCGCTACAAAGGGCATCTGCTTGCAGACTGCGGTAAGTATGTGGTCATCGGGCTTGGGCTCGGCAACGAAGGCATTCACGAAGCCACCGACAAACAAGCCGTTTACGACCAATGGAAAACCAACATGGCGACACTCATCGACCTCTTTGAGCAAGAGGGAAAGTATGTCATCGCCACCAACAACTACCCGCGCGGCGACTACAACGCCACCGACTACGCCTATGTAAAGAAGATGAACCTCGAGATGCACGAGTGGGACATTCCTACCGTCAATCTCCTCGGTGCCTTGGATAATTGCGCGAACAACGGTCAGTGGGCGGACGGCTATCAAGCCACCAATTCTTCGGGGGAAGCCGACATCTATCACCCCACAGAGGCTGGTCACACACAGTTCATGTACGCTTTCGTCCCCTCTCTGTTTGACGCCATGGCTGCAGGTAAGACTGCTCCTACTCGGCAGACTGGCGATGGTATAACACTGGCAGCGAAAGACTCTCTCACCTTCACACCGGAGGCGAGTGTGGGTGCATATACCTTTGTGCTGCGTTATAAGACATCATCAAAAGGTAACCTTGTTACCCTGCAGTCAGAGACGGCTAAGAACACTGTCTCGTTTGCGGAGACTGGCGATGGTCAGTGGCATACATTGGTCATCTCGCACTATCATGCTGCTGGCAAGACCTATACCTATGAAGACGGAGAACTGCTCACCACCACGGATGATAGCAATACACTGACCCATGTGACGATAGGCGGAATGAGTATGCAGGTGGCTGACTTGATATTCTACCGCTCAGCACTCAATGCAGACGAGGTAGCAGCATTGCAGGCAGGCAAACTGCTCCGTTCGTCGCTGGAGATATACTGTCCGCTGAATAATGGCTCGACCGATAACTTGGCACAGTCGATGAATACGATACAATACCGCAAGACTCCTACCGCACTACGGGATACGGATACTGCATGGCTTAATGGTGATACCTATGATATACTTGGTCGCCCCATGGATGATCAATATCATGGGATCATTATCCGCAATGGACAAAAGATTCTAAACTACTAATTAGTCATACAACCAATGAAAACTCCGATGTTCTCTTTTTTGTTTGCTGCCGCCTTGTTCGTGGCATGCAATACGCCAACGCCTGAGAAACCCGATACGGAAAAGAAAGGCGGTGATACTATCCCGACAGAAGATACCACGGTGGTGACGCCTGGCAAGGTGGCAACCTATATCACTACAGCAGATAATACCATGCACTTCACGGCTATCACTCGTCAGTTTGGCGAAGGACTCAACATGTCTCCTGAAGAGACATTGACCCTCAACCCCAAGAAGACCTACCAGCAGTTCGATGGTTTCGGTGCTGCTATCACAGGTTCCGCTGCATATAACCTCATGCAGATGTCGGCAGAGAACCGCACCAAACTGCTTAAGGAGACGTTCTCGGTAACTGAAGGTATGGGCTATAGTTATGTACGCGTGTCAATTGGTGGCAGTGACTTCAATGCGCACTCCAACCACGAATACTCGTGCTGCGACACCAAAGGGATTGAGAACTTCGCACTCACAACGGATGAGTTGGATTATGTCATTCCCGTCTTAAAGGAGATACTGGCTATCAACCCTGACCTGAAGATTATGGGTACACCTTGGTCATGCCCGAAATGGATGAAAGTGCTGGATACAACGCTCAAGGTGGGTCACAACAGTTGGATTGGTGGTTACCTCAATCCGGACTACTACCAAGACTACGCCACTTACTTCGTGAAGTGGATACAAGCTTTCGAGGCACAGGGCGTCCATATCACCAGTGTTACGGTGGAGAACGAACCGCTCAACTGGGGTAACTCGATGTCGCTCTATATGCCCTACGACCATGAGATTGCCTTTATCAAAGTTCTTGGTCCAGCTATCAAAAGCGCAGGTCTCAGCACCAAGATTATCTGCTTCGACCACAACTACAATTACGACGACAAGGACGACCAACGACAGTATCCGCTGAAGGTCTATGCAGATGCTGAGGCTTCGAAGTATGTAGATGGTGCCGCCTACCATAACTACGGCGGATCGCCTTCGGAGTTGGAGACTATCCATAAGGCCGCACCCGATAAGAACCTCTATTTCACAGAGGCCTCTATCGGGACATGGAACTACACCTCTTTCGGGCAGTCGTTTATGCAGGAGATGGAGAATACCTGTCTGGCTACTGCCACCCGTTGGTGCAAGACCGTCATCGTGTGGAACTTCATGCTGGACGATAACGGTGGTCCTCACGGCAGCAGCGGAGCATGCACCACATGTTATGGATGCGTGGATGTTAGTTCCAAGGACTATACCACCCTCACCAAGCGTAGCCACTACTATGCTATCGGTCACCTCTCCAAAGCATGCAAGGCGGGTTCTACACGCATCGGCACTTCGGGCTACACCCCAAGCAATGTAACCGTGCTGGCAGCAGACAACACAGACGGCACATACGGACTGGTACTGATGAACAAGAACGACACGGGTGTCTCATTCCGTGTAGAAGCCGGCGACAAATGGTTTAATATAACCCTCCCGGGTAAGAGTACTACCTCTTGCGTTTGGGAGAAGTAATATAACAACAAGGTGCCACGTCGTAAACTACATATCGCTCTGCTCCTGCTTGCACAAGTTCTATACATCTCTTGTACAAGCAAGGAGGAGCATACTGTCTGCTTCTTTGGGTCATCGGTATGCAAGGGTGTCGGTGCAGATACAGGGTATGCAGAGCAGGTGGGCAATGCCCTTCCGCACGGCTGGCACTATGTGAATATCTCCGTCTGTGGCAACAATACCTATGACCTCCTTGCCCGCTATGAACGCGACCTTCTGCCCACAAAAGCCAAGTATGTAGTCATCGGCTTGAGTTTGGGCAACGAGGGCTTGCACGAGAAAGGCGACCGCGCATTGCTCTCTTATCGTGAGAATATGCCGCGCCTCATCCAACAACTGCAACAGGACGGACGCGTTGTCATCGTAACCAATAACTACCCGCGTGCAGACTTCAATCCTGTGGACTACAACGACCTCCGCGAGGTCAATCTGGAGATGCAGCAATGGGATGTCACCACCATCAATCTCTTCGGCACGATAGACGATGGTGCAGGTCACTGGGCTACGGGTTATTGGGACGGACACGACATCTACCACCCTAACCAGCGGGGACATGATGCCCTCGCAACTGCCTTCCCACCATCACTATTCACTGCGTTGGATGCAGGAAAGCCTCTGCCAGAGTATATGGCTACGACAAACGATAAGAACGCTGTTCAAGCCCTCTCGTTCGTTCCGGAACAGGGCGTACTGTCCTACTCGTTGAGTTATCAGAGTGGCGATACCCTCTATACCACCACCTATGCCGACTGCCAGCACCTCTTGAAACATTACATCAATGGGACCTGCGTTTCGGAAACAGCGGACTACACCACTACGACAGATACTATCAGCATCACGGGCAGTAATATACACCAACTGCTGTTCTACCGTGCAACACTCACACCGCTGGAAGTGCAGGCACTGGCGCAAGGACGACTATTACGCTCCTCGCTGGAGATATACTGCCCGCTGCGGCAAGGAGATACGTATAACTATGCACAATCATTGAATACAATCAGTATAAACAAGTAACCGTATTATTAACTCTTAAACAAATCATGTTATGAAAAAGTTATTTACTTTTGTAATGGCATTGGTGGCTACGTTTAGCCTCAATGCAGCCGACTATTACTTTGTCGGTAATGCTAACAATTGGTCTAACGGCAACGAGAACTACAAGTTCGTAGAGAAGTCGGGTGTCCTGACACTGCAAATCGATTCTCTCTTTGGTGAATTCAAAATCATCGAGGGTACTGACTGGCATCCGCAGTTCGGCGCTGCACTCAATGGTACAGATCTTTCCACCCTTCCTAAGTTAGAGTACAACAAAGCCTACACACTTGTGAAAGAGGGAGCAGACGGAAAAGACCCGGTCAATGTATCCATCGACTTGGCTGACAAACACATCTACCGCAATGCTGTACTCACACTCGATGTTACCAACGCAGATGCACCCGTCATCACACTCATCTCAGGTACTGACATCGACAAGTCTTCAGTTCCTGTTACCTATCAAATCATAGGCGGCTTTACCGACTGGGATCTCGCTAAGGCTATTGCATTTGAGGATGTCTCAGGTGTTCTCACCGCTACTGTTCCTGACCTCAATGGTACATTTAAAATTATTGAGGACCGCTCATGGAGTATGCAATATGCTACCAACTGGGACACCAATGCTGGTCTGGAGCTCAACAAACCCTATGTTCTTGGTGCAAAAAATGAAGAGAAGAACGAACCTGCCAATTTAAGCCTTGCGAACCCATTCGGCGGATACAAGAACGCCAAACTGACGCTCACCGAAGATGAGGATAGCAACAAAGTACTGACGCTCACAGAGGGCGATTTCTATGCAGTGGAGGCTGATTGGTATATGCCCGGTACTAAACTCGGTTGGAACTGCGATGACAAGACCAAGTTTACGGCGGTTGAGGGGAAAAAGAATACCTTCGAGTTATTGGTGGCTGAGTTCAGCGGAGACTTCAAAGTCTCGTATGGTAACTGGGCAGTTGAATTCGGACAGGATGCCGATAGCACTAAATGGGAAGTAAACAAAGAATACAACCTGCAACTCAATGGCAACAATGTGTACCCCATTGACGATAAGGCTACTTTCATCGACGCTACCATCACCATCGTAGTGGACTACGAGAATGTTGCGGTGAAACTCTTGATTGACGCTACTCCTTCTGGCGTAGAGAATACCAAGGCCATAAAGAACGCCAACGCTGTAAAGGTCGTAGAGAACGGACAACTCTATATCATCCGTGAGGGCGTACGCTACAATGCTTTGGGTGCAGTAGTAGCAGAGTAACCTGATAAGCACACCATTGTGCAGGGCGGCTGATTACCGCCCTGCATACCTAATCCCGGATACATTACAACCTATGAAACGTATTACCTATCTCGCATCGCTACTGTTGTTATGCACAAATACCCTTATTGCTCAAGTATATCTTGACCCTGCTGCGCCCATCGATGAACGCATAGAGGACGCCCTCAGCCGTATGACCACAGAGGAGAAGATTGCCGTCATCCATGCACAGTCAAAGTTCTCCTCCCCGGGTGTAGCCCGTCTCGGCATACCAGGGATATGGTGCACAGACGGCCCTCACGGCATCCGCCCGGAAGTGAAGTGGGACGAGTGGGAACAAGCAGGGTGGACCAATGATTCGTGTATCGCTTTTCCCGCACTGACCTGTCTGGCGGCTACATGGAACCCCGATATGGCACTGCTGTATGGCCGTTCACTCGGCGAAGAGGCTCTCTATCGTGGCAAAAACGTAGTGCTCGGCCCTGGCGTGAATATCTACAGAACACCGCTCAATGGGCGTAACTTCGAGTATATGGGTGAAGACCCGTATCTGTCGGGCACGATGGTGGTGCCGTATATTCAGGGTGTACAGTCGTGTGGCGTGGCGACTTGCGTCAAACACTATGCCCTCAACAACCAGGAGTGCAACCGGCATACGGTGGAGGTGAGTGTCTCTGACCGTGCGCTCTACGAGATATATCTGCCTGCCTTCGATGCGGCTGTGCATAAGGGAAACACTTGGTCTATCATGGGTGCCTACAACAAATACAAAGGCGAGTATGCCTGCCATAACCACCTATTGCTGGTAGATATCCTTCGTGGCGAATGGGGCTACAAAGGTGCTGTCATCTCTGACTGGGGCGGTACGCTCAATACCGATGAGGCTATCCGCAATGGTCTGGATATGGAGTTCGGCTCGTGGACCAATGGGCTGACCGAAGGAGCCTCCAATGCCTATGACTCGTACTATATGGCACTGCCGTATCTGAATAAAATTAAGAGTGGCGAGGTCGGTACCAAGGAGTTGGACGAGAAGGTGCGCCGTGTGCTGCGTCTTATCTTCCAGACATCGATGAACCCGAACCGAGGCTTTGGTAGTATGTGCTCCGAAGCGCATATCGCGGCTGCCCGTCAAGTGGCAGACGAGGGTATCGTGCTGCTCAAGAACGACCACAGCGTGTTGCCGTTGCTAGATAACAAAAACATCCTCGTGGTCGGGGAAAACGCTATCAAACAGATGACTGTCGGTGGCGGTTCCTCGTCACTAAAGGCTAAATATGAGGTATCCCCGTTGCAGGGTATCACTGAGCGCAACCACGGAATGACCACCTACCAACGTGGTTATATCGGTGACATTGGAGGTGAGTACAATGGTGTTACCACAGGTCAAGACCTCACCGATAGTCGCTCCGCAGAACAACTGACCCGTGACGCAGTGGAGGCTGCCAAGCAGGCAGATATCGTCATATTCGTTGGCGGTCTGAACAAGTCAGACCATCAAGACGCCGAAAGTTATGACCGTCTCAGTTATGAATTGCCTTACAACCAGGGTGCGCTCATTGAAAAACTGGCTAAGGCTAATCCCAACACCATTGTCGTTATCATATCTGGCAATGCTTACTCCACACCATGGCTAAACAAAGTGCCAGCACTTATGCAGGCATGGTTCAGCGGCTCGGAGACCGGTCATGCTATCGCTGATGTGCTCTTCGGAGATGTCAATCCGTCGGGAAGACTGCCGTTCACCTTCATGCAAGAACTATCCGACTATCCGGCTCACCAGTACGGTGAGTCCGCCTATCCGGGTATCAACGACTACGTAGAATACAAAGACGATATCTTTGTCGGCTACCGCTATGCGGATCTCTATGGTCGCAAGAATGATCTCAAATATACGCAGGAGGGTAAGCAATACACTATCCATGCACCCAGGCACAGGGCTGTGTTCCCGTTCGGGTACGGACTGAGTTACACCTCTTTCCAATACGGCAAAGCAACACTCAGTGGCAATACCGTGTCGGTGGATGTCACGAATACGGGTGCGGTGGATGGTAAAGAGGTCGTGCAACTGTATGTCGCTGACCGCAAATCCACACTGATACGCCCGAAGAAAGAACTGAAAGGCTTCACCAAAGTCGCTCTCAAAGCCGGTGAGACTAATACCCTGCAGTTCACCATCACCGATGACATGCTGTCATATTTCGACCCGGATGCTCATCAATGGGTGGTAGAACCGGGTGTATTCGACATCCTCATCGGTAACAGCAGCGCAGATATCAAGACGTCCGTCCCCTATAAGAGATAATGCCAATCTGAACAATGGTATCTCCGGACACCCCGCAAAGCCTGCTCCGTGAAGACTCCTTTCACCCGCATATGAAAACTCGTAACTTATATTTCCTTTTGGCTATTGCATCGCAGTTTCTCCTGCCCGCTTGTTCCCACAAAGACTTCACCGAGAAGCAGATTGACCATCTCCTCTCCCAAATGACCCTCGAAGAGAAAATAGGTCAAATGACGCAGATATGCGGTGGCTGGTATAGCGAAGACCTTGAAAATCAAGTACGTGCCGGTGTAGGGGCTATGCTCAATAGCGCAGGCGAAGAGGCGAATCACTACCAACGTATCGCCGTCGAAGAAACACGTCTCGGCATACCAATGCTGTTCGGTCGTGATATCATCCACGGCTTCCGTACCATCTATCCTATACCGCTCGGACAGGCTGCTACTTTCGACCCTGCTTTTGTAGAAGAGGCTGCACGGCTCACAGCACAAGAAGCCCTGCAAGCCGGTCTGCGTTGGACATTCTCACCCATGGTAGATGTCGCTCGTGACCCTCGTTGGGGGCGTGTGGCAGAAGGCTACGGCGAGGATACCTACCTCACTTCCGTGATGGGGGCAGCCTGTGTGCGAGGCTACCAAGGGGGTGACTATAACCCTACAACGGGCGAAGGCACCATCGACATGGCAGCATGCGTCAAACACTTTGCAGGATACGCTGTTTCCGAAGGGGGACGGGACTACAATACCACTTGGATACCCGAAGTGCAACTCCGTGAGACCTACCTGCCACCCTTTAAGGCAGCCATCGATGCAGGTTCTGCCACTGTCATGTGCTCCTTCAACGACATCAATGGCGTACCCGCATCGGCGAACAAACACCTCAACGTGGATATCCTACGCCACGAATGGCACTACGACGGTATGCTCGTATCCGACTGGGCATCCTCTGCCAACATGGTGGCGCACGGTAACTGCGCCGACCTCAAAGAAGCCACGCTCCTCAGTATTAACGCTCAGTTGGAGATGGACATGGAAGGACACGGCTATCCGTGGCACCTCAAGACGCTCATCGAAGAGGGAAAGGTCAGCAAGAAACAGATAGACGCCTGTGTATGCGATATCCTCCGGCTCAAATACCGCCTCGGACTATTCGACAACCCTTATTGCACCACCGACAGCGCACACTGTTTCTCGCAGCAATCACTCGCTACTGCACAACGCACTGCAGAGGAATCTGCCATCCTACTCAAAAACAACGGCATCCTACCCCTCACCACTCTCAATACTCAACTCCTAACTGTCCTGGTCTGTGGCCCACTCTGCCACGCCCAACACGACCAGAACGGTACATGGTGCTTCGACAAAGTGGACAGCATGACCATCACTCCACTCATGGCTTTCCGACAACTGGCGCAACAGGGTAAGATACGCCTCATTGAACAGAGTGGCAAACACTGGTCCCGTGAGGTGAATCAAGACAATATCCGCCAACTCACCGCCAAAGCCAAACAGGCTGATGTCGTCCTCTTCTTCGGTGGCGAAGAGAGTATCCTATCCGGTGAGGCTCGATGCCGTGCCCGTCTTGACCTTCCCGGCGACCAGTCCGCACAACTGCGTGCCCTCAAAGCCACTGGCAAACCCGTTGTACTCATCGTCATGGCAGGGCGACCCCTATGTATCGGCAACGATATCAATACTGCGGACGCCACACTCTACTCCTTCCACGGAGGCACAATGGCAGGACCGGCTCTCGCAAATATAATCATGGGAGAGGTCGCTCCATCAGGACGACTGCCGATGACATTTCCGCAGTCCGAGGGACAGATACCTGTCTACTACAACTCCCGCAACACAGGTCGCCCCACTGATCACCCCGTACTCATTGACCAGATACCCGTCGGTGCTCCGCAGTTCTCAATCGGCGCATCCAGTTACTGGCTCGAATACGGCATCGCCCCCCTCTTTCCTTTCGGCTACGGACTCACCTACACAACCTTCGAATACGGTCCCGTTACTCTCTCCGATACTGTCATTACTCTCGGCAGCCAACGCATCATCTCCGCCGGTTGCAACATCAGCAACACCGGCAATCGCGAGGCAGTGGCGGTACCGCAACTGTACATCCGCGACCTCGTAGGTAGCCTCACTCGACCACTCCGCGAACTCAAAGGCTTCCAACGTATCAATATACCCGCTGGAGAGAGCCGGCAAGTCGCCTTCCTCATCCACGAGTCTGACCTCGCCTACTGGCATCTCGCTAAAGGCGTCACACTCGGTGCAGACGGTAACTACGAATATAGCCCTGAACCTGGTGACTTCAATATCTGGATATCACCAAACGCTGCTGAAGGTGTTCCGATAAAATTAGTGCTGAAAGAGAAATAATCCTTTACAAGGCTGTACGTGGGATATAACTAAGAGCGTCAGAGTTCGACTCTGACGCTCTCTTTGTGCAGGGCCTCGAAAACATCGTGAATAAAGTCTTCGCTCAAACCCTTGGCTTTCCCCAACTCCAAATAGTGGTTCAGCACCTCCTGATATCGTTGCGCCTGAATGACAGGCTCGGCGTGCTCGCGTTTCCACTGCCCAATCTCGCGGGCAATATCCACACGCTGCTGAATGAGCGTGAGCAGTTGCTCATCCACCGCATCAATCTCTTTGCGCAGGTCGGTCAGGTTGTGGGGCAGGTTTATGAGGTCGCTATTTGTACTCATAGGTAACAGCGGCTGTCGGTTTAGATGTCCAGTCGTGAAACAGGGTAATGCTAAGGTCACTATAATTGTGATGAACTTGGACCGGATCTCCATACTGCGCCTTAACAACTTTGTCTGCTTTTTCGCCAACCGCCAACACTGCCTCCTTCACTTGCTTTTCACTGGTTTGACCTTTGATATAAACAGAATTATCACCTAAAGGTATAGCACCCTCCATCTCCTTCATCGCAGTAAAATATATTGCCTGTAAAGCTCCCAGTGTCAAACCATTGTCTGTTACTGTATCACTGCCCGAACTGGAGTAAGAAAAGGAAGTTGAATAACTAATCGCTACATCTTTGATTACCGTCTCACCGCAACCGGTGAAACCCAACAGCGCCACTGCTGCAGCGGCTACTGCGAAGAATACTTTTTTCATTGTCTTTGTTTTCATTGTCTTTGTTTTGTCTGTATTTGCCAATGACTTGGATTAATTGGTTAAACTTACACGATTATTTTCGCAGGGCAACTATAGCTTCTTGGATAGTGGCGATACGCGCTTCTGCATCCGCCTTCTTTTTGCGCTCCAGTTCGACTACTTCCGGTTTGGCGTTGGCGACAAAGCGCTCATTGCTGAGTTTAGCCATTACGCCACGCAGAAAACCTTCTTGGTGCTGCAGGTCTGCTTCCAACTTCTTGATTTCGTCCTCTACTTTGATGAACTTATCGAGCGGCACACTGTATTCGGTTGTACCAACGATGAACGATGCCGACCCAGCGGTTTTCTCCTGACCTACGGCTATGTGTACGTTCCCAAGTTTAGTGATGACAGCGTGGAGTGGGGTGGAAGAGGTGAGTGTCAGTTCTTCTTTTGGCGAGATGTTCTTCTGAGCACGGATATTGCGGATATCGGAGATAATCTGCTTATAGGTCTCCATTTGGGCAAGGACGGCGTTGTTAATCGTACCGATAGGGGCTAACTGGCTGACCATTAGGCTATCGCCATGTTTGCGAGGACGCAGCGATTGCCATAACTCCTCCGTGATAAACGGCATGAATGGGTGCAGTAGTTTGAGCATAGTGTCCAGGAAATAGATGGTTTGTTCGTACGTACAGCGGTCGATAGGCGTACCATATGCTGGTTTTATCATCTCCAGATACCAGCCGGAGAACTCATCGCAGTAGAGACGATAGATAGTCATGAGTGCTTCACTGAGGCGGTATTTCGCAAACAGGTCAGCAACCTCGGTCTCTGTTTTGGCAAGTACCGATGCGAACCACTGTGTGGCCAGCGTATTGACGGTCAGTGTGTCTCCTTCGGCTGCCTTGTCGGTTACCTGCCATCCCTCTATCAAGCGGAAGCAGTTCCAGATTTTGTTGTTGAAGTTACGTCCTTGCTCGCAGAGGCTCTCATCAAAGAGAATATCATTGCCCGCTGGTGCGCAGAGCATCATACCCATACGCACGCCGTCTGCACCGAAACGCTCAATCAAGTCTAGTGGGTCAGGACTGTTACCGAGTGACTTCGACATCTTCCTGCCTATCTTGTCGCGGACGATGCCTGTGAAATAGACATGCTTGAACGGCATCTTGCCCATGTACTCGTAACCTGCCATAATCATTCGTGCCACCCAGAAGAAGATGATATCTGGTCCTGTCACGAGATCAGCGGTAGGGTAGTAGTACTGTATCTCTTTGTTGTTTTGGGCTTCGATGCCGTTGAACAGGCTGATAGGCCACAGCCACGACGAGAACCATGTGTCAAGAGCACCTTCGTCTTGCACCAATTCTTCGCCTTGCAGCCCGAGTGCAGCGGCTTTTTGCTGTGCCTCCTCCAGCGTCTCGGCTACGATAATCTTGTCCTCCGGATAGGTCTCTGCCCCCGTAGCGGCAAGGATAGACTTGGCGTAGTATGCAGGTATGCGGTGTCCCCACCATAGTTGACGGGAGATACACCAGTCCTTGATGTTCTCCAACCAGTTGCGGTAGGTGTTCTTATACTTGGTGGGATAGAAAACGATGTCATCGTTCATCACAGGCGGCAGTGCTATGTCTGCGAAGTGTTGCATACGTATGAACCACTGCAGGCTGAGGCGTGGTTCGATAGGTACGTTGGTGCGCTCGGAATAGCCAACCTTGTTATCATAGTCTTCTATCTTTTCTATTAGTCCTGCGGCTTGTAGGTCTGCGGTTATCTGCTTACGGCAATCGAAACGATCCATGCCGACATATATGCCTGCGGCCTCACTGATATGTGCATTAGGCGTGAAGATGTCGATAGCTTCGAGGTTGTATTTCTGTCCCAATGCGTAGTCGTTGACATCGTGTGCCGGGGTCACTTTCAGGCAGCCTGTACCGAAACCTATCTCCACGTAACGGTCTTCGATGATAGGTACCTCACGACCTACGAGCGGCACGATGACATGCTTACCACGTAGCCAGTGGTTCTTCTCGTCTTTTGGGTTTATACATACAGCGACATCGCCCATGATGGTCTCTGGGCGTGTGGTGGCAATAACAGCGTAGTAGCCTTGATCGTCTTTGTGTACGAGGTCTCCTGCATGGATGTCGGCTTCGTTAATGGGTTCTACTACTCGGTATTTGAGATAGAACAGGTGACTATGCTCGTCATGGTAGATGACCTCTTCATCCGAGAGAGCCGTCTGCCGCTCAGGATCCCAGTTGACCATACGCAGTCCGCGGTAGATAAGCCCCTTTTGATAGAGGTCGCAGAACACATGGATAACGGCACGAGAGCGGGTCTCATCCATAGTGAAAGAGGTTCTGTCCCAGTCACAGGAGCAGCCGAGTTTGCGCAGTTGCTTCAGGATGATACCTCCATGCTCTTCTGTCCATGACCATGCATGCTCAAGAAATTGCTCACGAGTGAGGTCGGATTTGTTGATGCCCTGCTCCTTAAGGCGTTTGATAACCTTCGCCTCTGTAGCAATCGATGCGTGGTCTGTACCGGGTACCCAACAGGCATTCTTGCCTTCTAAACGGGCACGACGTACCAAGATGTCTTGGATCGTTTCATTCAACACGTGCCCCATGTGGAGGACACCTGTCACGTTGGGCGGTGGAATGACAACCGTAAATGGCTGTCTGCCGTCAGGTTCGCTGTGGAAGAGTTTATTGTCTAACCAGTATTGATACCAGCGTGCCTCAATCTCTGTAGGGTTGTATTTTGCTTCCATTGTCTGTTGTTATTAGTCGTACGTAATTCCACCTATGCCGGAAGAATAATTAAGTGTTGTATGCAAAAAAAGCCTGCAAAGTTAGTTGTTTGTTTTGAGATAACCAAGAATAGTTATACTTTTGCTGCGTTTTATTTGTTAGGACCATTATGAAGATCTCTCGTGTTGCGTTATTGCTATTGTATGGATGTTTGCTATCTTTTGTTCTTGTTTCTTGCCGTTCTGTTTCATCGGAGGAGCATGCTGTAGGGTTTCATATTGCTCAGTCGGATGATACGACGGTAGTGACGGTATATTCTCCTTGGAAAGAGGATGTAGTGATGGGGCGTTATACTATGACTGTTCCCTATGAGCGTATTGCCTGCACTTCAGCCACGCATATCGGTTTTCTGCGTGAGTTGGGGTTGATGGATAGGTTAGTAGGCACCTGTCGTCCTGACAGGGTGTATAACCTGACGGCATCGGATCGTGAACGTCTTGTGGATTTTGGTGATGATATGAAGCCAAACCTGGAGGCTATCTTGTTGTCGGATCCCGATGCTATTATCGTCTCGACTTATGCGGAGGGGGATGTCTCTACGGCACAAATAGCATCATTGGGCATTCCTGTGTTGTACTGTAATGAGTGGACGGAGCGGACACCCTTGGCACGTGCCGAGTGGATTCGTTTTTTCGGAGCCTGTTTGGGTTGTTTAGAGCGTGCGGATAGTATCCATGCAGCCGTGTCGGATGCTTATCACACGTCTGTGGGAGAAGGGAAGATAAGTGGTGTGTCTATCATGTCCGGGCAATCGTTCCGCGGTACTTGGTATGTACCTACGGGTAATACGTATATGGGTCTTTTGTTCCGTGATGCAGGTGCGCAGTATGCCTACATGGATAATATGTCTGCGTCATCTTTACCGTTGAGTATGGAACAGGCATTGCAGTCTTTCGCAGACGCTGATGTGTGGGTAGGAAGTAGTGCTGGTAGTTTGGATGAGTTGTCCAAGATGGATGAGAAACACACGTGGTTCAAGGCTTATCAGACAGGACAAGTATATAATTTCTATCGTCGCACATTGCCTTCCGGTGCGAATGACTTTTGGGAAACGGGCGTAGTACATCCAGAGTTGATATTGGGTGATCTACAGCAGATACTGTGGAATGCCAGTCATCCGACGGAGCAAGACACCTCTCGTCTTTTCTTCTCGAGACGCTTGGAGTAGGGAATAGGCGTGTTGTGGTTAAGGAAGGCGGTTAAGGAAGTGTATAGGTATTGTTAGTAACTCTCGTCTGCATTTGGGAAAGTGCTGTCGTGTACTGCATTGATGTAGTCAGTGACAGCCGCAGTGACTGCTTCCCCGAGTTCAGCGAAGTGTCGTAGAAACTTAGGTTTGAAGCCTTTGTTGAGTCCTAACATGTCTTGTAGCACGAGTACTTGTCCGTCAGTGTATGCTCCAGCCCCAATACCGATAGTAGGGCATGTCACTTGTTCCGTTACCTGCTGTGCCAATGCAGCAGGTATCTTCTCCAATACGATGGCGAAACATCCTGCTTGGTTGAGTGCAATGGCATCTTGGATAAGTTTGTTCGCCTCAGTTTCCTCTTTTGCTCGCAGTCCATATCCACCGAACTGGTTGACGGATTGGGGTGTCAGTCCGAGGTGCCCCATGACGGGTACGCCAATCTGTGTGAGGTGTTTGACGATAGGTATGACAGCCTCTCCTCCTTCGAGTTTGACGGCATCAGCCCCGCTCTCTTTTATCATTCGTATAGCATTTCGCACGGCATCTTCTTCGCTGATCTGATAGGAGCCGAAAGGCATATCTATCACAACGAGACAGTGTTGTGCTGCCCGCACGACACCTCGTGTTAAGAATACCATCTCATCCACGGTAATGGGTAAAGTATACTGATTGCCACATACGACGTTACTGGCACTATCTCCAACAAGGATCATGTCTATCCCTGCTTCATCTACAATTTTGGCGAGTGTATAGTCATAACTCGTAAGCATAGTTATCTTGTCGCCTTGTTGTTTCATTTGTTGCAGGCGTGTGGTCGTCATGCGTGTGCTGAAAGTATGTACTGACATGTTTGTTATATGTTCGTTAGGGCGGCAAAATTACTGCTATTTTTGTGTATATGCAAGAAATCGGCTAACTTTGCGGAGTATATGGATAAGCGTTCAGTACATAGAAGCCGGTGTTGTTTTGGCTTTTTTTCCGGGCTGTTGGTGTTGTTACTACTGCTGGTCGTATTGGATATGTGTTGCGGTTCAATATGGATCTCTCCTTTGTCGTGGAGGCATCTATCTCCTATACACAGTCAGATTCTGCTACAACTCCGTTTGCCTAAGACTTTGACAGCCTTGTTGGCGGGTGCTGCATTGTCTGTAGCCGGTCTAATGATGCAGACGTTGTTTCGTAATCCGTTGGCTGGTCCATACATCTTGGGGGTCAGTAGTGGAGCCGGTTTGGGTGTTGCTTTTCTGACGTTGTGTTCAACAGCACTATTGGGGATGATGGGGGTGAGCCCGTTAGGCTTGGCTATGTCTGCTATAGTGGGTAGTACGTCGGTGCTGTTGTTGGTGATGGTTGTTGCGAAGCGTGTGCGTAGCAATGTGAGTCTGCTGATAGTAGGAATGATGATAGGTAGTATAGCAGGTGCATTAGTTAACCTGTTACAGAATTTTGCTAATCCTGATGCTTTGAAGGTGTTTATTGTGTGGACATTAGGTAGTCTGAGCGGTGTGGGGTGGCATGAGGTGCCTATTATGGCAGGTGTCTTGTTTGTTGGTTTTGTGTTGGTGTTGCTACTACTGAAGCCTTTGAATGGTCTGTTGTTGGGGGAAGACTATGCGCGTGGGGTAGGCATAAATATCGAACGTGTTCGTCTGTTATTGGTATTGGCGACAGGTTTGTTGGCGGGAGGGGTGACTGCTTTTTGTGGTCCTATAGCCTTTGTGGGCGTTGCCGTTCCGCATATCGCCCGTGGTCTGTTAGGGACGAGTAACCATCGATTGACGGTGCCTATGTCTGCGTTGGTGGGTGCAGACTTGTTGTTGGTATGTGATGTGCTTTGTAATATATGGACCTATCCACTGCCCATATCAACGATGAGTGCTTTGTTTGGTGCTCCGATCATTATCTGGATAGTGATGAAGAAATGGTAGCGTGATATGCCTCTGTTTGGTCGTGTAGCCAAGCAGAAGGAGTAGAAGAAGTACACTTTTTCTGTTACGGTGTAGGGCATATCGCATGGGGGATTAGGCATAGACGGAATCACGCTATGTAGCCCAACAAGTAGCAGCGGCCATCGGCGACGCGTGCCAAAAGATTACCAACTCCGGCTAGCCCGTAGAACTATTTAGCAAGAACGAGCAGGAAACACAGCATTCAGCATCCGAAAAAGATAGCAAAAACAAGCAAGAGGGACCGAACTCGGTCTTTGGAATTGTAGCACCGACACCCAAACAGATAGCCGAGTTGGTGCGTATCTACTACACATGGCAGGCAGAGGGCATCGACGGACAGCGTTTCCCAAGCCTGAACTCTATTGGAGCGTATCACACGAGAAAATAGCGAAGAAAGTATGGAGCCTTGTGACAAGCAAGTATATCGAGTGTATCGACCGACTATCCCGCAGAGATGGTGCGTATCCAAGGCGATATGCAGTCGCTCCTCAACGACGAACGCAAGAGCCAAGAAGAACTGCTGTCCGCCTTCCACGCCATCGGATATGAGATAAAGTGAGGTACTGAATTTGCGGGGATGACAGGAATTTAGCCTTGCGAAAACGCGGGGATCATAGATAAAACGCAAAATAAAAATGCGGGAACTCCAGAAATACTTGCGTAGTTCGATAATAATCAGTACCTTTGCCGCAGATCAAACATAAGGGGCTATGAGTAAGCATATTTTTAGGCGAAAATTGTACCAACGAATGTTGGAGTGGAAGCAGGAAAGTCAGGGGCATACCGCCCTTTTGATAGAGGGAGCACGCCGTGTCGGCAAGTCCACATTGGTGCAGCAGTTTGCCGAACAAGAATATAAATCCTGCATATTGATAGACTTCAATAGAGTGTCGGACGAAGTACGCGGGTTATTCAACAACCTGATGGATATGGACTTTTTATTCTTCCAATTGCAGCGTATCTTCAATGTACAACTCGTGGAGCGGCAATCGGTTATCGTATTCGACGAGGTGCAGCGTTGTCCTATGGCACGGCAGGCGATCAAGTACCTTGTGGCAGACAGAAGATATGACTATATCGAAACGGGTTCGCTTATCAGCATTCGGCAGAACACCAAAGATATTACCATTCCGAGCGAGGAACGACATTTGGAATTATTGCCGATGGACTATGAGGAGTTCCGTTGGGCATTGGGTGACGAACAGACAATTCCTCTCTTGCGCACCGCCTTTCAGCACCACTATCCGTCCGGAGCAGCACACCGTGATAGTATGCGAAACCTGCGATTGTATATGTTGGTGGGCGGAATGCCGCAAGCCGTATGCTCCTATTTGGATACCAATAACCTGCAGCGTGTGGACGAGACCAAACGCGATATTCTTCGGCTCTATGCAGACGACCTGCTTAAGGTGGACGGATCGAAACAGTTGTCTCGTTTGTTTATGGCTATCCCGGCCCAATTAAGTAAAAACGGTTCGCGCTACGCCCCTACATCCATATTGGAAGGGGTTGCTGCAGAGCGCATACAAGAACTATTGCACGACTTGGAAGATAGTAAAACCATTTATATGGCGTATCACGCCGATGACCCGAATGTGGGTATGTCGCTCAATGCGGACTATAGGCGGTTTAAGATATTCTTGTGCGATACGGGATTGTTTATCACGCTTGCTTTCTGGGACAAAGACTACACCGAGAATGAGATTTACAACAAGTTGCTGAGCGATAAGTTGGCGACCAACCTCGGCTATGTGTATGAGAATCTGGTGGCGCAGATGTTGCGCGCTTCGGGCAATCGATTGTTCTACTATACCTTCCCCAAAGACCCGAAACATAACTACGAGGTGGACTTCCTGCTTTCGCGTGGTAACAAGGTATGTCCCATTGAGGTCAAGTCGTCGGGCTACAACACACATGCTTCATTGGACGCTTTCTGCGAAAAGTATGCTTCCCGCATTGGCGACCGCTACTTGATATATACCAAAGACCTTCAGCACGATGGCGCTACATGGCTGCTGCCTGTGTATATGACTGGACTGATATAAATATCTGACTTTTGTCCGAAAACGGCAAACCAAAACCTTGTATCTTGTCCGACATCCACATTAACAGATTGATTATGAATGAGAATAAGCATATCGAACCAATAGGCAATGCCACCCCTACGACAAGCAATATATTGTTGTACACCACGGATACAGAAAGTGTCAGACCATATCCCCCCCCTCATAACAGACAACGAACCTACAAAAAACAGCAAAGGCTGCCTGACATATCGTCAGGCAGCCTTTTGCTTTCGTATAGGTAATTCCTTCTTTAGTTCT
>CAVEZM010000017.1:0-40233 GCA_963620225.1 Acidaminococcaceae bacterium | reverse complement strand
GGCAGAAAGCACTTGACTTGTTTGGTGCAGTAGCCGGTTGCGGTGCACAGATACCAAGGTAAGACTTCTGTTTCCCTTAAGATTTGGGAGGCTGTCAAACCAATTCGGTTTGACAGCCTCCTCGTTGTTATCGCATGATAGCAATCTTGCCGGATGCTATACGTCGTTTGTTATTCTCAAAGAATACGTATATATACTTAAGATTTACATCGGGTAGTGTATATGTGACGGCATCGCCACGAACGTTCACCAGTGTTTCTGTGCCTTCCGCATTGGTAGCGATGATAGCATCGTTTTGGTTTGTCTCAGGAACATCAGCGTAGAAGAGTAGCGCACCTTGGTCACTGAATACTCCGACAGACACATTCTTTCGTATTGTAGCGAATGCTACATCCATGGTTCCTTGAATATGTTTTATCATCACGTCTGTGTTGCGTGGTGTGCGCGATGTCTGGATAGTGGACTCGAGGAAATATATAGTATAGACTTCTTCTGTTCCGTCGGGTGCTGTGACATATATGAAGAATGGTTGATTGAGGGTGAACATAGACATATCGACTTCTGCTTTGTCGTCTTCAGGGACGGCAGATATGGCAGGCTGCACATCGGTTATATAGTACGTATATTCGAGTGTTTCCGGGTCAAAGTCCCGTATCAGCACACTATCGAGATAGATGGCTTGTAGCCGTGTATTGCTACTCAGGAGTATCTGTTGGTAGATGATATAGTTGCGTGATGTCTTGCCATCTGCTGCTGTGACTTGGATATTGAAGTTGCATCCCATAGTGATGATGCTGACAGTAGCTTGTCCGTCCATAGCGAAGGCTTGCAGTTGTTCGGCTGTTGCCAGTTCGGCGGAGTCTGTGTTGACAGGATAGACGATAGTATATGTCAGGCTGTCGGCAGAGAAGTCGGATATGGTTTTCCCGTTGACACGCAGGTCTCGTAGTCTGCAGTCGTTGTTGCGTTCGATGATGATGTGTATGTCGTACTCGGACGAATAGACTGGATCTTGTGCGGTGACCGTAAGTCGCAGGGTGGTCTGTGTCTGTCCGTCGATATCAACGCTGAACGTGTCGATAGCGACTTGTTGGTGCTGTTCTCCTATGTGATACGTGAACAATGGTAGTTCGGTAGTACCATAAGGTAGTGAGATGTTATATTCGAATACCTCTGCTTGGAAACCCTCTATAGGTTCGTTATCCATATATATGTTGCTGAGCAGGGAGTAGGATGATTGGTATGCATGGAAGACGAGCGTATAGGTAGCATGTTGTGTGGTGTCTTCTGCTGTAACATCGATACGTGTTGTCTCCCCTGCAGTGATGATGACAGTCTGTGCCATCTCTACCGGTTCGGCGATGACATTAGGTATGTTTTGTCCCTCTGTCAGGAACACATGATAGATGAACTGCTCCGGCGTGAAGTTGTTCAACGGTTCTCCTGCGACATAGATATTGCGCAATCCGATTTCGGTAGATAGCACTTTGCTGAAGGTAAAGTAGAGTGTGTATGTTCGTGTCTGTCCGTTTTGTGCATTGACTATTAGCGTCTGTTTCCAACCGAGTTGCCTGTTATCGATAGTGTATGGAGTTGTCGTGTGGGTAACAGATTGGAAATTATCCCCCTCAAGCCAAGTGATGGTAGGTGCTATTGAGTCGCGTGGTGCGAGTGCGACAGTATATTCGCAGGTGTTACCCTTGAATGTTCGCAGGCTATCGCCTTGTATGTAAATCATCTGCAGTGTATCAACGGCTGATTGTTCTATCCGGTAGGCGATAGTATAGATATTCTTATGTCCTGACATTGCCACTACTTGTATCTGTGTAGTGCGTGTTGTCGTGGTTTCTGCTACCACTTGCGTTTGGATAGTCTGCCATTTGTCTCCTTCGTCCCATGTGAGGTCGGGTATATGGTTGGTTCCCACAGGCAGTGTGTAGGTGTAGTAGAACTTGCGTGGTTCGAAGCCTGACAGCAGTAGTCCGTCGGCGTATATGGCTTTCAGTGTGTCGGTATGTGACAGGGTCCGTGCAAAGACAAGCATATATTGGTTGGTTGTTCCATCTTCTGCCGTGACGTATATCGTCTGTTGCAGTTCAGCCGTAATCGAGTCTCGTTTGGTTTGTGATGCTTCAGACAACTCTGCGTAGATATCCGGCATGTCGTTTTGTCCTATAGGCAAACTTATAAAGTAGGTATAGTTATCAGGGGCGAAGTCTGTCAGTGTCTCTCCATTGACATATATCATCTTGAGGTTCGCGTTAGACGATTTAGGGGTGATGAACTGCAGTTTGTAGGTGTTCGTTGTGACTTTGTCGGCAGCAGTAACATCGATATATACCCATTGTTCTTGTTTGCGTATATTGATTTCTTGCCCTTCTTCCCGCATTATGGCTGACACTACGGGTAGTTCTGTTGTCCCGAGAGGGAGGTTGATGGTATAGAGTTGCTGCATTGGAGCGAACTCGAGTGACGGGTTGTATTTGGGATAGAAGTTGTCGAAGGTCTGTCCGTTTAGTCGTATGTCGGATAGTGTAGCGTCATCGGATATATCCTCTTGGTATATCTCGATGATATAGTCGGCAGTGGTGGTGCCGTCTTGTGCTACGACATGTAGTGTGTATGCAAAGCCGTCATAGGACTGTGTGACTGTCTGGAAGCAGTCTTGTGCAGACCATGTGAGTGTTATGTCTTGTGCTGCAGTTCGTGCGGAGTAGTAGTTTCGTTCTGTTTGGAACGTAGGTATAGGCTCTCCGTTGACTGCGATACCCGTGAGCGATGCGTTATGGCTGGGTTCTGCAGATATGAGTACCTCATACTGTACCTCCTGTGTCCCGTCTTCGGATATGACATGTATGTATGTTGATTGTCCCAGTTTTCCATTTTCCACCTCTACTTGTTGGCGTGGAGCGGACAGTTCATAACTCAGTGAAGGTAGGGTAGGTTCAGTCGTCTTACAGTCACCTGTAGGCAGAACGATGGTATAGTGTAGGCTGTCGCTGCGGAAATTGTCGATAGATTGACCGTCCAGGAGTATATTATTGAGATATGGTGTCGAGGTCAGGTCAGGCTTGATATCGATACGATATGGTTCTCCTATTGTACCATCTTCGGCTGTGACAGTGAATATAAATGCATTGGCATTGTTTGTTGTATCGTGTGTTGTGGTCAGTTGTTGAGCCGAGGTGTTGGCGATAGCCTGCAGATGTACAGGTCGGTCGGTATGGATGACATATTGATATACCTGCTTATCGAAGTCTGTCAGAGGGGTGTTGTCTTGTACGATATTGTCGAGATACGTATTGGATGACAACGTTATTGTGTACGTGAGCGTGTAGGTATGCTGTTCTGTTCCGAATACTTGCCACTGCATCTCGGCAGGCGTCTGCACAAAGATAACTGAGTCTGTGTTGTTTGTTCTCTCGAATGCCGTTTTCTCGGGGCGTGGTAGTGTATAGGTATAAATATCGCTGCTGAATGATTGCAGTTCGACTTCGTCTATCTCCATTTTGCTGAGTTGCCCTGTTGTTGTAGTGGCAGGGTGATTGAGACGGATGGTGTATGTACCTGTTGCACCACTCTCTGCGGTTACTGTCAGTACTCCTTGTTGCAGATTGACTGTTTGACTATCGCTGTTCTTATGGAACTTGATGTGAGGCAGTTGGTTTGCCGTGATGGTGTATTCTGTCTGTTCGGGTACGAATGTTATGCCCTCTGCAGTGATGGATGCCAGTTGGGTGTCGTCGGACAGGTCAGTGATAAAATGTATGGTGTATGTGGTACTCTCGCCATGCTCTGGTGTTACGAGGATAGTGTATGTAGAGTCTGCGTATGTACACGTGACAGTCTGGAGACTACTTTGCGGGATTGGATATATATCCGGTAAGTTCTCTGCAGAGGTGAGGTGTATCGTATATTCTGTGGTTGTAGGATTGAAAGAGGCTATCTGTGTTCCATTGAGTAGAATATCCTGCAGCATATTCTGTGTATCGAGCGGGCGTCTTACTTTGAGCGTGTATGTTGTATAGGTGTTGTCTTCGGCATAGTTGATGATGTCTGCTTGGCGAATGCCATACTTACCTTCGGTCGTTTCGTTTTGCCATGTCACTTTCTGTGCTTGGTCTGTTACTTCTCCTGTAAAGGTTATTTCAGGCAGGAGTATATTTTCGGTATCGGTAAGTGTTGCTGTGAAGGTGTTGTCTGTGCTTGTGGCATCGATACCATTGACAGTAAGGGATTTGAGTGTGCTATTGTAATAGAGTTTAAACCAGTCGATATATAGTTTTGCACCTGAAGAGGCTCCTTTCGACTCGTTGGTGGCACTGATAGCGATGTTCATTCCCTTGATACGCTTGCCGGACAGATTGAGGGGTTGAGTATAGGTAACATAGTTGCTTGTTGTAGCGGTTTGTGTGTAGTCGAAGGAATACTCGGTGTCGTTGGTGTCGAAGAACCGGTAGACAAACAGTGCACCGTTACCTGCCTTACTCTTGTGATAGTAGTTTACCGATATAGCATCCGGTGTATTGTGGAAAGTGATGTATCCTCCATAGTCAAAGAACGAGCCATTTGCCACACTTAGTTGTCCTGTTAGTTGTCCTATAGTCATGACAGCAGGTATGGCACCTCCTGCAGCAGACCAGTATATGGTTTCCAATCCCACTTGTGTATCCGAGTTTTTGACGATCTCTTGACCTGTATTGGAGCATGATAAAACACATTTCTTATCTGTTACATCGGCGGGAACTTTCCACCCTGTTGGTTTGTCAGCATTGTTATGTGTTGCTTTCTCCCACTGTGTGAAGTCTGCATTAGGGATGACCTCATTGGTATAGTGGAAATAGATGGTGTATGTATTGGTTCGTCCTTCAGCAGTTGTCGTTGCTTGCCAATGCCAGTAGTCATCTGCTATGCGTTGGTACTTCACACCTTCTGCCACTGTGTAGGTTACCTCAGGTACGTTAGCAGAGGAAGTATATGGGTATATATAGGTAAAGCGGTTTGGGTCAAAGTCTGGTAGAGGTTTACCATCAACCGATATGCTGTTGAATACGGCGGGGTCTTGTGTGATAGGTTGAGGGATAAGTGTATATATCTTCTTTTCCTTGTCTGGTCGGTTAGAATAGACGGTGATGACAGTTGGTTGTTTAATACCACCGGGTTGTATCCATACTGTCTGTTCAGGGAACGCCTTGGTGTAGTCTATCGTGAGTATGCGTGTGCCATAGGGGAGTGTGACATAGTGTTCGGTCTGTGTGACATCAAGTTGCTCGCCTGTCTCTTGTACAGATATTTTGGCGAGAGCGTTATCAGCAGTGGCGTATGTCTTGTCGAACTGCAGGTTGTAGGTACGTGTGTCCCCATTCTCTGCTGTCACGATGATCTGGCTTGTCTGTCCGAGAGGACGAGAGATATACCGGACTTGTTGTTCGGGTTCTGCCATCTCATAGAGTATATCCGGCACTTCGTTTTCACCATAAGGCATCTGTATCTGATAGTCTGTAATGTCCGGGTCGAAGTCGATGGTTACACTCTCAGAGTTAAGCAAGATCGATTGTAATGCTACGTTGCTTGATTGGCGAACAGGGAAGGAGATGGTATAGTCTTGTGATGTCTCTCCATCACCAGCGACCACATGTATGCGTGTTGTGCCATTGATTGCACTATGATACGTGGTGATAGTCTGGTTGCCGGGTTCTTGTCCTATTGGTTGTACGCAAGGTACTACTTTGGTACGCCATGCGAGTGTATCGGTATATGCGTATATGCTACTACCAAATCCTTTGAGTGATTGTCCTCCAACGAGTATGTCGGATAGTAGAGCGTTGGTAGAAGGAATCCTGTTGTAGCGTATGCTATAGGTGTTTGTCCTGCCATTGGGTGTGGTCACGATGACCTGTTGCTCATCAGAATTGAGTGTATAAGTCACGGTACTTTGTCCTTGGTCAGGTACGGCATGTATGGTCGGCATGTCTATTCCACTCGGCAATGTGATGTTGTACGTATATATGTCGGGAGAGAAGTGTATATCATATCCTTCGACCTGTATGTCCAGTAAGTTGGCATTGTCATAATCGCTGATGTTGATATGTACATTATACCGGGCAGTGTCTCCGTTCTCTGCTACTACAAGGATGGTATAGAGGCTATCGTTTTGTTGACCTGCATAGGTGACTTGTGTGTCATAGCCTTTGGTATGCGTGATTTGTGGTTGTTTTGCACCTGCCGGTAATAGGAGGTTATAGTCGCGTTTCTCAGGGCTGAATCCTGCTATCTTTACACCATTGGTATCGATACTCTGTAGTTGGCATCCGTTAGACAGAGTCTTGGACAAGTGCAAGGTATATTGTGCCTTATCCGTATTTGCGGAAACGAACAGTATGATGTCGTTGTTGTTGTGGAACACGGATACCTGTTGTGTGGCAGTAGTGTCGTAGGTTATAGTAGGGATAGTGGCACTTGTATAAGGAAGTGTATATTCGAATATAGCGGAATCGTAGTCAGGTATGCGTTGTCCGTCAGCGTATATACAACTGAGCAGTGCTTTGTTGTCTGCTGTCTGTATGAAGTTGATGGTGTAGATGTTAGATGCTGCAGCCTCCGGTTTGACTTCAATCTCTGCTGTTCCTGCGGCATGTGGCACCTTGATTGTGACTTGTTGTCCGGGTTCTTTGTCAACGGTGATGACGGGGCATGTGGTTGTGGTGAGTGGGACCTCGTAGGTGAGTTGTTGTTTGTCAAACCCGCTCAGTGGTTGTCCATTGAGATATATCATTTGTAGATAAGCACTCTCGGAGCGTTGTAATACAAACAGAATGGTATATGTCTGTGTGTTTCCATTCTCTGCTGTTACTCTGATAGTCTGTGTGTTGTTGTCTCGGACGCTGAGTACTCGCTGTGATGTCTCTGCTTTGTCGTATGTGACGTTTGGCAGTCTTGTTTCGCCGACAGGTAGGGTGTTGCTGTATTCGAGTTTGTCTGCAGCGAAGCCGGTTAGTGGTTGTCCGTCAAGGTATATCATACTGAGTGAAGCATTGGAGGATGTCTTCACAGAGAAATGTATGATATACGTGCGGCTTGCTCCTGTCTGCGGGCGGACAGTTATCTTGTAGTCTCCATTGACATCCGTAGAACGAACAGATATCTGTTGGTATTGGTCTGCAGGCGTATAGGTGATGGTAGGTAAAGATGTTGTTCCTTGTGGTAGGACAAAGTCGTATTCGAGAATATCCGGGTCAAATCCGGCTAATGGTGTCCCGTCGATGTCTATGCCACGTAGTGTGGCGTCGGTGGTCTGCTGTACGTTGAACGTTATCTGGTACAAGGTGCTATTGCCGTTGCCTGCTACGACGGTGATACGTGTGGTTCCATTGATACCTCCGTTGAGGATAGTGACGGTCTCGTATTGGTCTCCCTTGTCAACGGTTATCTCGGGTAGTGTTGCCGTTCCGATAGGCAGTGTGTAGGTATAGGTTGTCTTGTCGGGAGCGAACCCATTGAGTTCGACGCCTCCGATATATATCATTTGTAGAGTTGTTATTTCGGACTTAGCAGTGGAGAATACTATTTTGTATTCTGTCTGGGTAATTTTATCTCCTGCGGTTACGAGGATCTTTGTTGTTCCGTCTAATCCTCCTTTTTGTAGTGTTACTTCTTGTGTGCTTTCGCCTTTTGTCCACGTGATAGACGGTAGTTCTGTTGTTCCTATTGGTAGATTGATGTAATATGTTTTTGTTTCCGGTGAGAAGTCGTTGATGAGTCCATCGCCAACTTGTATGTCTTTGAGTAAGGAATAGGCGGATGCTTCAAGTCTGATGTTTAGTTTGTATGTCTTGACGACCGGGTTACCAGGTGTTGTCACTTTGATGAGGTATATGCCGCCATCGATGACAGACGGAGCAACATATTCGATTGTTTGTTCTCCGTCAGGGTATGCGGATATAGCCTTGACGGTTGGTATGGAGGTTGTGCTGGTAGGTAGTGAGACGCGGTAGGTTGTTTGGTAAGGGGAGAAACCGCTGAGTGGTTCTCCATTGATGAGTATATCTTTGAGCGTGTTGTCGGCTAACAGTGCGACTTCGAAACGGACAGTATAGACGCTGATAGTCTTCTTGTCAGCGGCTGTCACTTGTATAGTTGCGTTGCTTTGGAGTGAGGTTGGTTGTGTGACGTTGATGGTCTGTTCCTCTTCTTGTCCTTCTACGGCTATTTGTGGGATAGATGTTGTTCCATACGGCAGTGTGACGGTATATGCGAATATGTTTGGATTGAAAGTGACGTTATATGTGTTGATATCTTTCCCATTGATGGTAATTCCTGCCAGTTTGGAGTTGTTGCTTGGTTCCCGCACAAATCGTATCTTGTACGTTGTGGTGCTACTCCCGTCTTCAGCGGCAACCGTGATGATGGTAGGTGTGCCATCTATTGTCCCATTGGTAATGGTTATCTCGCTGTCAGAGAGTTCTCGTCCCGACATCTGTACCGTTGTTCCTCTTGCGTTGGTAAGGCTACCCGCACCGCGCGCAGCTTTGATGCTTGGTATGGTTGTGGCACTACGTCCGAGTGAGTATATCTGTTCCTCTGTCGAATTGGGATTGAATCCTTTCCACTCTTTCCCATCGATGTATAGTTTCTGTATATGTGAGGAGTAGATGAGTTCTATATCATCCACATAGAGAGAGTTGCCGGCATATAAGCCGCTGTTGGCACGGAAGTTAGGATAGTTGCTGGCGGAGAAGATGATGTTCATCATCGTAGGAACATCACTATTCATATAATATATAGGAACCCGGATGTTTGTCCAATCAGCATATTCCTTTTTCTCGCGCCACATACCTTCAGCTATCTGGTTGGCTTTGGTGTCCGTACCACATTCGTTGCCGTCAAGTGCGAGTCGGATATCACTCTCTTCATTGGTCTTACTGACAGAGGTACAGTTGCCGTTCTTGCCTTTGTATTTCGAACTCTTGGCTGTTCCTGTCCATGCATAGTAGAGTAGGTAAAAGTCTTCTTTGTCCACATTGCTGCCGGTGCGTTTTATCCACACGGACATGGTGTCAGGTCGGTATGTCCACGTGATTCCTCCTTCTGTGCCAGCGGTGGCTTCTGGGATGGTGGTGAGGCTCTTGACATATACCCATGGTTGTCCGAGTGAGAAATAGCCTGGTGACACCTCAGTCTGACCGGCGGCGCCCACTTCCTGGTCTTGTACCATCATAGAGGCGGAACCCGTATGTCCTGCTTCTTTGTATGCAAAGTTGAACTTGAACCCGAATTGTGTCACATTGCTGGCGTTCCATTTGGCAGGTTGTGGGTAACCTTTGAAAGCAGCGGCACTCCAGTCTTCAAAGTCTGCGTTAGGGAGTTGTTGTGCAAATATGCAGATGTTTGTGCAGCAGAGGATTGTTAGAACTAACGAGTAAATTTTCTTCATACCTTATATGTTTTTATACTGTGCTATCTTTATGCAGAATGTGCTGTTTTTTTAGATTTATCAAATAAAAAGCACTATTGCGGTACGTAAAGACGTTGCAAAATTAATACAAAGTTTCTATCTCGACAAACTTGTCGGGTGTGCGGGTGCATTATATTAACTTGGTATGTCTTTTTCTAAAATATGGCTCCTTTTTATGTACGCTTCTCGGGGTCTGAAGTTTGAGGGTAGGGACAAAACGATACAGGCTGCCGTGTACGGCAGCCTGTATCGTTGATACCTATGTATGTAGGGTAGTGTGGTGTATTGACTATATGAATGAGCGTGTTTAGGCGTTTAGATATCTGTCGGCCTCTATGGCTGCTTTGCATCCTGCAGCTGCTGCGACGACGGCCTGACGGTAGTGTGGGTCGGCGCAGTCGCCTGCGGCGTAGACACCGGGGATATTGGTGCAAGGGGTGTCTTCCTTCACGATGATATATCCTTCTGCGTTGCGTTGCAGGTAGTCAGCAAAGATATCCGTGTTGGGTTTATGTCCGATAGCCAGGAAGAAACCGTCGATGTCAATATGGCGGAGTTGTTCATCGGGTGTCCCTTTGCGGTAGATGAGGTCTGCTCCTTGTACTTTGTTTTCTCCTGTGAGGCGGAGTGTATTGTGTTCGAATAGTATCTCAATCTTTGGATTATTTTTCACCCTCTGTTGCATTATCTCTGAGGCTCGCAGGTATGGTTTTCGGACGATCATATACACTTTCTCGCACAGTCCCGCCAGGTATGTTGCCTCTTCGCATGCAGTGTCTCCACCTCCTACGACAGCGACTGTCTTTTTTCGGTAGAAGAATCCGTCGCATGTGGCGCATGCCGAGACACCGCGTCCTTTGTAGTCCTCCTCCGACTGTATGCCGAGAAACTTTGCACTCGCACCTGTGGCGATGATGACGGTGTCGGCTGTCCACCAATCGGTGTCATCTATCTGTATGCTCTTTGGAGAGGTGTTGAGGTCCACTTGTGTGACGATGCCTGGACGTATGTCTGCTCCGAAGCGTTCTGCTTGGCGGCGCATGTCGTCCATCATCTGGAAAGGTTCCACGCCATCCGGGTAGCCTGGGAAGTTCTCCACTTCAGTGGTTATCATGAGTTGTCCGCCTGTCTGCATACCCTCGAAGAGGACAGGGTGTAGGTTTGCGCGTGCGGCGTAGATGGCGGCGGTGTATCCGGCAGGGCCGGAGCCGATGATGAGGCATTGAGTATGAAGGCCTTTGGTATTTGTTACAGGTTGGATATCGTTTGCATTCATGATGGTTGTTGTATTTTAGTCAGTTCTTATTCTTTATGTTCAAATATATCTCTATGCCAAACTACATTGTTCAATATAGCGATGTCTCAATTTGAATTATGTCGTTCTTCTATTTGTGGCACTATTTGCTCGCCCTTGTCAACAAGTTGGTGCTCTTCGGGTTGCAGGTCATTTGTTGACAGTGCTATCGCTGTTCAGTTATCTTATGTCGTTGAGGAAGGCATCGGGTTTGGTGATGGTGAAGGTTGGGGTTGTGGTGAGGTATGTGGGGTTAGTAAGGCGTAGGGTGGTTGTCTTGCCTGTTGTCTCGCGTATCTCTACCGATAGGGGGAGCAGGGTGGTGGTGTTGACTCGTAGTGTGAATCGTGCGATGCCTGCTGAGGTGTCGTTGGGAGTGAGGGTGATGAGTGTTTGCCCTTTGTTGAGGAGTTCTTTCTCTTCGACTTGGCAGACGGGTACGAGTGCTTGTGCGTAGAGGAAGGGGTTAGTCTGTCGTAGTTCTTCGTCTGTAGGTGTGGAGAGCGTTAGTTCTTCCGTATCGTCATTGTACATATAGAGTGTTGTCCCATCGTAGGCTGCTTCGATAGACCACATAGAGAGTATGAAACGGTCTGCTTGCATGGTTAGTGTTCCGGCATAGGTCACAGGTTGTGACTGTTCGTCAGTGACGGAGAGGGTGAAGTCAGATTGTAGCGTTCGGGTCTCGAGAGCAGAGAGTAGGGAAGGCAGTGTGGCTGCCTGTGTGGGGATGGGAAGCAGGAAGAGAAGCAGGCATAGGAGGACTCTCTCAAACCTGACTCCCCCAACTCTCTCAGAGAAAGGGCTTGTATTAGTTTTGAGTTTTCTGAGTTTGAATGTATGCGTTATGTTACTCATATTCTATCGGGTTGTATGTTGTTCTCTCGTCTGTGTCCTTGTGTGTTTATACAGCGCCGAGGTCTTGGAGTTTTTGTTCGAGTGTGTCCAAATCTTGGATAAGGACGTCTCGTCCTTTTGGTCCTTTGTTCGGTCCGACGATGCCTGCGGCTTCGAGTTGGTCGGACAGTTTTCCGGCACGGTTATATCCTATCTCGAAGGCGCGTTGTAGTCTTGATGTTGATCCCTCTTGTTTCACTACGACATAGCGTGCTACATCGGCGAACATAGGGTCAAGCCGCTTCATGTCCACACTGCCGGGTGTCGCTGCATCTTCCGGTCCCTCCGGGATATACTCTGGTAGTTGGTAGGGTTGCAGGTAGTGTTGTTCGTCTTTTATGTAGTTGACGATAGTGTCTACCTCGGGTGTATCGACAAAAGCGCACTGGAGACGTGTGATGCTACTGTTGCCTGAGTAGAGCATGTCGCCTCGTCCGATAAGTTGTTCTGCTCCTTTTGTATCGAGGACAATTCGTGATTCGATGGCTGACTGTGTGCGTAGGGCTATACGTGTAGGTATATTCGCTTTGATGACTCCTGTCACGATACCGACTGATGGGCGTTGTGTGGCAAGTATCATGTGCATACCTACGGCGCGTGCTTTCTGTGTGATACGTGCGATAGGTGTCTCGACCTGTTTGCCTGCCTGCATGATGAAGTCGCCGTACTCGTCAATGATGATGACGATATAGGGTAGGTATCTGTGGTGTAGTGACTCTGCTACGAGTTTCTCTGGGTTGAGTCGTCGGTGTATGAACTTATCGTTGTAGTCTTCGATGTTGCGCACTCCTGCATCCATGAGGATTTTGTATCTGTTCTCCATTTCAATGACGAGTGAGTTGAGCGTATTGATGACCTTGTCGCAGTCTGTGATGATGATATCGTTCTCGTTCACGTCGGGCATGGCGGCGAGGTAGTGTTTGAGGAGGGGTTTGTATGGTGCGAACTCGACCATCTTTGGGTCTACGAGTACGAACTTGATTTCTGCTGGGTGTTTCTTATAGAGCAGCGAGGTGATTATGGCGTTGATAGCGACTGACTTGCCTTGTCCTGTAGCACCTGCCACGAGCAGGTGAGGTGTCTTGGCAAGGTCAAAGAGGAACACCTCATTGGTGATAGTACGTCCGATGGCGATCGGCAGGCGCATCTTTTTCTCTTCTTGGAAACGTTTGGAGGCGATGACGGAGTGCATGGATACGACTTGTGGTTTCTCGTTCGGCACTTCGATGCCTATGGTGCCTTTCCCTGGCATAGGTGCGATGATACGAATACCCATAGCGGATAGCGAGAGCATGATATCGTTCTCGAGGTTTTGTATCTTGGATATTCGTATGCCGGCTTTGGGTACTATCTCGTAGAGTGTGACGGTGGGTCCTACGGTGGCTTTGATAGAGTCTATCTCGATGTCGAAGTTGCGTAGGGTAGTGACGATACGGTTGGCGTTGGCTTGTTGCTCCTCTTGGTTGATGATGGGTGCTGTCTCATTGTCATAGATTTTGAGCAGGTTGAGTGTAGGGAAGTGATAGTTCTCCAGGTCTTTGCGCGGGTCGTACGGTCCGAGTTTTCGCAGCCAGTACTCCGGGTCCTGTTCGGTTAGTTCGACGTCAGTAGGTTTTTCTATTTCCACGTCTATCGTTTCTCCTTCGTCATCGGATGTCGGGTGTGAAGATTCTTCCGGGACAGGTTTTGCGATATCTATGTGTATATCGTTGTCATTGTTGTGTGCATCTTCGTTTGGGTTCTCTATCTCGATATGTATATCAATGGGTTTTGAAGTGATATCCTCTGTTGGGTTTTCTATGTCTTGAGGTTGTTTCTCTTTTTTCCGGAACAGTCTGTTACACCTTTGTGCGAGGTGCCGGCAGTTGTCGATGAAGTGTTTATCGATGATGATGAGGAACAGGACGAGTGTGACGATGAGAATGAGTAGTAGTCCGAGCCACTGCACGTACGATGTAGCCCATGCAGCCAATAGTTGTCCGTGTGCACCTCCCCATCGGAAGAAAGACCCTATACCTGTCATTTGTTGCGCAAAGCCGAGTGTGACGGAACCCCACAGTAGGGCAAAAGCAGTGGCGAAGAACATCTTCCACCCATGTAGTGGATAGTCGTATATGAGTCTCACGGCATACGCTCCGAGTAGCAGGACAGGCAGTATGGATACTATACCGAATGTGCCGTCAATGAGCCAACGTGCTATGATGGCTCCCGGCAGCCCGAGTGCGTTCTGTACAGCCATGCGCATAGCCTTTCGGTCTCCTGCTGTCTGTTCGATGATAGACAGGTCGTTGGCACCCGTGAAATAGAAACTGATGTATGCAATGAGTAGCATCAGTGCTATTGCCAAGAGCAGTATCCCGATGAGAAGACGGAAACGCGTGCTGCGTGTCATCTCGCGTATATCATGGCACAGACGAGCGAGTTTGTTCTTATGTGTTCGTTCTACGTATATGGGGTTTATGTTGGTGTCACTTTTGGTGGGGTGAGATGTCGGTCTGGTAATACGTTTAGCCATAGTTTTATTTGGAGTAAGAGGGTGTGTCGTGTTTTGTATAAACGATACTAATCCGCTTGCAAAGGTAGTAAAAGATTTGCAGGTATGCAATTTTTAGAGTTTATTAGTTTATGAGTTTAGGAGTTGAGAGTGGTTGATGGTGGAGCGTTTTTCCGGTATATGGTTGTCGAATGTTAAAAATACCATATTTTTGAGAAGGTTTAGGTCAGGTTAAGGTCTGCTCAAGATCGGCTTATCTTCTGCTCAAGATCAGCACATGTGGTGGTGTGTGTGTTTAGTTGAAAGTTGAGAGTTGAAAGTTGAAAGTTGATAGTAGTTTATGAGTTTATAAGTTTATAAGTTTATGAGTTTATAAGTTGGTGGGTGGTTGAGGGTGTTCACGTCCCCGGTGTGTTTTTAGTTGAAAGTTGAGAGTTGAAAGTTGAAAGTTGATAGTAGTTTATGAGTTGATAAGTTTATGAGTTTATAAGTTGGTGGGTGGTTGAGGGTGTTCACGTCCCCGGTGTGTTTTTAGTTGAAAGTTGAGAGTTGAAAGTTGATAGTAGTTTATAAGTTTATGAGTTTATGAGTAATGAGTAAGGGGTAAGACTGCTTACGCCGAAGGACTGCTATGTTTTTTTTGGGGGAGATTATATACGTTCGAGGTTAGAGAGTCGTATCCAGCCGATGTTGTTGCCGACATGTATGCAGCACCAGTCGCCAATGGTCTCTTTGATAGTAACTTTTGTTCCCTCGTGCAGTGTGAAGAGGTCTGTGCCTGATCTGTCCGGTGAGGCTTTGGCATTGACTATTCCTTGTGTGATGATGGCTTCTGCCCTGTTGGTATCTCGTTGGTGTAGGTTAGCGGCGTTAGCGCATGCTGCGACAGAGATGATGAGTGCTACGAGTGCTGTGTAGAAAGCCGTCTTGCGCATCCATAGTTCTCGGCTGAAGGCGAAGAGCATGGCTCCGACGAGTGTGAGTAGAAACAGTGAGACAGACAGTATCATCCATGTTTGTTCACTGAGCAGGTTGCGCACTTGTTTGAGCCAATTGGAGAGGAAGAATGTGTTTGTGTCTTCTATGTTGTCGATGATACGTGACTGTGCGAAGGCGAGGTTGTATTTAGCATCTTTGTAGGTGGGTTTGAGCCGCAGTGCCCGTTCGTAAGCGAGTATGGATTGCGCCAGTTCGCCTTGCCGATAGTAAGCGTTGCCCAGGTTGTAGTACGCTTCGGCGGATGGCTGTTCGGAGATGAGTTGTTGATACATCTGTGTTGCTTGGGCGTAATTGCCTTCAGCGTATTGTTCGTTTGCTTGTGTGAACAGTGTAGTTAGTAGTATGAGTAGCAGTTTCATAGTCTTTTCTCTTCGAGTTGGTCGATTAGTTGTGTTGTTGCGTTGTATAGGTCATCCATTGCATGTTCTGTTGTAGGCGCGTATCGTGCAAATTCGGCTGTTGACAGGACATCGTTGACAGCAGTGATGAGTGTGTCGTCAATATTCTTGCCTCGCAGTATCTGTGCGATATTCTCTTTGTTGAGTTGTGCTGTCGGGATAGACAGGCGGTCGCTGAGGTATGTCCATGCGGCACGTTCTATCTCTTCGTAGAAGGCTTCTTTTTTGTTTTCGCTGAGCAGTTTCTTAGCAGTCTTGAGTCGTCTTTGCGCCACTTTGTTTGCTTTCTTGTAGCGTATTCGTGTGATGTCAGCGTTCTCACGTATCTGTTTGCGGAAGACGACAAAGAGTATGGCAGCGATGAGCAGTGGTATGATATAGCATAGCCAGTAGGTTAGGCTACCGAAGGTAAGTTGTTGTGCTGCGTTTATCTGCTGTTTGGCAGTTGGTTGGTTGGTTGCGATATAGCGTATATCTTCGCCGAGTTGTTTGATATCTTCTTTGTTGATGTAATTATTGACCACAGTCTGGTTATCTGTTTCATTTGCTCCACGAGTTATATGGACAGTATATTCAGGAGTGGTCAGTGTCTTGTAGGCTTCCTCTTGTGTGTCGTAGTATGCGAAGCGTACTGCGGGTATGGTATATTCACCTCCTGCTCTTGGTATTGCGAGGTATTCGATGGTTTTTGTTCCGCTGATACCTGCGGTTGTTGTCTTGAAGTTGTTTGTCACTTTAGGGTCGTACACTTCGAAACCCTCAGGCCAGTCTATTGCCGGTGTCTTGAGCAGTTTCATGTTGCCGCTGCCCTGTATGGTGAGTGTGAGTGTGATTGCTTCGTTGGCAGACAGTTCTGTCTCGGAGATGGTACTATTGAGAGTGAATGAGCCTACGCCTCCGCTGAAGTCTGTTGGTTTGCCGTGTGGCAGGTTGTTGACGTGTATGGTTACTCCGGGTGCGGTGAGAGGTTTGGTCACATTGGTATAGCTACCGAAGAAGTCATCGAAGATACTCCGTACTTGTGCCCGGTTCTGTATGCGCAGTACTGCTTCGAACTGTGCAGGGTCGATGGATATATCTCCGCTACGTTGCGGGAAGAGTAGGGTGCGATAGAGCACAGCGGTCTGGTAGTTGCGTCCGTTGTAGTGTTCGAGTTCGGTCTGTATCTCTCCCATTTCGAACTCTTGTTTGAGAAATCCTTTGAACTCGGGCAGTTTGGTATTGTTAGTGAATTGTGCGACGTCCACTCCTGAGAAGTACAGTTTGTAGCTGAGTAGGATGACTTCTTGTTCGTGCACACGTGTTTTGCTGACGAGTGTGCGGATGAATATATTCTCGGAAGAGGTTGCGGAGGATGCGGTATTGTTTGTTCTCTCTGTTTGTTGTGCCGATGTGGCGGGTTGGTTGTTGGTTGGTTGTTGGTCTGGTGGTAGTACGGTGATACGTACGCCATTGGATGTGTATGTATCGTTTCCTACGCGTATGGTAGCAGGTTGCAGTGTGAACTGTCCCTCTTTGTTTGCCATGAGTGTGTAGGTGTATGTCAGCGTGAAGGAGGATGTACGTTTCCCATTGACAAAGGAGGTGGATGATGATTGTGAGGTGTATGGTCCAGCGAGATAGTCGAAGTCGGTGAACTCCGGTGCCCGGAGGTCTTTGGCGCGTTGGTTAACGGTATAAGTCAGTTGGAAAGGTTTGCCTGCGATAACCTGTGCCGGTGCTTGTACTCGGAACTCTACGTTCTCTGCCGCCGACAGTTGAGTTATCGGCAGTATGGTGCATGCTATAAGTAAGAATGTACGTAGTATCTGTCTCATTTGTCCTGGTTTATTGTCGGTGTGTGGTGGTTACCACTCTTTCTCTACACGTTTTTTCTTGCCCTGTTGGCGTTGCAGTTTCTCCTGTGTCTCTTGTTCGTCCTGTTCGAGTGCTTGTAGTATCTGCTCTGCCGTTTCTTTGTCCATCTGTTGTTCTTGTTGTTCTTGTTGTTCTTGTTGTTGCTCCTGTTGTTCCTGTTCTTGTTGCTGCTCTTGCTGTTGTTGATTCTGCTGTTGTTGTTGCTGTTGGGTAGAGTCGTTCTGTTGTTGCTGTTGTTGCTGCAGTTGTTGCATTGCTTTTATGAGGTTATAGCGTGTATCGTTGTCTTTCGGGTTGTTGCGCAGTGATTCTTGGAAGGCTGCTACGGCTTTGTCGTATTGTTGCTGTGCATAGCAAGCGTTTCCGATGTTGTGGTATGTGTCAGCGAGTCGTTGTTTGAGTTTGCGGTTGTTTTTGGCATCGTCTTTATTGATTTGTTTCTCGGCGAGTGCATACTGTTCGAGAGCCTCCGGGTATTTCTCTTGTTTGAAGAGTGCGTCTCCGAGGTTGAAGTGTGCCTCGAAGGACTGGTTGTTTTTGTCTAATCCTCTCCGGTAATTGACTTCTGCGTCTGTGTAGTTCTCTTTGTTATATGCTTTGTTGCCGTGTCGCACATCGCTGCTTTCTTTCTGTGCCACGGCTGTTTGTGTGCAGCACAGGATAGACAGTACGATGATAAGGTTGTGTATCCGTTTCATGATTTATTTCTCCTTGAATAAGTCCATCTTGGCGAGTCGTTGGTTTTTCCGGTCGAAGATGAAGAATGATATGGTGAGTAGTAGCAGTGCAATGAGTACGAATGACTGGTATTGTTCGTTATAGTCTGCATACACTGTTGTTTCCAGTTCCGCTGTGGCTATATGGTTTAGTTCTTTTTGCAGAGCCTGCATGGCAGTGTTGGTGTTGTCACACCGTACGTATATGCCGTTGCCTGCTTGTGCTATCTGCTGGCACATGTCTTCATTGAGTTTGCTGACGACCACTTGTCCTGTTCTGTCCTTGATATAGTTGTTGGTGCCCGGTATAGGAACAGGTGATCCTTCGGGTTTCCCGATACCCACTACGAACACTTGTATTCCCTGTTCTTGTGCATGTTTGGCAGCGGCAATAGCATCATCTTCGTGGTTCTCACCGTCGGTGATGAGTATGATGGCTCGTCCTGCTTCTGTCTCTTGTGTACCGAAGGAGCGGATAGCAGTCTCTATGGCTGTTCCTATGGCAGTACCTTGTGTAGGGATGAGTGCAGGTGATATGTTGTTGAGGAACATTTTTGCAGACACATAGTCACAGGTGATAGGCAGTTGCGTATATGCTTCTCCTGCGAATACCACCAGCCCCACTTTATCGTCCACCATACGGTCTATCATCTTACTGAGCATCTGTTTGGCTCGGTCGAGTCTGTTTGGTGCCACATCTTCTGCCATCATAGAGTTGGATATATCCAGTGCTATCACGACTTCTATTCCTTGTCTCTTGACAGTCTTCTCATTCTGTCCATACTGTGGTCTTGCGGCAGCGATGATGAGTAGTGTGAGTGCTGTCAATACGAGGCAGAACTTGACTATGGGGCGGGTCTTGGAGGCGTCCGGCATTAGCTCAGCGATGAGTGTTTTATCCCCGAATTCGGATAGTTGCTTGCGTTTGCGTCGTGTATAGATGATATAGCCAATGATGAACGCCGGTATGGTCATTAGCCACCAGAGCATTTCTATGTTAGCAAATCGAAACATGTTGTAGGTCTCGTTAGGTTGTTATGTTTGTACGTGTCACTCGGTGACTGTCCTTAGCACGAAGAAGCGCAACAGTATATCCAGCAGCAGGCAGAGTAGTGCCGCATACAGGAATGGTGCGAAGTTCTCTGTGCGTTTGGAGTATTCGCGTACACGTATCTTTGTTTTCTCGAGTTGGTCTATCTGGTTGTATATAGCCTTGAGGCTGCTGTTGTCTGTTGCGCGGAAATACTCTCCTCCAGTAGTATTGGCTATGTTGCGTAGTGTCTGTTCGTCAAACTCGGAGTCCATGGTCCCGTACTGTGTGCCATAGGGTGTCTGTATCGGTACCCGCACTTTCCCGTAACTGCCGACTCCGATGGCATAGACGCGTATGCCGTATGTCTTGGCTATCTCGGCTGCTGTCTGCGGGTCTATCTCGCCTCTGTTGTTACTACCGTCGGTAAGGAGTATGATAACTTTGGACTTGGTGGTAGAATCTTTCATCCTATTGACGGCGTTGGCCAGTCCGAGTCCTATGGCAGTCCCGTCCTCTATCATACCGAACTTGACCGATTGGAACAGATTAACCAGTACTGCATGGTCAGTAGTCAGTGGGCACTGTGTGAAACTCTCTCCTGCGAAGACTACTAATCCTATCTGGTCATCCGGTCGTGCGATGACGAAGTCTGTGGCTACGGCTTTGGCTGCTTCGAGTCTGTTGGGTTTGAAGTCTTCTCCGAGCATGGTCCCCGAGACATCGAGTGCCATCATGATGTCTATGCCTTCGGTGGATTGCGACTGCCATCTGTTGCTAAGTTGCGGTCGTGCCAGTGCGATAGTGAGCAGTATGATAGTTACCGTGCGTAGAACGAATGGTAGATGTATCATATAGGCTCGTGTGCTCTTGGGTTGTTTTTGTAGTATGGTAGTGGAGGATAGTTGTATAGACGCCTTGGCGTTATGCAGTTTCCATATATACCATCCTACTACTGGTATGAGCAATAACAATAAGAACAGGTATCCAGGATTAGCAAATGTCATACTATATTCTCCTTTCCTTCTTTATCCTCTTGTGTAGTGTCAGGTGCGGGTGTTGTCTCGTGCACGAACTGGTATGCATTTCGCAGGCTTAGTTCGTTCTCGTCGGGTGTTGCCGTCCATTTGGCAAATTTGACGAGGTCTGCCAGTGACAGCATCTTGCGCAGATGTTCGTATATCTCTTTCTGCTCGCTGAGGATAGGCTTCATGGCTTGCAGTGTCTCGTTGGATGTCTGTTCGGTGCTACTCACGTTGTAGCGGCGTGATATATATTCGCGTACCACATCGGTGAGTTGTGTATGATACTCTTTTACTTGTCCTGTTTGCCATATCTTTTGTTCTTTGATGGCATCCAGTTTTTCGAGTGCTATCTCTTCGGCAGGTCGTAGAGGTTCCGGTGTTGTTGTTGGTGTATATTTGCCCGTATATCGCCCTATATGTCGCAGCAGGAAGTATAGTCCTACGGCAATACCTGCGATGAGTATTCCTCCGAGTACCCATCGAAAGATGCCCCACCACCATATAGGTGCTTTGTATATAGGTTTGATATCCGTGATAGCCATGTCAGCAGAATCCATCTCGAAAGGTTGTACGACGTTGAGCATCATGCTCTCGCTCCATACCGTATCGTTGTTGCAGACGAAAGGTAGTGGTTTGATATAGAATAACGAGTCGCGGAAGGAGGTGATAGTCAAGTACTGGTTGTATTGTTTGCGTCCATCCTGCAGGACAGTTGTGTCGATAATAGTTCGATCGACTATCTCTATACCGTGTATGAGGTTCTCTCCCAGTACAGGCAGTGTGACTTGTTCGTTGGGTTGACATATGGCTTGTAGGTGTAGGTCTGTCTGGTCCCCCAAGAATATGGTGGTGCTGTCGATGGTTGCACTGACTACTATGGCTGCTATTATGTTTAACATCTGAACAAATGCATTAGGGCTTTTACATAATCTTGGTCTGTGCTCACGGTCACGTGGTTGACACCGAGTCGTGTGAGCAGTTGCTCAAGGTTGTCGGCTTGTTGTCTCCATATGGCAGCATAGGCATTGCGTACAGAAGCGATAGCAGTATCTATCCACACGTCTTTACCTGTTTCGGCACTATGGAATTTAACGAGTCCGATGTTGGGTATCTCTGCGTCTCTGCGGTCGTATATCTGTATGGCATTCAGTTCGTGTCTGTTGTTTGCTATCATCAGCGGTTTCTCGAGGTCTCCTGCATCGATGAAGTCTGAGATGAGGAAGGCGTTGCAGTGTCGTTTCTGCGCATGTGCGAAATACTCGAGTGCTGCTGCGATGTTTGTGCCTGTGGATAGAGGTTCGAAGCAGAGTAGTTCGCGTATGATATGTAGCACATGTGTCTTACCTTTTTTTGCGGGTATATACTTCTCTATCTTATCGGAGAAGAAAATGACGCCTACCTTGTCATTGTTCTGTATAGTGGAGAATGCGAGTGTGGCGGCTATCTCTGCCATCATATCGCGTTTCATCTGGTTCGTAGTGCCGAAGTTACGGCTTCCTGATACATCCACGAGTAGCATGACGGTGAGTTCTCGTTCTTCTTCGAAAACCTTGATATAGGGTTTGTTGAGTCGTGCTGTGACGTTCCAGTCGATGGAGCGTACGTCGTCACCGTATTGGTATTCGCGCACTTCGGAGAATGCCATTCCCCGTCCTTTGAACTGGGAGTGATATTCTCCGGCGAAGATGTTGCGACTAAGGCGGTGTGCCTTAATCTCGATTTTCCGTACCCGTTGTAGTAATTCTTCGGTGGTCATAGCGTATAGGTTACATAGATGGGATTATCTATGTCTCTTCTTGCTTATGGGACTTGTACGGCGTTGAGCACCTCGGTGATGATATCTTCGGTGGTGAGGTTGTTTGCTTCTGCTTCGTAGGTCAGTCCTATGCGGTGTCTGAGTACGTCGTAGCATACGGCACGTACATCTTCGGGTATGACATATCCGCGTCTATGGATGAAAGCATAAGCTCGTGCTGCAAGTGCGAGGTTGATGCTGGCACGTGGCGAACCTCCAAATTGTATCATTGGTTTGAGTTTGTCCAGTCCGTACGCTTCGGGTTGTCGTGTAGCAAAGACTATGTCGATGATATATTTCTCTATTTTCTCATCAAGATATACTTCTCGCACTATCTGGCGTGCTTTCTGTATCTCTGTTGTTGAGAGTATAGGAGTGACTTTCACTTGTTCGCCGGTGATGTTTTGCTCTATAATCTTCTGTTCCTCTTCTTTCTTAGGATATCCTATAACTACTTTGAGCATAAAACGGTCGGTTTGTGCTTCCGGTAGCGGGTATGTACCTTCTTGCTCGATAGGGTTTTGTGTTGCCAGTACGAGGAATGGCTCATCCAGTTTGAACGTCTCTTCTCCGATCGTTATTTGTCGCTCCTGCATGGCTTCGAGTAGTGCTGACTGTACTTTAGCGGGTGCTCGGTTGATCTCGTCGGCTAATATGAAGTTCGCAAAGATAGGTCCTTTTTTGATACGGAACTCTTCGTTTTTTTGTGAGTATATCTGTGTGCCGATCACGTCAGCAGGGAGCAGGTCTGGTGTGAACTGTATCCGGCTGAAGTCGGCTTTGACGAGTTGTGCCAGTGTCTTGATGGCCAATGTCTTTGCGAGTCCTGGTACGCCCTCGAGGAGTATATGTCCATCGGCTAATAATCCGATCAACAGACTCTCTACGAGATGTTTTTGTCCTACGATGACTTGGTTCATCCCAAGTGTCAGTGCGTCCACAAATGAACTCTCGCGCTCGATGCGCTCTTGTAGTTCTCTAATGTCAACGGTTGTTTGCATGAGGTTGTTTATTAAATATATTTCTTAGTTCCGATAGGTATGATAAGACACTCTTGTTTTTGTCTGCATATTGTGTGTCTGTATCCTGTGAATACAAATACCGTGCCAAATACAAGGTTTGCCAGTGTTGCCGGTTCTCTGTAACAGACAACCGCCTGGCAGTAGTCTGTCAGGCGGTTGAGAGATGTTATGATATAGTCTCTTCTTGTTTTTTCGAGAACTATCTCTTACCTCAATTGCGGTTTACCAGCCGATGTTTTGTCCTATCTCGGGGTTGAGTGTTGACTGTCCGGATGGTATAGGATTGAGGTAATACTTCTTGTCGAATATGCGGTCAGGGCTGGAGCCTTTGCAGTCGATGTATCCTTCTGCATCTACAGTCACGTTGTTCTCATCGCGAACCCATTCTGCAGCTAGCCATGCGCCTTTCGTTTGTTCCGGATACTTCTGTGTATCCAGTTTATCAAGTTGGTGCCAGCGTATGAGTGACCAGTATCTGTCGTCTTTGTCAAACATCAGTTCTACGCGTCTTTCGCGTCGTATCTCCCATATCAGGTCGCTGACGTCCATGTTGTTAGCGGGGTCTGGAGCAGGGGCGAGTGTCATGTTTGGCATTCCGACGCGTTTGCGCAGCATATTAACAGACTTATCAAGGTCATCTTGTGTTGCTGTTCCCAGTTCTGCGCAGGCTTCTGCATAGTTGAGATATATCTCTGCGAGCCAGAAGATAGGTGCGTCGGTCTCGTTTCCAACGGTAGATTGACGGTTCTTGGCTATAGTCTTTGGTTCATCGAACTTGAGGATTCCATAGCCCGTGTACGATGTGTTCTCTGCTGCTCCCTCTTGTCCCGGTTCAAAGCGATAGCGGATACGCCCTTTGCCTACGTAGCGGAGGTCTTCATCGACTTGTTGAGCCAGACGTGGGTCTCTGTTGGCGAGGATAGCGCGAATGGAATAGACGGAATCAATGAATGTAGTGTCCTTGCCATCGATAGTGGTATTGATAATATCTTCGTAGAGTGCACCGTGGTCTTCTCCGGCAGCAGGGACAGTGCCATCAAGTTTGAGATAGGCATTGAAGGCTGCTTTGCTCATACCTTTGGTCTGTGTCGAACCGCAGCAGTAGTCTTGGGTGGCGTGTGCGAGTGTGCCGAGTATATACTTCTTGTACATAATCATCTCGGTATTACCAGCAAGGTCGAGTGAGTTGTAGTTCTTACGGTATCCTTCTGCGCCGTCTGTGAGAACGAAGTTGCCACTGTTCATGATGACTTCGCAAGCGGCTTTTGCCTCGGCGAGATACTTGTTAGCGCGGCTTACATCGGCAGCCTTGCCATTCTCGGCTTGTGTGCGGTATTTGCAGAAGGTCCCCTCATAGAGGCATATCTCTGCCTTGATAGCGTTGGCTACATAGACATTGTATGCAGTACGAGAAGAGCTGTTAAGGCTCATATTCTCTACGGCGAAATTGATGTCTTCGAGGACCTTATCCATCACCTCGTCACGGTCAGTACGCTTGCCATAGAGGATAGTCACATCTTCTGTTGTCAGTACTTTATCCACGTAGTAGCAGTCTCCGAGTGCGCGAACTACCTGATAGTGTTGGTAGCCACGATAGAGACGGGATAGTCCCATCCAGTGGTTAGCGTTGGCAGTAGCCATGCTGATAGAAGGTATCTTCTCGATGACGGTGTTTGCACGGCGTATCTCTTCGTATGCGTCTTCCCACGTACTGTTGGTAGCGGATACGGTGAGGAAAGACCATGAGGTAAGACCTTTCTCTGCTTGGTTATCATTGAGTGTCGGGAAATAGAACACTCCATAGGAGCCATTGTTACCATAGCCAGAGAACGCATTGTAGAAGTAGTTGCAATAGAGTTCTACATTTGTCTCGCTGGTAAAATAGTTATCTTTGGTAAAATCGGTATCGGGGTCATTGTTAAGAAGGTCGCAACCCGTCAGCAACACCATACCTGCCATTAAACTAATTATTATCTTTTTCATAATTGTATTCCATTTATTTGTTAATACTATCATTGCCGCTTCATTATAAAGTGATTTGGAAACCAAATGAATACGAGCGGTAGATAGGCTCTGTACGTCCGAACACACCGTTGCTGAGTGAGCCTGTTCCGGTTGTGATTTCGGGGTCTAAGCCATACTGCTTGGTATGGTTAACAAGGTCTGCCAAGTTATTGAATGAAGCGTAGATTCGTACTTTCTCGATGGTTGCCTTGCGTGTCCATTGCTGTGGTAGGGTATAACCTACTGTGAGGTTCTTGAGGCGCAGATATGCCATGTTTACCAAGTATTTTGTTTGTGGGTAGAAGTTGTTGCTACCGTTGTTGAGGATGGACGATCCTGCATTGCCTTGTCCTGCGTTACCACCGAATAGACGTGGATAGGTTGCATTCTGGTCAATGGTATTGTTATCCACCATTGCTTGGGTTACATAACTGGTTTGGTTCGCATAGATAGCGTCCACACCACGCATCATCGGCATAACGAATGCAGATTGTGTCCACATGTCGCGTTTTCCCACACCTTGGAAGAACAGGTCAATGTCTATACCTTGCCAAGTAGCACCGAGGCGGAAAGAGTATTGGTATCGCGGTGTGGTGTTACCTATCTTGATGAGGTCGCCGTGGTTCTCAGGTGTACCATCACCCCAGTCTATTTTTCCATCGCCATTCTGGTCAACGAACTTGATGTCACCAGGTCCATAAACGAACTTCCCTTTCTCGAGTTTGCTTTGGTCAGCGATGCCGGATGCATAGATAGGATGTCCAGCAGCGTCGGTGCCGTTGAAGTCTTCAGCGGTGAAATAGCGGTCTGTCTCAAAGCCCCAAATCTCGCCATACTCTTTACCGGTGTAGTTCGTATTGATGAGGTTGTTGCTCTCCCAAGAGGTGATCGTAGCCTTGTAGTCCGAGAGGTTGAAGTTGGCATATATCTCAAGGTCTTTGAGGTCGTGGAACAGGTGGCGGTAGTCAATGCTAAGTTCCCAACCGCGTGTACGGAGTGATCCTACATTTTCGAAAGCGGCGGTAGCACCGATTACTTGTGGCAGTGCCTTGCCCGGAGCCAACATGTCTTTCGTATCACGCTGATACCAGTCGAAGCCGATATTGAGGTCGTTGTTGAGGAAGCCGAGGTCGATACCTACATTGGCGGTAGCGATCGTCTCCCATGTCAGAGCAGGCGACACCATCTTCGGTTGTCCGAAGTAGTCAAGGCGTGTAGTTCCATCGCCGAGCCAATACGCCTTAGTATCGGTAGTTGCATACGGGTCGCGGTTCTTGGTCATGGTCTCGATGAACATCAAGTCGCCAATCTCTTGGTTACCAATCGTACCATAGGATGCACGCAGTTTCAAGTTACTTACCACAACCTTTGCGGGTTCAAAGTAAGGTTCCTCGCTGATACGATATCCTACAGACCCGGATGGGAAGAATGCCCACTGATGACCAGCGGGGAACTTGCTGGAGGCATCGCCACGTGCATTGAACTCGAAGAGGTAGATGCCCTTATAGTCATAGTTGATACGACCAAATATACCTGCAGAACCGTTATGCGAACGTTTGTGCGAGTAAGCATAGTCGCTGGCAGTGAGTGCCAACTCCGGCTTGTTTTGGTCTTGCATATCATGACGTTCGTAGTAGAGGTACTCGTACTCATCTTTGTCGATGTTTGCACCTACCATCACATTGAAGTTATGTGCTTTATCCCATGTAGCATTGTAGTTGAAGTACATATTGGCTACATGGTTGGTGTAGAGGTCATTGGATGTCTCAATGAAGTCAGTTGTACTGATGGTGCCGTGCTTGAAATTCTCGCCTTGCAGGCTCCATGTGTTGACGAGGTCTTCGCGTGAGCCAACGCCTTTGTAGCGGTTGGTACGATAGGTGTATGTGTAGTCGCCGTTGAAAGTCAATCCTTTTGCGAGGTTCAACTTCAGGAATCCGCCGGCACGCAGGTTCATACGCTGCCTATAGGCATCACCGCCTTGTTTGCGGAAGCCGATCATATTACGCCCATCGTATTGGTTACCGTCAGCATCTTGGAAATATCCCCAGGGTCCGAAGAATGAACCCCAGCGCCAAGCGTACTGGTAGGAACCTGCGCCGCGTACATAGGGGTATGTGTAGTTGCGGTGTTGCATGTTGAAGCGGGCACCCACTTCCAACCAGTTGTTCACTTTGGTCGATACATTTACCGTTGCATTGAACTTGTCCATCTTGTCGGGATTGAAGTTCATGATACCCTGTTGGTGGTTGTAGCCCAATGACATATAGTAGTTGGTCTTGCCCGAGTTCCCCTGTACGGACAGGTTGTGCGATTGTGATGGGGCAGCGTTATTGAAGAGTATGCCTGCTACATCCCAGTCGGCATAGTAACCGTTCTCGTCATAGTCGTCTCCATAGACCATAGCGCGGTAACCCGATTTGCCACCATGCTTGGCTTGCCATGCGTCCACCTTATCGATGAATTCTTTGGTATTGATGTACATACCAAACAGTTCGGATGCATCACCAGCGCGGTCGTTTGCCTCAGCCATGGCGGTAATCTGCTCTTTTACCGTAGGGTAGTTAGGCAGTACGGAAGCACGGCTCCATGCGAAGTTATTATTGTAAGTAACACTCACTTTCTCGGCAGTCTTGGCAGTCTTGGTCGTAACCAATACGACACCAAACGCAGCCCGTGTACCATAGATGCTGGTAGAAGCAGCGTCTTTCAGTACGCTAATCGATTCGATGTCGTTGGGGTTGAGATATCCGAGGTTATCCATAGGTACACCGTCAACGATGTAGAGAGGGGTGGAGGTGGCACTGTTAGACAATGTTCCCACACCACGTATGACGATGGTCGGGTCGGCACTGATGTCACCGTTCTGATTGGTGATGGTTAAGCCCGGCACCGCACCTTGCAATGCTTTTGCCACATCGGTTTCTGTCTTGGATTCGAGTGCCTTGGATACATCGACTGTGGTGACTGCTCCGGTGAGGTTGGCTTTCTTTTGTGTACCATAACCTACGGCTACCACCTCGTCGAGCATGTGCGTGTCTTCTCTAAGCATCACAACCATGTCTTTGTGGGCACGTACCTCTTGGTCTTTGTAGCCGACATAGGAAACGACGAGTGTGTTGTTGGGTTCTACATTCAAGAGGAACACACCATCCAGGTCTGTGATTGTACCATTGGTTGTTCCTTTCTCAGTCACGTTAGCGCCAATCAGAGGGTCGCCGTTCACATCTACAACGCGCCCATGGATGTTAGTGGGCACTGCCATAACGGGAATACTACACAGCGTTACCATGCCTAATAGTAACGACAAGAATAGTTTCCGAGAACTGTTTTTCCGATAACTTTTTGTCATAATGATATTGATTTTGGTTAATAATGCATGATAGTTCTTGCGTTCTATCATGGTTGTTTGTTTATGTCCTGAGTCATTTTATAAGTTCCTAACCCCCGAAAATACTATAGTCCGTTACACTGCTACGTAGGCAACGGGTTGTGTCTATCAGGAGAAAGATGTGAATGTTCTAACTTTAATGATTATGGTGTTTCTATAGAAAGAAAGCGAGTGTGTAAACATGGCTATGCATAAGTCATTGTGTGACTACCGCTGCAAAGTTAATACATTGTTGTGATATGTGCAAATCATAGTACTCTTTTTGTTAGAATATAATATTTTGGGGCATTTGTCTTGGCGTTCTTTATGTACTATATTTACCGGAAAGAGGTTTTTTGCTCCTCCAGAATCTTTCACAATTTATTCATATAATCTTTGCAAAGACATAACACTATGCCTATACTTTTGCAGCAGATTTCAAAAAAAGAAGGATTGTTTAGTATGAATCACTCTCTGTGTTTACCTCTCATAGATAGGAAACGACAACACTTCAACGATGCTGTTGGTTCTCTTTGGTACCGAGATATTATGTTGCTTTTTCTCTTTATCATCACATGCAATATGGTTTGCGCACAGCAGTGCGTGGGAGTCGTGACGGATGCCGAAACGGGTGAGCCTCTTCTCGGTGCAACGGTTCTTTTGAGTGGCACCACTACCGGCACCACCACCGATTTTGACGGTGTATTCCGCCTCTCCGTGGCGCAAGGTAGCCAACTCGAAATCAGTTATATCGGCTACAAAAGCAAGCAGATACAAGTCAATGCGGGGCAGGATACGCTCCGCATTCTTCTTTCCTCCGATGCCGAGGTGCTACAGGAGGTTGCCGTTACATCCAAGCGCCGACAGAACACCGAGATGAGTGTTCTTCAGTCCACCAAGAATGCGCTCAGTGTCCAGACCGGTATCAGCAGCGAGCAGATTCAACGTTCCCAAGACCGTGATGCCTCCGAGGTCATACGCCGTGTGCCGGGTATCTCGCTCATCGACGACAAGTTTGTCATGGTGCGCGGCCTGTCGCAGCGCTACAATCAGGTGTGGATCAACGGAGCAGCCGTGCCAAGTTCCGAGGCGGACTCCCGTGCTTTTTCTTTCGATCTGCTCCCCTCTTCGCAACTCGATAACTTAGTCATTATCAAGTCCCCTGCCCCGGAGTACCCCGCCGACTATTCGGGGGGTATGGTGCTGGTGCAGACCAAGGATGTCCCCGAATATAAGTCATGGAGCGTGCAGTTGGGCGGTGCCATCAACGACCAAGCCCATTTCCGTTCCTTCTATCGCACCAAATCCTCTCCCACCGACTGGCTCGGCTTCGACAGCGGTATGCGTGGTCTGCCCAACGGAATCCATTCTACGCTCACGGGCTATTCGGGTGTGGATAACAGCGTTTCTCTTACCGCCAATTCGTTCAATAACGACTGGACTGTCAAGAAAATCACCCCCGTCAGCGACCTTTCGCTCAGCTTCAATGGCAGCGAGAGTTGGACGCTCTCCAACGGACAGTCGCTCTCTATGCTCCTCAGCGGAAACTATAGCCGCAACTATAAGCACTACCGTGATATGCTCAACTGCCTCTATGGTGCCTACGACGAGGCACAGCACTGCAGTTCCTACCTCCGTCAATCGACAGACGACCAGCAAACCATCCATACCCGACTCGGTGTGATGTTCAACTTGAGTTACGCCCGTCGTGCCGGCAAGGACCGCATCGAGTTCAAGAATATATTCAATCAGTTGGGGCGTGAACGCTATACCACCCGTGTGGGTATCTCGGCGCAAAACGATGCCGAGGAGCAGGCGGAGTACAACTACCAGAGCCGCACCACCTATTCGGGGCAACTCACAGGACGCCATCTTTTCCTCAGCGACGATATCGAATTCCGTTGGAATGGCGGTTATGCCTACTCCAACCGCAACCAGCCCGACCGTCGCCGCTACCTGCGCAACGATGCCCTCGAGGACGGCGTGCTGCAACTCTCCTCGTCCAACGATATCTCCCGCGAGTATACCTATCTCTCCGAGCATATCGGTTCGCTCTCGTTAGACTATGCAGAGACTTTCCATTGGGGCTGGTTCGAGCCGCAACTCAAGGTGGGTTTCTATGGCGAGTATCGTAGCCGTTCCTATTCTGCCCGCACCTTCTATTACAACTGGAATCAGGCGTCCAACACCCTCCCGATGGGCTTTCGGCAGTTGGATATCCCGACAGAACTGATGCAGGACGAGAACTATGGCGTGGACCGTCTGTTTCTCCTCGAGCAAGTCAAATGGCGCAACAATTATGAGGGGCGCAATACCCTTTTGGCGGGCTATGTAGGCTTCAATCTGCCATTCGGACCGGTCAATCTCTATACCGGAGTACGCTACGAGTACAACGATATGGAACTCATTCGCAACACCCGCGACCGCGAGTATTCGCCCCGTTCGAGCCACTATCGCACCTCCGATTTCTTCCCCTCTGCCAACCTTACCTATCGAATCAACGACCGCCACTATTTGCGTGCGTCGTATGGTATGTCCATCAATCGCCCCGAGTTTCGTGAGGTCTCGCCGTCAGTGTACTACGATTTCGACCTTGCGTCCAATGTGCAAGGCAATATCGACTTGCAGTCCTGCCGTATTCAGAACTGCGACCTACGCTACGAGTACTATCCCAAGGGCGGCAAAGGCGAGATTATCTCCGTGGCGGCTTTCTACAAGCATTTCCGCCACCCCATCGAGTGGACCTACACCGTTACGGGTGGAACCGACCTTACTTATAGTTATCAGAATGCCGACCGTGCTTATAGTTACGGTGCCGAGTTAGATATTCGCAAGGACTTGTCTTTCATGGGAATGCGTGGCTTCCAGTTCACCTTCAACGGGGCGCTTATTCATAGCCGGGTACAGTTCCCAGAGGGGTCTCGTGAGTCTGCCCGCCCTATGCAGGGTCAGTCGCCTTATCTCATCAATACGGGTCTTTTCTACGCCCACGAGCGTACAGGATGGAGTTGCTCGGTGTTGTACAACCGCATCGGCAAGCGCCTCATCGGTGTCGGTCGCAGCGTGGGTCTTTCGGGCAGCGATGATGCCGTTACCATTCCGGACTCCTACGAGATGCCGCGCAATATGCTCGACCTCAACCTTGGTAAATCGTTTGGCGAGCATTGGACGATACGCTTCTCGGCGCGTGATGTCATCGGTGAGAAGATTGTCTATCAACAGATTGCCACCACCACATTGTCGGATGGTACGACGGAGAAAATCAAGCAAGTCACTCGTTCCTACCGTCCCGGCCGCACCTTCCTCCTCAGCGTAACATGGAAACTCTGAGTAATTATGAATGAAGAATTACGAATTATGAAAATGCCCTCCCCCAGACCTCACGCTGTCAACTACGGTACATACACGGTAGATATACGGTTGATACACGGTTGATTCTGCAAGGGATAAGTAAGGGATGCGCAACCCAATACGCAAGGGATAACATATATATTGTTTCTTAACAGGCGATACTATCGCCACACAACAAATAACAATTCAACAAACAACAAGCAATGAAAAAGAAATTTTTCCATGCCACGGTGCTTTGCACCCTTTTCGCAGCCGTTCTTTCGGGCTGCCAGTCTTCCACCAATGAGCCTACCGATCCCGACCACAACGCACGGGAGGTAGATGGTCTGATTGCGGATGACAACCTGCTCTACGACAACAACACACTCGGTAACGGCGACGACGAGTTCATTTTCACGGGCAAGCAGACCCTTCGCAAGGGTACTTACCTGCTCAAGGGATGGATTTATGTGGCAGACGGTGCCGAACTGACCATTGAGCCAGGTACGGTCATCAAGGGTGACAAAGAGACCAAAGCAGCGCTTATCATTGAGCGTGGCGGCAAACTCTATGCACAGGGTACGGCTACCGAGCCGATTGTCTTCACCAGTGCTCAACCGGTAGGCCAGCGTCGTCCGGGCGACTGGGGCGGACTGATTCTCTGCGGTCGTGCCAACAACAACCAGACCGAGCAACAGATCGAGGGTGGCCCCCGTTCCAAGCATGGTGGTAATGACAACGAGGACTGCTCGGGTGTTATCTCCTATGTCCGTGTCGAGTTTGCAGGTTTCCCCTTCCAAACCGACAAGGAAATCAACGGTATCACCTTCGGTTCTATCGGTAGCAAGACCAAGGTGGACCACTTGCAGGTAAGTTACAGCAACGACGACTCGTATGAGTGGTTTGGTGGTACGGTTAATTGCCAATACCTTGTGGCATATCACGGTTGGGACGACGATTTCGATACCGACAATGGTTTCTCTGGTCATGTACAATTCGGTTTGGCCATCCGCAACTCTCGTATTGCCGATATCAGCCAATCCAACGGCTTTGAGTCGGATAACTGCGCAGATGGTGCTTCCGTATCGCCTTACACTTCTTGCGTATTCTCCAATATCACCTTCGTAGGTCCGAAAGTTGATGCTCAGTTTGTCAATACGGCAGACTATATCGATGGTGGGGATGTCTATCCCAATAACAACTCTTCGCTCGGTCGTTTCCAAGCGGCTATGCAGATTCGACGCAACTCACACCTCAACTGCTTCAACTCGTTGGTTATCGGTTGGCCTATCGGCGTGATGATCGACAGCGAGAAGGGTGACTGCAAGAAAGCAGCCGAAGACGGTATTATCAAGGTACAGAATGTATGGCTTGCCAACTACGACATCATCGGTTCGGATATGAACAAGCAGTACAAGGACTCGCTTGCGCTTGACTACTCCACCAAGACCTTCGATCCGACGGAAGCCCACTCTTTCTCCACTACTTGGTTCTTGTCGCAGAAGGGCAGCAAGACCATGGAGATGACCGATTTGAATATGGAGTCGAATATGTACATCCCCTCTTCTTCCAGCCCAGTTCTCTCTGCTGCTGATTTCACCGATGCTACGATTGCCGCAGCGGTTGCCAATACGGCATCGAGCCTTGAGCCTATGAAGACGGTTTCCTACATTGGTGCTTTCTCCGCCTCGGACAACTGGTTGGAGGGTTGGACCAACTTCGATCCCCAGAACACCCAATACTAAAAAAGGACATTTTCCTCCGAAGGCTGTCTAACAATGCAAAATTGTTAGACAGTTTTTTTGTGGTGATAACGATAGTTTCGTAAAAAGAGTTGTGACAAAACAAATAAGAGTTCATTGGGTAACTTTTATCCTCGTATTATTTATAGCAAAGGATACAAGTGTTCCAATAAAAAGAAAAGAGGCATTTACACCCCTCTTCTGTGCATTTTTCGGATGTTATGTGCCATAGCTTTCAGCCTGCCTGCAGCATTTGTCTGTACATCGGTGTAGTTCTTGTCTTTACGCAGTGCTTCTACCTGCTTTGCTGCAGTCAGCCGTTTGGCGAATTTGGCGCAGAGGGAGGCGGGGACGAGGGCGTCGGCAACGGGGACGAGTTGGTGGCGGCAGTTCCAGCCGCCGCAGTTGCACTGGAAATGGTCGGAGGTTGTGCCCTCTATCATGCCGTAGGGCAACCCCGTCTTGGGGTAGATGGCACACTGGTAGTCGTCGATTCGACCCGTGAGAATGGTCGGTATCTCGGAACGATGGATGAACCGCTTTGCCGTGAGTTGTTGGCAGAACTCACGGGTGGTTTCCTTGTTGCTGCCTGTGTACATGAACCACTCGCAGCCGAGGTCGTCGGTGAGCAGTTTGTCGTTCTGCCCCGTGAACTGCGAGGGTGCCGTGGTGGCGTAGGTGGTGGCATAGCGTGCGAATACACCCTGCCCGCCGTCCTTGGATACGCCAAAAGGGCGGTCTGGATGTCTGTGGTGGAGAGATTGCCGATAGATACATAATTACAATAAAGACTCACAATATAAATGCATTTGTTACTGAATAGTATGCACATAACGCTTACAGGCTTGTATAATCAGGATATTTCTCGTATCTTTGCAGGCTATAACAAAATGCGGAGATATCCTACAATCATAATACGGTATGTAAGAGGAACAAAAATAAGCGTGTTCCTTTTTGTGGTGTTGTCCCTTTTAATGGGATGCAATACCACTAAGTTTGTTCCACAAGGAGAATATCTTCTCAACAAAGCACGAGTAAAGGTAGAGGATACGAAGGCAGTATCACCATCTGACTTGACAGACTATCTACAACAAAAGCAAAACACAGAGGTGTTGGGCTTCTGGAAACTCCAACTTGATATCTACAATACCGCTTCATTAGATACCACTAAATTGACAAGCAAAAACTCCCGCAAGATGGGCGAACCACCCGTCATATTCTCTCCAGACCTGACAGACATGAGTTGCAGACAACTGCAACGAGCGATGCAAAACAAGGGATATTTCCATGCTTCTGTGGATACAACAATGAGAATAAAAGACCGAAAAGTAAACCTGACCTACCATATCACAGCACGCCAGCAATATAATATACGCAACTACACGGTGAGGTTTGAACAAAAAGAACTGCAGCAGATAGCCACCGACAAACGCAATAGCCTCATACAAGACGGTATGCCATTTGACACAGATATACTGGATCAAGAGAGACAGCGAATAGCTACAGCCATGCGACAAACAGGGTGCTTTTACTTCGACAAAGACATGATACAGTTCGTGGCAGATAGCACCATAGGATTACGTCAAGTGGATATACAAATGTGTTTGCAAGATTATGTGGAACAAATGTCACAAGAAGAGAAAGAACAAGTATTCCGTAAATACAAGATCGCACATGTTTATTTCCATATGGACTATGACGTTAATCATATCCCGGAAGGAGAAACACTACACCATAACACCATAAATGGATACGGATTTACATGGGTTGGACATAAATTATTGCGAGAGAAAGTCTTGATACATAATTGTCCGATCTCTCCAGGATATATGTACAATGAAAACAAAGTGGAACGTGCGTATGCACGATTAAACCAATTGTCTCCCATCAAGTATGTTGACATCAGTTTCTCTCCTGTCTCTGTAGATGAATTAGATTGCCATATTGTACTATCACGTGGTAAACTGAATTCTGTATCTGCAGAAATAGAGGGTACATACTCTGCGGGAGATTGGGGCGTAGCTGCAGGTGCAAGTTATACAAATAGGAATTTGTTCAGAGGAGCAGAAGAGTTTACATTAGATGGACGTGGTAGCTACGAATGGCGACAGAACGGCGGACGTGCCATAGAAGCAAAAGTTTCTGCGGGGCTTACTTTCCCTAATTCCTTAGCGGTAAATTTGAGTTATAACTATCAGAACAGACCCGATGAGTTCACACGCTCTATATTCAACGGAGGGCTTTCGTACAAATGGCAAAGGAGCAAAAATAGTGTACTACATCGGTTTCAACTTATTGACATCAGTTACGTCTATCTACCTTGGATAAGTGATACCTTCCGCCAACAGTTTCTACAATCTACCAATATCTTAAAGTATTCATATGAGAACCACTTTATTGTAGGATGGGGGTATTCAGGTTTCTACTCCTCGTATAGAGAAAAACAACCTCTACGCTCATATTATAACTTGAACTATCATATCGAGACTGCAGGTAATGTGATGCAAGGTTTGGCACTGGCTTGTCATTTCCCGCACGACTCTACTGGCTATACGCTATTCAATATACCATACTCTCAATTTGCCAAAGGGGATATATTCTTTACCTATCACCAGATTTTCAACACAGACCATCGCCTTGTATGGCATGCAGATATGGGAGTAGCAGTACCATATGGGAACTCAAAAACTGTTCCTTTTGAAAAGCGATATTTCTCTGGAGGTGCCAATAGCAATCGAGGTTGGACTGCGCGTAGTTTAGGACCCGGTGGATACCAAGGAAAAGGCTCTCTGATTGACTTTAATAACCAGGCAGGCGATATAAAACTGAACCTGAACGTAGAGTATCGTGTTCACGTGTGGTCATTTATAAACTTGGCTGCTTTTATTGATGCGGGAAATATATGGACTATTCACCAATACGATGCACAGCCCTATGGAGCCTTCTTATGGAAGCAAGACGGGAAACTGCACACAGATTTCTATAAGCAAATAGCATTAGCCTATGGTGTTGGATTGCGGTTGGACTTCTCGTTCTTTGTCTTTCGTATAGACTTTGGCGTCAAACTCTATGATCCCAGCAGGCTCTATGGAGATGATGCCGGCACACAATGGCGCACAGTTCCCAACGGACTCAAATGGAAAGATGACATGAGTGTACATTTCGCTATCGGGTATCCGTTCTAACAATAACACAACCAGTATGGTACGAAGTGATTTACAAGCACATGGAAAACTATATATTGAGGCTAAAATTAACCCATTATAGGTAAATGTTTGTCGAAAGGTTGTCAAAAAATGGGTTTCCCAATTTATTGTATTGCTGCACTCTTTTTGCACTACATTTTCCCTCACCTAAAAAGGTAGTAAATCGGTAGTAAAAATGTAGTAAGTTGTATTTCTGCCAAGGAGTGCGATGTGGAGTCGTGGGAAAGTAACATGGATATAGACAGAAAAATCAATAAGTTACAAAGAGTGACTTATTGATTTTTCTGTGTTTAAGACTTGTGTCCCCCGAGAGGCTCGAACTCTCGCCCCACTGATTAAGAGTTTATTTTCGGCAAATAGTATAGCCTACATATCGGGACTCGTTGTTATTATCGATGGTGTAATAAGAACATATAAACACTTCAAAGGGAAGCGTGTTAAGGACGGTGATGTTACTATAAATGGGAATGTAACCATAAATCAGCAGATAACACAAGTTTATAATAATCGCGTTGTTCGAGAAGCAATATCTAAGTCCATCGAAAATGCACAAGCAGAGGGTAATGTAGATGGCTATTCAGTAACGGTTGCTGACAATAAGACTACATTCGACCGCGAGGAGTTCCCTGAATACATATACGACGATTTCGATAACGAGGAGGAAATGCCGGATGAAAGAGTCTTGGAGGAAGATACCCTACTAACTATCACCTCGCTTAGTTTTGAGCCAAAAAGCAAGTGGAAATTTATCTATAATGGTTTCTATATTTCAGCCTCTATAAAAGACGAAATGCTAATGGAAATAATCGACAAGGGAGAACGTTTGGGCAAAGGAGATGCCTTGAAAGTAAAATTACGGATAATGCAGAAGTACGACAAAATTTGCCATGCATATTACAATAGTTCTTACAAGGTTATCGAATTCTATGAGCATATCTATGCACCTCAACAATCTAAAATAGAATTCTCAGAATAATCTTCGTCCCACGCTTGTGCCACTCTTGATAATGCGCAAGCCCAAGCGAGTGAAGTCTTCTACCCAACGGTAGGAGACATATAGAGGTTTCGGACACAGAACTGGTTAATCAGCGTCCACAACAAGCGACTGCCTTAATAGGGGCGGTCGCTTAGTTTCTTTATGTTCGTAGGTACTCATCGACTTCTTTTCTAAACTTCTCTACTGTTCGGCACACAACGACCTTATTTCCGTAGGCTTGCAGGCGGGGAATGAGTTCTTTCTGATGGTCGGACAGCCTGCCCGCTTTGCCGTTTTTCATTTCGATATAGAGAGAGGCATAGCCTCCTCGTGGTATGGGGATATGCAAGTCCGGCACTCCGCCCACAACGCCCTCGGAGTGCATAAGGCGTGCCGTGGTCTTTGTTCTGTACCCGCCATTCGGGATTGCATAGCACAGGGCCTTCGGATAGGCATAGCGAAACCAACGGACACAAGCGACCTGCAAGTCGTGCTCCGAATTGTCCGCCTTGCCGCGATTGGTCTTGTCCCACATCGCACACAACTCCTCTATGGTGACATTATTACTCATACTCAAACAACGTTGGTTCATTCTTCGTGTAGGACAGGCTCTGTTGCCAACAACTGCACGGCATAGTACCTCCGCCCTCACAGCCGCCCATAGGCAGCCATAACCTGCATGTCTCGCAGATATGTTCTACTGCCCCTGCCACTGCTCACAAGCCGCCGTACCGCGGATAATGCCAAACTCCCGCACACCACGTTTACAACCTACCGTCAATGGTCTGCCGTGAATATCCCTGTTCCACTGCTGTGTGTGCCACTCTGCAAAACGGCAGTCATCACACACGTGGGGCGATATGGTTCTGTCTTTCTTCATACTCTTATACAAAAAAAGCGACTATCCATATTGAAATAGTCGCTTAGTACAAACCACTCGTGAGTGGCTCTTGTCCCTACAGGAAAGTAAGGCGGGGCTTAGTTTGTCGGCAAAAATCCATTTGCGTCTAACATCGTTAGAATACTACGGAGTAAGTAGTTATTTGAGAAGTTGAGGACATACTTAAACCTATTGTATGGAGTTTGCAGCAACATTTTCTTTTCTACCAATGATTTGATTATCTGTGAACGCCTTGAGTCTCCAACATTGCCAAGTTGTTTTACCAAATCTTTGGATTGTACTTCTTGAACTTCCAATGTCCTCTTCAAAACAGCACACTCCATCTCTGATATGTACTTATGCTCCAAAGCATCGTCCAATGCAGGCTGTAAAATATGCTCTCGTAGGTAAACATAATCTGTGAGATGGTCTATTTTCTCTATCTCATTTTTAAGACCGCGAAGCATATATTCAGACCACTCAATTAACCCCTCATCAGTACCACTATCCGCGGCTGATAGATAACGATAATACTCGTCTCTATTTGAGCAAAAAACTGCCGTTGGATTGATAATGCGAGCCCTGCTTGTAAAGACGTATTTTAGCAGCAAAGCATACGTAAACAAACGCACGACGCGCCCATTGCCATTTTCAAAAGGGTGTATCCATACAAAACGATGGTGAGCAACGGCGATTTTAAGCAAATCGTATTTGGGAGATGTTTCAGCATTTACAAAGTCCAGCAATTCCTGCATAAGCGGCTCCACTTGCGTATAATCGGGAGGCGTATGCGTTGAACCGCTTATCCTTACATTACTTTCACGAAACATGCCTTTATGGAGTGCCCCCTCTTTTTTGTAACTCAATCCATCAACAACTAACATGTGCAATTCGCGAATAAACATCAACGTTATAGGTATATCATTGATATTCTCCTCGATATATTTAGTCGCCTTTTCAATGTTTTCAATCTCGATTATGTCCTCATATTCGGAATGCTTTTCCGTTTCACTAATTTTTGTAGTTTCAACATAATCAATGATAGTGGTATTGTTACCTTCGATTCTTGAAGACCCGATACTTTCCAGCATTTGGAATATGGAACGTATCTGCTCAAACACAAGGGGGTGAGTGGTACCCTCCAATTGCTTGTAACGTAATTTCTCCAATTCCAAAATCATATCCGTAATAGGCATTTCAAAACCTATTGTCGGTAATCGCAAGTTTGGCATTTTTTCTTCCATATAATTTTATTACATTAAAATTGCAACTTTAATATCGTCCTATTTTTTTGCTGTTTTATAAGCGATTGCAAAATTACAACTAAAATCCGACTTGCACAAATTTGCTCTCGAAATTTTAGTGTGCTCTCATTTAATCACCGAATATCTTCGGTAATCGCGACTATCCCAATATGTCAAAGAACGCTATGTGAAATAGGAAAATCTTTCGTAAATTTTCCTATCCTAACTCAAACGCCTTACAAGGCAACTTGTCTGCTTTCACGCGCTCTGCTTTCTGCTCGCAATAGCCGTCTGCATAAAACAAGCAGTCCCAACACGTGTATCCGTCTCTGCTCCAAGCCATAACTATCGTTGTGTCAATTGTGCATACTCCTTTGTCGCGTCAAAACACGGACACGCCTTTGTGGCGAAGTCCCTATGCCCGTGAATGGTTGCCTGCGGGTATTTCTTCACGAGGTGGCGCAAGAGTTGCTCTAATGCCTTTTTCTGTGCGTCTGTGC
>CAVEZM010000016.1:0-42120 GCA_963620225.1 Acidaminococcaceae bacterium | reverse complement strand
GCCGCCAATTTCAGAACCCCGAAGATAAATTCTCCGGGGTTCTTTGTGTATATATTTGCATGCCTCGTAAAAAACAACTACCTTTGCAACCACTATAGTTGCCGGAACAATATGTACATACTCCTATGCGCTGCCATATTACCCGCTTTCTTGCTTGTAGTGTATATTTATCTGCGCGACAGATATCAACGAGAACCCATATCACAGATAATCAAAGCAGTTGCGCTGGGAGTAGCCTCGGCTGCTGTCGCATATGGTCTCGAATCATCGTTGCAACTATTCGGCTGGACGTTCGCAACACCACAAACATTTGGACAAGCAGTATGGAACGCATTTATTGGGGCCGCAATGCCCGAAGAACTGTCTAAACTGCTTATGCTGTGGCTGCTGCTGAGACATAATCCCTATTTCGATGAACGGTTTGACGGCATCGTATATGCTGTATGTGTTGGAATGGGATTTGCTGGAACAGAAAACATTCTCTATTTACTCGGAAATATCAACAACTGGGAAGAAGTCGCTATAGGACGAGCCATATTCGCTGTACCAGGACACTTTATGTTTGCAGTTACTATGGGATATACATACTCAATGATTTACTTTGGTGATATGTCATGGCGCAAACGTAGCCGTATATTCTGGGTTCCTGTACTCTTCCATGGGATATACGACTCTATCCTGTTTATGGTTAATATGGGTACCATACTGAGTACATTATTACTGCTAATATTCTATATATTCTGCTTTCTGCTGTTTCGCTATGGGAGAAAACGTATTCAAGAACATCTCAAACGCGATAGACAGGACCCTAACCAAGTTGCCTTCTGGCAGTAAACACGTACATAATTTATGACCACATACCAGGAAACGATAGTAGCATTACGCAAAGGACAATATGCCCATACCTATATGCTATGTGGAGAGGAACCATACTATATAGATCTGTTGTCAGATTATATCGAGACACATGTCTTGGATGAGATGGCACGTGAGTTCGACCAGATAGTCTTCTATGGCAAAGATCTGCCATCTGCTGATGTCGCACCCGTGATTAGCGCAGCAAGAGGGTTCGCTATGATGGGCGGATACAAAGTTATCATCGTTAAAGAAGCACAACACATCAAGAAATGGGAGGCTCTGTCGCTCTATATGGATAATCCACAACCATCTACCATACTCGTGTTCTGCTATAAGTATGGAGTACCGGATAAACGACTCTCACTTTTCAAGTCTTGGGAGAAACATGGGGGAGTATTCATGCAGTCTGACCAACTACGAGACTATCAAGTGGAAAAATGGATACGTGACTATGTCGCACAGAAAAACCAAGAACTGCGTGCTGCTGGAGATGAAGTACAGATAGATGAACGAGTGACAAAAATATTGGCGGATACTATAGGCACTGACCTAACACAGATAGTCAGTGCCTTACAAAAACTTATCGACGGACGACCACGCGGAACACAGCGCATCGATGCCGAATTGGTCGAGCGAAACATCGGAATATCCAAAGACTTCAATGTGTTCGAACTACAAGAAGCCTTAATCAAAGGAGACGTACTCAAAGCAAACAGAATAACACAATACTTTGCCTCATCTAAAGACCACCCAATGAATAAAGAACTGGGCATATTGTACTCTTTCTTCGCTAACTTGATGGTATACCACTACCTTGCAGACAAAAGTGATAGAGCAGTAGCGGCAACACTCGGGATATCACCCTACTTCGCTAAAGACTTTGCAGCCGCTGCCAAACGCTATTCAGCAGGCAAGACATTCGCAATCATAGGATATTTTAGAGATACAGACGCAAGACTCAAAGGTATCAACAACCCCAGTGCAAAAGAAGAAGATCTCTGGAAAGAACTGATGTACAAAATACTGCACTAACAAATAATAGTGAACACTTGCACAATTCAACAAAGCGTTGTACCTTTGCAGACACTTTCTGTAGTGACATTGTGTACGTGCAATGTTAGGACTATTGAAAACATACAATGGGGACGGATTTGACTGCTTGCAACCCCTAAAAATGCTAAAAACTTGTGCCACAAGTATCAAACAGTCGCTTGTGGCTTATTATTTGTATCTTTAACAACAGATGAACTATTTTTTTACTTCAGAGAGTGTCAGCGAAGGACACCCTGACAAAGTCGCTGACCAGATTTCGGATGCTATCTTGGACAATTTCTTGGCACAAGACCCTAATGCACATGTCGCTTGTGAGACACTGGTCACTACAGGACAAGTCGTCGTAGCAGGAGAAGTGACAACGACACACTATGTAGATGTGCAACACATTGTCAGACAGACAGTCGCAAACATTGGTTATACAAAATCCGAATATAAATTCGAAGCAGAGAGTTGTGGCGTATTAACTGCTCTGCACGAACAAAGCCCCGATATAGCACGAGGTGTTAATGGCTTAGGTACGGAGAATGAAGGCGAACAGGGAGCAGGGGATCAAGGTATCATGTTCGGTTATGCAACCAACGAAACCGAGAACTATATGCCGCTGACGCTCGACCTCGCACATACGCTAATGTACACTCTTGCACGAATACGCAAAGAGGGGAAAGAGATGACATATCTCCGTCCAGATGCCAAGAGCCAGGTGACAATAGAGTATAACGAACAGGGAGAACCTCTACGTATAGATACTATCGTCGTCTCTACGCAGCATGATGAGAACATCACACAACTACAGATACGCGATGATATACGCCGCATATTACTCCCCCGTGTCGCCAAGAGGGACGCACGCTATGCCACACTGTTGCAGGGAGATTTCAAACTTCTCGTTAACCCGACAGGAAACTTTGTTATCGGAGGACCTGCAGGGGACACAGGACTGACAGGACGCAAGATAATAGTAGATACATACGGCGGACGTGGAGCACATGGAGGAGGAGCATTCTCTGGAAAAGACCCCTCAAAAGTGGACAGATCTGCAGCATACGCAGCACGATGGATAGCTAAAAACATAGTCGCTGCCGGTGTCGCACGAGAAATATTGGTGCAACTTGGATATGCCATAGGAGTAGCTCAACCTGTTAGCCTGTATGTGAATACATATGGCACAGCAAAAGAGGGGATAAATGATGCACAAATAGTACAAGTGATAAATCAACTGTTCGACCTTCGTCCTCAAGCGATCATTCAAACACTCAAACTCAAACAACCAATCTATGAAGAGACAGCACGCTATGGACATATGGGGCGTACTAACGAAGTGGTAACAAAAACATTTATAGATGAAAACGGACAGCCGATAACACGCAAGGTGGAGTTATTTACATGGGAGAAATTAGATAGGGTGAGTGCCATCAAACAAGCATTTGGATTATAATATTATATGAAACAGACGAAACAATCATGGTTAGTGGCAGCTATCATTCTTATAGCTGTAGCACTGGACCAATGCGTGAAAATATACATACGCACGCATTTTGAGTTAGGAGAAACTCATCAAGTATTCTCCTGGTTCTGGATATGCTTTGTGGAAAACAATGGTATGGCTTTCGGCATAGAGTGGTTTAGCAAATTGCTTCTTACACTGTTTCGTATTGTAGCTGTCGGATTGCTGTGTTGGTATATACATTCACTCATATACAAACAACATGCTCGTACATCCTATATATCTATGATAGCCCTGGTCACTGCTGGTGCATTGGGAAATATCATCGATTGTGTTGCTTATGGAAAGATATTCGGTTACGCAGGATGGTTCTATGGGAAAGTGGTGGATATGCTTTATTTCCCATTGATAACGGATAAGACAGGAGAATGTCTATTTTTCCGCCCGGTGTTTAACTTGGCAGACTCTTGTATCACAGTGGCAGTTATACTCATCATCATCTTTTTTCGTAAAGACTTGGATGAGAGCCTTAGTACCATATCTCGCCGTAACAAGAAGCAAGATAATGTCTGATCAGTATGTTAAACACGTATGCAAAATATCTGTTTTTACTATGCGGGTGTTCCTTTCTACTGACAATAGGAGGGTGCCGACCACGTAGTGTGCTGTCTGTAAGAGAGATGCGTGAAGTACTCTATGACCTACATCGTGCCGATGGAGCAATACAAGTAGCGGGTTACAACTATTCGCACGATAAAGAACTGGCTGTTTGCTATCAGAGTGTGTTGGATAAACATGGACTCACGCAAGCACAGTTTGACTCATCTTTAGTATGGTACACCGACCATCCACAGATATTTAACAAGATATACCCTAAGGTGGTAGAGCGTTTGGAAAAAGAGACAGCGGAAATGGCAATACAAGCAGACATGAGAAAACAACAAACAATCATGCTATCTGAAGAAAAAGAAGAGACGACGGAACAATCCCAACAACAAGATCTATCAACAGACGATATACTACACCAATGTTTGTATGGCTTGGATAACCCATGGCATATATGGAAACCCGAAGTATTTAACGATACTACGGTATTATACCCACAATGGTAAGTCCTTGTTTTATGAAAAGTAGAATTGCGATAAAATAAAAGAAAAATATATTCAGGTGTTGTGTATGTCCTGCAATTGTTGTACCTTTGTGCGCTTTTTCGCTGCATAATGTACGCACGAAAAGCGTAGAAATAATTATAAACATCGTTATGCTGGGCAGTTGGGCTCTCAGTATGGGCACGTAAAATAGTCTGTCGGCATAGCCAAACAAAAAAACTAATGGATACATTAAGTTACAAGACAGTATCAGCCAACAAGGCAACCGCTCAGAAAGAGTGGGTTGTTGTTGATGCTGAAGGCCAAGTCCTTGGTCGCATGTGCTCGAAGGTAGCAAAGATTCTTCGTGGCAAGTACAAACCTAACTTCACTCCAAATGTGGATTGTGGAGACAATGTCATTATCATCAATGCCGACAAAGTGCAGTTGACAGGTAATAAGTGGAACGATCGTATTTACATTCGTTACACAGGTTTCCCCGGAGGACAACGTGAGATGACACCCGCTCAGTTGAAAGAGAAAGGTGCAGATCATCTTATTTTGAAGGTTGTAAAAGGTATGCTCCCTAAAAATAGACTGGGGCGAAAACTGATAGACAACCTGTTTATCTTTGCTGGAGCAGAGCATAATATGCAGGCACAACAGCCGAAACAACTTGACATCAACACACTTAAATAATTGAAGATATGGAAATGATAAATGCATTAGGTCGTCGTAAAGCAGCAGTTGCTCGCGTTTATGCACAAGAAGGTACCGGCAAAATCACGATTAATGGTCGTGAATTGGAGGTTTACTTCCCAAGCCCTATTCTTCAATACATCGTCAAACAACCATTGAACAAGTTGGGTGTTGTTGAGAAATATGACATCAAGGTCAACCTTGATGGTGGTGGCTTCAAAGGACAAGCAGAAGCACTACGTCTCGCTATTGCACGTATGCTGGTAAAGGCTAATCCTGAAGATAAAGCTGCTCTAAAAGCAGAGGGATTCATGACACGTGATGCCCGCGAGGTTGAACGGAAAAAACCAGGTCAACCAAAGGCTCGTAAACACTTCCAGTTTAGTAAACGTTAATGTCCAAACAAACAAGACTCCGTACCCGATAGTATATAGGTACGGATTACTTGGTTGTTCTTCTCTCCCGCGATTCTCTGCGGCAGTATGAGAGAAGGGAAGGATAAATTATATCAATAATTCAAACCAATCAAACAAAATGAGAACAAATTTTGATCAATTGCTAGAGGCTGGCTGCCACTTCGGACATCTCAAGCGCAAATGGAATCCTGCTATGGCTCCATACATCTATATGGAGCGTAATGGTATCCATATTATTGACCTTAACAAGACTGTTATTAAGATTGACGAGGCTGCGGAGGCCCTAAAGACTATCGCTAAGTCTGGTCGTAGAATTCTATTCGTTTCCACGAAACAACAAGGACAAGAAGTGGTCGCTGCGAAAGCACAAGAAGTAGGTATGCCATACATCACCGAGCGTTGGGCGGGTGGTATGTTGACCAACTTCCCCACTATCCGAAAGGCAGTCAAGAAAATGACAACTATCGACAAAATGATGACTGACGGAACATTTGATAATATCTCAAAACGTGAGAAACTGCAAATAGCTCGTCAACGTGAGAAATTAGAGAAGAACTTAGGCTCTATTGCAGACCTGACTCGTCTGCCAAGCGCAATCTTCGTAGTAGATGTTATGAAAGAGCATATTGCCGTAGCAGAGGCTAACCGCTTGGGAATACCCGTTTTCGGCATCGTTGATACAAACTCGGACCCGACTCCTATAGATTACGTTATTCCTGCTAACGACGATGCTACAAAGTCTATCGAGACTATCCTCAATGCTGTATGCGAGGCTATCAAAGAGGGTCTTGAGGAGCGTAAGGTAGAGAAGGCTGATGAAGAAGCTGCTCAAGCTCAGAACGCAGAAACGGCTCCACAACCCAAAGAGCGCCGTCAACGTGTCCGTAAAGCCACACCTAAAGAGGAGGCTGAGAAGGTAGCAACGACAGAAGCAAACGCTACACAGACCCCCGCAGAAGAAACTAAGGCAGAATAAATAATAAATCCTTAAGAAGATAGTAATTATGGGTGTTACATTAGCAGATATAAAGAAACTGCGCGACTTGACTGGCGCAGGTATGATGGATGTGAAGAAGGCTTTGGAAGAAGCCAACGGAGACTTCGAGATAGCTCGTGACCTCCTTCGTAAACGTGGACAGGCGATCGCTGCTAAACGCAGTGACCGTGAGGCATCAGAAGGATGTGTGCTTGCTAAAGCCGAGAACGGCTATGGTGCAATCGTGGCAGTAAAATGCGAAACAGACTTCGTCGCCAAGAACGCAGACTTCGTAGCAATGGTAAAATTGATATTGGATATTGCGATGGACAAACGTCCTGCAGACCTTAATACACTCAAGAACATCATCGTTGATGGCAAACTGACTGTCGCAGACGTCGTTACCGAACGCTCTGGCGTCACTGGTGAGAAAATGGAACTCTCCGACTATATCTTCCTCGCTGCTCCTAAAGTAGATGCTTACAACCATCTCGGAAACAAACTGTCCGCTCTCGTGGGGGCAGACTCGGCCGACGCAGACCAGACTACCGTTCATGGTATCTCCATGCAGGTTGCTTCAATGGCACCTATCGCACTCGATGCAGACCATGTACCACAGAGTGTGAAAGACCATGAACTCGCTGTGGCAATTGACAAGACGAAACAAGATGAGGTCGCTAAAGCAGTAGAAAATGCACTACGCAAGGCTGGTATAAACCCTGCTCACGCGGATAGCGACGAACATATCGAGTCTAACACCGCCAAAGGTTGGCTCACACCTGAACAAGCACAACAAGCACGAGACATCCGGGCTACTGTGCCCGCTGAGGCAGAAGCGGCGATCAATATGAAAAAGGTGGAAATGATAGCACAAGGACGTCTGAATAAGTTCTTAAAAGAAAGCACCCTAGTGGAGCAAACCTACATTATGAGTGAGGATAAAGAACTCGTTAAAGACGTGTTGAAGAAAAATAACGTTACGATCACTGATTTCAAACGTATTACTCTGAACGAGGAGTAATAGTGAGTAAATAAGCGAGGCTGTTTGGTGATAGTACCGGGCAGCCTCGCTTTTTAGATATACCAGCATCATAACATTCCGACCCTTATGTGAGTTAATACTATGACAGCAAACACTACAATTGCGAGAGAGAGGAAACGTTTATTATCATTAGACGTGTTACGAGGAATTACCATTGCAGGCATGATTCTTGTTAATAACCCCGGCACGTGGGCACATATTTATGCTCCTTTGCGTCATGCGGCTTGGAACGGGTGTACACCAACAGACTTAGTGTTCCCTTTCTTTGTGTTTTGTATGGGTATAGCTATGTATATCAGTTATGGCAAGTTTAATTATGAACTGACATGGCATACCTTCCGTAAGTTCTTTACACGAGGACTGCTGATTATTTTGGTTGGCTGGGCTTTAAGTTGGTATGGTATGTTCCTACGCCAGATAACGAATGACCAATCTTTCTGGTACTCAATATGGACGTACCCAATACACCACTTGCGCTTCCTGGGAGTGTTGCCTCGATTGGGAATAATATCTATCTTCGGCACATTGTTGATGTTATTATTCAAACCGCGACACTGCCTATGGGTATCAGTAGCCCTATTAGTCGTGTATTGCATAGCACAGAGTGTAACGAATAGTTTTGAACTGAACACCAACAATATGGAGTCTGTTGTTGATTTGCTATTGTTAGGTGACAACCATATTTATCACATAAATGGTATTCCTTTTGACCCTGAAGGCATCCTTTCAACCATCCCCGCTATCGCACATGCACTCATTGGCGTTTGGATAGGATGGCTGATAATGCATGAACAGGATAACTGGGGTAAGGTTACACGCATCTTACTCGCAGGAAGTATTATGCTGCTATTCGGCTTCTGTCTTGACTATGCTTACCCTATAAACAAAAGTATGTGGTCTGCATCTTATGTGTTGGTCACGTGTGGATTAGCCTCCCTTCTACTTGGTATTCTGATATGGTTATTGGATATCCGTTTACCCAAGATGAATGAGATAACTCCTACAACAAGTGAACAGAAAATTAAACATAGAATAGCGAATCATTGGTACAAGTTCTTTGAATGCTATGGTGTGAACCCTCTATTCATATTCTGTTTGAGTGGCGTATTAGCCAATACTATGTACAATATCCGTTTTACCTTTCACGGAGAACGATATAACGTCTGGTCATTCTGGTACAATGTATGTACACAGCCTCTTTTTGGAGACACTGGAGGATCGCTTGTTTCCGCTCTCACACTCATACTTGTACTTTGGCTCATTGCACACATACTATATCGCAAGAAGATATACATAAAACTCTAACATATCACGAAACCAACAGATCTGCATAAACACAATAAGGTATCCCCACCTATAAAGAAAGATGAGGATGTGTATGGATTATGTGCCACCATTGGTTTCTTTGATGGAGTACATCGCGGACATCAGTATCTGTTTACGCAGTTAATATCTTTATCACAGGTTTATGGTTTACATCCTGTAATCTACACTTTTCAGCAACACCCATTGGAAGTGTTGTGTGGACATAGTCCTACTTTGCTAACTACATCTGAGGAGCGTCAGTCATTGTTGCAACACTATGGTAATGTCGTGTTCTTAAATTTCTGTGACGTACAACACTTGACAGCGGAGAACTTTATGCGTTACTTGTACACACATAATGTGCGTATGCTACTTATGGGGTATGACCATCGCTTTGGTTCTGACATGCTGACAGATATAGTTGATTACCAACATGCTGGCAGCCATGTAGGAGTGCGTGTGTTGCGTGCGGAGGAATGTTTAGATAGTGCTGAACCTATTAGTTCCTCACGTATACGTAAGTTGCTACAAAAGGGGGCTATGGAGGAGGCGAACCATCTATTAGGGTACTCATATAGCATCACCGGAAAAGTCGTACATGGTAATGGTATTGGCCGTCAATTAGGCTTCCCTACGGCGAATGTGCAGTACCAGCAAAACAAACTTATCCCTCCTACAGGTGTGTATAGTGGCATGGCTACGATAGACAAAGAAAACACTGATAAAGGGGAAAGGGAGATGCCGTGTATTATCAATATAGGTACTAATCCTACCATAGGAAATAAAGAAATATCGATAGAGGCGCACATCCTGGGATTTGAAGGGTCGTTGTATGAGAAACAACTAACCATACAGTTCTCGCATTTTATACGTAGTGAGAAACACTTCCCCTCCATTGACTCCCTTCGGGAACAAATACGGAAAGATATCAATACGATCACAAACTTGCATATTTGAAATATATGCACTACCTTTGCAGGTTGAATATGTAGCAACTAAGCAAAAGTATAATCTCTTATGGCAAAATCTCTCAGTCAGTTGTTTTTTGAGACTACGGGTAGAAGAACTGGTGAGCAAACTGCACTTACAGCATCAGGTAGTAACAGAAGATACTATCGAATAGCAAGTGAGGATGGTACAGTCTCACTGATAGGGGTACAGGGAACATCTCGTGACGAAAATCATGCTTTTCTGTATATGGCACAGCACTTCTTATCCAAAGGACTGTCAGTGCCTAAAGTCATGGCTGTGAGTGAGGATGAGATGACCTACGTACAACAAGACTTGGGAAATATACTGTTATTTGACTATATAGCAGAGGGACGCAAAACAGGAGTATTTAGTGCAAAAGAGAAAGAGATGTTGCGTACTACGATGCGTGAGTTGGCTAAGTTCCAGATAGTAGGAGCCCAAGACTTCGACTTTAACCAATGCTACCCTCAACCGGAGTTCAACTTGCGCTCTATATTATGGGACATCAATTACTTTAAGTATTGCTTTCTGAAGGCTACAGGATTAGACTTCCAGGAAGATAAACTGGAGAACGAGTTTGAACGTTTGGCATACATACTGCTACAGAACCGTATGAGTGCCTTCATGTATCGTGACTTCCAATCGCGCAATGTAATGGTACACACTGAGGCAGATGGCACAGAACACCCATACTTCATCGATTTTCAAGGAGGAAGACGTGGTCCCATTTACTATGATGTAGCCTCATTCTTGTGGCAGGCAAAAGCAAACTTTCACCCAAACATGCGTGAGGAACTCATAGAAGTATATCTGGATGCATTACAACAATACATACCTGTAAATAGAGAAGAGTTCTATGACACGCTCAAACATTTTGTCCTGTTCCGTACAATGCAAGTGCTGGGTGCTTACGGTTTCCGTGGGTACTTTGAGAAAAAACCACATTTCTTACAATCTATACCTTTTGCCATAGAGAACTTACGTGAACTATTGAAGTATGCAAGTGACGATTATCCCTACTTAATAGAAGTATTGCAGCAGATGACAGAAATGAAGCAATTCAAGGAGGTAGGGGTACGCAAACCGTTGGTAGTACGTGTATATAGTTTCTCATATAAGAAAGGCATCCCTTCAGATAGCTCAGGAAACGGTGGTGGTTTCGTATTTGACTGTCGTGCTATCAATAACCCTGGTAAATACGAAAGGTTTACGTTCTTTACAGGTATGGATGAACCTGTCATCAAATTCTTGGAAGAAGATGGTGAGATAACACCCTTCATGGAGCAAGCATATCAGTTAGTGGACTTCTCTGTCAAACGGTATATAGATCGTGGTTTCCAGAACCTCATGGTATCGTTTGGTTGTACGGGTGGTCAACATCGTTCAGTGTATGCAGCAGAGAAAATGGCAGAGCATATTAACACAAAGTATGGAGTAGAAGTACAACTGATACACAGGGAACAGAATATGGAGAAGGTGTTGAATGCAAAAGAAATGATAAAAATATAAGGTAGTAAAGCCTGTTTGATATAAATTCTTTCTGATAACGATGATGTTATTAAGTGTTTTATTGGCCTTTATGACCACTTACTCACAGAGTACCTTCCATACTGAGTGTCCTGTAGAAGTGAATGTACCCGCAGAAGCATGTAATGCAGTGATAGACACACTTATCTATCAGTTACAGACTGATCCGCAATTATTGTCTCCTTGGGCTTTCGCTGGGACAGGAAAGCAGACGGATGATAATAAGAATGCCATCTTCCTGGTCTGGAAAGAGTCGGAATATAATCCCGACACGCACTATAGTCGTTTGCTGTTTGATATCCTGGTTAATGGCAGACCTCAATTCAAGAATGCTGTGATAGAAAGCCTTGTGACAGATACTATGGCGAATGATAGACGTGATATACGTGTGGATATATACTACTCCGGTTCTATATTGAAAGAAGCATTGGGAAACTTTCATGTACAACCGACATCGGACAGCACTACAAACATGTCAATAGACATCCATATCAAGTTCGGATGGTTCTTCCGTATATTCATCTCACGTAAGGTATATAGTGAGACTATCGACTGGCGTGTAGAACGTTTTATGCAGAACTTGAAGATGGCTTCTGAAGGGGTTACTCCATCCGATGCCTATTGGGAAGAAATGGAAGATAAACGCTGATATGATTCTATATAGCCGAATAACAGATAGGTAGAGATTATTCGTGGTGGTATGGCTCGTTGCGTAGTATGGTCATGGCACGGTATAACTGCTCGGTAAAGATGAGTCGTATCATCTGGTGAGAAAATGTCATCTGACTAAGCGATATCTTGTTCTCAGCTCTCCGATATATAGTTTCGGCAAAACCATAAGGTCCTCCGATAAGGAAGATAATATCACGTCCCGTATTCATTCTGTTTTGTAGGAAAGCCGCAAACTCAATGGAGCGGAACTCTCTCCCATGTTCATCCAGTAGTATCAGTTCAGCTGAAGTAGGAATGTTTCGTAGTATCAGTTCTGCCTCTGCTTGCTTCTGTTGCTCAATACCAAGTGCCTTGGTGTTTCTCAACTCAGGTATTGTTTGCACTGCGAAAGGAATATAATGCGTGAGACGTTGTACATACTCTTGTACCAAGGCGGCAATGTGCATGTCTGTTGTTTTGCCAATAACAAGTAGTGTTACTTTCATAGGGTATCTGATTGTTGAGTAAGTGTAAAGTATTTTCGTGTGTTTACACGAAATGCAATACGTGCGTCGGTAAGTTGGTTGTGTGACTGCATAAGTGTTGTCTGTGCTGAGAGAAGATCTGCGATAGTGACCATTCCTGCTCGATAATTGACACTCATCAATCGATAATTCTCCTGTGCAGTACGGCATGCTCGCTCATATTCCTTGACAAGTAGATACGCCTCAAGCATCTTATCATAGGCTTGCTGGTTTCGCAGCGCAAGCATCTGGGTCATCTGTTCTTGTTGTAACAGTGCTTGCCGTATAATTATATCATGCTCCTGAATTTTATGTCCCATCTCCCACCATCCTGTGATAGGTATTGCTACTGTAAAAAACACAGACCCGTTGCCTGTCTTGCTACCAAATCCTTCCCGTAAAATATTGGTCTGTAGGTTGCTATATCCATAACTGGCTCCAATCGCAATCTGTGGCAGAGCATCAGCCATTGTCACACGTTTCTGTAACTTAGCCGCTTGTACCTGCAAAGATAGTAAGTCTGATTCATGCCCAGAAGTGTTCTGGTTGTGAGAGGAAACAATGAGTAACTCGTCTGTATCTTGCAAAGGTCCTATATTGAGAGATGCATAGTAGAATGGAGAGTCCTCATCGATGCCTATCGACTGCGCAAGAGCGCGTCGGGCTAATGCTATACCATTAACCAACTGTATCTGTGTCCTTTGCACCTCAGACTGTTTTAGTTCAACTTGTAATAGGTCTGTCTGCAAAACCAATCCTGCGTGGAATGCTGTGTCAACGGTTCGATGGATAGTATCAAGCAGGTTGATAACGGATGTGAGTGTAGTCTGTTTTTCTAACAGCCCGGCCAAAAGCCAATACGATTCTTCTACTTGCTGCAAGATGTCTCGTTGTGTTATTTCTGCCTGTAGTCTCGCAGCATCAACTCCCACTTGTGCTAATTGGTTACCATTAACAATCTTCCCTCCCATACTGATAGGTTGCATAGCTGTCACGCCCGCTATATATCCATATTGGAAGAGAGATATCTGGTTGTCCAACCCTAAGGCTGCTCCATAGTTCCCGTAGAGCGTAACGAGTAAATCACGCACAGAGGCGTTATCAATATCATCTATACCCACTTCAAGCATAGGGTGTAAACTGTGGTAGCCAATTGCCATAGCCTGTACTTGTGGGAAGTATTTAGTGAGAGCTTGTTGCTTGACTTGCTGAGCTTTGTTGATATCGAGTGTTGCTCGTTGTATATCTTTGTTGTGCAGACGTGCTAATGCGAGGCAGGAGTCAATAGATAATCCTGCAGTAACCGCACTGTCCTGCACCATCAGTCCTGTTGAGATGCTATTATGAGCGGAGATATAAGTTGGCAGCAGAATCGCCAATGTGACAATGAGTATGTACTTGTAACTCGTTCTTTTCATCTGTGTGAGTGGCTTAGTATGAGACGATAAACTATGCGTATAGTGATTACTTTGCATTTGTCTGTAGGTCATTCTTTTTATACATTTTCCAATAGGTAATAGGCAGGATGGTGATGGTGAGCGGTAGAGTAAGCAGGGAACCGAAGCATATCACTACGCCCATCGGCATCCAGAGACTGGTATGTGCTATAATCATTGGCAGGACACCGAGTGCTGTGGTGGCGGTGGTTAGGAATATTGGTCGCATGCGTCGCATACCTGCCTCGTAAGCCGCATCGCGCACCGGTATAGCCTTCGTGTGACGCAGTTCCTCAGCATACTCGTACATCATAATCGCATTACGTACAATGACGCCTATCAGACTGACGATACCTAACACCGCTGTGATAGAGATGTCTAATCCGAATACGTACAACCCGACGAACGCACCGAAGATACACAGCACAGAACTGGATAGCGTGAGTAATGCCAACGACACTTTGCCGAAGTGGTACAACAACAGCACGAACATCACTAACAGTGCCGCTACTACGCTCCACATAATAGGTGGTACCATCTCACCGTTGATAGAACTCAGTCCGCCATACGAGATAGTGACACCCTCGGGCAGTTGGTTAAGGTTGGTGCCAATCCACTCCTTAACTTTCTTCTCTGCTGCCACTTGACTGGTAGTCCCTCGCAGGTCGCAGCCTACGGTGATTGTGCGTACGGAGTTACGTCGTTCGATAGATGCATGATGCCACTCGGGTGTGAGTATCGCTACCTGTCGCAGAGATACCCATACAGTGGGGTAGATGGTCGGCACCATCAAGTCCTGTAGTTGGTCAATCGACATCTCATCAACCCCTACCGTGTAGAACAGTACGGGCACTCCGTAGTCGCCTTCCCAGACAGTGGTCATCTTTGTCCCACTGCTGAGGCTGCTGAGGTAGAGCGATAACATCGTTTCTGTGATACCCAGACGTGCGGATTCCTCCTCTCGCAGGGTGATACGCGTCAGGTTGACATATTGACTGTAGTCCGAGTGAACCCATTGCAGTTCCGGTTGTTGTGCCATAAACTGACACAGACTATCTACATACGGCTGCATAGCATCAAGGTCATCGCCTTTGAAGCGTACCTCAAGTGGATTCTTAGCGGCTTGGTAGTCGAGTTGTTTGAACCGCACGTAGGCATTGGGGAAGTAGTTCTCATAAAGGGGAGAGAACTCATTTAGGATATCCAATGTTGCTTTCGTGGAAGTGGTATTGACGATGAACTGTGCGTAACTTGGCTTTGCCATCTGCGGCGTGTAGGTGGCATGGAAACGCGGCGAGGCCTGTCCCACAAAGGATGTGATAGAGGTGATACGCTTATCCACACGCATCATACGTGCCAGCGAGTCCGCCACTTGTGCCGTCTCCTCTACTGATGACCCCTCGCGCAGGTGTATCTCCACGGCGAAACACTCCCGCTCGGCTTTCGGTAGCAGTTGCAGATTGAGCTGTGTGACCATTAGGAATATACCTGTCCCAAGACAGATGGCGAGTATGATATATGCCACTATGGGGTGACGGAAACAAGCGTCCAACATCTTCTGATAACCGTTCTGCAGGACATTGAAGAAGCGGTTCTGCATACGCTCGAACCATCCCATCTCCTCCGGCTTGCGGCGACGTATGAAACGCGTTGACATATACGGCGTTACCCATGTGGCGTAGAAGATACTGGCAGTCAACGCAAAGAGTATCGCCCACGGGAATAGTTGCACGAAATCGCCTAATGGTCCCGTGATGATACGCGTCATCGGGAAAAACATACCCGAGATAGAACACGTGGCGAGTGCCATAGGCACAAATAGTTGCTCCGTGCTGACGGCAGCAGAATACCACCGGCTATGCCCATGCTCCAGCAGATCGGTGTATCCATCGATGACGATGACAGAGTCGTCCACTATCATCCCCAACACCACGATAAGTGCCGCCAACGTCACTGTGTTGAGCTCAATCCCCGTCAGGTACATCAGTCCGATTGCAATGGCAGTACATACTGGCACACCCGTAGAGGCAACGAGAGCGGTGCGCAGCGGGAAGAGTATCAGCATCACCGCTATCACGACAATGATAGACAACACGATATCGTGCATGAATGACTTCACGGAGTCGTCCACCACCTTCGGCTGATCAGTGATACGATGGAAATGCACATCCTGTGGTATCTGGGTGTATGCTTTCTGTAACTCCTTATCTACTTTCTCTCCAAAGGCAACGATATTGTTACCAGGCACCATCTCCATATTGAGTATTAGACACGAACGGTCGGGAGAGATGGTGGCACTGGCGTCACCAGTGTAGTACTCTACGAATTTCTCTGGCTTGGGGTAACGGCGTTCGATGGTGGCTATATCCTTCAGTCGTACGGTCGCTCCCGAGATAGGATCGAACCATACTATCTGCTCTGCTATCTCCCGTTCGCTGTTGTATGGGATAGTCACTTGCAACCCTTGATTACTGCCAATGGTTCCACTCAGTGTGCGGAAGCCTTGTAGCATCAGCGACATCTGCAGCGACTTCTGATCGATACCATACGCAGACAGTCGTGCCGCATCAATCGTCACTGCTATCTCCTCATGCTGCGCACCGAGAATCTTCAGTTTGCCCATCTCGGGAATGGTACGTAGTTGCGAGCACAACTGCCGCGCATACGACTCTAATTCGCGTGGACTACGTTCGTCACTCTCCACCGCAAGTAGCATCGATGACGTACTGCCGAAATCGTCCACTACAACTATCTGCAGCACACCCGTTGGCAGACTGGTCCTCTTGAATAGGTCTAACCCGGCACGGATACTGGTCCACGCGTCCGAGGCTGACTTCACGGAGTTGCGTAACGACACATACACATATGCGATGCCGTCTTCCGTGGTGGAGTAGGTGGTCTCCTTATCCACTTCGATGTAACTGTTCAGGAAATCCTCTAAAGGTATCGTCACCTGCTGCTCCACCTCTTGCGCCGTGGCACCTGGGTAGATAGCCGCTACCACACCCTGTCGTATTGTGAACTGAGGAAACTCGTCCTTGTTCATCTTCGGCAGCGACCATATACCCACTGCCGTCAGCACTAACACAATCAAGAACACAAGGTTATGATTGCGCATAGCACCCTCTATATGATTACGTTTCTTCACTGGTTAATTGCTATATTGTCCAATCATTCCCAATAGATATCTGCCCCCGAATACATCTTTTGGAACCCGTCAGTGATGACAAAGTCGCCCACGGTCAGCCCTTGTGTGATGAGGACACCTCCGGTGGTGTACTGACCTGTCGTCACATGCCTCCGCTGAGCCTTGCCACCTTGTGCCACCCATACCGATGGTCCGCTGGTAAGCATCTGAACGCATGCCGTAGGTACGAGATAACCCGTCACACTCTGCGATGACAATCGGACCTTACTCACCATACCCGGCAACAACTGTTGCTTGTACTCCTCTGTCGGATTCACTAACAACGCTGTCACGGTGTAGGTATGCGCAATCATATTAGCGATGAGGTTTTTCTCCGTCACACACACGGGTATCTTCATCTTGCCGAGTGCCTCAACTACGAGACTCCCGCTGTCGCCTACCTGAAGGGAGGTAATATCGCCCTCGGATACGTCGAACGTCACCTTATATCCGTCCATGTCTAACAGCGTCATCAGCCCGATACCAGGGGCTATCACTTGCCCTACCTTAGCCTTACATTCCCCGATGACACCATCGTTCGGAGCGCGCAATACGCAGTCGTTCAGTGATTTACGTGAGATAGTAACCATCGACCGTGCTCGGTCTAACTGAGTACTCAGTTCCACCATCTTCTGCTCCGTTATCCCACCTTCCTTATACACTTTCTTGGCGCGGTCGTAGCCGTCTTGTACTTGTCGCAAGGTAGCATTGGCCGCCTGCAACGCACTCTTGGCTTGTGTGTCGTCTATACGTAACAACTCCTGACCTTTCTTCACGTGGTCGCCTTTCTTCACACTTACCGACGTCACCTGTCCTGCCGTCTGAACACTCAACGGCACACTCGATGCCTCTTCTATCTTACCCACGTACACGTGCGTATTGACAACCGTCTGTTTCTCTATCTTCTGCACCTTCACGCGAATCGGCTTCACCTCATAATGCGGCTTCTTATTGGGAAGATATTCGCAACCTACCAATCCCAATACTGTACCCGACAACACTATAGGCAGTATCCTGTTTCTCACTGTCTTCATGTCTTAGTTCTTCTTTGCGACCATTAGAATGTTCTCCCCAGCCAATGTATTGCCGTTGGTCACGCCATTGCCCGAGTAGTATAGGTAGAAATGTATAGTCTCATCGTGTGCTGTGGCATGTCCGGACACCTCAATGTCAAAGTTCTCCGTCACAGTCTTTTCCACCTTGCGCAGAAACTCTTGCTCCTCTACTTTATATATCACAGTCACAGTCCGCCTGAATGGCTTGAAACTCAGCGTATTCTCGTCTATCTCTCCCGTAGTGGTATAGACATCGCCCGTGAGACTGTTGAAAGTCAGCAGCACACCGCTGTCACCCAACTTCTCAATCTCCAATGCCCCTTTCTCTGAGGTTAGTGTGGTGGATATGGTGTCTGCCACTGTAACTGTATGTTTGGCAATCGTATAACTATACCTGCCAATACGGTCTTTCACAGGGTCTGTACATGCGGCAAAAGACAGCACCACCATCCCTAATGCCATAACTTTCCATACTTTACTCATCTTCATAATGTGATCTATTTAGATTGGTTTGTTTCTTTTACTCTTCTTCATCCCGAACACCTAACAGCAGATGTATGCGTTCAATATTCTCTTCCTTGCGTCTCTTCAGCATCTCCGTGCGGTCGCTCTCTGTTTCTGGCAATAGTGCCTCGATAGATGGCATTACCACCACCGACATGATATTCAGCGAGAAAATGTTCAACACCAACTGCTCTGCGTTTGTTGCCGCTATGTTTCCCGCTGCTTGCTCCACGTCTAACGCATGCTGCAAGCGCTCTAAATACTCCCTGTAACGTGTATGCGCTATATCCGCCAGTGAGGGTAGGGATGTTGACTCGTTCACAATCAGTTTCGCAAACGCCGCATTATCCGCAATGAAGTCGAAATTCTCTGACACTAAATTGTCGATATTCTTGATAAAATACAGCGTTTCCGTCTCCTGAGAAGGAAGCACCGACTGAATGAATCCGTCTATCTTACGCTGCAACACCTCCATAAACAAGTTCTCTTTGTTCTGAAAATGATAGTACAGCAACACGTGCGTCACCCCAACTTTCTTAGCAATACGGCAGATGTTCGCACCTTCATATCCGTTACGAGCAAACTCCTCCTCAGCTACTTCCAAGATGATGTCTTTCCTTCTTTTCATTGATCCATAAGATAATACCCGTTATAGTTCACTACTCAATTCCCATCTCTCCTTATTCCATTTCCTCCATTGTCCTAAACAAATCGGCTGCAAAGGTAGTGCTTTTTATGTACACCACCAAAAAAACTTACATTTCTGTAAGTTTTTGTGCCAACTATATGATTATCAGACTATATAGATGTGCGAAACAAACTTTCACACCCACGGATATTGCTGGCGAAAAGACTGAATACGAACCGCTAATCGCTCTTGATAGGCTACTGACTCTGGTGATGAAGGATGCAGTAATGTATGGTGCCTATCCAACCATAACTGGTGCAACTCTCGCATCTCATCTCGGGTACTATTCGTTACATAAGTGTCCGCAAAACGCTCCCAGATATAATTCACTGCGACACTTGACGGGTGCAACATATCCTCTGCATAATAGCGATAGTCGCGCAACTCATCCAACATAATCTCATAAGCAGGGAAATAATCTACAGAACAATTCGCTTCTTTACCGATTGCCACCAACCTATCCACCGCCTCTAACAATATCGCCTTACTGAGTTGGTTAGCATGTAACCCGTCTTTTAGATGACGTATCGGACTGACAGTAAACAACCAATGCTTGTCTGCGTACTGTTTTAGCAACGGCTCCCATTGTGCCACAATCTCTTCTACCACCAACCGACGCCTCGTAAACCATGCCGCAGGCATCTTATGACAGTTTGCAACCACAGTCCCCTCCGCACCTTCGTACGCATGACACATCTCATATACCCATGAAGTACCGAAAGTGACAACAACCACACTCGCTTCTGCAACAGCATGCTGCAGAAGCTCTATACTCTCGAGGCAACGCTGTTCGGCTTCCTCCTTGCTGACCGAAGAGAACGAACCATGATGATACATCGAATGCCACATACCTCCCCACGCAACCAGGGTCGGTACCGCATGCAACTGCAGAGCCTGTGCTATCGACAACGGGTTATATAATGTCCCAAATGGATTGGAAACCACTCGAAAATAACATTCGCACATCTTTGCACCCATACTGTCCGCAAAACACGAACCGAGCAGCAAGATCTTATCCTGGTAGCCTATGTGCCACGAAGAGGGGGCTATTTGTACCGCTGTGGAGAGATTCATATACACATAAATGATATGGGAACATTCCCTGTTATTCAAAATGCATAACCCGTGCCGGACTAATCTTGGTCACTATGGCGGACGGAGCCAACAGAAGCAACCAAGCCACGGCCATCGTACCTATATTGAGCAATGCCCACCAACCCCAAGGAAAAGCAATGGGAACATAACTTACATAGTATGTCGCAGCCTCCAAAGGAATAAGATGCGTGAAATATTGCAAAGCACACAATCCCAAACCCAACACGTTGCCATATAACATACCTTTGCCGACCAACAAAGCCGCCTCGTAGATGAATATCTTCCGCACAAACCGATTGGAAGCACCTAAAGCCTTCAATACACCTATCAGTTGTACACTCTCTAATATCAAGATAATGAGACCGGTTATGATACTGAACCCTGACACACATAACATCAGAACAATGATAATCACCACATTCATATTCAGCAGATCCAACCAAGCAAAGATCTGGGGGTTCAACTGTTCCAAAGTCTGGGTGTAGTAGGCATTACCCTCCGCATCCAATCGGTTGGCAGTGGCAAAGTACACACGATCAGCCACATACTCCAAATAACGTAAATCATCTACCAGTATCTCTAAACCCGATGCTTGGTCTGCCGACCAGTGATTCAACTGACGCACCAATGCTATATCCCCTAATATGAACAAACGGTCCATCTCACTCATGCAAGTGTTGTACAAGCCTGTGATATACAGTCTGCGAACACGTAACTCCTCCTCTACAAAATAGCACAGGAAACTGTCATCCACCTCCAAGCCTAATAGACTCGCTAACTCCGTGGACAGCAACACTTCGTTCGCCGACTTAGGCAAACACCCTTCCACTAAGTTCTGACGAAAATACTCCCAATAATCCGTACCCTTAAACACTATCCCTTGAAACGCACTATCTGTCTTTATGATGCCTGGCTTCGAGGCAAAGGTCGATACACTGCACACGTGCTCTATCTGCTTCAATCGGATAACCAACGAATCAGATACACGTATAGGCTGCAACTCAAACGTCGAGTTATTGTCAAAATTCACTACCTGTATATGGCTACCGAACCCGGCGACCTTACGAGTGACCTCCTGCTTAAACCCGATAACCACACATAAGGTGATAATCATCACCATCATCCCAATGATGATACCGCCTAAAGCTACGCGCACTGCTGGACGGGAAGAACGATCCTTACCTTCGCCAGCAAAGTATAGACGGCTGGCAATACGCCACTCAGGTCGTAGTATTTGATGTTTCTTTGGCATAATTTTTGCAGCTACACTGCCAAAATGAATAGGTTATTTTATATCACTTGTCTACTCTCATGTGCCTCTATAACACTGGCTCATACCGATATGCCACGACGCACGGCCGAAGAGGTCGCTATGAAACAGACCGAGATGATGGTGCGCAATCTGGATATCACCGATAGCCTCGTGCGCGATACACTGTATCGTCTGCACCTTAAGCATACTCGTATGCGCAACCCTAACGCCACGCGCGAGGAGATACACCAGCGGGTACTGCAATTCACAGCAGAACTCAAACAGATACTCACGCCACAACAATACAACAAATTCCTCAGCGAACAGGCTGCACATAAACCGCGCAGACCGCAACCTCCACTTAATCGGCTGATGCCTCCTCCACCGCCCCCAGATCAGATGCAACACCAACCAAACGACAGCGACGGAGTAATAGATACACCACCACCGCCACTATACCCCCTACCATAAGACCACCTAATATGTCTAATGGATAGTGTACCCCCAAGTACATCCTGCTGTAGCAATTCATAGCCACCCAAAGCATCAAGCCACAAGTGGCGATTCTGTTTTTCCATAACAAAGAGAACAGCAAACCACATGCCATCGTGTTCGCAGCATGACTGCTCACAAAACCATACATCCCGCCACGATAACCATTCACTATGTGTAACATCCCCTCCAACGAGGGCTCATGCGTGGGACGCAAACGACAGACCGCATGTTTGATGATACCCGACGATATATAGTCTGCGGCACCTACTGCTATTGCAAAACTCAATAGCACCAACACACACGCTATACAACCCTTGCCGCTTTCCGTAGAGACATGTAGAACCTTCGCTATACGCGCAACAACACTCCCTGCAGAGGATCGGTAAGTCCTGTATCTCCATACCACACAACCTATCAACACCGCATACAAGGGAATCCAAGTCCATTTGGCGGATATTATCCACATCAACACGTCTGCCCACGGAGCATGGCACTGATTGATAGCCACCAACCACTGCTGATCCAAAGACAACAACGCCGATATACATGATACAAAGTCCATAACCGATATTGTTTACATTGGGTGATTACTGGGTGATTACTGGGTGATTATTGGGTGATTATTGGGTGATTGTGCCGAAATCATGCTACTCATTCAACAGTATGGCCGTATGGCAAGCCACCACGCCGGCAGTCTCAGTACGTAACCGGGAGTTACCTAAACTAACAGGACGGAAACCCTCATATAAGGCTAATGCCACCTCCTGTTCTGAGAAATCCCCCTCCGGACCTATCAACACCAGTACATCACGCTTGGGAACAATCAAGTCCTTCAACAACCGCTTCTCTTCCTTATAACAATGGGCTATAAACTTATCCATCGCCGTGTGCTGATCGTGTGCATACATTTTCATAAATGATTCATAGTCCGTCAAAGCATTCAACTTGGGCAGATAAGGCGTCAAAGACTGCTTCGCTGCTGACAGCACAATCTTCTCCAACCGATCCGTACGCAACTGCTTACGCTCTGAGAAACGACACAACAAGGGCGTTATCTCATCTACCCCTATCTCCGTACATTTCTCTACCATCCACTCCAAACGCTCTATATGCTTGGTGGGGGCAATAGCAATATGCAGATAAAAATCATGACCACGCCGCTGATGCTCCGATGAAACAACTTCAAACGCACAACGCTTGGGATGAGGATTGGTTATCAATGCCTCATAAGTCGTACCTCGACCATCCGTCAACAAGATCTTGTCACCACGCGTATAACGCAAGACACGCACGCAATGACCAGACTCCTCCTCCGAGAGACAACGACTCGTTTCTATATGTGGCGTGTAAAAAAGATACATGACTGCCCTTACCAAGAAATCTGCGCAAAGATACTACATTTCCACCATATCCACAAATAACATCCCATACAACACTATATATATCCCAACAAACAAATCCTCTTGCATACTTGCAGATAAAGTTGTACCTTTGCAGGCTCGAAAATAGTGGAGTAAAAATAAGTAATAAACGTTATAAAATAGTGGTGCATTCTGATAGGGCATCATAGTCGTAATACAATAAGCATACTATGCAACTGACATTAGACGATATTCATCAAATATTATATCATAATGCGGGTATAGAGGTGCCCGAAAGCAGTAGAAAACAAGTAGAAGATTGCTACCATTTCCTAAAACAATTCTCGCAAGAGAAAGTCATCTATGGTATCAACACAGGTTTCGGACCTATGGCGCAGTGGCGCGTAGATGACAAGTACCTGAAAAACCTCCAATACAATATCATTCGTAGCCACTCCACAGGGGCGGGAGAACCGCTTGCAGATCGCTACGTACACGCTGCTATGATAGCACGACTCGGCTCTTTCCTACAGGCTAAGAGTGGAGTGAATATAGAGATGATAGACTTGCTCACTGAGTTTATTAACCGCCATATCATTCCTTTTGTCCCCAAACATGGTAGCGTGGGTGCCAGCGGAGATCTCGTACAACTGGCACACATAGCCCTATGCCTCATAGGAGAGGGGAAAGTACACTACAAAGACGAATGGAGAAAAACATCTGATGTCTTGACCGAATGTGGACTACAACCTATACAAATACATATCCGTGAAGGACTTAGTGCTACGAATGGTACATCCGTCATGACGGGTATTGGCGTTATCAACCAATACGACGCAGAGAACCTATTGCGCCTCGCTATCTTGACTAGCGTATGGATGAACGAGGTAGCCTCCTCGTTCGATGACTTGATGGCAGCACCGCTCAATGAGTATCGACGCCATGCAGGACAAATATTCATCGCCTCCGAGATGCGACGCTTGGCAGAGGGATCGCAGTGCCTGCAGAAACGAGAACATGAACTATACAACAACGGACATACTGACGACAAGGTATTCGAGCATAAAGTGCAGGCGTACTACAGCCTCCGCTGCACGCCACAGATTCTGGGTCCTATTTGGGAGACGCTGCAGAACAGCCGGCGCGTGCTGGAGGAAGAACTCAACGCTGCCAGCGACAACCCGATAGTGGACCCGACCACCCAAAATGTATATCACGGCGGGAACTTCCACGGCGACTATATCTCGCTGGAGGAGGACAAGGTAAAAATTGCCCTTGTGCGCTTGACGATGACCGCTGAACGGCAACTCAACTATCTCTTCCACGACCGTATCAACGGTATCCTGCCGCCATTCTTGAACAAGGGTGTTTGGGGACTCAACTACGGTATGCAGGCGTGCCAGTTCACCGCCACGAGTACGACCGCCGAGAGCCAGACGCTCGCTATGCCGAACTATGTACATTCCATACCGAACAACAACGACAACCAGGACATCGTCTCGATGGGTACGAATACAGCCGAACTCTGCAAGCAAGTCATCGACAATGCGTATCAGGTGATGGCCATTCTTGTCATGGCACTGGCGCAGGCCGTCGATTGCCTCGACATACAGGACAAACTGGCTCCTGCTACGCGTGCCGAGTACGACGCTATACGACAACTCACCCCGACAATCATAGATGACACACCTTTCTACGAAGATATAGAAAAAGTCATCCGGTACCTAAAAAACAAAGCATAAGACAATGACAAACGAAAAATACGCCTTGGTTACTGGAGGAAGTAGAGGGATAGGACGCGCTATAGCCATCCGATTGGCACAGGAGGGCTATACTGTCATTATCAACTACTTGAGTAACACGACTGCAGCACAAGAGACGGCGAACACTATCATACAGAATGGAGGAAAAGCAGAACTGCTGCAGTATGACGTAGCAGATATTCAAGCAACGGCACAAACCATCCAGGACTGGCAACAGACACACCCGAACGCACATATTGACGTGCTGATCAATAATGCGGGCATACGACGTGACAATCTCTTAGTCTTTATGACGGATGAAGAGTGGAGTAGTGTTATCAACACTACACTCAACGGGTTCTATGAACAGACACGACTGCTTCTGCCGGCTATGCTACACGCACGACATGGCAGGATAATCAATATCACATCCATATCAGGAGTCTCAGGACTATCGGGACAGGTCAATTACTCTGCCGCCAAAGCAGCACTCATAGGAGCAACAAAAGCACTCGCCAAAGAAGTCGCAGCACGCAAAGTGACAGTGAACGCTGTCGCACCGGGATTTATTACAACAGACATGACGGCGGACTTGGATAAAGAGACACTCAAGAAGACAATCCCTATGGGACGATTTGGACGAGCAGAAGAAGTGGCAGCACTGGTCAGTTTCCTGACAAGTGATGAAGCAGAATACATCACTGGACAAGTTATCAATATCGCAGGAGGAATAGGATGAGACGGGTAGTAATCACAGGAATGGGGATATGGGGATGCCTGGGCAAAAACAAAGAAGAGGTAACACAATCGCTCTACCATGGGCGTAGCGGCATAGGAATAGACCCGGCACGAACAGAATATGGATTGCGAAGTCCGTTAACGGGAATAGTACCTACTCCCGACCTCAAACCTCTGCTACACAGACGGATGCGTATGGGGATGTCACAAGAGGCGATGTATGCATACATGGCGAGCGCAGAGGCTTTCCAACAAGCCAACATCTCCGAACAATACCTCCTCGATAATGAGGTGGGAGTTCTCTTTGGTAACGACAGTACTGCACAAGCGACGATAGAAACACATGAGATAATGCGCGAGAAACATGACTCTGCTCTCGTCGGCTCAGGACTGATATTTCAATCCATGAACTCTACGGTGAACATGAACCTGTCTACCATCTTTCACCTGCGAGGAATCAATTTCTCCGTATCTGCAGCATGTGCCAGTGGTAGCCACGCTATAGGAATAGGGACACTCTTCATCAGACAGGGACTGCAAGATATGATACTCGTCGGAGGAGCACAAGAAGTCAATGCATACGCCATGGCTGCATTCGATGCTCTTGGCACTTTCTCCACACACACCAGCGAACCTACACGCGCCTCACGACCCTTCGACAAAGAACGAGATGGACTGGTACCCAGTGGAGGAGCGGCGGCTCTCGTCTTGGAAGAATATGAACACGCCGTAGCACGGGGAGCAAACATCTTGGCAGAAGTATCTGGGTATGGTTTCTCAAGCAATGGAGGAGGCATCTCACAACCCAGTGAAGAAGGCTCTTTTATCGCTATGCAACGTGCCTTGCACGATGCGGACATAACTGCAGAGATTATTGACTATGTCAATGCACATGCTACATCTACACCACAAGGAGATGCTGAAGAAGCAATAGCACTAAGCCGTCTATTTGCAAATAAAAAAACATGGATATCCAGCACCAAATCAATGACAGGACACGAGTGCTGGATGGCAGGAGCAAGCGAAGCAGTCTATTCCGTGCTTATGATGCAACACCATTTCATTGCACCAAATATCAACTTGGAAAATATAGATGAGACAGCAAAAAAGTTACGGTTAGCCCCAAAGACAATAGATACACCCGTTAATCATGTGCTGAGTAATTCATTTGGCTTTGGAGGAACAAACAGTGCCTTAGTATTGTCAAACATTGTTCGTATATGAGATTATTCGATACACTCAAACAACATTATACCAAAGAGCAGTTCAGCGCAAGCGAAGCGCAGTATCTGGCTCATATATACTCATGGGGACCCGCCGTTTTCCAGGTAGCACGCCTGATGATACACTATGGTATATTTGAATTGCTTGAGAAGGCAGACAAGGGAATGACAGTCGAACAGATTGCCGAGAAGACGGGATTAAGTCACTACGCTGTGAAGTGCCTGCTCGAGTCTTCACTAACAATGTACACGGTTATAATAGACACCGACACAGACCGCTATTCGCTCTCAAAGACAGGATGGTTTCTGCTAAATGACCAAATGATACGTGCCGATATAGACTTCAACCATGATGTCAACTACGAAGGATGGTTCCACTTGGATAAAGCATTGGAACAAGGTAAACCTGAGGGACTAAGACACTTCGGAGATTGGGATACTATCTACGAGGGACTGTCATCTTTACCTGAACAAGTACAGAAATCATGGTTCGGGTTCGACCACTACTATTCAGACCATTCGTTTAAGGAAGCACTGCAGATTATATGTGCGAACCAAACAAAAACACTATTGGATATCGGGGGGAATACAGGACGGTTTGCACTACAATGCGTGAGTGCTTCTCCAGAGATAGAAGTGACAGTGTGCGACCTCCCACAGCAGATAAAACTGATGAAAAAGTCTATTGCAGGAAAGACCGGAGCAGAACGTATTCATGGAATAGGAGTCAACCTGCTTGACCCAATGCAGACTCTGCCACAAGACAAACACTATGATGTGATATGGATGTCACAGTTCCTCGACTGCTTTGGCGAAGAGGAAATAGTGTCTATCTTGTCGAGGGTTCGGGAAATCATGGATAACCATACGCGTGTCTATATCATGGAGACATTATGGGATAGGCAAAACTATGCACCTGCAGCCTTCTGCCTGACACAGACATCACTATACTTCACAGCAATGGCGAATGGTAATAGCAAGATGTATAATACAGACGATATGACAAGACTTATTGCTGCTGCAGGGATAGAAGTAGAAACGATACATGACTATATCGGCAATGGGGGACATAGTATCATAGTTTGCAAAAACAAAACAAGATAGATATATGACAAGAGAATTACTTACAAACAAAGTATGTTCCATCCTCGTAGATGAGTTTGAAATAGAGCAGGACAAACTGATTCCTACTGCTCTACTGAAACAAGACTTGGGTATTGACTCCTTGGACTTCGTAGATATAGTAGTTGCTATAGAACGAGAGTTTGGCTTTAAACCTACGGCTCAGGAGTTGAAAGCCGTAAAGACATTGGACGAACTATATACCTACATCGAACAACATCTGTAACGCTATGCAGTGGACGGGGAAGACAGGAGGTACCACATGGCAACAGCGCGCATTGATCGTGCTCTTCAAGCATGTGGATATCCGTGTCATCTATGGCGTGATGAGCATTTGGCTACTGTGGTATATGATAGTGCGCCCATCTGCCACACGAGCTGTCTTCCACTTTCATAGACGAAGAAAACGTACACGCCTGCAGGCATGCTTGGATACATATCATAGTTACTTCTGCTTCGGACAAGCCATCATGGATAGATTTGCGGTATACGCAGGTTGTACGTTCCATATCGATATACACAATATGCCTCTGTTCGCAAATCTGCGTGACGGAAACGACGGCTTTATAGTCTTGTTCTCACATCTCGGCAATTCTGAAATGGCAGGGTATGGTTTAGCTACTCCATACAAAAAAATGAATGTGTTGACGTATGCAGGAGAAACAGAAACAGTGATGCGCAATAGAACGAACGCATTACAGAAGAATAATCTATGGCTGATACCAATGCTCCCAAATAGTATGAATCATATCTACGCTGTCAATAGTGCCCTGGAGCGTGGTGAGATAGTTGCTATGGCTGCCGACCGTATAACGCAGTCTAAACATGTAGATTGTCCGTTCTTAGGGCAAACAGTACACTTGCCGGCAGGACCGTTCCATATATGCACCACAATGCAAAAACCGGTATTGCTGGTGTTTGTATTCAAGACACGGTGGAACAAATACGAAGTAAAGATACAACAACTACAAGTGGATATGTCCTTGCCTCGTAGTCAGCGCACACAAGATATAGCGCAACAATATGCAACAGCATTGGAACAGCAAACTCTCCAATATCCCTATCAATGGTTCAATTACTATGATTTCTGGAAACAATGATAGACACGGAAAGCAATATATTGGATCTTATCCCACAAAGACCACCTTTCGTGTTTGTGGACAGACTGCTCGAAGTATCCGGACAGAAAGCAGTATCCCAATTTACAATAACGGATAACTGCCCTCTCTTGCAGGAAAATGATTTGACATCGGCAGGTTTACTGGAGAATATGGCACAGACATGTGCAGCACGCACAGGATATATACAGACCCGACAACAGGAATCTGTACGTATCGGTTATATCGGTGCTGTCAGAGAAATGACGATTGAGCAGCATCCCCACTTGCATGATACTATCACAACAGAAGTGATCTTGTTGGAGCACGTCTTCGATATATCACTATTCCAATGCAAGTGCTATTCCAACGATATACTAATTGCACAAGCACTGCTTAAACTCGCAATTAACTGATTGAGATGTATTGCATCGCACATAACATAGTATCCCCTATAGGCAACACCTCGGAAGAAAACCTGCAGGCTGTCATGGCAGGTAAGAGTGCATTGCAACTATATACACATCACTTTGCAGATGTCGAGCCCTTCTGTGCTTCGATGTTCCCTAAGCAACCTGACTTCATAGACTTGTGTATAACTTCTGCCAAACAAGCACTAACACATTGCCAAATAGATGCCTCTGATGAGAGAACCGTATTTATACTTTCTACCACCAAGGGGGATGACTTGGACCTATTGACACCCGCAAGGAAGATTACAGCATATTTCCATAATCCCAATGCTCCTGTTATCGTATCCAATGCCTGCATATCAGGAGTGAATGCACAGATAGTAGCGGCTCGCTTATTATCTTCACAGAGGTACGACAACGCTGTGGTCATAGGTTGTGATGTGTTGAGTAAGTTCATTGTCTCAGGCTTTCAATCATTCAAAGCCTTATCACAAGAGCCATGTTGCTCTTTCGATGCAGAACGAACAGGACTTAACCTCGGAGAAGCCGCTGCTACGATGGTATGGACAAACAAAAGACCCGATATACAGCCCGTATGGCAATATGTAGCAGGCTCTGTACACAATGATGCCAACCATATATCAGGACCAAGTCGAACAGGAGAGGGTACTTTCTTATGCCTGTCGGATATACTGTCCGTGGTGGCACCTTCACAAATCGGACTGATGAGTGTACATGGTACAGCCACGCTATACAATGATGAGATGGAATCGATAGCCATTCACCGCACTGGCTTGTGTGATGTCCCTATCGCTGTATTCAAAGGTTACTACGGACACACATTAGGAGCGGCAGGCATCTTAGAAACGATACTATCTATGCTGCTTGTCGAACAAGGTATTCTCGTTGGAAACCCTCGTTATGCACATAGCGGAACGACGTATCCACTGAATATATCTGCTGATAATAGACGCTTGCCGTTATCAACGAATACTTTTATCAAAATGTTATCGGGCTTTGGTGGCTGTAACGCGGCTGCCTGCTTTCGCTATGGTTGATTATGGCACGCACATCGATAGAAATAACAATAACACCAACACAGGTAATCCTCAATGGAACAACTATCCATTGTGAACAAACGGGCGACAAACTGCTGACCGAATTATACCATAGTATCGGCAACTATCCTAAGTTCTTCAAGATGGATATGCTATCCAAATTGGGTTTTATCGGCTCCGAGCTGATCCTCCAATACGAAGGTGCACCACGCTTCGTCCCGAACAATAACCGAATAGTCGTCTTTGGAAATAGACAGGCCTCTATCAAGAACGATAACGATTACCGGAGAACAATCTCGGATAGTGCTAGCTACTATCCCAGCCCCGCCTTGTTCGTATATACATTACCTAACATCGTAACAGGCGAGATTGCTATCCGCAATAAGTACAATGGTGAGACCTGTTTCTATGTCTTGGACAATCCTCAGACACTATTCTCCTTAGCGGAACTGACCCTTAATACAACCAATTACCAATCGGCATTGGTAGGGTGGACAGAATGTCTTAGTGAAAATAACTTTTATGCAAATATCAAACTAATATGGAAGAATTGATTTACCAACTTAAACAGCAAATCATAGAGGTGCTAAACTTTGAGGATATGACACCCGAGGATATTGATACCGATGCACCTCTCTTTGGTAGTGGATTAGGACTCGATTCCATCGATGCACTCGAACTGATAGTTCTTATGGATCGTTCCTATGGCATCAAAGTGTCAGACCCCAAGGCAGGAAAGGAGATATTCCAATCAGTCCGTACTATGGCAGAGTTTATTCAGAATAATCGAACCAAGTGAAGATAGCCATTACAGGAATAGGTATCATCTCTGCTATTGGAAACAACCAACACGAGACCATAGCATCGCTTGTAACAGAGTGGTGTAATATCTCTACGATGCATAACCTGCATAGTGTGCATTCCGACCTACCGGTAGGTGAAGTCTGTCTGTCCAATAAGAACCTACGGTCCCTACTACAGATTACTCCGGATGAAACGATCAGTAGAACATCTCTCTTGGGCTTATACGCGGCTCGAGAAGCCCTGTCACAAGCGAAGATTAACGATGTTACGGATGCAGCCTTTATCTCTGGAACTACAGTAGGAGGCATGGATACAACAGAGCAGTACTGGCAAGATTGGCAGAGAGGAGAACATACGGACTATATCCTCGCTCATGAAGCAGGTGCTCACACACAGACGATAGCACGACATATAGGGGACTTCGCCTACACCATGACACCCTCTACGGCATGCTCCTCTGCTCTCAACTCCATTATCTTAGGGGCTAATATGCTGCGTACAGGAAGGGTAAAGCGTGCGCTGGTCGGTGGCTCAGAGTGTCTTAGTCTGTTCCATCTCAACGGTTTCAACTCGTTGATGATATTGGACAGAGACTTGTGTCGTCCTTTTGATGCCACACGCTCTGGCTTGAACCTGGGAGAAGGAGCAGCATACCTTGTCTTAGAAGATGAAGAGACAGCCAAGATACGCGGGGCTAATATCTTGGGGTATGTGGCAGGGTATGGTAATGCATGTGACGCCTATCATCAAACAGCCTCCTCGCCAAACGGAGACGGGGCATACTTGGCAATGCAACAAGCACTGCTTATGGCCGGGGTGAGCCCTGCGCAAGTAGATTATATCAACGCACATGGAACGGGTACACCCAACAATGATATGACGGAGAGTCGCGCGATGGAACGGCTATTCGGGACGGAAAAGGTACCTCTGGTGTCCTCTACCAAGTCTTTTACAGGACATACGACTTCGGCTTCAGGGGCTATAGAAGCCGTCATCTGTCTGTTATGTATGCAACATAGCCTGGTGCCTGCCAACCTGCGTTGGAAGGACTCGGAAGAGGGGGGCATTACACCTACGCCACACAACGTGAGAAAGGCTATAGACTATGCGCTGTGTAACTCCTTTGGCTTTGGAGGGAATGACTCGTCTTTGTTGCTAAGCCGTTATGGGCATGACTTGTCAACCTGCAACAAAGAGTGTTCCGTCTGTTCCACACCTGCCCTGTATGGTGAGGAGGTGGACTACCGAACAGATATCGCTCCGAGAGAGGCACGGCGAATGACACGGCAGATACGACAGACATTGGCAGGCGTGCTGCAGGTGTTATCTGAGAGATCTGTCGTCCCGGACGCTATCGTGTGTGCAACACAATATGGGTGCATGGCGAACTCAGTGGCTTTTCTACAAGATATGCTTGCTTCACAAGAGACAGATTACAGACCCACACTGTTTATGCAATCTACGCACAACACCATGGCGTCACTGCTCGCTATTCAAATGCATAATACAGGGTACAACATAACTCACTCCAATGGCACCTGTTCCAAAGATAATGCTATATTGGATATTACTATGCAGATGCAGTTAGATATGATTCAATCAGCCTTGCTCATCACCTTCGATGAGTATGTCGAAGAGTGGGATACTATGCTGCATCGTGTTGGTAAGCACTCAGCGGATATATCTGAAATACAATTATTCACAAAAGATTGATATCTATCCTATGTTACGATTGTTTATATTAGTCCTGATACAAAGCATCTTCTTATGCGGAGGGCAAGTGATGCTGAAGTTGGCTCTCAAAGGAGTGGGGGCTTGCAGCTGGTCGTGGAGTTTTATTCATAACCAACTGACAAATTGGTGGTGGCTTGGCTGCGGCTTCTTGTTCACCGCTGCCGGACTGATGTGGATGTATATACTGAAACATTACCCCTTCTCGCATGCGTATCCTTTATCCAGTATGGCTTATGTGATGGGGATGTTGGCGGCTATGATAGTGTTTCATGAGAGTATCGCATGGACGCAGTGGATAGGAATAGTATTGATAATGGCGGGATGCTATTTTGTTGTAAACTAAAGGTAATATGATTCTTTCATTGATATTGTGCACGATATTGGGTATTGAAGCTGACTTTACACAGGTAAAGGAGGTACGTATGCTCAAGGAACCACAAGTGGCAACAGGGCGTCTCAGTTATCATGCACCGGACAAGATGTGCTGGGAGTATATCTCCCCGGATACGGGTAAATGGGAATTGGGTAACTCCGCGACATCACCACAAGTACAACAACTGCTGCAGTTTATCGTGAATACTATCTCTGGTGATTATCTGCAAGATAGTGCCGACTTTGCTGTCGTACAAGAGGGAAACACATATCTGTTAACACCGAAAAAACGAGAACTCAGGCAACTCTTTCAATCTGTTCAAATCACACTCAACGAGAGTACGCATGTAGCAGAACATGTGGTTCTCACAGAGAAAAACGGAGACAAGAGTACCATATCTTTTTATAATGTACAGATAGACGCGAACTGATTATGTTAATAGGAAGTTTCTGTCATATAATACAGAAAGACGGGTTGCGCTTTACCATTGTACTGAATGCGCAACATCCTATATATAAAGCCCATTTCCCCGACATGCCCATCACACCAGGTGCATGCCTGTTGCAGATAGCGGAAGAACTGATGCAACAGCAGATAGTACATATTGCTAATCTCAAGTTTTTACGGATAGTACCACCTGCCGCAGAGTTAGTTTATACGTTTATACCACGCAACGAACAAGAATATCAGGTAACGATTACAGATGCACAACATACCTATGCACGCTTCATCGCCACATATATGCGCCCTCATACCAACGTATAACAACGGTGGTACTGTTGTGGACGTCATCCAACGCACACATTCATATATCCAAGATATTATTGTGGTCGTAGATGGATGTACAGACAACACTTTGGCGTTGTTGCAGAGCATAGAATATCCTATTGTCATTGTTCCCTATATGCACAATAAGGGTAAGGGATATGCACTCAAACAGGGATTACGTAAGGCAATAGAGTTAGGGTACGAATATGCATTGACCATTGATTCTGACGGACAGCATTATCCGGAAGACATTCCCCTGTTGTTATCAGCATTGGCTCTGCATCCGTATTCGCTCATAGTAGGCAGTCGCAACTTAACCGCAGAGAATATGCCTGGTAAGAACCGGTTCGCCAATAAGTTCTCCAATTTCTGGTTCCGCCTACAAACGCATGTCAATCTACCGGATACACAAACAGGTATGCGTATCTATCCTGTCAAACGACTCAAAGGGCTCTCTCTCCTAACCTCCCGTTATGAGGCAGAATTAGAGTTGTTGGTGCTGGCTGCATGGCACAATATCCCACTGATACCTGTCCCTATCCGTGTCTATTATCCTCCTAAGGAAGAACGTATATCTCATTTCCGACCTGCTGTGGACTTTACTCGGATAAGCATCCTGAACACAGTTCTTTGTATAGGAGCCATTGTGTATGGCTATCCTATGATGTATTGGCGTACTATATATAGTTTCGGTATATGGGCACCTGCTATGCTCTGTATCGTTGAGCCGTTATCATTGATATATTTTTTGTTGTTCGGACACTCGAAGAAAGCCAAGTTATACTATCGTAAGTTTATTGCTGCGGCTGCCGCGTGGTGTGTGAACCATATACCGGGCTTGCAGGTGACTGTCAATAACCCTTTAGACCATAAGTTTGGTGAGAGGCCAATGATGTATATATGTAATCATCAATCTATATTGGACGTGATATTACTGTTCGCTATCACACCCAAACTGATTGTACTGACTAAAGGTTGGGTGTGGCATAATCCATTATTGGGAGTAGTACTCCGACTATCGGATTGCTTACCCATCACAAGAGATAGGGAAAAGGTTATTCAACGAATATCTAAGTTGGTGCAAGACGGGTATTCTGTGTTAATATTCCCAGAGGGAACACGCACGAAAACGGGGGAGATAGGACGTTTCCATAGAGGGGCTTGTTATATAGCAGAGCAGTTGAATCTTGATATTTGCCCACTGTTTATCCGTGGTATGTTTGACGTAATGTCTAAAAATGAGTTCCGTATTCGTCCCGGACGAGTGACATTGGATGTATTGCCAGTCATACCCACGTCAGATACCTCTTTTGGAGTTGGATATAGACAACGTACGAAATCTATAGAGTTATACTATACGAATTTATTACGTAAATCCGATAATGATACGGTTTGTGTTATCGGTGGAGGAGTAGGTGGCTTGTTTACAGCGGCACTATTGGCAGAGATAGGGTACGTAGTAACGGTTTTGGAACAACTACCTGTCTGTGGCGGAGGAATGTATTCGTATCAACGATTGGGATTTACATGGCAGACAGGGACACATGTGATTTGCGGATTGGCAGAAGAGGAACCCGTCGGTAGTATCTTAAAACGATTAGGAATATCGATTGCCTTTGAGAGAACGACATTTGATTATTCGCCTCAAGAACTGATTGGTGAGGCTGAGTGGAAGTATTTTGCAAGTGGTGCATACCGATTGACCGATGGGGCAGGGACGTTAGTCAAATCATTATGTACCTATATTACCCGACATGGTGGACGTTTGTTGACGGAAGAGAGAGTGAAGAAGATACACATTGACAACGGTATAGTCTGTTCAGTCCTGACGGATAAGCACTCTTTTGCTTACTCCAAAGTGGTGTCCTCATTACATCCAAAACAGTTGCTTCGGATAGTGGATGCTACCATATTCCGTCCTATCACCACACAGACTATCTTGTCATCTGCAGAAACACAGGGAGTGTTCAAATTGCATATCGTTCTCAAAGAGGGGACTGTTCCATACGACACAGTCACACATTATATTCCGGACAAGAAGATCCTCTTCTATACCTCCTACGCTGATACACACTATGCGCGTACTATGGAGTGTGTCATGTCCTGTTCTTATGAAGACTTTGCACAATGGAAAGAGAACAGACAGGCGGATTACACTGCGTATGAGACTTATAAAGATATTCTGTCCCGCCGGGTGATAGATGCCATAGAAAGTGTTATACCGAACATCAAAACGGGTATAGAGACCTGTTTCTCTGCTACATCGCTGACGTATCGTGATGATTATCTCACACCTGAGGGGGCTATGTATGGTATGCAAACTGCGTTGGGACGTGTTACTACACGTATCCCTAATCTATTTCTTACAGGACAGAACTGTTACTTGCATGGCATATGTGGAACAGTTTATACGGCAATCGAAACAGTAAAAGCAATACGACAATATGATCAATAACAAGCGATACATATACCTTATTCTTCTCTTATCCTTTGCATACTCGTTGTTCGGTAGCAAGTATCAAACTCTGACACCGTTTCTTGCTGACTCCGTCAACAATACAGGTATAGCAGTTGTCATCTGCCCGGGAGGGAGTTATCATTGGCTCGATATGAAAAATGAGGGGATACAGACCGCAGAGTGGTTACAGAGCAACGGGGTCAATGCTTTTGTTCTCAAATACAGTGTGGCGTCTGTCAGTGCATGGGTGTTCTGGTACCGATTCTTTGGCTTGGGACATCACTACCCCGATATGCTTATGGATGTAGAACAAGCCTTGGCAGAGGTATATACACAAGCAAGTGAATATCATATTGACACGACAAAGATTGGCGTTTTGGGGTTTTCTGCAGGCGGACATCTTGCCATGATGTCATATGCATACAACCGCACTGCTTACCGCCCAAAGTTTATAGGGATGATTTATCCCGTAGTCACTATGTCGGATAAAAACCTGACACATGCTCGTTCTCGACGAGGAGCATTGGGAGTATGGAGACAGTTCAATAAACAAATGCGCGATTCGCTTTCTCTTGAGAAGCATATACCGGCAGATTGTCCTCCTGTGTTCTTGCTTAATTGCAAAGATGATCCTACTGTCCCTCATGGTAATTCCATATTATTGGATTCTGTATTGACAGCACAGCATATACCACATACATACATCTCTTATGATACAGGCGGTCATGGTTTTGGCGCATCCGACACTAAGGGAACTAACGAATCGAGACAATGGAAACAAACTTATCTACAATGGATATTGAGTGTCAATCAATAGAAGCCATTCAGGCATATCAGGAGGAGTTGTTACGTAAGCAACTGTTGTATCTGAACGAACATTCGCCATATTATCATCGTATGTTTGATTCGTGTGGCATAGATATCCGTACTATCCGGACCATAGGCGATTTAGTGCGCTTGCCTTTCACTGAGAAGAAAGACCTTCAACTATACAATGAAGATTTCCTTTGTGTCACTCGCCAGGATATTATTGACTATATCACTACTTCTGGTACACTTGGTGACCCGGTCACGTTTGGTTGTACCGAACATGACTTACAGCGTCTTGCCTATAATGAGCATAAGTCTTTCGCTTGTGCAGGTATTCATAAAGGGGATATCCTTCAACTGATGACCACGATAGACAAGCGTTTCATGGCAGGTTTAGCCTATTGGTTGGGCATACGTGATATGGGAGCAAGTATTATACGCGTGGGGAATGGAATACCGGAACTGCAATGGGATACGATCAGACGCATACAACCCAATGCTATTATGTGCGTTCCTTCTTTTATACTTCGTTTGATTGAGTATGCGGAACAGAACCATATAGACTATCGGCACTCGTCTATTCGTAAGATCATAGGGATAGGTGAAGGACTACGGGATCAGACTTTCCATCTCAATCTCTTGGGACAGAAAATTCACGACAAGTGGCCGGAGGTAAAACTATACGCTACTTACTCTTCTACAGAAATGTCTGCCACCTTCTCGGAGTGTGATTATGGCTGTGGGGGACACGTTCATCCGGAACTGATTATTGTGGAGATTATAGGTGAAGACAATCTACCGGTACCGGACGGACAGAGTGGGGAGGTCGTGGTTACTACACTGGGCGTAGAGGGGATGCCGCTTTTGCGTTTTCGTACAGGTGATATCTCTGCCAAGATAGTTGAGCCATGTGCTTGTGGACGAAACTCCTATCGCTTGACTCCTATCATGGGACGAAAGAACAATATGATAAAACTTAAAGGGACTACCATCTATCCACCAGCCATCAATGATGTGTTGGATAATACGGACTATGTGGCCAACTATGTTGTCCGTGTCTGCTCTACAGATGCAGGTACTGATGAAGTCATTGTGCAGATTAGTACTCACTCAGAGTTTTCTACTGAGTATATCATCAAGGACTTGAAGGATAAGTTCCGTTCTCGTTTGCGTGTAGCACCTCAGGTGGAAGTACTTCCTTATGACTCTATTCAACGTGTAAATTTCCCTGCGAAAGCACGCAAGCCTGTCAAATTCATAGACGAGCGATAATGAAAGTGGTTCTTGCCATATATGATTATTTCGCACGACACCGCTGTATGTTGTGGGGGAGTTTAGTTATAGTATGTCTGTTACTGGTCGGTTTGTCTTTGACTCTATCGTTCAACGAGGATATATCAGACTTTTTACCCCTTGACGACAAGGAGCAAAAGGCGATGCGGCTCTATCAAGAGTTCTCGGACGCGGATAGGATTATGATACTTTTTGAGGATACAACCTTAAATGTATCCCGCTTATTGGACGTTGTTGACGCCTATCAATCTTGCTATGAAGACAAAGGCGATATGCCTGTGCTGACTACGCAAATAGACATGCAGCAGTATATGGATGGCATAGATTGGGTATATAGGAACATCCCGTATTTTCTGACTCCTGCAGACTATGCATATATGGATAGCCTATTGGCACAACCGGATTATATTACCACAGAAATACAGGCGAATAAGCAACAATTGTTACTCCCCTTGTCTTCTTTTTCAGCGAGTCGTATTCAGTCAGACCCGCTTGACTTGTTTGGTCCTGTTGTCTCAAAGTTAAGGGCTTTTCTTCCCACCTCTGAACACTTCACCTCCACGGATGGGTATATGCTGTCGTCCGACAACCGCTTTGCTTTTGCCTACCTTACTTCACCTTATGGAGCATCAGAAACACGAAATAACGCCTTATTCATCGACCAACTGAATACGATTGCCGGTCAAATCATGCTTTCCTATCCAGGTGTCAACATACGCCTGATGGGAGCCCCAGTTATCGCTGTGGAGAATGCACACCGGATAAAAACAGATAGTTTAATTGCTATTGGTTTAGCCGTAGTGCTTATTGTACTGCTCCTCTTGCTGACTTTTAGGTATCCTAAGGAGATTTTGTATATCCTGTTAACGGTTGCCTTTGGTATGCTATGCGGTCTTGCTGCTGTTGCACTGTGTTGTCACAATGTCTCTTTGATTGTTATTGGTATAGGTACTGTCATCATAGGTATAGCAGTCAATTATCCTCTTCATGTTGTTGTGCATCGGCATTATACTCAAGATACTCGCACTAATCTCAAGGAGGTTATTTCTCCGCTTGTGATAGGTAATATCACCACTGTGGCTGCATTCTTGACATTACTCCCATTACGTGCTGTTGCTCTGCGTGATTTAGGCATATTCGCTGCCGCCATGTTGATAGGAACGATATTGTTCTCGATTATCTATTTACCCCATTTATTACCTAAAGAGAAACTGTTTGGAGAATATCAACAGCCTATTCTGCCACACTTGAGCAAATACTCTATCCATAACAGTCGTATTGCAATGGTTGTGCTGGGGATTATTACATTGGTTTTGGCTTTCTTTTGTCCCTCAATATCTTTCGACTCTAATCTGTCCAATATCAACTATATGACTGCGCAGCAGCGAAGAGATGTTACCTACTTTGCATCGCTCGCGGGTGAGAGTGTGGATACTCATACGGCTTACATGGTGTATGAGGGTACTCGTTGGTCAGATATTGCTATACAAAGTGAGAAAATGCAGCCTATATTAGATTCGTTGCTCTCCGTAAATCTAATAGCAACAAAACGGTCTGCAGTGTCTTATCTCCCTTCTGAAACTATGCAACAGCAACGGTTACACTGTTGGCAGAGTTTCTGTGACCGATACAGAGAACACTTACAAACTAATATCTCATCTGTGGCTGCGGCATATGGTTTTTCTGAAGATGCTTTCGATACGTTTTTCACAACACTTAACACAACCTATACACCGCAAGACTGGGACTATTTCCAACCTGTTGCTGCGTTATTCTTTCGTGGATACTATAAGGGCTTACAAGGGATAGATAACATGCTATTAGTGGATAAACTGGCTGTACCTGTTGCCCACGAGGCACAAGTGTTATCTTTGCTCGATACTAAGGTCATGGCTTTTACCATTGAGAATGTTAATGCGAAAATCACTTCTTCATTATCTGATAATTTTGACTATATCGGTATTGTCTGCTCATTGATTGTCTTCGTGTTCTTGTGTTTCAGTTTTCGTAACTTATGGTTGGCGTTTGTAGCATTTGTCCCTATGGTTGTATCGTGGGTGTGGATATTGGGACTCATGCACCTGTTTGACATACAATTCAATATCGTAAACATTATACTGGCTGCTTTTGTATTTGGTCAGGGAGATGACTATACTATTTTTATAGTAGAAGGACTTGAGTATGAGCGCAAAACGGGCAGGTCCATTCTTCCTCAGTTTCGCAGTGAGATATTGCTGTCTGCACTGATATTGCTTATCGGTATAGGAGTGTTGGTGCTCTCTAAACACCCTGCGATGTATTCTTTGGGTGCTGTCACACTGATTGGTATGATGAGTGTCGTTGTAATGGCGTTTACTATTCCTCCCTTGTTATTTAGGCTTAAGGATCAGTTGAAACTTTCTCGCACAAACAAGAATGAGAATGTCTAACTATTCTGTAAAACAGTAACCCTAAAAAATGAACAATAATTACCGCCATAATAGTACCCATGATATACCTCTGTTGCACGATATAGAGATATTACTATTTTGTTAATTATCAACACATTAACTCATAGCCTTTCCCAAGCGGGTAATGCGTTCCTCTAATACTGCCGTACTGTTGCTTGCCTGTTGATGCATATCTCCTCAACCTCGCAGGCGCACCCGCCGCAGCCCAAGAGGGCGTGGAGCATTACCGTGACCAAAATAACGAGGAGGTCGCTTTCTACCGCAACGCCGACGGCAGTGTAACGCTCATTGACGAGCAGGACAAGCCTGTCCTCGATGAGCAGGGCAACGCTATGGTGATGTCCGCCGACGAGTTTGCCGAGTTCGCGTTTGTTGTAGGCTTTCGTGCCGCTGATAGTCTCTTCTA
>CAVEZM010000015.1:31899-49118 GCA_963620225.1 Acidaminococcaceae bacterium | reverse complement strand
GTGTACTAATACTGTGATTATGAGCGAGTATTCATGTGTTGCACTATAAAAGTGTAAGTAGGGGGCTCTTGTAATCAGGTTGATTTTGAATTACGTTAATGTACAAGAATTGTATATTTTATTCTATTATGTCCTTAGTTTTGATTATTCAATTCTTGAGAAACGCACTAAATTCACTGTATTTTTCTCTATACACATTGTAGAAATCGATGGAGTGGAGTAGCATTAGATTGTGAACATCTATATAGTTATCACGATAAACCAGCCTGCACTTCACAAATATATACGATAAGACAAGTGTATACACCACAAGTGTGAATACGCCGCTATCCTATGTGATAAGGCGGATACGATAGGACGTATTGTGCGATATGTAGTAGCATAATACTTTTATTATCAGTAAGTTAGTGTGTATATACAAAGTGTCGGGTTGGGTATTGCGTGTTTATGTGTGCAGTATTGGCGCATACAGGTGGTATTACACTATGTAATTAAATATCTGTGCTGTTATTCTGCATATTATGAATACTGCTTCAACTACGGTTTTCCCGCACAGAAGCACTTATATTCAAGTACATATGCTGCATGTATTCAGGATTGTGTATTTCCTAAGTATACACGGATGTAAATAGGTGATGGTGTAAGATTTCTATATATTCTATTTTGTGTATGTGAAGTATTTTTCTTATCTTTGCGGTCGAGATTCAGTTATTAAGTTTGTATTATTATGAGTGAACGTGATCGATTGGTTAAAATAATGGAGTGCGAGGGTATGAATGCAAAGCAGTTCTCTCAGGAGGTCGGCATAAGTGCAGGTACCATCTCCAATATCTTGGGAGGTCGTAATAGACCCAGTTTAGAGGTGATGCAGGCTATCCTGCGTCGTTTTCGTAGTATTAGTTGTTTATGGCTCATTACAGGTGCTGGTAGTATGTATATCAATGACAGCAGCGAGGAGTCCTCTCGTACGTTATTTCCTGATATGGGCACCCATGAGTCTGTTTCTTACAGTAATGTAGAAACGCCTTCTACAAGATTAGAAGAAGCATCTAATAAGCAGAAGAATAGCGGTATAGGTACGTTGGGTATTGTAGCGTCGTCCCAAGGTATAGATTCGAAACCTGCTCGTAGTGTGCAGAAAGTACTGATATTCTATACAGATGGCACTTTTGAAGAGCGTTAGTAGATATGTTTCTACGGGCAGTGGTAGTTAGTGATGGTAGTAGATTGTGATCCTAATGGTAGTAGGCTGCGGTGGTAGAAGTGGCGGTCTATGAGTTTAAACTATTTTGTTAAGCAGTGTGAGTGCTCCGGATATAGTATTGACTTGTTGTATGGTAACAGAGCGTTTGCCCGTGGCTTTCCCTTGTTTATCTCGTTCTTCATGTAGTGTGCAGCGTTGTGGTCGTGAGCACACGTACTGCAGGACATGACCAAATGTCTCGGATTGCCAGTAACTATCGTTGTTACGGATAAAGAACAGTGTCATGTGTCCTTGTTTAAGGACGACTTTCTCTATCCCCAATCGGCAACATATCCAACGTAATCGCACCACGTTAAGCAGTTGTTCAGCCATCGTTGGTATTTCTCCAAATCTGTCTATAAGGTGTTTTCTGAAGTCTTGTAATGCGTCTTCATTTGTTATGTTGTCCAATTCCCGATAGAGTGTGATACGTTCTGATACATTTTCTATGTACTCTGCCGGGAAACACAGTGGCAGGTCGCTTTCGAGTTGGCTATCGTTGCACCAATTGTTATGATTGGTGATATTGGATGGTAGGGGTATGGTTTGTACAGGTGTGTTTTCAGTGGATTTTTGTGTTGTAGAGAACTCGTCTTTGAGTTCTTGTACGGCTTCGGACAAGATGCGTTGGTATGTATCGTATCCAAGGTCGGCTATAAATCCACTTTGTTCAGCCCCCAGCATATTTCCTGCTCCTCTTATATCGAGGTCTTGCATGGCAATATTGAATCCGACTCCCAGTTCTGTGAATGTTGATATAGCGTCCAATCTTCGTCTTGCTTCTGTTGTCAGTAGTGATTTTTCCGGTGTGACGAGGTAGCAATATGCTTTCCTATTTGATCGTCCTACGCGTCCCCGCAGTTGGTGCAGGTCTGCTAATCCATAGTTCTGTGCAGAATAGATAATGATCGTATTGACATTGGGTATATCCACTCCCGATTCGATGATTGTAGTTGATATAAGGATGTCATAGTCGTAATTGATGAACTTCTCGAGTCTCTGTTCCATCTCGTCTGTAGGCATTTGTCCGTGTGCAATGACTGTCCGTGCTTCAGGTGCGAAGCGTTGTATGCGATGTTGTATGCGTGTGAGAGAATCGATGCGGTTGCACACCACATACACTTGTCCATTGCGCTGCATCTCGAGTGTTATTGCTTCCCGCAGTATGTCTTCGTCATCGAGTGTTATTGTTTCAGTTTGTACGGGATAGCGGTTTGGTGGTGGAGTATTGATGATGCTTAGGTCTCTTGCTCCCAAGAGTGAGAATTGCAGTGTACGTGGTATAGGTGTTGCGGTGAGTGTCAATACATCCACATTTGTCCGCAGGTTTTTGAGTCTTTCTTTGACTGTTACTCCGAATTTTTGTTCTTCGTCGATGATGAGTAGTCCGAGGTCATGCCACTCTACTTGTTTGCCGACTATCTTGTGTGTTCCGATGATGATATCTATCTTTCCTGCTTTAAGGTCAGCGAGTATGTTTTTTACTTCTTTAGGCGTTTTTCCCCTACTAAGGTATTCAACACGTACAGGAAAGTCGTTAAATCGTTCACAGAAGGTATTGTAGTGTTGCAGTGCCAAGACTGTTGTGGGTACTAGTACGGCAACCTGTTTGCCATCTGTAGTCGCTTTGAATGCCGCTCGCATTGCCACTTCTGTTTTTCCGAACCCGACATCTCCGCAGACGAGTCTGTCCATCGGCATTTGGCTTTCCATATCTCGTTTGATATCCTGCGTTGCTTTGGCTTGGTCCGGTGTGTCTTCGTATATAAACGATGCCTCGAGTTCATGTTGCATATATCCGTCTTGTGAATATGCAAATCCCTGTTGTTGTTTCCGTGTGGCATACAGTCGTATCAGGTCGCGTGCGATATCTTTGACTTTGTCTTTTGTCCGTTCTTTCATCCTTTCCCATGCGCCGGACCCTAATCGTGAGATAGTGGGTTCTGTTCCTTCTTTCCCCTTGTATTTGGCTATGCGGTGTAGGTTGTGTATGCTGACGAAGAGGGTATCTCCACCTCTGTATATCAGTTTGATGGTCTCTTGTGGTTTCCCATTGAAGTTTGTTGTTATAAGTCCGGCAAATCGTCCTATGCCGTGATCTTCATGCACGACGTAGTCACCTATTTGGAGTTGATTAATCTCCTTGAGTGTCATGATTGCTTTCCCTCTTCGTGCATTCTCTGACCGTAATGTTACGCGGTGGTATCGTTCGAAGATTTGATGGTCTGTGTAGCAACATATCTTCGCACCGTTATCTACAAATCCTTCATGTAGTGTTTTGTTGACAGGGAGAAAGTGTATGCCACATTCCTTGTCGTCAAAGATAGCCTTCAGGCGGTCTGTCTGTTTGGTTTGGTCAGCGAGAATGTATATCTTGTACCCCTTGGCTGTACGTGCTTGCAGGTCTTGGACCAGCAGGTCGAAGTTTTTGTTGAAAGTGGGTTGTGGCAGGCAGTCAAATGTGATTGTATTGAACGTATCGAAAGTGCTTTTTGGTGCTAATTCGAGTGTAGTGTGGTTGTGTAGGAGTTTTTTCCACGTGTCTTCTTGGCTACCATCTTGCCATTTATGCAATGCCATTGACCAGTCGTTGCTTATCCATAAGGCTGTACCTGTCAGGTAGTCGATGAACGTGCCTTGTTCGTCGTGTAGTTTTGCATCTGCTACGATGTCAATCGTTTGTACAATATCTTTTGATAGTTGTGTTTCGATGTCGAATTCGCGAATAGAGTCTATCTCGTCTCCAAAGAAGTCTATTCGGTACGGGGTGTCATGTGCAAAACCATATATATCCACGATACCCCCTCTCACTGCATACTGTCCTGGTTCATAGACGAAATCGACTTTGTTGAAGTTTAGTTCTATGAGTTGGTCGGTTAATGATGAGATGTGCATCTCTTGTTGTGTGTGCAGGGTAATCGTATGCTGTTTTAATGTGTCTTTTTGCGGTACGGTCTCTGCGAGTGCTTCTGGATAAGATACTACGACAGGTGCTACGATATCTATGTTGGCGAGTGCGGCAAGCACTTCTGTTCGTTGCACAGCCATTGCTTGATCTGTGAGTGCTTGTCTGCGTCGATGCGATGTAGGGAAGAAATAGATGTTTGCTGTAGATAGTGTGCGCAGGTCGGCATACATGTATTGTGCATCGTCTATATTGTCAAGTACGATGACCATTGTCTTAGTATGCTGTGTTGCCAGCATACGTTGCTGTAATGCAGCCAATATCATGGCTTTCGCAGAAGCGTGCAGACCTTTGAGCAGGAAGTGTTGTGCCGGCTTTCTGTTCATCTCTTGACACAACACGTCTACTTCAGGGTGGAGTGCCATTATTTGTTCCAGTTCCTCTATCTGCATGATAGCGGGTGCAAAGGTAGTGCAATATTTGCAGGTATGCAAACTTTTAGTTTAGAGTTGAGTGTTTAGAGTTGAGAGAAGTTGAAAGTAGAAAGAAGGACCGCTACGCTTATTGATTGTAAGAAATAGTAATAAATAGTAAGGACGACATATCGATGTATGATGTATATATGTATGAATGTATAGTTGTTGAATATTAAAAATGCTATATTTTTGTGGAGGTTATAGTCAGGTTAATGTCTGCTCAAGATCGGCTTATCTTCTGCTGAAGAGCTGCTGACAGAGTTATTAAGAAGAATTAGTAATTCGGAGTCAGGATGCATATGTTCGTTAGTGCGTATGATTATTGCACGTATAGTGGTTTGTTTCGCTCACATTGTTTGTTGTACGTTAGTGGCTGCACAAAGGAGATTATATGTTGACTATTTGATGTATTCTCGGCTACGCTGTTGTTTTGCGTTGTACCGGTATGGGGTTATGGGCAGAATGGGGCTCATAGTCCATTGTGTCTTATGGGGAGAATGGGAGTTATAATTTTTGGAGATGTCGTAGAATAGGTGTACCTTTGCACGCTAATTTAGTAACTCTGAAGATGGAAGAACAAGAGATAGAGAAGCGTGTATTGCGTGCACAGGAGTTGTTTCGGCAAGGATTTAATTGCAGTCAGTCTGTGTTTGCGGCTTGTGCCGATATGTATGGTATTGATGAGGCGATGGCTCTGCGTTTGGCTTCGTCTTTCGGTGGGGGTATAGGAAGGATGCGTCAGACCTGTGGTGCTGCCTGTGGTATGTTCCTATTAGCAGGGTTGGAGAATGGTAGTTCGATACCGGGAGATAGTAACGGAAAGGCTGCCAACTATGCATTGGTGCAAGCCTTAGCCGGTCAGTTTAAGCAGGAACATGGTAGTTTGATATGCGCCGAACTATTGGGGCTATCCCATACGCCACAATCTCCTCAGCCCTCTGCTCGTACGGAGGAGTATTATCATAAGCGTCCTTGTGTGGAGATGGTGGGTGATGCTGTGCGTGTGTTCCTGACTACGTGCAAGTCAGACAAGTGACAGTTGAGGAGTAATAGATAATTGGTACAGGTCGGATAGCAATAATAGAAAAGGATGGTAGAGCCACAAGACAGGTTATGGAATAGTAATTATATCAAGGTGTGGTGCAGCAATTTCTTGCTGTACTTTGCGTTTATGTTGTTGACGCCATTGTTGCCGCTGTATTTGAGCGAGACGTACGGTGCTGATAAACAGATGATAGGCTTGATACTGTCGGGTTATGCTGTGGCAGCGTTGTGCATCCGTCCGTTCAGTGGTTTCTTTGTAGATAGTTTTCCCCGCAAGACGGTGCTGCTGCTGTTTTATTTCTTGACTGCAGCTTTTTTCGGGGGTTATCTGATAGCGGGCAGTCTGACTGTGTTTGCCATCTTCCGAACGCTCCATGGTGTTCCGTTCGGGGTTACGGGCGTGTCGTTGAGTACGGTAGCGATAGACGTGTTGCCCTCGTCGCGTCGTGCAGAGGGGATAGGGTATTATGGGTTGAGTAATAATATAGCGACAGCGATAAGTCCTGGTGTGGCGATGTTCCTGTTTGCGCATTACCACAGTTACGAGATGTTGTTTGCGCTGTCGTTGGTTTGTTCGTTGGCGGGTTTGATAGTGAATAGCACATTAAAACTGCGGGACAGGGAGTTGATAAGAGAGAAGCAGCCGCTGTCATTAGATAGGTTCTTGATGCTGAAAGGTTGGGCACATTTCTTGGTGATATTCACGGTGGCAGTAGCATACAGCATCCTGTCCACGTACGTTGCCATCTACGGCAAAGAGGAGATGGGTATCACCAGTGGTACGGGACTGTTTTTCACGTTGTTTGCTGTGGGATTGATTATATCGCGGTTGACGGGTAGTCACTCGTTACGGAAGGGACAAATAGTACGCAACGCATCAATGGGTATCGTGGTGTCGATAAGCGGATTCTTTCTGTTTGCAGCGGTGCATCACCCGATAGGATATTATTTGGCACCGTTTATTATCGGATTGGGGAATGGACATCTGTGGCCTGCATTCCAGATGATGTTTATCAATATGGCGCCGCATAGTCAGCGTGGTACCGCTAACTCGACGCTGCTGACCAGTTGGGACTTGGGTATGGGTGTGGGGATGTTCGTCGGAGGCTCGATAGCGGAACACGTGAGTTACCATGCCGCTTTCTGGGGTGGAGCACTGTTCTACCTTGTGGGTGTGGTGTTCTATTTCGTGTATGTGCGAGGATATTACGAGAGGAATAAGTTGCATAATTAAGTAACAGTCAAGAATAATAACAATCAAATCAGTATATACCATGAAGTATTATTTAGCGATTATCGGTGGTGGACCTGCGGGTTACACGGCAGCCGAAGCAGCCTCCAAGGCTGGAAAAGACATAGTGTTGTTTGAGCAGTCGGCGTTAGGCGGTACGTGTCTGAACGTAGGTTGTATTCCGACAAAGACCTTGTTATACAGTGCCAAGCAGTACTACAACGCGCAGCACGCTGTCAAATACGGTGTGGCAGCGGAGAGTGTGGCTTTCGACTACGCCAAGATGGTGCAACGCAAGACAAAGGTGGTGCGTAAATTAGTGGCAGGCATCCGTCAAAAACTGAATAACGAGCACTGCACGGTGGTGACGGGTACGGCGAGTGTTGTCAGTCGCACCGACGAACAGGTGGTTATTGCTTGCGGTGAGGAGCAATATGAGGCAGAGAACCTGCTGATATGTATAGGGTCGAATAATTTCGTGCCCCCTATCCCAGGCGTGAAAGACAACCCGTATGTGTGGGATTCGACATTGGCATTGGCTGCTACAGAACTGCCGAAGTCTATCGTTATCGTTGGTGGTGGCGTGATAGGTATGGAGTTCGCTACGCTCTACCATGAGTTAGGTGTGGCAGTGACTGTGATAGAGGCGATGCCGGTTATCCTTCCTAACCTCGACCAAGAGGTGGTGGGTGTGCTGGTGGAGAAATACCGCAAGTCGGGTGTGCAGATACTGACAGACACGAAAGTATTAGAGTTGCAGGGCAACCTTGTACGTACTTCGAACGGTGATTATGAGGCGGAACGCATACTCATCTCCGTTGGCCGTCGGGCTAACTTGCAGGGATTAGAGGCTCTGTCTGACCTTGCGCTGAACAGAGGAGCGATAGTGGTTGACGAGATGATGCGGACGAACCTGAATAACGTGTATGCTGCGGGCGATGTCACGGGCAAGATTATGCTGGCACATGTGGCGAGCCGTCAGGCAGAAGTGGCAGTAGGCCGCATGCTGAAGCAGGTACCGGTACAACGTATTGCCTACAACGCCATCCCGAGTGTTGTATATACTAACCCTGAGATAGCCTGTGTAGGACTGACGGAGAAGGACTTGAACGAGATACATGAGGGCGATTTCACGCCATCCATGTCCTCCGATGAACCGTTCGTGCCGTACGAGGTACATAAGATACCAATGACCTATTCGGGACGTTTTGTTGCTGAGAACGAGGGCGAGAACGGTCTGTGCAAGATGATTATCGACAAGAAGAGGCATACGATTGTAGGTGTACATATGATAGGAAGCCCTTGCTCCGAGTTTGTGGCAGCGGCATCTTTTGCAGTACGTATGGGCTATACGGTGGACGAGTTCCGTCAGGTGGTTTTCCCGCATCCTACCGTATCCGAGATACTGAAAGAAGTGTTATGATAGAGACCGATTATCCTCGGCAGAAGGTAGTGTTGGAGTACTTGGACGTCCACCATATCCCCTATGAGGTATACAACCATCCCGAGGGCAAGACTATCGATGAGGCGAAACAGTGGTGGCACAACGATGGCAGTGTACATTGCAAGAATATCTTCATGCGCAACCACAAGGGCAATCAGCACTATCTGATATGCTTCGATTGCGACCACGACCTTGCGATACACGACTTGGAGCAGCGTCTGAAAGCATCGCTACAGGCGGCAGGACAGCCTGCACCAGGTAAGTTGTCGTTCGCCAGTCCGGAACGGATGATGCGCTATCTCGGACTGGAACCTGGCAGCGTGAGTCCTTTCGGACTCATCAATGACACAGAACATCATGTCATTCTGTTTTTAGACAAGCGCTTGCGGGAGACCGAGCGTCTTAGTTTTCATCCTAATGACTGTCGTGGAACGGTAGTCATAACCCTCACTGCGTTCGAGAAGTACCTGCAGTGCGTGGGCAACAGAGTGGAGTGGATAGAATTGTATGAATAAATAGAATACCTATATGATGAGACGAAGAATATCGATTAGCATCTTTTTTATTGTCCTATTAGCCATCGCACCGTCTGCCTATGCATGGGGTCCGAAAGGTCATCGAGTAGTGGCGCAGATAGCATACGACAACCTCACGCGCCGTGCTCGCAAGCAGGTGGACGGTGTGTTGGGCAAGGAGGGGATGATATACCTCTCCACATGGCCCGATGAGATAAAGAGTGACACCATCTACCCGCAGAGTTTCGTGTGGCACTTCCAAGACTTAGATCCCGAGATGACCGACTCGGCACTGGTTGCCGCACTGACGGCACACTATCCGGAAGCGGGTGGTGAACAGTTTCGTGCGATGGACAGTCTGTATGTGCTGTTGCACCACGACAAGCGCAACCATGATGCATTGGTGTTTTATATCCACCTCTCGGGCGACCGTTTCTGTCCGATGCATTTAGGACACAAAGACGACTTAGGCGGTAACCGTGTGCGGATGAAATGGTTCGGTCAGGGGACTAACCTACATACTGTGTGGGACAGTAAACTGATTGAGTATAAAGGTTTTTCATACTCGGAATATGCCCGTTATCTGCATAATATCTACGCTGCTCGAAAGAAAGAGGTGGAGGCGATGACGGATGCGCAGATGCTGCTCTACACCTACCACATCACTACACAAGTGTATGATTATCAGACAACATGGGACGGTAATACATACCATTACGCCTACCATTGGATGGAGCCGATGGAGTGGCAGCTATACATGGCGGGGATACGCTTGGCGCAGCACTTGAATGCGTTGTATAAGTGAAAGTCCGACATGCGAGAAGTACCTGCAGTGCGTAGGTAACAGCGTGGAGTGGATAGATATGGTACCAACCTATTGATTGACTATCAGACTACACGAGTTTTCGATATCGTATTCGCTTGGGTGTCATTGCGTCATCACCCAAGCGCATACGTTTGTTAGCCTCGTAATCGGAGTAACTACCTTCGAACCAGAACACTTTTGAGTCCCCCTCGAAGGCTAAGATATGTGTACATATACGGTCTAAGAACCATCTGTCGTGCGATATTACGACTGCGCAACCGGCAAAGTTCTCTAGTCCCTCTTCTAAGGCACGTAGAGTATTCACGTCGATATCGTTAGTAGGTTCGTCCAATAGGAGCACATTCGCCTCACTTTTCAATGTCAGTGCCAAGTGTAGTCGGTTGCGTTCCCCGCCTGAGAGGACACCACATTTCTTTTCTTGGTCAGAACCTGTGAAGTTAAAGCGGCTCAAATAGGCGCGCGCGTTAATCTCTCGTCCCCCTACGCGAATGTACTCTGTTCCATTGGCAATAGTCTCAAAAACAGTCTTTGTCGGGTCAATGTTTGAGTGTACTTGGTCCACATATCCTATCTTCACTGTTTCTCCCACAGCGAAAACACCTTTATCCGATGTTTCCATACCCATTATCATACGGAACAGTGTTGTCTTTCCTGCACCGTTGGGACCGATGATACCGACTATACCGTTGGGTGGTAACATGAAGTTTAGATTCTCAAACAGTAACTTCTCTCCGAAGGCTTTGGCGACACCTTCCGCATTTATCACTTTGTTTCCCAGACGTGGACCATTAGGTATGTATATCTCTAATCTCTCCTCTCGCTCTTTTTGTTCCTCATTAAGCATCCTATCGTACGCAGCCAGACGTGCTTTTCCTTTCGCCTGACGTGCCTTAGGGGCCATACGTACCCATTCTAATTCTCGCTCCAGAGTTTTTCGGCGTTTACTTGCTTGTTTTTCTTCCATAGCCATTCGCGTCGTTTTCTGCTCCAGCCATGAGGAATAGTTGCCTTTCCAAGGAATACCTTCACCTCGATCCAATTCTAATATCCAGCCGGCTACATCATCCAAGAAGTATCTGTCGTGGGTGATACAAATCACTGTTCCAGCATATTGTTGCAAGTGTTGTTCCAACCAGTCTATGGATTCGGCATCCAAATGATTAGTGGGTTCATCCAATAATAATATATCAGGTTGCTGCAACAATAATCTACATAGTGCTACCCGTCTGCGTTCTCCTCCGGATAAGGTCTTCACTTGTGCATCATCCGTGGGACAACGTAGTGCATCCATAGCACGATCCAGGGTGGTATCTATGTTCCATGCATCGCTACTATCGAGTTTATCCTGCAACTCTGCTTGACGTGCCAATAACTTGTCGAAATCAGCATCGGGTTCGGCAAATGCGGCATTGATAGCATCATACTCTGCCAACATATCCATTATAGGCTGTACACCCTCTTGTACACATTCACGCACAGTCTTCTCCGGGTCAAGTTTAGGATCTTGTTCCAAATAGCCGATGCTATACCCCGGAGAGAATACGACTTCGCCCTCGTAGTTTTTATCTAAGCCAGCGATAATCTTCAGTAGAGTGGATTTTCCAGTACCATTCAAACCGATGATACCTATCTTTGCACCATAAAAGAAACTCAAGTAAATGTTATTCAATACTCGCTTTTGCGGAGAGAAACTCTTGCTCACTCCAACCATTGAGAAAATGATTTTCTTATCGTCTGCCATGTCTTCTTAAAAGTTTTTATGTTCATACTTATGATAACTTCTCATATTCTTCTTAGGGGGCTGTTATCAGGTGTTTACCGGTTGCCTACAACGAGCCGAGTAGTAAAAATGCCAAGCCTAATACTACACCACTCAAGCATATTATCTTTTTCTTTGGCTCTGCTTCCCGTAGATATAGAATACCATACAGGAATGGTATGATGGTTCCTGAACGACGTATTGTGGATATGATGGCGATTAATGACTCGGGGTATGTCAGGGCTAACAGATAAACATAGTCACTCAGTATGAGAAAAACTGATATTGCTGCCACTTCCCAACGCCAGTGAAAGACACCTGCTTTTTTACATAGATACTTACGTCGAACCAACCAACATATCCACATCAGCAGCGATTGATAAAACGTGTAATACACCTGTACTGCATTATGGTCTATACGTTGCATCATATACTTGTCATATAACCCACTTGCAGACCCCAATATGATAGCCATTACAAGAAACCAATAGTAGCGTTTATCTTTCGCTGAAGTGGCAAGAGATCTATGTTCCACTATCGAAAATACAAATATGCTACCCAATGCACACACTACACCTAACCATTGCCAGCCATTCAATACCTCGCCAAATATCACTAATGCGCCCAGTAATGTCCACATAGGGCGTGTAGCCTGCATCGGTGAGATTACAGATAATGGCAAATGCTTGATAGCCACATAAGTACATATCCATGACGATAATACTAAGCATGACTTCAGAAATATAAGTATATGCTCAGACCATCCTACATGTGGTACGTATATCAACTCGACACGTGCTATGTCTATCAAGCCTTTGTCCACTATCCATCGTGATAGCATCAGAGGTAGTAACAGTAGTGTGCTTGATATTAACAGGCTGAACAGCAACACATCTGCTACGTTGTTATTTTCCAATGAGCGTTTCTTGCTCACATCATAACAACCAAGACATATTGCAGACAGCACTGCTAAGGCTACCCACATACGCTATAATCCCTTCTCGTATTCATCTATTGCCTTCGACATCAATGCATGCCCACGCTCTATCAGTTCTGCTGTCTGGTCGAAAGCAAAAGTAGAGTAGGCACCCTGAGGCATCTCTGCCAAGATATCTGGACGCATCACTTGGCTCATCAACATGGTGTTATGTTGTATCATCATGTCCGTCATACGATTGAGTAATGATATGTAGTTCACCGAAGGGGATAACTCTGTCTGATGGGTATCCGCCAAGAACTTGTTCACTGCGGGTATCTCTGTCAAGAACTTGGGTAACGTAGTGTGTTTTACCTCTTCCAACTCCATAGTATCGCGAGCCGAGATATTCATCGCCACCAGTATATCTCCTTTCTGACGCCGAACTCTATCTAACGGCAATGCATTAAGAATGCCACCATCTACCAGTACTTGTTTCCCTCGTTTTACAGGACGGAAGAATAGCGGGATACTAATAGACGCACGTATAGCCTCCCACAGGCTACCTTGTTCAAATAAAACCTCTTCACTATTCACCATATCACTCGCCACTATCGAACACGGGATATGCAGTTCTTCAATCAAGCAATCCGGGACAACTTTCTGCAGTGCATTGATGACACGCTCGCCTTTCACCAAGTGATTTAGGCTAAAAGAGAAATCTCCCATCTGCAGTATGCGCTGCTTATCTATCTGTAGGAACCACTGTTTAGCCTCTTCCAGTTTCCCTGCGGCATACATTCCTGCTATCATAGCACCGATAGAAGATCCCGCTATGCTGGTTATCTCATAACCACGCGACTCTAACTCTTCGATAGCACCTATATGCGCCATACCACGAGCTCCACCTGAAGCCAACACCAGAGCAACACGTTTCTTGTTTGTAGGATCGGACATCATACCTGCATAAATATATTATTCACTGCAAAGGTATAACAATTCTGCGACATACACAAACAGGTGCAATAGTGCATAATGCTATCTATTGTTCTAGCATCATTGTTTGTGTAAGTAGCAATAAGGGGCGTGCGAATAGATAATGCCGATGGTCTGAAGGTAGGAGTAGATTATGGTGGTGCCGACGAATTTCATTCCTCGTTGTTTGAGGTCGTGCGAAATAGTATCGGATAGCGGTGAGTATGTTTTGTCGTACTCATAGACAATGGTGCCGTTGGTAAAGTGCCAGATATAATGGTCAAAGGTTCCATACTCGGTTTGTATCTTACAAAACACTTGTGCGTTGGTCACGGCAGCAGCTATCTTGAGTCGGTTACGAACGATATGTTGGTTCCGTAACAAGCTATAGATCTTGTTATGGTCGTATTGGGCTATCTTTGTATAGTCGAAGTTATCAAAGGCTTGTCGGAAGGCTTCTCGTTTATTTAAGATACACTCCCAGGAGAGTCCCGCTTGAAAGCCCTCGAGTATGAGCATTTCGAAGAGAAGGCAGTCATTATGTACCGGTACGCCCCATTCGCGGTCATGGTAGGCGACATATAGAGTGTTAGACAGGTTGCACCAGTGACATCGATGGTTGTTGGAAAGTATCATATCGGTTGATTAATGTTGGTGGTCTGCAGAGTCAATGATGATAGTGACGGGTCCGTCATTGATAAAGTCCACCTTCATATCAGCACCGAAATGTCCTGTCTCGACATGTAGTCCGTAGGTTGTCCGCAGTTGCTCGTTGAAGTAGTCATAGAGTGGGGCTGCCTGTTCGGTGTGAGCGGCTTGGATGAAAGAGGGGCGGTTGCCGTGTCGGGTATCTGCGTAGAGCGTAAACTGCGAGATAGAAAGAATAGCCCCTCCTATGTCTTTCAGGCAGAGATTCATCTTCCCCTCTGCGTTCTCGAATACTCGCAGTTGCGCCACTTTCTTGGCTATGTAGTCGGCTTCGGTGTTGGTATCGGTGTGTGTGATACCCACCAGTAGCATAAACCCTTGTCCTATTTGGCCGACAATGTTTCCTTCAATACTGACAGTGGCATGGGTTGTTCGTTGTACTATAACGCGCATACTTATATTATTTTTATTTATGCAGGCAAAGGTACGTTTTTTTGAGGATAATGGTAGATATCATCGGTCTGTGCGGAAGGGTGCTACATGCAAGCCATCGGCGGTTTGCAGTGTGCAAGTCGGGTTGTCTGCCCAACCATAGCGCACGGCCACCGGGTACTCTACCTCATCGCTCCATACCTCTATCTGCCCGTTGATACACCGCGCTTGCGCCACACGCCATTTCCCGTCGGAGCCTTTGATGATAAAGCCCGACACAGTGTCTTGATTCAACAACGGTGCTGCCCCATCGGGATACTGCAAATCGATCAACACACGACTGCCTGCAATACGATACCCCGCATACTCCGGTGCGGCACAAGCCACAGGCTGCCGGTAGGTGTGGTGCAGAGCCAACAGAGCGAGGCGGCGTGCCACCTCCTGTTTGTTCTTTGGGTGAATGTCGTAGGCTTCGCCAAGGTCAATGTTGACCATTCTGTAGGTGTTGGGTAGTGCCAAAGCAGCGTCTTGTGCCTCGCGCAGTGCCGCCCACTCCGAAGAGGGTTGAACGGCTTGCGGCGTCAGGTAGTTGGCTAATTGTACAAAATAGAACGGCATATCCGGTTTACGGAATTGCTTGCGCCAATCGGCTATGAGGGTGGGGAAGAGTGCCTTGTACTGCTCGGCTCTCCCCACATTGTTGCAGCCTTGATACCAGATTACGCCCGCAACGGGAAAGTCGGTCAAGGGGGCTATCATACCGCAATACAGGCAACTCGGATACGGCGGTTCGAAAGGAGACTGGGGCTCCTTGGGCATCTGCGCCAATGTGCAGCCTATACCGTATTTCCACATACCGGCAAGGTTTACGCTATCCGTTCCACACACAATGGAGAGTTCGTCAGGCTTACCCCAGATACCGCCGTTGCCGCCCCTGTCAAAGACGCGAATGGCAAGGATGTTGTCGCCGGCATGAAACCAATCGGCAGGCACATGGTAGCAACGATGTTGGTCCCAACCGGACCCTTGCGTGAACAGACGACCGTTGATGTAGGTCTTATCCTCATCGTCTATGGCTGCCAAATGCAGGGTAACGGGCTTATCAACCCACGCGTCCGGAAGGGAGATGTGCCGGCGATACCACACTACACCATCAAAGTTCGGCAACTCGGCACGGTCGAAATTGTCGGGTAGATACATCTCTTTCCACGACTGGTCGTCTATATCCGTTTGTTCCCAACCTTGCGCCCCGAAGTCTGCCATTCGTACGGAGTCCAACCATTGCTGATAAAGCACATCGTAACGCTGACGCAGAGCCGTAGAGTCGTAGTGAAGACTCTCGGCTATTGCCGTTTCTTCCTCAAAGCCCATTACTTGACGAATAGCCTCGTGGGACACCCATGTCTCTGCAGGGGTTCCGCCCCAACTGCTGTTGATAATGCCTATCGGGATATGGAGATGGCGATATAGTTCGAGAGCAAAACGGTAGCCCAATGCCGAAAACTCGGGGACGGAGGCAGGAGAACAAGGCTGCCAACCTCCTAATGTGGAACGGACATGCGTCGTGGGATTGACTGCTGTGGCGCGTTGCACCTGATAGAGGCGAATCAGCGGATAGTCTGCCGCAGCAATCTCCTCTTGGTAGTTCTGTATCTTGCCCCAGCCTGCCACCGGCATTTCCATATTACTCTGTCCGCTGCCCAACCATACCTCACCGACATACACATCCTCCAATAAGGTTAGTTGCCCGTCCGAGAAGCGCAGGGTATAGGGGCCGCCGGCTTGAGGGGTGGTAAAGTGTATGGTGAAATGTCCTTTTGCATCCGCCTTGGCGGTGTAGGTGGTGTCGCACCACGAGGGAGAAAATATAACGGTTTTATGCTTGCATGCCGTCCCCTGTAAGGTGATGGCGGTGCGCTGCTGCAACACCATGTGCGAGGTGTAGAGCCCTGGCAATTGTACACGCGCATAAACGGAGGCAACTCCGGAAATGAGCACTACGAACAAAACAAAGCGTTTCATAATGAACGAAATATGAATTAAATGACTATTGTTCAGTAAAAGTATTGCGCTGCAAAGTTATACTTTTCTTTTGAGGTGGGCAAATGTGGGGTAACGGAAGGAAGTAGTACAAGGTGCGATGCGAGGAGGGCGGATAGTAGTTGCACTATGCTTGTTTGTGCAGAGGCACTGCTTTTCTGCCCGTTTTATGTTTGCAGGTTTCTGCGGAAAGCAGTATATTTGCAGTCGAAATAGACCTTGTGGTGAGAAGGAGTGCATCTGAGGTTGAATACATACACTCCTTAAACTAATAGCGTTTGCTATTTATTCGGTATTGTCGCGGAATGTAGGAAGTTCTTAAAGACAAAATGGAACTGAATAAGTTGTAAGCGTCTGCGTTAGCAGATGTTTTTGCTTGTTCTTCCGTTTTTGGCAATTCCTACAGCTATGCGACAGAAGATAAGAGAACATCTGCTTTTGTGTGTTGCAGGGGGTGGTTAAACGGATAATGATAACTTTATATAAATTAACAATATAATAATTATGAGAAACAATCATGTTTTGTTCGGCGCACTCGCATTGTGCGCATGTTTGTCTTCTTGTGGTATGACCTACAAGTATGTGCAAATCTGTACGGCAGAGCCCGTTGCCAACGCCACGGCGGCACAAAAGACGGACGATGGCTTGGTCTATGAGAATGAGGACTGTATTGTTAGTTATCATTTCTGGGGTGAAGGTGGAGATGCCGGTTTTGTATTCTATAACAAGACCGATAAAGTGATTCGTATCGACTTGAGCCAAACG
>CAVEZM010000015.1:0-31889 GCA_963620225.1 Acidaminococcaceae bacterium | reverse complement strand
TCGTGAAGAACGGTATGGCTTATGACTATTATGTTCCGACAACCAACACAAAGACCACCAGTTCAAGTTCCAGTTCGACCTCATCGGCAACTTACGGTGGAGCGTACTATGCTTCTACCGGTGCGTCGGTAGGGGCGAGCAAGACCACAAGTGTGAGTTGCTGCTGGGGGGATAACACTGCTGTAGGGGCAAGTAAATCAACTTCGCTGTCGGCTGCATTGTCCGCCTCGTATGGTGCTGCCATCTATGGTTCACGGTCGCAGTCGAATAGCGTGTCGTTTGGTAGTTCCAAAAGTGTTTCAACGATGAACCAAGCGATATTATCTATTCCGCCGAAGACTAAGCGTGTTGTGTCGTTATACAGTATCCGAAAGAAACTATTCTACGACTGCGACCTAAATGCGTACCCTAAACAGTCGGAACGGGTGACCTATGTTTTGGAAAATTCGCCGCTTACTTTTGCAAATTATATCACTTATTCGGTAGGCGAAAGTGAGAATACGCGGTCGATTGATAATCAGTTCTATATATCAGAGGTTGCCAACTATGTAGAGCCCTATATCATTACTTTTGTTCCTAAAGAAAAGACTTGCAATAATGTGCTCACGCCAGTTCAACAAAACATACAGAGGTATGCGCCCAATCTATTTGAGGCGTACTGGAAAGCAGATGGAAATAATACATTCTACATCCCTTACTCCGTCCGCAGTCAAGGGAAACTTTATAAGGACCCTAAAGGATATAGAAATTATGTCTGGAGTCCTTACTACAATGCGTATACGAACTCAACCAAGAATAATTCGGTTGCTCCCAAGTAAAAGAAAGGTATAGATTACAAGGATTATAAATAGTAAACCGAATGCTCCGTTGCAGATGAAACGATAAGCATTCGGTTTGCCGTTGTAAATGATACGGAACTACAGTCTTGCTTTGAGGGCGGCGGAAGCGGATTCGTAGCCGGGTTTGTCGAGGAGGGCGAACATGTTCTTCTTGTAAGCCTCGACGCCCGGTTGGTTGAACGGGTTAACTCCCAACAAGTAGCCCGACAGACCGCAGGCACGCTCGAAGAAGTAGATAAGTTCGCCGAGGTAATATTCGTTGAGCCTCGGAAGTGACACCTTCATATTCGGTACGCCGCCGTCCACATGTGCCAGCATCGTGCCCAGTTCCGCCATCTTGTTTACTTCGTCCACGCGTTTGCCAGCCAGGAAATTCAGTCCGTCCAAGTTGGCTTCGTCGTACGGGAACTCTACCTTGTGGTCTGGTTCTTCGATCGAGATAACCGTCTCGAACAAATGGCGTTCCCCCTCTTGTATATACTGACCCATAGAGTGCAGGTCCGTTGTAAAATCGACGCTGGCAGGGAATATCCCCTTATGCTCTTTGCCTTCCGATTCGCCGTAGAGTTGTTTCCACCACTCGCTTATATTGTGGAGTTTGGGATGGAAGTTCACCAACAGTTCGATCTTCTTGTGTTGTTCCGAATAAAGGCTGTTGCGGGCTGCTGCGTAGAGGGCGGCAGGGTTCTGCTCGAAAGGCGTGTCGATGCCGCAGACCTCCGCCATACGCGCCGCACCGTCGATGAGGGCGTGAATGTCGAATCCTGCGCAGGCAATGGGCAGCAGTCCCACCGGAGAGAGGACGGAGAAGCGCCCGCCGATGTTGTCTTCGATGACGAAGGTCTTGTAGCCCTCCTGCGTTGCCAGGGTGCGCAAGGCTCCCTTCTTGGCGTCCGTAATGCAGACGATGCGTTGCTGCGCCGCTGCTGCGCCCTGCTGCTTCTCCAACTGCGTCTTGAGCAGACGGAAGGCGAGAGCCGGTTCGGTCGTAGTTCCTGATTTCGAGATACAGATGATGCCGAATGGTTTGTCTTTCAGCAGTTCCTGCAACTCGTAGAGGTAGTCCTCGCCTATGTTCTGCCCCGCATAGACGATGATCGGCTTTTTGTTCTCAATCCATGCAAAGGAGTTCGAAAGTGCGTCGATGACGGCTTTCGCTCCCAGGTAACTGCCACCTATGCCGATGCAGACTATGACCTCGCACTCCCGACGGAGCAGGTCGGCTGTGGCTTGAATGTCCTGAAGTTGCGGCTTGATGTCTTCGGGCAGGGTCAGCCAGCCCAGGAAATCACTGCCTTTGCCCGTGCCTTGTACCAACTGTTCCTGACAGAGGGCGATTGGTGCTTTGTACGCACTTACTGCGTCCGCACTCACGGCTTTCGCGTAGGAAAATTGAATATCCTTCATATTATGTACCTTAAAGAAATGATTGTTTGTTCTGTTTAATCCGCTTCCGGTTTCATGGTGGGGAAGAGCAGCACCTCTTGTATGCTGAATTGCCCGGTCATGAGCATTGCAAGTCGGTCGATACCGATGCCGATACCCGAAGTAGGCGGCATGCCGTACTCCAGGGCACGCATGAAATCATGGTCGATGACCATAGCCTCGTCGTCGCCTTTGTCTGCCAACTTCATTTGTTCCACAAAGCGGTTGTATTGGTCGATGGGGTCATTGAGTTCGCTGTATGCATTTGCCAACTCTTTACCGTTCACCATCAGTTCGAAACGCTCGGTAAGTCCGGGCTTGGAACGATGCATTTTGGTCAGAGGCGACATCTCTACCGGATAGTCGGTGATGAAAGTGGGTTGGATGAAGGTGCCTTCGCAGGTCGTACTGAATATCTCGTCGATAAGTTTGCCTTTGCCCAAATGCCCGGTGTTCTCCACACCGTAGTTCCTGGCTGCCTGGCGTATCTCCTCTTCGCTCATCGCGGCAAGGTCCAATCCTGTTTTTTCGGCAATTGCTTCGAGGATGGGCAGGCGGCGGTACGGTGCTTTGAAGTCCACTTCATGGTCGCCGATTTGTACTTTCGTGGTACCGTTGACGGCGACGGCTATGCGTTCCAGCAGGTTTTCGGTGAAGGTCATCATCCAGTTGTAGTCCTTGTACGGGACATAGAGTTCCATGCACGTGAACTCCGGATTGTGGCTGCGGTCCATTCCCTCGTTGCGAAAGTTGCGGCCGATTTCATAGACCCCCTCGAATCCGCCGACAATCAAGCGTTTGAGGTAGAGTTCAGTAGCGATGCGCAGATACATGTCCACATCGAGTGCATTGTGGTGCGTAATAAACGGACGCGCCGATGCTCCGCCGGCGATTTGTTGCAGGATCGGAGTTTCCACCTCCGTATATCCTGCCTCGTCGAATACCCGGCGCATGGTGCGGATGATGGTGGCGCGTTTGAGGAAGGTGGTTCTTACGCCGTCGTTCACCACCAGATCGATGTAGCGTTGACGGTAGCGTTGCTCCGGATCGTTGAAGCCGTCATAAGCCACACCGTCTTTGTATTTGACGATAGGCAGCGGACGCAGACTTTTTGCAAGCACCGTCAGCCGTTGGGCGTGTACGGATATTTCGCCCGTCTGGGTGCGGAAGGCAAAACCTTCGACGCCGATAAAGTCGCCGATGTCCAATAGTTTCTTAAAGACCGTATTGTACATCTGCTGTTCAACGGTGGCGGGGGCTTCCCCCTCCGTAGCCGGTGCCGCCTGTATGTCGTCGCGACTGACATAGACCTGAATACGACCCTTCGAATCCTGCAGTTCGATGAAAGAGGCTTTGCCCATAATCCGTTTGGACATGAGTCGTCCCGCGATGCGTACTTCCTTGCCCGTAAACCAGTCGGCCGTGGGGTCGTCGTCCTTAAAACCGTCCTTGATGTCTTTGGAGTAGCCGGTAACTACATACTCGGAGGCAGGATACGGGTCGATACCCATATCGCGCAGAGTCTGCAGACTCTGTCTGCGTACTTGTTCTTGTTCGGATAGTTCCATATTGTTCTTGTATAGATTTCTTAATGAGCCTGCAAAGTTATCATTTTTTTCCTGATTATACAAGATTATTCTTATTTGGTTTGTGTATGTTCAGATAAAGTATTACCTTTGCAGCACTTTCCAATGGGGGCGTTGTACCGATCCCTCCCATGGATATATATGGTATCATACTTACTACTTTACTTATTTCTTGCTTTAGGCATTTCTTTCATGTGTAGCGTATTGGAGGCTACTCTGATGTCTACCACGTTGTCTTACATCAATTTGCGCGAGTCGGAAGGTTATAAGCCGGCTACTCTGATGAAGCGTTTTAAGACAGAACCCGAACGTCCTTTGGCTGCGATATTGTCGTTAAACACCATTGCAAATACTGTTGGTGCTGCAGGTGTAGGTCAGCAAGCCTCTATTGTCTTTGGTAGTCAATGGTTTGGTTTAGCAAGTTTCACCATGACGATGCTTATTTTGATATGTTCTGAGATTATACCCAAGACTATAGGAACCACATATTGGAAGCGGCTGATGGGTTTCGCAGCATACGTGATACGATTATTGATTGTTGTGATGTTTCCCATAGTAAAACTCATGGAGTTAATATCTCGTATATTTCCTACGTCTGATGAGGCTGTTGTTAGTCGTGAGGAGGTAATTGCTATGGCTAATGTCGGAGAGGAAGAGGGCGTGATAGAAGAGGATGAGAATAAGATCATTCACAATGTGATGCGATTGAATGAGGTAAAAGCATACGAAGTGATGACACCTCGTGTGGTTGCGGCTATAGCTCCAGAGAGTATGACGTTACGTGAGTATTACGATAGTGATAAATATGACCATTTCTCCCGTATCCCTGTATATGCTGATTCTCCTGAGTTTATAACCGGTTACGTATTACGTGATGATGCTTTGGAGGAGTTGACTGAAGATCATTTTCAGAAGACACTTGGTGAGATAAAGCGTTCTTTACCTTTCTTTCAAGAGGATATGACTGTGAATGATATCTTTGACACTATGTTGAAAGAGAAGTCTCAGATAGGTGTTATCATTGATGAGTATGGGTGTTTTCAAGGTATATTGACATTGGAGGATGTGATAGAGACTATCTTTGGGATGGAGATTATCGATGAGATGGATGTGGTGACAGATATGCAGGCTTACGCTCGTGAACGTTGGCAGCAACGTCAGAAACGCTACAAGCCCATAGCCAGTAAAGAGGTTAAGGGTGGAGGTGAGAAAACAAAGAGTGCAGAAGAATAGGGACTACTCATCTTCGTAGTAACCTTGTTCCATACCATATTGCATTTCCGCATCAAGTATAAGTTGGATTTGGACCGAAGACAGTTTTCGTCCGCTGTCTAATACTGCTTGTAGCAGGTAGTTCAGTTGTTCTGTTTCATCTATCTCTCCCTCAAGATATGTAACTTCCCCTGTTTGTTCATTTTCCATAAGCAATCCTTTTTCTTCCAGGAAGTCATCCATCAGGTCAAGAACAAGTAACACATCCGCTTTCGCAAGGTCTTGGCGATCCTGTGAAGGGATAAGATTCCAGATGTATTCTAACTGTTCTTTTTCGTCTGGTTCTAATAGGCTTAATTCTGCGTTAAGGTAATCCATAAATTATGCATTATTTGGTTACTGCTTGCAAAAGTACAAAATATGCGTTATCTTTGCAAGGTGTTTAGTAAAATAAGTTTTTGTATGACTAATTTTTGGCAGCGAGCTTTGTCAGGTGCTGTATATGCCTCTTTGGTTATAACGTCTGTGTTAGTACATCCAGCATTTTTTTGTGCATTATTCTCTTTAGTTACTTGTTTAGCGATTCGTGAGTATCATCACTTGGTGCAGTCGTCTTTAGGATTGACAACTTGTTGTATTGCAGCAGCATTGATGCTGTTTATATCTATGTTTTTCCACTTTTATGATTCCTCTGTCGTACGCGCAGAGTGGGTGATCGCTTTCGTTTTTTTCTCTGTCAGTGCTATGTTGTTGGAGTTGTTTCGTACTCCTTCATCGCCTATAAGTAACTGGGGTAACCTTTGGAGTAGTCTTGTGATGATTGCTTTCCCTTTCGCGTTGATGAATGGTATATTGATGTATAACAAGTATGTGTTGTTGGCATTGTTCATTACCATTTGGGTAAATGATTCTGGTGCTTATTGCGTAGGCTCGTTGCTATCAAAGCGTGCAAAGGGAAATCATAAGATGTGTCCTCGTGTGAGTCCCGGTAAATCATGGGAGGGGTTGATAGGTGGCTTGTTATTTTCTCTGTTGGCCGGATATGTGTTTTATTTGGTAGGGTGGATAGATGGGCTGAGTTTAACAACCTCTTCGCTATTTAACAGTCTTTTGTTTGTTTTGGTCGTATCTGTTTTTGGCACTTTCGGTGATTTATTAGAGAGTCTTTTCAAACGTTCCTTAGGAGTTAAGGACTCGGGTCGCTTTATGCCAGGTCATGGTGGTGTCTTAGACCGTTTTGACAGCCTTTTGTTGGCAACGCCTGCTGTATATTTCTTTTTTGTCTACTTACCCTCTGTGATGTAATTATAGCGAATACACGGGTTTTTATATGTTGTTTTGGATTCGCATATTGAGTTGTCTGCCATTGCGTGTACTATATGTATTGTCGGATTGTTTGTTGTATCCGGTGATATATCATGTCGTGCGTTATCGGCGATCCATTGTTGCAAAGAATCTGCGTATGTCTTTCCCTGAGAAGTCTGCACAGGAATGTAAGAAGATAGAGCAGCGTTTCTATCATCATTTTGCAGACGTGATCATGGAGATAATCTATGGTTATCGTATAAGCGATGAGGAGATGGAGCGTCGTTTTGTGTTTGAAGGAGTAGAAGAGGTGCAGGCTGTATTGCGTAAGACAGGGGGAGTATTCTTGATGATGGGACACTTGGGAAATTGGGAGTGGACCGCAGATATGGCTAAACGTTATACGGATAGGGATATTATACACTATAATGTATATCGCCGGTTGAAAGACTCCAAGACAGATGCTGCTATGTTAGCATTGCGTGCCAAGCGTGGCGGTAATGGTTGTATTGAGAAAAACATGTTACTACGTCATTTGGTTTCCTTGCGTCATGAGAATACGCCCATATCCATAGGCATTGTCTCTGATCAGAAGCCCTCACCACGTAATGCACATATTTGGACAACTTTCTTGCATCAAGATACAGCCTTCTTGGATGGAGCGGAAGTTTTGTCTCGTAAGTTTGGTTATGGAGTTGCATATATGCATGTTACGTCTATCAAACGTGGTTATTATAGAGGTCGTGTGGAGATTATCACGGATGATCCTACACATACGGAAGAACAAGAAATAACATTGTCTTTTGCCCGTAAGTTAGAGAATAACATCTTGGAGCAACCCGAGCAATGGCTGTGGTCTCATAACCGTTGGAAATGGAGCAGGTAATTGTGTTATGCGTCTAATAATTGCTGTGCTGTGTTGAGGGCGGCAGGGGTAGGATTGTGTCCGGATAACATAGTCGCTATTTCTTGAATACGTTCTTGTTGGGTGAGATGTGTGATATGTGTTTCCGTTCGCATGTCTGTATCTGCCTTATATACACGGTATTGGTTTTGTCCTTTTGCGGCGATTTGAGGAAGGTGTGTGATAGCTATTATCTGTCTCGATTTTGCCATTTTTCTCATTATATCTCCCATTTGTGAGGCTATCTCGCCACTGACACCAGAATCTATCTCATCGAATATGATAGTAGGAAGTCCGTTGGTAGAAGCAATCAGTGCTTTGATGCAGAGCATAAGGCGACTTATCTCTCCTCCGGAGGCTACATCTGCAACACGGCGTAATGACTGATTAAGATTCGCGGCAAATAGGAATTGTATGTCATCTTTTCCTGTTTCATTATAGTCTATGGCAGGAGTGATGGATATGTCTATATTCGCATGCGCAATACCGAGGTGACTCATGTTTGTGATCAGTTGTTTTGCTATAATATCACATACATCTTTTCGACTTTTTGTCAGTGTTTCTGCTGCTTGTTCGAGTTTTTTCGTTGCAACATCTAAATCTTTTTTCAGGTTAGCAATATCATCATCAAAAGAATTGATACGCAGCATCTGTTCTTCCAGTTGTTCTCGTAGTGTTATCAATTCTTCAATTGTCTGTAAGTGGTGTTTGTTTAGCAGGGAGTGTAGTATGTCAAGCCGTTCTTGCACTTGCTTTAGACATTGTGGATCAAGTTCTGTATGGTTTATCTGATGTTGTATCTCTGATGCTATATCTCGCAGTTCGACCTCCACACTATGCAAGCGTTGCGTTAAGTCCGGTGCTGCAGATTGCAGTTGTATGTTATGTAGAAGTGACAGCGCACCTGTTTCATCTCCGTCAATCGTATTTAGAGCGAAGATGAGGGAATTCTTTATTTCTTCTGCATGTGTTAATTGATATTCTTCGTTTTGCAGTTCTGTCAGTTCATTTGGTTTTAGGTGTGCTTCTGATAGTTGGTTGTATTGAAAGGAGATATAGTCAGCATCGTTTTGTGTGCGACGTGCTTGTTCTTGTAGGCCGTGTAATGCTTTTTGTATATCAATATACCTGTGGTAGCATGATTGGTAGTCATTGCGCAGCGTACTATTGTCTGCTATAGCGTCAACAACGCTAATTTGAAAAGCGTCGTCGCTGATAAGCAGACTCTCGTGTTGCGAGTGGATGTCAATGAGTTTTCCTGCCAGTGCTTTTAGTTCATTTTGCGTGATGAGTTCATCATTGACAAACGAGCGTGACCTTCCTGACTGATTGAGTTCTCGCCGTATGACAAGTTCGCCTTGTTCTGTCGTGTTAAACGTGGCTTCGATGACACACCTCTCTTCCCCTTCTGTTATTACTCGGGTATCTGCTCGTGCTCCCATGACGAGGTTGAGTGCACCGAGTATGATACTCTTACCTGCACCTGTTTCTCCTGTTATTACAGAGAAGCCATCACTGAGATGTAGATTAAGGTGAGAGATGAGAGCATAGTTTTGTATGAATAGGTGTGTCAGCATTATTTAGCGTGTTAGTTTTGGTCATTGATTTTATCATAAGTAGATTGCCTTGTTGGGTCTATATCCACAAGTACCTCGTAGACGTTTTTCTTTTCTGCGTCTGTTCCTCCTTGGAATATATTAACGAGTTCATCCGATTTAGCATCCAGAAATGCATTGATAACGTAAGTTGCCGGTCTGGCACGATTAGCATCCCGCAGTGTTCCTATTCCTTTAGCGATACGTGCTCGTCCATTGGCGACATTATTGACCATCTCGTCCAACCCCAGTCGATGATATTCATAGAAATACTCACGATATTTTCGGAAGGCTTCGTCCATAAGGTTATTGATCAGTGCGTATCTATTCCGGTTGCTCTCGAATGCTTTCCATCCGGCAGCTTCTATTGTTTCAAGGGATGCTGATTGTGCAGCATTGACGATGTCTTCGCATATTTGGAAATATGGTGTTCCTCCCATGCGTGAGAAAGAGTCCATGTCGTACCCGATAATTAGATAGCTGTAATATGCGAGCAGTGCAGTTATATTGTTTGAGAATATGCTCTGCTGGTAGTCAAGCCTATCATATTCTTGATATGTAAAACAAAAAGCATTGTCTTTAAAGTTGAGGATAGGTGTAGTATATGTTGTTCCGTACACGGGACGTCGGCTTTGGCAGGTTAATTCGCACACATACAGTTCGTTTTGTACTTGTTTGACGACTATTAACATACTGCAATCAATACGTTCCCGTTCAAGGAAAGTGAGGTTTGTCCATTTGGATGTGTTGACGAATTCTTCGATGGCAAGTTTGAGTGTATTGAATACAGTCTTATTAGATCCTTCAACTTGGTCTGAGTTGATGGTAACTGTACAATTAAGTTCTTGTGCTGTACTATATAATGGTAAGTACCATAGGAACAAGAGTACAATAAGGATATGTAATAGTTGTTTCATTGCAGAATAGATGAGATATTACCTGTTTCTGTATTGAAATAGATGTGAGGTATGCTCTTCCCTGAGAATAAGTCCAATGAGAGTGGTATAGCCACACCATATTGTGCGACAGGGTATGTAGCAGATGCTTGTGTTGTGCCATTGAATATTATCCGTATATCAGCACTGCCTGGTAGGTTGTAGTACAGTTGTGACGGTTTTGCAGCATTTTTATTGGTTGCATCCTTTTCCAGTGTTAATGAGTGTTTGTGAGCGTGTATGTTGATATATATAGGTTCTCCACTAAGGTCATCTGCAGGAACGAGGCCTGAGAACTGTGACAGTCGATACAGTATGGTACTTGAGGTTTGTTCTGTGGGTGTGTAGTAGAGAGTCTGTGTATGGTGCTGAAAGGTCTTTTTCCCTATAAATAAGTCTGTTAATTGTTGTTCTCGGAGATTAAGTTCGTCCATTACCAGTTGCATAGCTTGTCCGTCAGCGGGAGCATGTTCGACATCGCCTGCAAGGATATTAAGTCTTGTTTCTCGCAGATGGTATATTTGTTTTGCGGCTCCCTCTGCCATTTTAGCGGTTGAGTTTGCCATCATTTGTTCTTCGAGTAAAGGCATTGGCGTAGGCAAACTTGTTTCCTTCGATATGATGGGCGTGTATGGGGATGCTATGTTTGTTTGTGGAGGAACATTATACCCATATAATAACCCATTGTCAGTAAGAGCAATAAGTTGCGCTTGGACTCCTTTTTGGGGTACAATTTTGTAAGCACGATCCTTGTCTGGTAGAGTGCGTGTGGCGATAGAGACAGAAGTGAGTTGGTATTGTGTTTGTGCTGTTGTAATGATATCTTTTGTCCCCAAATATAGTTCTGCGTACTGATAAAATACTCCTGGTTCAGTATGTATCTCATCGTACTCAATAGTGATTGCGAATTGTGTGAGTGGCATATAGTACACGACAGCCAATTCGTTTTCCTGTATAATTTGTGCCCAAGTACAGATGGGGAGTAAACATAGAAAGAAGAGGTATTTTTTCATTGTTAGAGGATATTGTTTATTGATTATTTTAGTTTTTCCATATCTGCCATGCAGCATTGGCTTGTTGGTATAACATTTGTAGTCCGTTTTGTGTGCGTGCACCATATTTCTTTCCTTGCTGCAGGAATATCGTCTGTTCCGGGTTGTATACGCAATCAAACAGTAGGTGTTCGTTTGTCAGTAGGTGGTACGGTATATCGGGACATGTGTGTGTATCAGGGTACATACCCAGAGGGGTACAGTTAACGATGATAGTGTGATGTTGCATAATATCAGGTGTGATTTCTGCATACGTGATGCCACCCATGTGTGCCTGTCTACTAACGGAGAGTGTTGTGATGTTCATTTGTTGTAGTGCATAGGTTACAGCTTGGCTAACCCCTCCTGTTCCCAGTATAAGTGCTTGAATGTCTTGGTCAGTCAGCATAGGTTGTATGCTTTGTGTGAATCCTATCCAATCGGTGTTGTAACCTTTTTGTGCATGAACCACATTGACTGCTCCTATATGTAAAGCTGTACTATCTATGTCAGATAGGTATGGGATGATTGTTTGTTTGTATGGCAGAGTGACGTTAAACCCATCGAGTTGTGTGAATAATGGGGTTACGAGTGCTATGTCACTGATTGGGAAAAGTTGATAATCAGCGTCTATGTTCTCATGCGAGAACTTATCTGTAAAATATCGTGCTGAGAACGAGTGTTCTAATGGTTGTCCGATGATACCGTAGTGACGCATAGTTTACCTCTTTTAATGGTTGCTTGATGTGTTGGCGACAGAAATGTTTTCCCCCCTTCTCCCTTCTGTAAGGCTTCGTATATCTCTTCTATTTGTGGGAAACGATAGGGTCTTAGTTTTTCATACAATTGTACTATTCCTGCGTTTCGTGTATTGCGATGGTCTAATAGCCAATCTGTATATCCTTGTATATATTCGGCAGTGGTGGCGATATGCTCTATTTCTGCTTTGGAGTACAGACTCAACTGCTGTCTGATAGCGTTGCGTAGGATAGTTGTATCCGTGTTTGTTGAATCATTGATCCATGTTATGTGCCGTATATCGCGCAAGTAGTGTTCGATATAGTCTCTTGTGGTACAGAGCAGGGGTCTTATGATGGGTATGTCGCTTGTTACAACCGGGTTATCACTTTTTGGTCTCATACCGCCTAACCCTCTTAGTCCTGTTCCACGTCGCAGGTTGAGTAGAATGGTTTCCGCTTGGTCGTTCTTGTGGTGTGCCACAGCAATGGCTTGGCATTGTTGTTCTTGAGCCAATTCGGCGAACCAGCGGTAGCGTAACTCGCGAGCCGCTACTTCTATGCTTAAGTGATGTGTCTGTGCATAGTCTGTTGTATCGAAATGTCGCACAAACAGTTGTATTGACTTGTCGTTTGCATTTAATAGTTTGCAGTTACGTACAGTTTGTTCGTCTCTATTACTTTCTTCTCCTCGAAGATGGAAGTTACAATGTGCGACAATACAATCGTAACCTCCACGTATAAGTATATCGAGCAGAGCTATACTATCTGCTCCTCCACTGACGCAAACGAGTACCCGATCGCCTCTATTGAGTAATTGGTAATCACGTATGTATTTCTGAACTCGGCGTAGCATAGACCTTGATATTATTCCAAGTTGTCCAAGTTGACGATATTGTTGACAATGGCATAGATAGTCAGTCCAGCAGTGGAGTGTATATTGAGTTTACGTGCGATATTTTTTCTGTGTGACATGACCGTATGTGTGGAAAGGAATAAAACTTCTGCTATTTCTTTGTTACTCAATCCTTTGACGACTTGTACAAGTACTTCTTTTTCGCGAGTAGAGAGTTCCTCATTATCTTTGTTTTTTTGCGTTGTCTTTGTTTTTTCCTTAGCATGTTGTGCGAGTGCAGGGAGCATTATTTCGTCCTCGATAGCACAATGTAATGCTAATTCACTTTCAAACATGTATATATCATGCAGGGCTGCATAGAGTAATCGTGTCTGCTCTTGCACTTTATTGTTGTCGCTATTTGTGTTGTGTGGATAATACTTTATGATTAGGTTTTTGAGTTCAATCGCCTTTGCTGTTATATGTTGGTCATCAGTTGCGTGGTGTTCGAAGAAGTATTCGTTCTCATGCTGTATGTGTGCACGTATCTCAAGTACGTACTCATCGAAGAAACGTATGATGAGTAATGGTATTTTAGTATCAGCATCTGCCATATTGATCGCTTCGATAAGCTCTTGTCTGATGCGTGGTAGTTGAAAATCAAGAAAATACGTGTGTGCATTTTCGAGATAACGTCGTAGGGTAGGGATGTCAATACGTACATTATTTTTTGCTTGTGTCTCTTGGATGGCGAAATTAACAACTGCGAGAAGAGTGTTGCAGTCAACATTGTTTTCTTGGCATACCATTTCGATTGTTTTATCGCCAACACCCATAGGCAATCCAAATCGATTTATGAGTTGTATAACTTGATTCTCGAAACACTCGTTATGTCCTGATGCTCCCATCAGGTCGCACATTTTATCAGTTGCCTTGTACATAGTCAGAATTCCTTTTTATTTGCCCGCAAAGATACGGCTTATTCTCGAGATATGCAAATTATTGCGATGTCGGCAAGTGGTCAATTTTTATTGTTTCTGTTTTGTTCAGTTGTTATTATAGTGGACGTGTTTATGATATTGTGTAATCCGTATAAATGCTGTACCTTTGCATCGCTAAATTGAACGATTATATGAATTTTGAAGGTCTATTGTTAGGAGTTGCCACTTTTATCTGCATAGGTTTGTTTCATCCTATTGTAGTGAAAGCGGAGTACTATTTTGGGACGAGGTGCTGGTGGTTTTTTGCGTTGATCGGTGTCATTGCAGCCGTGTCATCGTTGTTTTTGATGAATGTATATGCGTCTGCTTTGTTAGGAGTGTTTGCGTTTTCCTGTTTTTGGTCTATATGGGAACTTTTTGAACAAAAGAAGCGCGTTGCCAAGGGATGGTTCCCTCGTAACCCGAAGCGTCAATCATAAACATACTTGTTTCATTGTGGTTTTTTTGTGGTAATTGCACCTGTATTTTTGAATATAGTTGTGGTTATTTTGATTTACTTATTTTGGCATACATGTTGTGAGATGGCGTAATGTGTTATTTCTGAATATTGATTAATACTCTATAATTATTATGGAATCAAGAAAATGTCCCATTGTTCCTAATTTTTTATTAGGTTGTGCAGGAGGAATACAGTACCTTTCGCTTAAACGTGCAAGTCGTAACCCTCGTAAGGCTCAAGAGCAAACACTTCGTTCTATACTGACTTATGCAAAGGACTCTGAATACGGGAAAGAGCATCATTTTGCAGAGATCTTAGGAGCGACAACTGATACCGAACTCTATGTTAGATACAATAAATATGTGCAGATTAATGATTATGAGGATCTGCGCCCGTATATAGATAGGCACAAGCATGGTTCGGAGAATGTATTATTTCCAGGTAAGCCACTGATGTATGCTACTACTTCAGGAACGAGTGGTGAGCCCAAGTGGATTCCTATCACAGCGGCATATATGAACAATGTCTATGGTAAGATGACAAAGGTTTGGCTCTATAGTTTTATTCGTAACAGGCATGATGTATTTAGTGGAAAGATTGTTTCGATAGTAGGTAAGGTTAAAGAGGGTGAGGCTCCTGATGGCACATTATTCGGTTCTGTCAGTGGTGTAACACAACGTGACTGTCCAGCCTTTGTAAAGAAATTATATGCTTCGCCAGCATCTGTTTATTCGATAGAAGATTATACGGCTCGTTACTACACGTTAATGCGTATGGGTATAGAGCGTAATGTGACGTTAGTAGTAACCGCTAATCCTTCGACCATTGTAGAGATGCAAAACAATGTGAATGAGTTCTTTGGTAGTTATTGTGATGACATAGAGCATGGTACGTTGAATGCATCATTGAATATCCCTCAGTGGATACGTGATTCTATACAGCCATATCTAAAGCCTAATGTAGAACGAGCTAATGAATTACGGGCTCTCAAGGTCAAATATGGAACAGTACTACCTAAACATTACTGGCCTAATATGCAAATTCTCAATACTTGGAAGTGTGGTAATACTCACGTGTATGTAGAGAAGTTTAAGGATTCGTTTCCTGAGCATATGCTTCATCAAGAGTTTGGTTATTTTGCTTCGGAATGTCGTTTCGGTCTTGTGTTAGATGATACGCTCAACACGGTTTTATTTCCTCATTTTCACTATTATGAGTTTCTTCCAGAAGAAGAATTAGAAAGTGAGAATAAACACTTCTTACAGTTGTGGCAATTAGAGAAGGGTAAACGTTATTGCCCTTATGTCACCACATTGGCCGGTTTGTATCGTTACAATATGAACGATTTGGTGGAAGTCGGTGATGCGTTTTGCCATACTCCAACAGTCCACTTAATTCAAAAGGTGAATGGTATTGTCACGATGACTGGAGAGAAACTACATGAGCGCCAGTTTATAGAGGCAGTGCATAGGGCAGAAAAACAAACAGGATTGACAACCAAGTTCTTTGTCGGTTTTGCCGACTTAGAGAAATCTGCATATCATTTCTACTATGAGTTTGCGGATCAAACCACCACGCAAGAACAAGCAGAGTCATTCACAGGTGTTGTTGATAGTGCGTTGAAGGAGTTGAATATAGAATATGCGGCCAAACGCGCCTCTTTCCGAGTAAAAGATCCGATCACTCACAGATTGGTTGTACAATCCTTTGAGAAGTTCAAGGCTGAATGTATTGCAGAAGGAGCTCGCGACGGGCAGTTCAAGATGAATTTGCTACTACAGGATGAACAACGTCACGCTAAATTTAAGCAGTTAGTATTAGAGTAATTTGTTGTATTGCTCTCCTTGTCAAGTACAGGTCATGCAAACGTCGATAGAACATATAGATTGCGTTTCCTACATTGTCTTTGATGATATGAGCATGTGTACTGCAGAAGGGGTAGCGTATATGTTACCTTTAGTTAGTGAGCAGCGGCGTGAACAAGCTTTGCGCTATCAAAGTGTGTTTGGGCAGTTCTGTTGTCTCAAGTCATATATGATGTTATGTCGTTTGTTAGCGGAGTGGGGGAGTGTACATAAAGATACTTTATCCACTGAACATTTACAAGCATTGACATGTCCAACTTTTCTATACGATAGTCATCATAAACCTTACTTATCATTTGGTCCTCACTTTTCTATTTCCCATTGTCGCTATGCGATAGCAGTTGCTGTGAGCGAATGTTTGGTTGGGATAGACATAGAGGGATTTCGCGAATATAACCCGGCGTTAATACGAAAGACAATGAATATAGAGGAACAGGCTCAGATCGTTTCATGTTCAGTACCTGATGCAGCCTTTATACGTCTATGGACAAGAAAAGAGGCCTTGTTGAAGTTACGTGGGACAGGTATAGAAGGTAACCTGCAGAACGTACTTATCCATTGTCCTGATATTCACTTTTATAGTGTAGAAAATACAATGAATAAGTACGTTCTTACCATTGCTATCCAATCTTAATCGTTGTATTATTATAGCAGTGCAAGGTCTATGACCTCTTGTATATCTGTTACGTAATGAAACGTCAAGTTGGATAAGTATTTTTCCGGTATTTCTTCTACATCTTTGCGATTCTCTTCACAGAGTATTATATCCGTGATACCAGCCCGCTTGGCAGCGAGTATTTTTTCTTTCACTCCGCCTATCGGCAAAACCTTTCCACGTAGTGTCATCTCTCCCGTCATGGCGATACGTGGTCTTACTTTACGTTTTGTAAAGGCACTGACGAGTGCAGTTGTCATAGTTATGCCTGCACTTGGTCCATCTTTAGGTATCGCTCCTTCTGGCACATGTACGTGTACGGATTTGCTATCTAAGTCTTTGCGTGATATATCGAATTGGTCTGCATGTGCTTTGATATAGCCCAACGCAATAGTTGCGGACTCTTTCATAACGTCTCCCAAGTTTCCCGTAAGGGTGAGAGTAGGGTTCTTTGCAAGGGATAAGGATGTTTCAATAAAAAGAATCTCTCCCCCCACTTGTGTCCAGGCTAATCCTGTGACTACGCCTATGTATTTATTCGTTTCCCACGCATCCCGAGTAAAGCGTTTCTTTCCCAAGTAAGAAATTATGTCTTCGTGTGTAACACAGACATTATATGGCTCTTCAAGTGCGATCTTGGTAACCACTTTACGACAGACAGAAGCTATTTGACGTTCTAAGTTACGTACCCCTGATTCGCGCGTATATCCGTCGATGATTTCTGCAATAATGGCTTTTCTCAGTTTCAATTGTGATGGTTTAAGACCATGGTTTTCCAACTCTTTGGGGAGCAGATGCCTCTTTGCGATTTCCTCTTTCTCCTCTTGCAAATACCCTGTCATCTCTATCATTTCCATACGATCGAGCAAAGGATGCGGTATATTATCCAACGAGTTAGCAGTTGCTATAAACAGGACTTTGCTTAGGTCATAGTCAACATCGAGGTAGTTGTCGTGGAATGTACCATTTTGTTCGGGGTCGAGTACTTCCAGTAATGCACTAGTTGGGTCACCCTTATAGTCCATACCTATCTTGTCTATTTCGTCTAAGACAAAGACAGGATTAGAGGTCTGTACTTTGCGTATGTTTTCGATGATACGTCCAGGCATAGCACCAATATATGTTCGGCGATGCCCTCTTATCTCTGCTTCATCATGTAAGCCTCCCAGGCTGATACGTGCATATTTTCTTCCTAATGCTGTTGCTATGGATTTTCCAAGACTAGTCTTTCCGACACCAGGAGGACCATATAAGCATAGGATAGGTGCTTTCATATCTTGAGGTTTACTGCTCTCTGCCTTTAGTTTTAGTACAGCTAAGTATTCTATGACACGTTCTTTGACTTTTTCCATGCCATAGTGGTCATGATTAAGTACTTGTTGTGCATGCTGTATGTCGTAGTCATCTTGGGAGTATTCATTCCATGGCAAGTCTAACAGGACCTCTATATAGTTTTGCTGTGTGGCATATTCCGGTGAATGGGAAGACATCCGTCGTAATTTCTTTAGTTCTCCCTCGAAAACACTCTGCATCTTTTTTCCCCATTTTTTAGTCTTTGCCCGTTCCTGCATGGCGTTAGCTACTTGTTCGTCAGAATCTCCTAATTCTTTTTGAATAGTTTCCATTTGACGTTGTAAGTAGTACTCACGTTGCTCTTTGGATATGTCTTGGTGCGTCTTGTTGAGGATGTCAACACGCATATCCATCATTTGTACCTCTTTGGTTAGTAAAGCCAATAAGTCTATCGCCCGTTGTTTAAGTGAAGGTTCTTCTAACAGTTTTTGTTTTTCTGCTATACGAATACCAAAATTCACGCAGATATAGTTGACCAGGGTAGGTGGATTATCGATGCTACGTAAAGTCATTCCTGCTTCTGCAGGTATATCTTCCATGCGTTTAATGATTTTATCCGCTTGTTCTTTGAGACTACTGACTAACGCGAGAAACTCTTTATCGGTACGTTTTGGGAATACTTCCTCTATTACCTTAACAGAGGCTTTCATATAAGGTTTTACGCTTATAATTTCCTGTATTTCGATACGTTCTATTCCTTCTAATATTACCATCAGACTTCCATCAGGTAAGTCTAAGGTACGCAACACGCGACCTGCAGTACCCAATCTATATATGTCATCAGAACCAGGTTCTTGTACATCTTGTTCCCGTTGACAGCACACTGCCAATAATGCCTCATTCTTAAAAGCATGACTGACCAACTTCTTCGATTTTGGTCTGGCTACTGTTACCGGTAATAGTACACCGGGGAATAATACCATATTCTTCAATGGTAATACTCCCAATACATCTCCATTGTGCAGTTCTGGTTCTTTGGAGGAATCATCATCTGCCGTTAGTTGTATGTATTCTACATTATGCTGTCCTTGTTCGTCAGTTTCTAAAATATCATCAAGGTAGGTTATCATTCGTTGTTCTATAATGTTTAGTTCTTTATGTTTAATCATCTCTATTCTTATGGTGTATGTACTATCTTTTGCTATTTAACATAATACCAATTAGTGTTATTCGGTTATTGTCTTTTTTACGTCCAGTTGTAGTTCCTCCAGTTGTATCGGGTCGAGGATGCCGGGAGCTCCAAGCATTACGTCGCGTCCTTGGTTGTTCTTTGGGAATGCGATGCAGTCGCGTATGCTATCCAGTCCAGCAAACAGGCTCACAAAGCGGTCCAATCCGTATGCCAAACCACCATGAGGCGGAGCTCCGTATTTGAAGGCGTTCATCAGGAAGCCGAATTTCTTTTGTGCCTGTTCGGGCGTGAAGCCGAGTATCTCGAATGTCTTCTCTTGCAGTTGTGCATCGTGGATACGGATACTACCTCCTCCGACCTCTACACCGTTGATCACCATATCGTAAGCGTTAGCGCGTACGGCAGCAGGATTGGTGTCCATCAGCGGTATATCCTCCGGTTTTGGGCTGGTGAACGGATGGTGCATCGCCATCAGTCGGTTCTCCTCATCGCTCCACTCATACATCGGGAAGTCGATGACCCATAGGCATGAGAACTTCTTCGGGTCGCGTAGTCCCAGTTGTCGTCCCATCTCCAGACGCAGTTCACTCAACTGTTTGCGCGTCTTCATGGCGTCATCGCCACTGAGGATGAGTATTAAATCGCCTGCTTCGGCGTTCATAGCGTCTGCTATCTCTTTCAGCATGTCTTGTCCGTAGAACTTATCCACGCTTGACTTGATATTGCCGTCGGCTTCCACACGTGCGTACACGATACCTTTGGCACCTATCTGTGGACGTTTCACGAACTCCGTAAGGGCATCCAACTGTTTGCGGGTGTAGGTGGCGCAACCTTTTGCACAGATTCCGCCGATATACTGTGCTTGTGCGAACACGCTAAAGCGTTCGTTCTCAGTCTTCTTCGCTTCTGCCGTATGGAAGATATCCTGCAGTTCTACAAAGGTCATCCCAAAGCGTGTGTCTGGTTTGTCGCTACCATAGTATTTCATGGCGTCAGCCCATGTCATACGTGGCAGTTTGGGCAGGTCGATATTGAGAATGGTCTTGAACAGGTGTCGTGACATGCCTTCGAACATCTCGAGAACATCCTCTTGCTCTACGAATGACATCTCGCAGTCTATCTGCGTGAACTCCGGCTGGCGGTCGGCACGCAGGTCTTCGTCGCGGAAGCACTTCACTATCTGGAAATAACGGTCAAAGCCGCTCACCATGAGCAGTTGTTTCAGTATCTGTGGGCTCTGTGGCAGCGCATAGAACTGTCCTGGGTTCATCCGGCTCGGTACCACGAAGTCGCGTGCGCCTTCTGGTGTGGAGTTCACCAACACCGGTGTCTCTACCTCCAGGAAGCCCTGTTGGTCAAGGTAGCGGCGCACTTCAAACGCCATCTTATGGCGCAGTTCGAGGTTCTTGCGCACACAACTGCGGCGAAGGTCCAAGTAGCGATATTTCATACGCAGGTCATCTCCGCCGTCCGTATCGTCTTCAATCGTGAATGGAGGCGTCACCGCAGGGTTCAGTACGTTCAGTTCATGCACTTTTATCTCTATCTCGCCCGTTGGCAGTTGGGTATTCTTGCTCTGGCGTTCAATGACATCGCCTTTCACCTGAAGCACGTATTCACGACCGACAGAGTTGGCTTTCTGCAACAACGCCTCGTCATCGGCGTTACCTGTTGATTGGAACGCCAGTTGCGTGACGCCGTATCGGTCACGCAGGTCGATGAATGTCATACCACCCATTTTACGGATTCGTTGAACCCATCCGGCGAGTGTTACCGTTTTTCCTACATCGGCGAGGCGTAACTCGCCGCAAGTTGCAGTTCTAAACATATATGTGTGTTTGTTTTAGTTACGTTGTTGCGAATGGACTCTCCCTACCCCACTTCCACTGCCGGATTAATCTTTCGTATCAGTCCTTTGAGTACATCTCCTGGTCCGAACTCATAGAACTCTGTGGCGCCGTCTGCTATCATCTGTTGCACGCTCTGTGTCCAAAGAACAGGTGAGGTCAGTTGTTGTAGTAGTTGTTGCTTTATCACGTCCTTATCCGTTTCCGCCTTTGCACTCACGTTTTGGTATACGGGGCACTTGGGTGTATGGAACTCTGTCTTGAGTATTGCCTCCTGCAGTTGTTCTGCGGCGGGTTGCATCAGTGGAGAGTGGAATGCTCCGCCTACTGTCAGTCGCAATGCACGTCGTGCTCCTGCGGCTTTGAGTGCTTCACATGCCTGTTCTACCCCACTCTCTGTACCAGATATCACCACTTGTCCCGGGCAGTTGAAGTTCGCTGCCACCACAACATCCCCTGTCACGCTTCGGCATATCTCCTCTACTGTCTCCTCCGATAGTCCCAGCACAGCCGCCATGGTTCCATCACATATCTCGCAAGCCCTCTGCATGGCTTGGGCACGAGTGCTCACCAGTCGCAGTCCATCTTCCCAATCCAGTGCCTCCGCTGCCACGAGTGCAGAGAACTCCCCGAGACTATGTCCTGCCACCATGCCTGGTTGTTGTGTTGTCATCAGTTCTGCGGCGATGATAGAGTGCAGGAATACAGCAGGTTGCGTCACGCGTGTCTGTTTCAGGTCGTCTATGCTGCCGTTGAACATCACGTCTGTCAGGCGGAACCCGAGTATCTCGTTTGCCCGCTCCATTTTCTCCTGTGCTGAAAGATACCTGTCATATAGTTCCTTCCCCATTCCTGTATATTGCGCCCCTTGTCCGGGGAATACGAATGCTATCATATTTATTGATGTTTATACACTCTACCTATGCCTGTGTCAGGGCATGTAAAGGTACATATTTAAGCCTGCAAAGATACGACTTTTGTCGTACACACACAACGTTCTCTGTTTTTTTACGTAGAAAAGATGTGACAGTGTACAGAAATCGGGTACAAAGATACAACGTCTTGAGATAGCGTTGTCCGTATAAGGTCTTTTTTGTCCGATAAGTTCCGATTAAGTTCTGTCAGAGAGATAGTGAAAAAAGGTGGTTTCTCTTTCTGCTCAAGGTCGGCTTATCTTCTGCTCAAGATCAGCACATGTGGTGGTGTGTGTGTTTAGTTGATAGTTGAGAGTTGAGAGTAGTTTATGAGTTTATAAGTTGATGAGTTGGTGGGTGGTTGAGGGTGTTCACGTCCCTGGTGTGTTTTTAGTTGATAGTTGAAAGTTGAGAGTTGATTGACAAAGATGGGGCTGTCTAAAGTTGTTAGACAGCCCCCTTGGTGAGTTCTTTTGAAACGATGTCTATTATCTTAGATGGCGTCGACGAACTTGACGATGGCATCGCGGTCGGCTTTGTCGAGTTGTCGGAACTTCTCGATTGAGGTGCGTGCATCGGACTCTGTGTTACCATGCCACATGATAGCCTCCATCGTGCTACGTGCACGGCAGTCGTGCAGACGGTCTTCTGCTCCCGTGACAATCTTCGACAGTCCACGTCCCCACAGAGGTGTGGTACGGCACCACCCCGTACGGATATCGTTGACCATACAGAGTTTATGTTGTACGAAGTCGGAATACGGCCAAATCTTCTGGTACGGGTATCTCGGCATATCGCCGTCCTTGAAGAAACGTGCAGGGTCTTGTAGTTTGTCTTCACCAGTAGTCCATGAAGGGCGGTGGCACTGTGCACAACCGATCTCAGTGAATAGTTTCTTACCCTGTTGCACCTCTGCATCGTCCAGATTACGTGCAGCAGGCACAGCCAGTCCTCGATGCCATACCATCAGTTGCTTGTATTCCAAGTCCGTCATCTCAGCGGGCAGGTCTTTCGCCATCAGATAGTTGTAGATGTCTTTCTCTACGTCATCGGTGATAAATTGGTTGTAGTATTCATCCGCCTCTGCCAGTTGCGCCATCCACTCGTGGAACTCTTTCTGCACGTCTGTGTCTTTGGATGCTACAGTAGCGTAGTCGGCTGTCATATAATGGAACCTACGGTCAGAGCGAGTGACGTTGGTGATGTTCCATATAGCGTTAGCACCGGCAGCGTCCATCAGTGGTCCGCGCGACATTGCGTAGGTGTATCGGCGTACGTAAGGTGTTCCGTCCCCTCCCTGCGTGGTGTTTTTGTAATATGCACCGGCAGTCCAGTCTCCTCCGGCGAACCAAGCCGATTTCCAGTGTTTCAGATACCCCTTGTTGTATGCTTGTTCCTCTTTAGCCCATTGTGCTGTGATAGAGTCATCAGGGATAGCATCTATCAGTCCGGTACCATAGATGCCTATGGTGGACTCCAGGCGTATACCCACTTGGTCAATGGTCAATTCGGTACCTGCCACACCATTCACGGTGGCTTTCAGTGGTACGTAGTAAGCGTCAGCGGGGATAGTAACCTCGGGATAGATAAGCGAATACTTCTCTCCATCAGGGAAAGTGTTCCCCCACTCGTCTGTGTACTCCAGCCACTGTATCTGTATCTTGCTCTCGTCAATGGGTGCTTTGAAAGGTCCGTATGCGAGTGTCTGCGGCATACCTGTGAGTGAGGAGAGATAGTTGGACTGACCATCTACGTCCTCGTATAACACTAGCAGATATCCATTGCCTATGTTACGTGCGTTGTACTCGGTCTGGCGTTTACCGTGCCCATATGCGGGGTGGCAATAGAGGCATCCAGGACGCACTGCCAAAGGACCAAGTCCACGGAAAGCACCAGACAAGTTCTCGTTGAAGTCACGCTCGAAGAGTGACTCTCCAACTTGGAAGTCCGTTCCCATACCAGCGTTGTTCACGGCAGGTGCCGGCTGCTTATATGCAAGGGTACCTGTTGAGAAGGTCGTACCCAGTTGTCCGCCTGTATAGTACTCTTCGGAATAGGTCTTCGGTGTGACGTCGATGTCTATAGACGGTCCTTTCGTTTCCGGCTTGCAGCCTATGAGTGCCACAGCGGCTACAGCAAGCATCATTATACTACTCTTGTTCATCTCTGTTGTTGTTAGCACCGCCCCCCATGCGCCTCAGCGGGCACACGGGGAGTAGGCAGATGTTATTCTATTACTGATTACTTTGTGGTGTCGTACTCAAGTTTTGCCAATGCTTTACCCATTTCAGAACAGGCACCTGCCAGTCCACTGTATGTAGGCAGTACGGTCTTATCTACAAACTGGTCGCGTGTAACTGCCAAGGCAGTCTCTTGTGTCTCGTTACCGGCAGCGTTGTTGAGCAAGTCCTCGAGGGCTTTCAGTTCATCGTCCAATACATTGAGTGCCTCGATAGCCGCACCTGCACTGGCATCGGCATAGTAGGTTACGAATGGGTGTTTCATGGCCTGTATCTTTGCCAAAGCATTGTTGAGGGCATCCACGACTTTCTTTGATTGGTCTGCGTAACTCTTCACGTTGTTGGTGAAGGCTATCAACGACCCTTCTTGTGGTTCCTTAGCCCCCAGTCCTCCATAGATGGCGTATTGGCACGACAGTATATTGTCGTAGAAGTCTTGGATAGAGTTATAGGAGTGCGGGCTCTCGATATACTTGGTGTCGCTACCGCTGTATGGAGCACCAATCTTCATCTCTGCCACCTCACCGATGATGTCGCGTGCGCCTTCGATAATCTCTTTGGCGGCTTCGGTACCGGTCAGCGACTTGAAGTACTTGCCGTAGTCGCGTTCCGGTTCCCACTCGGCAGCCTCCAGGACTTGCGCCTCATCCTCTGTGAGTTCACCGCCCCAGGCTGCTACCAGTTTTGCTGAGTTAATGTATAGGTCAGCGGCAACGGCTTGAGCGAAATAGAGTTCATCGGCAGTCAGGTCAGCCACTTTACGCGCCTCACCGTTACGGAAGATGAGGTACTCCAGGGCGTGGAAGCCTGTCAGGTTCTGCGAGAAAGTGATGTTCTCGTTGATGATTTCAGCGTCGTCCTTGTTGGTAGCAGGATGATACTTCTTCAAGAGGTTGTTGAAGGTCGTTTCATTGAATGGCCATGTGTCGATATGCGGGTCAATAGAATATGTGGTGGCAGGACCAAAGAGGAATGCTTCTGACCACTCCCAATACTGGCGGGAGTTGATCCAGTCCTCGCAGATAGCCACCATCTGCTTGTCATTTCCTTTTACTTTTCCGGAACCCTTCTCAGGCTCGTTTGGGTCACAAGCACTGAAACTGAGTGCTGCAACGGCTATCATTCCGATAGCAAAGATCTTGTTTGTTTTCATCTGTTTGATATTTGTTTTTATTGTTTATTGTCTTATGTATGGTCTAACCTGAAGCGGTGCGGTCTCATAACTCAAACCATCCCGAGTAGGCTATACTCAGCGACACTGAAGGTTCATCGTTGTACGCAGCGTGCAAGAAGCGTTTCGAGAATTCCGCCTTGATGACCACCTCTGGTATGGGGTAGTAATTCAGTCCGGCAGCGATACGATGTTTCTCGGTATAGGCATACGAGTTTTTATAGACGCTCCGGAGCATCGGGTTGTAGTATTCATAGCGTACAAAGGGTATCAACTGTTGTTTCTTCCAGTGCAAAGCAGGGATGTAGTAGAAGATGTCGTATCCTGCTTCGATACCTCCACAGAAAGCTGCGTCAGCCAGTGGCTGTCCTGTACGGGGTCCTGTTGGCTATGTTTGGGTAGGTTCGAGAATGCCTTTGTCATGGCACGGGCATCACCGAGGTGCGCATAATCCACGTTGCCCCGCATGATGACTCCGTATTTTCTCCACGAGAAGTCAAAGGCGGCTATTGCCAGTGTGCCTTTGATGCTATCGAGGTTGGTGTTGTAACGCGTGACATATTGTGTGTTGCGGAAGGTGTTTCCCACATATCCACTCAGCGACAAACGCAGTCCTGCAGGCTTGACAGTGTTGTCCCATCGTGCTGCAAGAGCGTAGTTATTCGCTATCTTGTACTCGTATGGTGATGTCGCTCCATAATGGACGAAGTCCTCTGCGCCGAAGCGCTCTGCGTCCAGTCCCGAGAGGAAAAGCAACTCGTATCCGAGGCGGTATTTGTCGGTGTCGTATATACCCAACAACTCAACTCCGAGTTGATGCCATGTGCAGGGAAAGAGCGTCATCTCGCCTTCGGGACGATAGGCGGTGAAGAACTCTGTAGGCAGGTGGTGCGCATTGATGCTGCCTATTGGCACGATGATTTCTCCGGCGCGTACTTTCAGCCACGGGAAGAACTCTTTCTGTATCCAGAACTGCTCCAGCGCGACTTCTCCACCCTTCTCTACTTCGGCTTCGTATTCGCCTGCCTCATCAGGGTCTATCTCCACTGCGGACTCAGTGCCACCATGCTCGAACTCTATCTCTGTGCCGAACGACCAGCCGTGCCCGAAATCATAGCCGAGGTTTATGACAACGTGCGGCAGGTCGAACTGACCGCTACTCTTGTCATTGGCGTGTCCGACGGGGTCGCTATATCTATTGAAGTGGTCGGAATAGAAGTTGCGAGTCATCACTGCTTCACCATATCCACCTATTGTCAAACGAGTGGCACGGGGTTGTAGAGCAGGTGTGGATGCCGCTGTGGTGTTGCCGTCTTCGCTACTCCCCACTCTTGGGGTAGCAGTGGTGTATGCATCGACTTGTTGTTGGGCTTGTTCGAGTCGCTCTATACGTTCGAGTAGTGTTTTCAAGTCATTTGTGCTGACTTGGATAGAATCGTCCGCTTGAACATGTAACAAATTAGCAAGCAATACTATGACAGTTATTATCCTATATCGTTTCATATATGTATTGATAAACATGACTAATACTTCAGGTCTCTATGAAAATCATTGCAAAATTACAGTGTTTGGTATTATGTGATCAATACCATATTTTGGGGAAATATAGTGCTGGAACATAAATTTGGCGGAGTCCCTCAAAAGCAGTACCTTTGTTGCCGTTTTTCGAGAAAGAAGCAGTACGACTCATACAGGAATAATGAACAAGATAAAATCATTTATTGTTAGTAATGCGTTAGTTTTAGCCATGCTCATCGGTGTTGCCGGACATTCACTGTTTTATCACTTGTCCTGGTTGTTGCCACCGATGATTTTTTTGATGTTGTTCTTCACGTTCTGCAAAGTCAATCCATTGGATCTACGTTTACACACTTGGCATTGGTTGGTGTTGGTGGTACAACTGCTATTGACTGGCGTGGTGTACTATGGTTTGCTATGGTTGTTGCGCGGGATGTCACAGCACATGGACATCACAGAGATGGATATTGCGATAGTGAGTCAGGGTGTCATGATGTGCGTGATTATGCCAACGGCTACAGCAGCACCTATCATCGCCGGTAAGTTAGGAGGAAGTATTCAGAACCTGACCACATTCACACTATTAAGCAATTTAGCCACTGCAGTGGTAGTACCGGCTTTTTTCCCAATAGTCAATCCGTCTTCTGATATAGATTTTTGGATAGCGTGCTGGATGATTCTGCGTAAGGTGAGTCCGTTATTATTGGGACCGTTTTTTGCTGCATGGATATTGAGAGCATGCTACAACTTATATCAGAAGCATAAGGGAAGTAGCAAGACGTTTATCCTATCTGCGCCATGGTCATCAATGCCATTTTATATCTGGGTAGGGACTTTAGTTATTCTTATGGCACAAATAACACAGACTATGTTGACGCAGCACTATAACCTGTGGACGATACTCGTCTTGTGCGTGGGAGCGTTGTTGACCTGTCTGGTGCAGTTTAGACTTGGTAGGGTGATTGGTTTTCGCTTCCCCGCACCGAATAAAGGTGAGGATTATCATGACGTACTGATAGATCCAGCAGCAGCTGACTATACGATGCCAGAAGTGAGTCGTATAACGGCTGGTCAGGCATTCGGGCAGAAAAATACGACTCTTGGTGTGTGGATGTCACAGGTCTATCTAACGCCATTATCTGCGGTTGGTCCGGCTGCGTATATAGTATGGCAAAACCTCATCAATTCCATGCAACTATTGGTTGTCGCTAGAAGAGTGAAAAAGAGACAATGATTTGGACATTCCGTGCTTTTTCCATAACTTTGCAGGCGTTTTATAGAAATTCTCTCTCTCCTATTCGGAGAATATCTTTGTAACACGTAATAATGGTGATTATAACATCAGATTATGAATATATCATATAATTGGTTAAAGAGGTATCTGCCTATCACAGATGATGCAAATACCGTAGCGAGTATCTTGACCTCTATCGGATTAGAGGTTGGGACAGTGGAGACAGTACAGACTATCAAAGGTGGTCTGCAGGGTTTAGTTGTAGGCGAAGTGGTGACGTGTGTCCCCCACCCTAACTCCGATCACCTACATATCACCACCACACGTATAAGTCAAGCGCAAGAGCCGTTACAGATAGTGTGTGGAGCACCCAATGTGGCAGTTGGTCAGAAAGTCATTGTGGCTACTATAGGCACTACACTATACCAGGGTGATGAGAGTATGACTATCAAGCGTGGTAAGATTCGAGGAGTAGAGTCTTTGGGCATGCTATGTGCTGAGGATGAGATAGGTGTAGGAACCAACCATGATGGTATTATGGTGTTGCCTCAAGATACTCCTGTAGGTATGCTGGCAAGAGAGTATTTTCATGTGGAAGACGACAGTTTGATAGAGGTGGATATTACTCCCAATCGTTCGGACGCTGCTTGCCATTACGGTGTGGCTCGAGACCTATATGCATACTATAAGTCGCATGGGCAAGATATGACTTTGACAAAACCTGATGTAAGTACCTTTAAGACAGATAATCATACTCTACCTATCCAAGTTATTATTGACAATAAGGAAGCATGTCCGAGGTATACCGGTGTGACCATTAAGGGAGTGACCGTACATGAGTCACCAGCGTGGTTAAAGAAAGCACTCAACTCAATAGGGATGCATTCAATAAATAACGTAGTGGATGTTACCAATTTTGTACTGCATGAGATGGGACAAGCACTGCACTCTTTTGATGCGGATAAGATAAAAGGTAATGTGATACATGTGCGTAACGCCTACGAAGGTGAGAAGTTTGTCACGTTGGATGGCATAGAGCGTACGTTATCGTCTGCAGACCTGATGATCTGTAATGCAGAGGAGTCTATGACTATAGCAGGCGTGTTCGGAGGACTGAATTCAGGTATCACAAATGAGACCAAGAATGTGTTTTTAGAGAGTGCCTATTTCGATCCTGTATCAATTCGTAAGACGGCTCATCGTCATCAGTTGTCCACGGATGCCAGTTTCCGCTATGAACGTGGTTGCGACCCTAACAATACACTTTATGTGCTGAAACGTTGTGCTTTGTTGATACAGGAAGTGGCTGGTGGAGAGGTTTCTATGGAGGTGACGGATCAAGGGCAGACTTATTTCGAACCTTGGCAAGTGACATTAGACATCTCACATGTAAATATGCTAATAGGTAAGACGTTACCTAAAGAACAGATAGAGACTATACTGCGTGCCTTGGAGATAGAGATATATGATCAGCAGGGAGACGTATGGCATATAGGTGTTCCCCGCTACCGTGTGGACGTGCAGCGTGAGTGTGATGTGATAGAGGACATCCTGCGTATCTATGGCTATAACAATGTGGAGTTCCCGGATAAAGTAAACACGAGCCTCAGTTACAGTCCTAAACCCAATCCTATCGCATTACAGACACGTATCTCCGATCAGTTGTCTGCACAAGGCTTCAATGAGATATTGAACAATTCGCTCACAAAGATATCCTATTATGATGGCTTAGCAGAGTATCCGTTAGACACATGTGTCAAGATTCTCAACCCATTGAGTCAGGACTTAGGTGTTATGCGTCAGACCTTGCTCTTTGGAGGATTGGAGAGTATCCAGCGCAATGCCAACCGCAAGAATGCAGACCTGAAGTTCTACGAGTTTGGTAATTGCTACCATTATGACAAGGACAAAGTGTCTGTGCGTCAGGCAAAAGATGTCCATTGGCAGGTAGATCCACTATATGCTTATAGCGAAGAACCTCATCTTGCACTGTGGATTACAGGGAACAAGGCTTCACAGACATGGGTTCATAAAGAGGAGAAATGTACGTTCTATCAACTGCATGCTTATGTCAATAATATATTGCTTAAACTGGGAGTCGATGTAAAACGCTGTACATTAGAACCTCTGAACAATCACTTATTCTCAGACGGACTACAGATATTGTCACCTAATGGCAGGAATATAGGTATGATAGGGGTTGTGAGCGACCCTATTCGCAAAAGTTTTGACATAGACAATCCCATATACTATGCTGATTTGGATTGGACTCAGTTGTTGAAACTGAATAAGCAATATAAACCAATCATCAACGACTTGCCCAAGTTCCCTGAAGTAAAACGTGATTTTGCATTACTCGTTGATAAAAAGACACACTTCGCAGATCTGGCTAAAGCCGCACATGAGACAGAAAAGAAACTATTGAAGGATGTGTACCTGTTTGATGTCTATGAAGGGAAGAATCTGGAGGAAGGTAAGAAATCTTATGCAATATCTTTTATCTTACAAGATAAAGACAACACATTGAAAGAGCATCAGATTGAGAATATTATGCAACGCCTTCAGAAGACTTTCGAAGTGAAGTTTGGTGCTAAATTACGATAATCCTATACTACTCTCATGCGAATGTAGAACTACGCAACATACAAAAGAGGCTGGGCACCTTACCCAGCCTCTTTTGTATGTTATAAGAAATAACTCTGTTATGCAATAGGTATCATCAAGGCAACAACGAGTGACAAGATGGCGTAGAACTCTGGTAGAGCCGCATAAATCATCGTGTTGGCCTGAACATCATAGCCAGCAGCGATACCTGCGATACCATTGGCGCATACCTGACCTTGACGAATACCTGAGAGCATACATACTAAACCTACCGACAGACCGATTGCAAAGCAGAGAGGTCCGTTAGCAGCAATAAGATCAATGCCCTTGTTCAGCCACATGAACCAAGCCACGAATCCATATAGACCTTGCGTAGCAGGAATGGCAGACAGAATCATGTAACTGCTGGATTTGTCTTTGTTCTTCTTGAGAGCACCTTCTGCAGCATTACCTGCAATAGTGGTACCATAAGCAGAACCTACACCGGCGAGAGCCATCATTAGACCCCAACCAAGATAACCTAAGATTTCATTCATAATAGTTTGTTTTAGTATTTATTTGTTTCTTATTCCTTATTTGTAAAAGGCTGATAGAGCGTACCTTTACCCTCATATCCGCAGTTCTTGAAGTACTCCACAAAACTTAAACGCAATGGGTGTACGAAAGCACCTAACGAGGAGAGTGCGAGATTAAGTACGTGACCTAAGATGAGTATTAGTATGCACCCTATCCAACCGCCTACAGACCCTGATAATGAAAGGGCTAACTCGTTAAATGCAGCACCAAGCATACCACCTGCCAGACCGAGAGCGTAGAGACGGATATAGGACAACACATCCCCCAGCACACCAGTTACCATTCCGTAAGTATCCCATAGTCCTGCACCTATGTTAATCAGCGGGTTACGACCTGGGGTATTGAAGATGAATATACCCAAAGCGGATATAGCACCCACAATGATGAATGCCCATTCTGCTGCTTCGGCAGAGAACAGATGGGTCAGCATTAAGACGGTGATGATGATACCGCCAACGATGAGCAATAGCCAACCCCATGTAGAAACCGTCTCTTTGAAGCCGTAGCGTTTGGTGAAACAGAGTGCTTTGACCGTCATAGCAAGACAGATATGGAACACACCTATGCCAAGAGCCATAAGCATCTGGATTTCGTATTTAGTGCCCAAGACCTCTACCTGACCGGTTATCATGACGTCTTTCAGACATTGCGGTACCCACGATGCGTTAGGCAGACTGATGCCGAAGAACGTACCGAGGAAGAAACCTATAACCATAGTACCTACACCGAGTGCAGCAATGGTAGGACCAAGACCATCAAACATCTGTATCTTGAGTTTGCCTTTAGCGATAAGCAGACCAATGATAATCAGCAGGATACCATAGCCTGAGTCACCTAAACAGAGTGCAAAGAACAACAGGAAGAATGGTGCTAGTATTGGTGTCGGGTCGAACTCGCCATACGAGGGCCAGCCATACATACCCGTCAGCCCCTCGA
>CAVEZM010000014.1:6557-51221 GCA_963620225.1 Acidaminococcaceae bacterium | reverse complement strand
GTGAAGGGCAAAATGGTGATGGAGGAGAACAACATCATCCATTTCATGCAGGTTATCGCCGAGTATTTCTGGACGAACTTGCTGAACAGCAGCAGATAAGTGGCAAACGACACTTGTGCCAGTACGCACATCACCGACCCAATGGCATCGGTGTGGGGATTGGCGGAGGGCTGCGGTGAGGCGGTGTGCGAGGTGAGAATCACCATCATAGCACCCGACAGTGCCAGACATATTCCCGCAATCTTGCGCCACGAAATGCGCTCGTGCAGGAAAATAGCCGACAATATCAGCGAGATAATGGGCAGCGTGGTGGTCATGATGCTTGCATTGACGGGCGAGGTGTAACTGATGCCCATCGTGTACAGCCCTTGGTTGAAAGTGAAACTGCAAAGCGATGCCAAGAAAAAGAGTCCTACATCGCGCAGAGGTACATGGTCTTGTTTCTTGCCGCAGAGCGACAAAACGAGCGAGGTCAGCCAAAAGAGTACCGCCCCGCCTACCACACGGAACGATACAATATCCAATCCCGTGAAATCAACACGCATAGCATCTTTGGTGAAGGGTGCCATCGGTCCCCAACAAACGCACGCCATTGCCATCGACAAGTGGCGCAACCAAACCTTTTCCGTACGCATGATCCGACTAATTTTTCGGGGCGCAAAGTTACAACACTTGGCGAATATATGCAAATTACAGTTTCCATTTGGAACTGCAATTCTCAAGTATCGAATAACTCTTTCTATCCTTTTTGTGGAGGGTAATGGATAAGGTGGGTAATTGGGTTTGGGTGTATGTGGTTTGTGTGTGTTAGATAAAAGTTGTATCTTTGCTGCGTATCTATCATAGTGGTAGGTGTTGAACACAAATACGATGTAAGTCTTATGACGATTCAGTTTTTAGGTGCAGCGGGTGAGGTAACCGGCAGTAAGCATCTGTTGACGACGGATAGTGGCAAGCGTATCTTGTTGGATTGTGGGATGTATCAGGGTAAGGGCATGGAGACGGATGCTGCTAACCGTTCTTTGGGTTTTGATCCGAAGCAGATAGATTACGTATTGTTGTCTCATGCTCATATAGATCACAGTGGTTTGATCCCCTATATCTATCGTTTAGGTTTTCGCGGTACGGTGCTGTGTACTCCTGCGACTCGTGATTTATGTTCGTTAGTATTGTTGGATACTGCTTATATACAAGAGCAGGATGTTCATTGGTACAACAAGAAGATGCGTCGCCAGCATAAGCCCTGTATAACTCCTATCTATGACAAGCACCATGCGGAGCATTGTATGCGTCTGTTTGTGACGGTTGATTATGATCGTGTTTTTCGTTTGGATGATGCTGTCCGTGTGTGCTTTACCAACTCGGGTCATATGTTGGGTTCTGCTGTTATCTCGATAGATGTTTGTGAGGGGGGTGTATGGAAGCGTATTGCTTATACGGGTGATTTGGGTCGGTTGCATAGTCATATATTGCAGTCCCCTCAACCTTTCCCTCAGTGTGATTATCTGATATGTGAGTCAACGTATGGCGACAGTCTGCATGATGATTCGTTAGTCACGGAGGAGCAGTTGTTGGGAGTGGTGGAGGACACATGTATGTATAAGCGAGGTAAGTTGTTGATTCCCTCTTTCTCTGTAGGGAGGACGCAGGAGATTGTGTTTGTGTTGAATCAGTTGTACAATGATGGTCGTTTGGAGCGGATACCCGTGTATGTTGATTCTCCGTTATCCACGAATGCCACTCATGTTTTTCGCATGTATGCTTCCACGTTGAATGAGCATGTGCGTGACACGTTACGTTTTGATTCTGATCCTTTTGGTTTTAACACGTTGCGTTATATCACAGATATCAATGAGTCTAAGGCGTTGAATCATAGTACGGAGCCTTGTATCATCATCTCTGCTTCCGGTATGTTGGAGGCTGGTCGTATCAAGCATCATGTTGCCAATCATATAGATGATCCCTCGACGACCATACTGATAGTGGGTTATTGTACTCCGACCTCGTTGGGTGCCCGTTTGCAGAATACGTCTTTACGTTATATCAGTATCTTCGGTTATGATCATCGTATCCGTGCTCAGGTGACGAAGATAGAGGGTTTCTCGGGTCATGGAGACTGCAAAGAGATGCTGACCTACTTGACGAGTTGTCAGCATGTTGATCAGGTGCAACACACCTTTATTGTCCATGGTGAGCCTCATGCGCAGGAGTCGTATAAGGACAGGCTGTATGAGGCGGGTTTTCGCGGAATATCTATCCCGTGCAAGGGTGAGGTAGTGACGTTGTGATGGTGGTACAGTTATTCACCAATAGTCTGGTCTTATCGGATATACCCTGCGAGGAACTTGCCTAAGGCTTCTCCTGCGTGTTCATGTCCGTCCCCTATAAGGTTGTTGATGGTTCCGAAGTGTCCCCCTTTGGCATCTATGTCTTTTGTTGCCATGACTGTCCCTGTCTCTTTCTCCACGAACTGAACAGTGGCGACGAACCGTCCTTTTTTGTCGATGAGGTCAACATTCACCACAATCTTGTATTTGGCTTTTGAAAAGGCACCTACAAGCAAACTGTGACCTTCTAGCTCATCGTTACATTCGGAGGTGAACTTACTCATCCATTTGCCTGAGATTTGGCTCCAAGGCTCATCGGTTTCACTCTCGATGAAAGGAATAAACGCCTCTTCTTCCATTGAGCATAGACTTGCCTCTGTGTAGTTTATCTCAATGTCTAACTTCTTTTGATCTTGCAAGAAAGCAACAGGGTTCTCTCTTGCAAACAAGGCGAATGGCACCAATGCCATCCATAGCAATGACTTTTTCATATCGTTGTTGCTTTTAGTAATTTGTTTATTTCAAATCTTTCCATTGTTGCTATTTCCGTTGCAAAAGTACCTATTTTTTTCCAAAATACCAAATCTTCGATGAGATGAAATATCTGAATGGGCTCGGTTGTGGTTGTTTTCTCTTTCGGTTATCTACCGTATATCAACCGTATATCTACCGTATATCAACCGTGTATCTACCGTGTTTTGATGCTCAATAGACCGTAGTAATTGGTGCGAGATAGGCGAAAAACACGCCCCCTTGAGTAGTCGTAGGGGGCGTGTTTGGTATTGTCTTGTAGTCAGGAGGTTACTTGGTGTTCATTTGGATACGTGCTTTTAGTTCCCACGTGCGTATGCGGTCTTTATAGAAGTTGTTGTTGTTCATTGCTATGAGGTCGCAGTTGGCATCGGAGTTATCGTCCCATCTGCGGCAGTTATACACCACGTCGTATATACGTCCTATCTGGTACTCACGGCTGACACGCAGACCTACGGCATAGTCTTCGCCATACTTGGTTGTTGGGAAGTTTATCTGTCGCAGCATAGGCGTGTAGAATCCTCGTGGTGCCCCCAGTCCATTGATACGTAGTGCGTTGTTGCGTCCGTTGTCAGGTGTCCACTCGCGGTGGTCGATGATGCCAGGAGGCAGGATATTGCCATCAAAGTCCGTCATACGGTATGTGCCGACTACCATGGCGCAGTTCTGTTCATGGAAAGCATCGATGAACTTCTGCACTGTCGTCTCGTCGTAATAGGTGTCGTCGGAGTCGAGTTGTATGGCGAAGCGTCCACATTCAGGGTGATGCAGTGCCACGTTCCAGTTGCCTCCGATAGCGTGCCATGTCTTGTCCTGAGCGATATAGATGAGGTTGTCGTGTCCTTCGGCAACGATAGACTGTATAATATCCACGGTGCCGTCTTCGGAGTTGTCATCGACTACGATGACGTTGTATTTGTAAGGTGTGTTCACTTTCTGTGCCAATGCGCTGCGAATAGCGGTGCCGATGGTGCGCACACGGTTCTTGCAGGGGATCACCACGCTTGCCTCATATTCGAAGCCTCCCCCTGTGAGGTCGATGTCCTTGAAACAGGGTGCGAGGTAGCCGTTGATATCTTTGAGGTGTTGTGTAACAGCCTGTTCCATCTCTATCTGCACGCCACGGTTCTTTGGGTCGACGTAGTCGAACAGTTTCTCTCCTGACTTGCGTGTATCGAGTTCTACGTCGTAGTACAGGTACTCGTTGATATGCTCGAGTGCTCCGTGTTGGCTGACTTTGAGTCGCAGGTCATACAGTCCGGCGAACTGGTATGTCACGTCCATGCGTTTGACTGCCTCTTTGAGTGCCGAAGTACGATAGAACAGCACTGATCCGAAGTCGAAGTCATCACGTAGTGCTCCCAGTTGGTAGTCAATGACGGGTGCATTGGTGCGCACGTCTCCCGTTTGGTTGAAATGGTCGGAATAGACCATAGCCGCCTGTGTATCTTCGATGAGTGCCTCCATGCGTTCCAGAGCAAAGAGTACGAAGGACAGTGTGGTGTACTTGGTGTAGATGAGTGTATAGGGTGTTGTGCTGTTGGCGGCGATGAAGCGCATGTTTTCGGTCGAGCGCATGTCGCCTTTGAGATAGTGTATGTCGCCTACGAGTGGTTGTGCTTGCAGGTTAGCGACAGTGGCATGGACTTGTTCCTCTGATTGGAACGGGATAAAACAGGTGATATTCTTCATTGTTGTAGAGAGTGTATGTTCCGCAGTTGTTGCTATGTCCTGCGGTGGGTGAATGATTATAATATATGGTATTGTACGAATGCTTCGATGGCCTCGTAGTTAGCGAGTCCGAGTTGTGCATAGAGTTCTGCTGTAGCGTGGTTTCTGTCTTCGGCGCGTTGCCAGAACAGTCGTTCATCGTTTCCCATGAATGGTGCCGACTCCATTTGTGACTGGTGTTTGAGTATGGTGTTGCGTTTGAAGCGCAGTTCTTCCGGAGACATAGGCACTGCCATCTCTATGAGGTCTACCTCCCATTCCATCCATGCTCCGCGGTACATCCATATACGGCAGTCTTTCAACCACTCGTCCCATGCAGCGGTGTTCTTGAGTTCGTCGAGTGCGGCTAACACTGCATCCAGGCACACGCGGTGTGTGCCGTGTGGGTCGGCGAGGTCGCCTGCCGCGAATATCTGCTGCGGTTTCACCTCTAACAGTAGTGCTTTGACGATATCCACATCGGCTTGTGTGAGCGGTCCTTTCTTGATTGTCCCTGTCTCATAGAAGGGGAGGTTGAGGAAATGGATATGGTTGGTAGGCAGTCCCATGTGTCGGCAAGCAGCGGTAGCCTCTCCGCGTCGTATGAGTGCTTTGACATTGAGTATCTCTCTTGTGTCTTGGTCGCCTATCTTCTCGTTGTTGAAGAAATGCATGTACTCGTTATACTTGCGGTCGATGACTGTGTCGTCGGGCATGTGCATGCGTTTATATCCCTTGATGAAGTCCATGAAGCGTACTACCTCGTCGTCGCATACAGCGATACATCCGCTGGTCTCGTAGGCGATATGTACGTTGTGTCCTTGTTTGATGAGGCGCGAGAAAGTGCCCCCCATGGATATAACGTCATCGTCGGGGTGTGGTGAGAAGATGAGTACGTCTTTCGGGTAGGGTGTAGCACGCTCGGGGCGGTTGCTGTCGTCAGCATTGGGCTTGCCTCCCGGCCATCCTGTGATGGTATGTTGCAGGTCGTTGAAGACCTTGATGTTGCAGTTGTATGCCGATTGGTATTGGGTGATGAGATCGCTCAGTCCGTAGTCGTTATAGTCTTTGTTGGTGAGTTTGAGGATGGGCTTGTGTGTCTCCATGCAAAGCCATACTACGGCACGTCGTATGAGTTGGTCGCTCCACTCACAGTTAGTCACTTTCCATGGGTGTTTGATACGTGTGAGTAGGTTGGCGGCACCGAGGTCGAGTACGACTTGTGCGTTCTTATGTAGTTGCAAGAACGATGCTGGGCAAGTGGTGGAAGCAGGTTCTTCGATGGCTTGTCGTACGACAGAAGCTTTGTGTTCTCCCCATGCGACGAGCATTATCTCTTTGGCATGGAGGATGGTGTCGATCCCTATGGTAACGGCAGATATGGGTACTTGTTCGGTGTTGCCAAAAGCAGCCTTAGCATCCATGCGTGAGTTATTGTCGAGAATGACGAGTCGGGTAGGGGAGTTGGTCGGTGTGCCAGGCTCATTGAAGGCGATATTGCCTGAATGCCCGATGCCCAGTAGTTGGAAGTCTATGCCTCCGACCTCTGCAATCGTTTTCTCATATTGTTCGCAGAAGTTTATTATCTCATCCTTTCGAAGGTCAGACGGTACGGTGTGTATGTTCTGCGGCAGTATGTCTATGTGGTCTAACAGTTGGCTCTTCAGTTGTGCCATATTTCCAAAAGTGGCGTCAGGAAGAGGGTAATATTCGTATGCATTGAATACGATGACGTTCTTGAAACTCAATCCTTGTTCTTTGTGAATACGTATCAGTTCGGCAAAGATGTCTTGTGTGGAACGTCCTGCTACTAAGGATAGTACGGTATGTTTGTTTTCTTGTTGTCGTGTACGGATGAGTTGAGCGATATGCTCTGCGACGTACTGTGTGCCTTCGTGCGTTGTCTCGTGTATCATGGTATGGATATATTCCATACGCGTGACACGTGACAATTCGTAAGCATCTGTTGGGTGATACAACTTCTCGGCTACGTGGCTCAGGGAGATTTGTTGGCTTAGATTATTTTTCATATCTTTATTATGTTAGTTATCCTGACGCAATATTTCCAGCTGCAAAGGTACAACATCTAATTGTTTTTGCAAACGGTTGCGGTTCTTTTTATAGAAAATACTGCTTTTTATATGTTGTACAACATAAATAATCGTGCTATGCTTGCACACAAACGTAAATTATCATACCTTTGTGGGCTGTTTGATAGTGCAAACGTTTCAGAATACGACAAAAAGTAATAGGGTGGAGTAAAGGTGGTGTCGTTGGATAGGGTAGAACATAATAAACTAAAGATCTATGATACTAATTGCGGACTCAGGTTCCACTAAGACACATTGGTGTCTGATGACTGCCAATGGTCAGTCGAGTGAGTTTTTTACGGATGGTATAAATCCGTTCTATCAGACGTCAGATGCCATCAAAAACAGTGTCAGCAACCAGTTGCTTCCTCAGATGGCACGCCTGATGTGGGCGGGTAAGGTGACGCATATTTATTTCTATGGTGCAGGTTGTACGCCCGAGAAAATACCCGTATTATTTTATGCGCTGACCAGTATATTCAAGTCCGCACAGATAGACGTCTATTCCGATATGGTCGGTGCTGCTTGCGGACTGCTCGGACACAACGAGGGCGTGGCGTGTATATTAGGTACCGGCGCGAACTCATGTCTCTGGAACGGCAAAGAGATAGTGAAGAACGTTCCTGCATTGGGCTTCATACTCGGTGACGAAGGCAGCGGTGCTGTGCTCGGCAAACGACTTGTGGCCGACTTGTTGAAGAACCAACTCAACGATGAGTTGAAGGAGAAGTTCCTGAAACAATACAACATCACTGCCGCAGACATCATTGAGAATGTCTATCGTAAGCCGTTCCCCAACCGTTATTTGGCATCGCTGAGCAAATTCTGTGCCGAGAATATCGATAACCCGCTGGTGTATAAGTTGGTATATGACCACTTCACTTACTTTGCCAAGCGTATCTTGACACAATATCCTTCCCTGCCAATCGGCTTTATAGGGAGTATCGCTTATTACTATCAGGATGTGCTGAAGGCAGTGTTGGCAGATAACGGCTTCGAAGTGGCGCAGATACAGCAGAGTCCGATGAAGGGGTTGAAGGCATACCACAAGGACGATGTAGTTCCAACCATGGACTGATATAATCGTTGAATCTATGTTTGTAAAGATAACAGAACAACCCTCGTTGCACGACCGCTTGGACGAGAAGTCCGTCGGCGAACTACTGCGCGAGATGAACGAGGAGGACCAGAAAGTAGCCATTGCCGTGCGTGAGGTCATCCCGCAGATAGAGAAACTGGTTGAAGGTATCGTGCCACGTATGAAACAAGGAGGACGTATCTTCTATATGGGCGCAGGCACCAGCGGACGTCTTGGTGTATTGGATGCCAGCGAGATACCGCCTACCTTTGGTATGCCCAACACCTACGTCATCGGTCTCATAGCAGGTGGCGATACGGCTCTCCGTAACCCTGTGGAGAAAGCCGAGGATGACCCAGATCGCTCGTGGCAGGAGTTGCAAGAATATGACATCACTCCTCTCGACACCGTCATCGGTATTGCCGCATCAGGAACCACTCCTTATGTGATAGGTGCCCTGCAACATGCCCGTGAGTTTGGCTGTCTCACCGCCTCTATCTCGTGCAATCCTGACTCACCTGTTGCCGAGGCAGCCGAGATAGCCATCGAACCAGTCGTGGGACCAGAGTTCGTAACCGGCTCTACACGCCTCAAATCAGGCACTGCTCAGAAACTGATATGCAACATGATAACTACCACCACTATGATAAAACTGGGACGTGTCAAGGGGAACAAGATGGTAAACATGCAACTCAGTAACAAGAAACTCGTGGACCGCGGCACACGCATGCTGGTTGAGGAGTTAGGTCTGGACTACGACAAAGCCCAACATCTCCTGCTTCTCCATGGCAGCGTCAAAAAAGCCATGGATGCCTACCGCGGGACGAAAGAGTGACTTTTTGGAAGAAAAGCGATATTTTATTTGGCTAATCTGATAGATTTTCGTACCTTTGTAGCCAAATGATAGGCGCATAATACATCGAAAACTAAATGAACAAACAATCTATATTATGAAGAAACTTTGCTTTCTACTCACTTGTATATTGGTATCGGTGTCGATATCGGCTACCGTGAAGGTGTCGGGTGTAGTTATTTCTGCGGATGACAAGCAACCGGTGATAGGTGCTTCCGTTCTGGAGAAAGGGACAACGAATGGCACGATTACTGATTTCGACGGTGTATATGAACTGTCGGTACAGGATGGTGCTACGTTGGTAATCAGTTATGTGGGCATGAAGACGCAAGAGGTCAAGGTGACGGGTACGCAACAAAACGTGGTGCTCCGGAGTGACGCTATTGCTGTAGAGGAAGTCGTTGTCACCGCTATGGGCGTCGTACAAGAGAAGAAACGCCTGAACTTCGCTGTGCAGAACGTGGGCGCTGATGACCTCACCGATGGCAAGTCGGCGAATATACTCAACTCCCTGCAAGGCAAGGTGGCGGGTGTAAATGTGACAACAGGCGGTGGCTCGCCCAACTCAGGTAGCCAATTGATTATTCGTGGTGTGACATCCATCTCCTCTACACAGTCCAATGAGCCATTGGTTATCTTGGACGGCATGCCGCTCACGGGAGGGTTAGGCGATATCAACCCCACAGATATTGAGTCTATCACGGTGTTGAAAGGGGCTGCAGCGTCGGCACTATACGGACAGGATGCCAGCAATGGTGTGCTGATGGTTACTACCAAGAGTGCTTCTTCAGGCAAATTGACGGCTACAGTCAATGCCTCATGGCAGTTTGACACACCTGCTAACCTGATAAAGACACAGAACACCTATATGCCCGGTTCGGGTGGTTTCTATAAGAACCAGACCAAGAACGGCTGGGGTCCCGTGTTGAACCCCGCAGGTGCGACCGACGTGGCAGAGACGTACGACAATGTGCGTAACTACTTCAAGGACTTTGGGTTCTATCACAAGTACGATATGTCTATCACAGGCGGCACAGAGAAGTTCCAAGCCATAGCGTCTGCCTCGTACTCTAACGCCGACGGTATCGTGGTCAACGACTATCGACAGAAAGTGACAACGATGCTCAAAGGCACCTACTCCCCGAACAAATACGTGACTATGAGCCTAATGGCGAACATCGTACACAACAAATACCGTAGCGCAGGCAGCGTGAGTGGTATCTACTCATGGCCTGTCAACGATGATATACGTAACTACGAGACGGACGGTGGTGATATCCGCTTCCTCTACTATGCGGACGAGAAAGCCGACTCGCCCATATCCCCTCTCTATTCGCGCTACCGCGATGATGGGGTGAACAAGAGTACCCGCACCTTGCTCACTGGCTTCGTGACGGTCAAGCCCGTCACAGGGTTGGACATCACAGCACGTCTGAGTATGGACCAGAACAACTACTCTTACGATGGTTATTCGGTACCCCGCTTCTCCGATACTAACCTGGCGACAGAGCAGAACATCACCGACCCCTATCTGACGCAGGAACAGTTGGACAAAATTAGCAAATCACTATTGGGCGAGTATAGTTACAGTCAGTCAGAGGGTCGCCTGCTGACGGGTAACCTGCTGGCTACCTACCATCTTAACCTGCCCAAAGACTTCGGTATGGACTTTATGCTGGGTGGCGAAATGAAAGATCGTACTTCGATATCCTCTTCCATGACAGGGCGTGATTTTATCATACCGGGTGTATATAGCATAGGCAATACCAACTATATCAACGGCACCGATGATGTCAAACTCACGCATACGCAGTGGCGTAGCGCAGGTGTCTATGGCGAGATACGGGGCGACTACAAAGGTGTCGCTTCACTCTCTTTCACCTCGCGCTGGGACTGGCACTCTACGCTCGATATGAAATACTGCCCCTATTGGTATCCTTCCGTGACAGGAGGTCTGATACTCTCCGAGTTGATACCGGGACTGAACGAGACCAAAAATAACTGGTTCTCCTATTGGAAAGTACGTGGTAACTTCGCTATGGTGGGTAAGGCTGCTTATCCGTACCTGATGGACCGCCGCTTCACGCAGTATGCCACACTGCCCAACGGAGGCTATGGTGCCAACGCCAGTGCTAGTGTGGGATCGGACATCAAGCCTGAGATATCCAAGTCTTGGGAGATAGGCACCGACATACGTTTCTTCAACAACCGCCTTCGTATGGACCTCGCTTACTACAGCCAAGCCACGGAGAACCAGATAGTCACCGTGCGCGTCAGCCATGCAGCAGGATATGTGCTCCAGACACGCAACGAGGGTAGTGTGAAGAACCAGGGTATGGAACTTGCCATCGATGGAGATATCATCAAGCAGAACGGTTGGTTGTGGACGGTAGGAGCGAATATCGGATTGAACAGAGGCGTCGTCACTGCCCTCCCGGAGGGTATGACCGAGATACAGGGTACCCAATACGGGGACATCTTCCCCACGGCATACCTCCATGGTAGCACGACGGCTATCTCGGGTAAGGATTATGCACGCACGGCGGATGGACAAATCATATGCGACGAGAACGGTTATCCTACTATCAACCCCTCCAAGTCCATACTCATAGGTAACCGCGAGCCGCTCTTCATGGCAGGTCTTAACACCATATTGCGCTACAAGAGTTTCTCACTCTCGCTGCAGTTCGATGGCCGCGTAGGCGGTGATATCGTCAATGTCACGGGGCGCAGCCTATGGTCAAGCGGCATGCACTCCTCTATCGCCCAATACCGTGGCCGCCAAGTCGTATGGGACGGCGTAGTGGCTGCTGGCACAGACGCGGACGGCAACACTGTCTATGAGAAGAACACCAAGCCGATAGTCTTGGATGCCACCACGATATCCAACTACTACTACAACGTATCATCCAACTTCCTCGAGGATGGCTCTTACCTGCGCTTGCAATACGCGACCATAGCCTATGACTTCGCACCTATGCTCAAGAATGTCAAAGGTATTGAGGGAGTGAAACTCTCATTCACTGGTACGAACCTCTTCCTGCTCACACGCTATACGGGCTCTGACCCGCAGGTGAACGCCGATACCAGCAAAGCAGGTGTAGGCTCGGCAGGTGTGGACAACTACCAGATACCGAACACACGCGGGTTCAACATGTCAGTACAAGTCACATTCTAATCATAATACCTCCAAAGACCAACAATATGAAAAAAGTCCTATATACATTGTTAAGTGCTGCAGTCTTGGTCGGTTCACTGACCGGCTGCGAAGACTGGTTGGATGTCAATACGTCAAAAGACGCACCGGTCACGGTCACATGCGAAGAGGTACTCCCGTCGGTGCTGTTCTTCGCCTGCCAAGGCGTGTACGACTTCGCAGAGTATGGCACATACCTCAGCCAATGCCTCACGACAGGAGGCAAAGCGACCACGTCGAGCCTGCCCTATAAGAACGGATGGGGAGGGTTCATGGAGATGAACAGGCACCCCCAGTGGAGACGCCACTACTATGACGTCGGCGTCAATGCACAGTATCTCATATCCGATGCCGAACAGAAAGGGGCTCGCAACTATATCCTGGTTGCACGCACACTGATGCTCAACTCACTGCTGCTGACTACCGACCTGTTCGGAGAGATGCCACGCTCGGAAGCATACCAGTCCAACAACCCCGCATACGATACCCAAGAGGATATATATGCGTATATGGAACAGGAGTTCCAAGACCTCATGGCTCTCTACGACAACCCCGAATGGACGGAATGTCCTACCAACACCGCCATGAACATCAAACGCGACCGTATGTACGCCGGAGACATGCTCAAGTGGCGTGCTTTCACCAAGGCGCTCTATTGCCGCTTCCTGGTAAGACAGATACCCAACTGGAACAACACCGCAGAGGTGCGTAACAAGATCATCACCATGGTCAACGAAGTGCTGGCAGACCCCAACTGGGAAGAACCGCTGTATAAATTCGATGGCGGAGTAGCCGAACAGAACTGCCAATGGGGACCATCCATGCCTAAGATGAACCTTGGATGGGCACAGGCTCGTGAGAACCTGCTCAAGTCTGCAATACCATCCACGTTCTTTGCAAGCATACTGGGCTTCTATCCCAATGCCACACAGACGGCAAACTCGGTTAAGTACAACGGCGAGAAACTGCAGTCGGGGACTATCTTCGCACTCGACCCACGGGCTACACGTATGATGCACTACCGCAAAGACGAAAGCGGCAAACCTGCAATGCGCAGCCTGCGTAACAACATAGGTATGGATGTCTCCATGAAAGAGACACATTACCCTGACCTCTATTGTACCACCGACAAGGACTCTGTAAAGAACACCTACAAGTCCAACCCCTACACACGCGACGATGGCTATATCGCTTTCATCACCGAAGAGGAACTGCTATTCATCAAAGCAGAGGCACAGTACTGGAACGGTAACAAGACAGAGGCGTACAACACAACCAAAGAGGCTGTCGAACGTAGCCTCGAACGCTATACGGTTTACGGCAATATGGGTGACCCGGAAAAGGTAAACGAAGACGGCTTGATAGACTTCTTCTTCCGACTGCGTATGCCCGCCGAGAACTTCTCCATCGCTACTCTCATGCAACAGAAATATGTGGCACTCTACCTGCAACCCGAACAGTGGTGCGACATACGACGCTATAACTACAGCAGCTCGAACAACGGCATACAATATGATAACGTCTATGTCTATGATGTTGCGAATGTCTATAACCAGAGCAAGACAGGAGCCGTCAAAGAGGATAACTTCAGCGAGACATTCGAACTCACACGACCCTACAATATCTATGAGGCACAATGGATGACCGACAAAGATATGGTGGGAGGCAAACTATCCGCTAACGCATGGATCAACCGTATATCCGCCGACCCGGAGACGGAGGAGAAATACAACAGAGCCGAACTCGAACGCATCGGAGCATACAAGAACCCAGACTGGCTACGCAAACGTATGGTCTGGCAACGTAACATCAACTCCAACGGCGCTATCACCAATGCAGGCACAGGCATATGGATGTAAGATTGTATAACCCTAACCAACGATAAATAGTATGAAAACAAGTAAATATATAGCAGTACTCGCACTGCTTGCGACCGCTCTCATATCTTGCGACAGACACGATACCCTGGACGACCGGGTGTTCGTCGGGAAGATGGCACCCCAAGTCTATTGGGAAGTGCCCAGCACCACCGTCTCTGCGGGAGATGATGTCGCTTTCACCGCACAATACTACACCACAGGAGAACGACCCATAGCCTACTGCGAGGTATGGTACAACACCATCGAGACGGAAGACAAACAGGTATCCGCACCATGGGTCACCTGTACCACCTATTCTATCGTCTCTTCACAAGTCATAGAACGTATGCCTGAGAACGGTACACAACTCAAGTATATCCACAACGAGAACAACTGGAACGCTACACAACGCGCCTATCAGTTCAGTGGTACCTTCCCCACATCCTACACCAAGAGCAAGACCGAATGGAAAAACAAAGAATGGGACTCCACACTCGTTGTACGCTACTTCGGCGAGAACTTTATGCAGCACTTCAAGGACAGCCTCGAGACAATCCTCAAGGCTGACCTCGACAAGTCCTATGTGGACTACAAGACACTCTATTGCAACAAAGGAGGAAGCGAAGAAGACTTCGTACGCGAGTACACCGACTCTGCTTTCAACAACAACACACAGACCTACGACAAGTTCTTCAAAAACCACCAACTACCCGCTGCCATCGACTCTCTCTACCAGACATGTACCTTCGGAGACCTCATCGATAGCAAAGGGGAGAAGAGTATATCCTACAAGAAGCAGTACTCACTCAAGGCTACCCTGCGTTGCTACGACGATGAGGGTACGTACGGCATCGCATTGTACAAAGAGATAAAACTTAACTGATACGATATGAAACGTTTTTCGATAGCAATAATCACCATCCTGCCTCTCCTCATGGCGGGATGCCAAGACCACATCGTCAAAGAAGAGACACTGCCCGCCGCAGCCATCGATTTCGCATACGAGGTCATCAATGACACCGTGTACAACCTCGACTACTACGCCGGATGTACTGTCCGCTTCTACCCCACAGTAACACTCTCCACCGAATGCAACTGGTCTGTCAGCGACGGACGGACATTCAACGGACAAGACACACTCATCTGTAAGTTCCCCACGGCAGGTAACTTCACCGTCACCGCTACTGCCAACGGAGGCAAAAAGACCAACCCCATAGAGATAGCCGACATACGGCCTATCGTACGGGTAGTACAGGAGGACCCTATATGTGTGGTCAATAACTCCTATATCAGTTTCAACGTCGAACTGCCTAACCCGGACAACCTCGAAGCCGTTTACCAATGGACCTTTTCAGGCGTCAAAGATGAGAGCGGAAAAGAGATGACATCTTTCGAAGGCAAAGACCCGGGCAAGATACAGTTCACCAAGTCCGGCTCACAACCTATCAAACTGCAAGTGCTACTCGGAGGACGTCCACTCGACCTCGTCACACGCAACGTGCAGGTAGCCATGCAAGAACCCGCTCCTACACTCTACTACGCCGTCAAAGAGGGAAACATCAAAGCACGCAAACTGACAACCGCTACCAACGCCGAACCCTACGACATGGGAGTATCCGCAGGAGAACACCCGTTCAATATCCTCTTCGCCGACTCATCGCTCTTCATACTCGACGCCGGCAAACAGTTCAACTATGTCAACGATGCCAATAGCGTACTCGGAGACGGACAGATAACAGTCATGTCGGCAGACGCCTCCACCTTCGCCACAGTCATCAGCAACGTCGGAGGACCTGCTTTCCAAGACCCGTTCTATGGGTGCATCGATGCAGGCAGACTGTACTATTCAGACCGGAACACCGGCATTTTCAGCATACCGCTCTCCACACGTAACGCCGTATGGAGCAAAGAGGCTTACCCGTACTTCGTGCAGAACGCACAACTCGGATACTACAGCCGTGGACTGTCCTACGGAGCCATCACCGGCTGTATAGGGAAAATAGAAGGCACATGGTACTGGGCAAAGACTTTCAACGGCAATGGTATATGGCGCTTCGTGGATACCGATATCCTGCCCGATGCTAACTCATACGAGAAAGCCACAGCACCCACAGCAGGCAGCGTACTCACATCGTTCTACCCAAAAGCCTTCGTCTATGACGCACAACGCAAGAGGTTCTATTTCTCACTCTACGATATGGCGGCAGGCGTTTACGCACTGTCCTACGACAACCTCAACGATGCAGCATTCATGAAGTCGATCGCTTCCGCATCAGACCTCGCTGCATATAAACTCGGTAGCGTGGAGATAACACCGATCGTCGAGAAAGGGAAAGGCGAAGGATCGGACGGAGAGTATATAGGTATATGCCAGATGGCACTCGATGAGGCTACAGGTGACATCTATTTCGCATACCGGGCAGAAGACAAGACACAGACCGGACTGTATCACTACGATGCTGCTGCCAACACACTCAGCCTGATAGCCGACACACAAGGCGTAGAGATATACGGAGTGGCAATCAACCAACAACCGACACAACTGTTCTGATAGCAACTCCGACATATAACTGTTAAAAATAGTTGTCATTGATATACCACCCGTCACACCATCCCAAGAGCAGAACATGTGCCGATCTTGAGCCGAACATAACGAGACATCAACCCGCACATGCTGGATAGATAGATTAACTTAAAATAATAGTTTTGAAGACAATCAGATTCATACTAAGCCTTTTGCTGGTGACCATATCGACCGTCACCTCTGCCACGACGCCTTCGCCCAAGCGCGATTTTCGTGGAGCATGGCTCGCTACCGTTTGGGCACTTGACTGGCCGAACCACCGAGGCAATACCGACGAAGACACCAAGAGCCAGAAGGTAGAGTTGCGTACCATACTCAGCAACTACGAGAAGTGCAACATCAATGCCTGCTTCTTCCAGGTGAGAGGTATGTCCGATGCCATGTACAACTCCAAGTACGAGCCGTGGAGCCAATACCTAACGGGGACACGCGGTCTGGCACCCGCCTACGACCCCCTGCAGTACCTCATCGATGAGGCACACGCACGCGGCATAGAGGTGCACGCATGGCTCAACCCGTACCGATATGCCACGTCCGAAGATAACTACGGCACACTGCCTTCCGACTACTCGGTCGTACACCCCGACTGGCTCATCAACTGCGGAGGCATAACCATACTCAACCCGGGAGAACCGACCGTGCGGCAACGAATAGTGGACATCGTATGCGACATCATCGACAACTACGATGTCGACGGTATCGTCTTCGACGACTATTTCTACCAAGCAGGTATGCGCGATGAGTACGACGACCGGCTCTATGCCCTCTATAACCCCGACTCACTCAGCCGTGCCGACTGGCGGCGCGCACAGGTCAACCTCATGGTGGCACAGGTCAATGCCGCCATCAAGGCACGCAAACCCTGGTGCCGCTTCGGCATCAGCCCGGCAGGCGTGGCAGCATCCAACAAAGCAGTGGCGGACAAGTATGGGATCTCGCCTTGCCCGGCAGGTAGCGATTGGCAGTATAACCAGATATATGCCGAGCCTGTTCAGTGGTATGTCGAGCAGAGCCTCGATTATATCTCGCCGCAAGTCTATTGGACGATAGGATCCGCTAGCGATTATGCCAAGATAACACCATGGTGGTATGTGGTAGCCAACAAGTTTGGACGGCATTGCTATATCAGCCAGTCGCTCTCCTCGCTCTCCCCCACCAAGTCGATGCCGGCAGACATGACCGGACACGAGCGCATAGCAGCGGCTGACCAAAGCACCGCTTTCTATGCAGGTGAGATAGCCAACCAGATCCTCATAGACCACGCCTCGAACAAAGAGAACGCACCCGGCAGCGTATTCTTCTCAAGCAAGCAGATAGCCACGACAGGCTTCATCAAGACCGTCGTACGCGATGCCTACACACGCAAAGCCATAGTACCGAACCTCACTTGGTTCCAACCCGCCGAGGTGCAGGGGCTGGTGTCCGACCTCACACGCAGCGGACAGACACTCTCGTGGAACTACGCCACCGCAGGACAACGCTTCGGCGTCTATGCCATGCCAAGCAGCAAACGGCATGACACACAAGCACTCACGACATCCCTGTACTATCAAGGGCTTACCTATGCGACGACCTTCACATTGCCCGATACCATCAACTCCGACTATGCGGTATGTGTCACGGTCATCGACCGCTACGGCAACGAGTACGCCCCGCGTTTCTTGGGCGAAGAGCAGCAAGAGGCAGTCATCCCGCAACTGACATATCCTGCCGACAACGATAGTATCCTGTTGCCCAACTACCTGTCGTGGCAGCCTATCACGGACGCTATGGGCTATCAGGTGGAGATAGCCTCCGATGCCGACTTTACCCGTATCATCGCCACAGTACCTACCGACACCAACGCTTTCCTCACCCAGCCGATTCAGGCAATAGACGGACGAACCACCTGCTACTGGCGTGTGCGTGCCATGGTGCCCAACAGCCCGTCGGCGTACTCCAAGACGCGCTCTTTCCGAGGACGACTGTTCTCGGTGGTCTATCCACAGGACGGTGAGTCGGGGCTTACGGTGACGCCCACGATACGCTGGGACGACATCATGCAGGGGGCAGAATACGATGTGGAGATAGCCACAGCCATCTCTTTTGCGAGCAAGACAGTCGTCTTCTCCGCCACTACAAACGACACGGAAATAACCGTTCCCGAGGATATACTCACCTACGGTGCCAACTACTATGTGCGTGTGCATATGCATACACCCTATCTCGAAGTGACATCCACCCCCAATCTCTTCACGACCGTAGAGGTGACGATGGTACCGCCCTCTATCCTCAACCCGTCAATGGGAGAGGTGCTTACCGACTCGGTTCAAGTGACATGGAGCAACACACCCAACAACGGATTCCGCTTGGAATGGGCGGCCTCCGAGTCTTTCCCCAACCGCAGCAAGAAAGTCAAGACAGTGGATATGGGTACATATAGTTGCAGCATAGGTGCCTTGACAGAGGGGATATGGTATTTGCGTATAGCCACTAAAAAAGTGGACGAGACATGGACAGACTATAGCGATATCATATCCTTCACCTATCAGACGACAACCGGCACAGACAACATATCTGTCCCAAACAATAGCACACCCTGCTACGACCTGTTAGGACGACCCGTCAGCGAAAAACAAAAAGGACATATATACATACAAAACGGAAAACTGATAATACAGCAATAAATAAATTGAGTAATTAACCAAATAAATGAAATTGTTATGAAAAAACTTTGTACAATGATGGCAGCAGTACTCTTTGCTGCAATGTCATTCGCCGATGTTACCTACGAACTCAACGGCGGCTGGACCAACGATGACGGTTGGCAGAACAAGCAGGACATGTACGAAACCATGAACCGGATGTGGAACAAGTTCGCAAATGTTCCTGATGATTTTGCACACTACACATGGGCATCGCTTGACTCATGCAAAGGAGATGTGGCAAAAGGTATTCCTACCGCTTGCTATGGCTATACAAGCGTACCGGCAATGACGGCTACTTTCTTTGCCGACGCTGATGTGAAAGCGAAATTCCAATGGCTTGTGGACTATATGCAGTATGTATGCACACTGCAGAAAGTAACCTCTGACCTTACTGCAGAGGGAAATGATGCTTTCCTTCGTTACAACCTCCAAGCATTCTTCCTTAACACCCAGCGCACCTCATGGCCTGTAACCGCTAACTACGAGGCGTATGGAAACATCGACTATTTCCAGGCTACATGGAGGCATGGCTTTGCCAATCCTACCAAAGTGGAAAGTGAGTATATCCTCCAGGCACCGTACAAAGAGACTGAAGTGGATGGAATTACTGTTAAATGGACTTTCGATGGATGGTATGCGGACAAAGATTTCAAAGGCGAAAAAGTGCTTAAGATAGACGCTTCCACCACAGGAACACTCTATGCCAAATGGGTAGAGTACATCCCAACGATTACGGAAGTTATCGCTTTAGCAGACGGAACGGCTACCAAAATCCAGGCAACGACAACTTTCATAGATGATAACACGGCTTATCTGCAGGATGCCACAGGTGGTATGCGTGTCATCTTCCCCGCAGGAACAACATTGGCAAAAGATACCAAATATACGGTAATAGGTACCAAGAGCGTTGAGAACGGAGCACCTACATTGACCGTTACCGAAATAGTTGCTTCCGAAGCATCTGCCACAGTCGTGCCTATCCTCGTGGACCAAGTGAAGTCACTGGCGGACTATGTGGGCACGCGTATCAAACTCGAAGGTAAACGCATCGCCGGTTATTCCGCAGACGGCGACCCGCTCTTCCGTGATGACTACGACACCATCGCTTCCTACAAACTGCCTATCGACCAAACCACTTTCACCATCCGTCGCAAGAGTGATGTGATAGCCGTAGTTGAGCAGAACAACGGGCTGCGTCTTCGTGCGTTTGTGGAGAACATAACCCCTGCCGCTCCTGCAGGACGCGACGCACACGAATACGAACCGATGGTGATAGGCAGCAGCGAATACAACTTGTCCAACGAATGGCTGTTCTCCGTAGTACTGGATAACTTCAACTCCAACAAACCGAACGACATCGCTTCCGGTAGCCGTGCCGTAGTACTGCACAATGGCTTCCTCTATTTCCCGAACCGTGATGCCAACCAACCGACATATGTCAACTTCAAAAAAGTGAATGTGGCTGATGGCGACATGTTTGACGCTATACCTGCTGCCGACTACCTCTTCCGCAAGGAAGGCATGGCAGGCAACGCATACGTCTTCGGACCTGCCAACGACCTCAAGAAAGACAATGCAGGTCATATCGTGGCGTCCAACCTCATCACCAGCGCCAAGGGGGAGTTCCAAGTTTGGGTAATGGACGACATCGACAACGGTAAGGGTACACTCCTTATCTGCGATACCACACTCAACAATGACTATTCCCAAAACACTACGCTCCGTATTGATGCCATTGGCGTTTACGGTGATGTGACCAAAGACGCTTTGGTAATGGCGGCTGCTTCGTCCACCAGCGATGTATATTACTGGCAAATCAAAGACGGCAAGTGGGATGGCAATCACGAGTGGATACCCACTGAGGGCGGATACAACTTCAGTTACGCACCGCAGATATTCCCCATCGAGAACGATATGTTCTATGTGGACGGCTTCAATAACTATCCGATCCTATTCAATATGGACGGTGAAGCACTTGACTTCTTCGATATGTCGGACGAGACTTGCAAAGCATTGGTTACCAACCGCAACGGTCAAACACGTGCTACAGGACACAACGGACTCGCAGAGTTCGAACTCGGAGGCGAATACTTCCTTCTCATGGCAGGTAACAACACCGCAGGCAACCCCGCTTCCACCTTCGTGCTCTACAAGTGCAAAGACGAGAACCGTGCGTTTGCCGAGATGACACAGATGTGGGAGTTCCCATATGATGGTATGGGATCGGTCAGCAACGACGTGCGTACCGCTGTGCCCTATGTACAGATAGTGGACGACAACACCGCCAAACTCTGCGTCTATACCAACAACAATGGCTATGGCGTTTATACCTTCACCGTAGGAGCAGCTTCAGGAGTGGAAAACAACAAGGCGGAAGAGAATATCGCTGTAGAGAAGAAAATGATCAACGGACAACTGTATATCATCCGCAACAACGTGTACTACAACGTAATGGGTAGCATGGTTAAATAAAACCAATGAGACACCTTCATCACATACTTATCGCATTGTTACTCCTGCCCATATCCCTATGGGCAGAGGTGACAATCGATGGGAATGGCTATTCAGTAGATACCCTGGCTCACTATCAAGTGGGCCCGGGTACTCACTATTCGCAACTGCGCCTCACACCGCAGGGCGACCTCATACAGTCCGTCACCATCGGTGTGCGGGCTAACAACGGCAACAAGACCCTGAACTACAGCACCGCTGACCTCCACACGGGGCAGACCAACCGGATCATCGTCAACCTCGATAGCCTCTTCCGTGCCGACGCACTGGCATCAGAGCAACAGTGGCGCGACAACGACCAGGCCATATACCCCGTCAGACTGGAGTTCGCAACACTCGCATTCAGCACAGACGCACAGAAAAGACACTATGACATCCCTATAGACGGATGGTACCTGCATTTCCGGGAAGTGACACCCATACAGAGCGCGGTGGACAACACCAGCATGACACCCGCTGACACACAGAAACAGAAGAGATGCACCCCACAAGGCATAGTCATACTGCACAAAGGCAAGGTATATGATCTCTTGGGAAGACCCTTAAACAACGACAAGTGAAACAATTAGAACGACAGACCATGAAAAGACTCCTGTATCCATTCCTCTCACTGCTACTGATAGCCCCACAACAGGTATTGGCACAATCTACGATCACACTCAGTGGAGTGGAACATACCATAGACACCCTCGAGACGTTCCAATGCGGACCAGGCAGCCGCTATATTTCCCTGCGTATGCGCCGTGTCAGCGATGGCGGCGGACGATTGGACGCTTTCATTATGCAGGTCGATGCCAACAACCCGTACATATCTTTCGAATCGGTACTCGGCTCCGACAAACTCATAGGCACGGAAGCGGTGTCCAAAATGGGGACACGCAAGAACCAGGAGACCGACAGACGTGTCTTCTTCGGAGGTACCAACGGAGACTTCTTCATCACATCAGGCGATGTGGGACTACCCGTCGGATTTGCTGTCATCAACAACGAGTTTGCACGGGTCCCGGATAACCAAAGCAACCGCCGACTGGGAGCAATCAACGAACAGATGCGCGGGGCTATCGGCAGCGTGGGCGCATTCTCGGGGCAGGTGCTTGTAGGCGACCAAACGCTGCCGCTTGATCATATCAACTACAAACGCGGGGAGAACCAACTCGTCCTCTTCAACCGCCATAACGGCACTTCCACCAACACCAACGAGTACGGCACCGAACTGCTGCTCTCCCTCGTGGAAGGCGACACATGGCACACCAACTGCACCGTACAAGCCGTGGTCAAAGACAAAGAGCAGAACAAAGGCAACATGACCATTCCCGCTTACTACACAGTCCTCTCCGGACACGGCACCATGGCAGAACAACTCAACGCGATCAACATAGGTGACACACTCACCGTCACACTATCCTTCACGATAGATGGCGTCAAACAGAACATCAGCCAGTGTGTGGCAGGCGATAACTATGCCCTTATCGTCGATGGCGGCAAGGTCGTTGAATCCAACTTCTGGAACGAAACGCACCCGCGTACCGCTTTCGGACAGTCGCAACAGGGCGATACGCTCATCTTCTGCGTGGTGGACGGACGTGCACTGTCTGTCGGGTGCAACACACAAGCCTTAGGCACTATCATGCAGCGGCATGGAGCCTATCGGGCACTCAACTGGGACGGAGGAGGTAGCAGCCACCTTTGGCTCAACAATGTCGGACTCATGAACGCAGGTTGCGAACCCACCGAGCGAGCAGTAGCCAACGGTATGTTTGCCGTAGCGAACCTGCCCGAAGCCGATACCACAATTTCGCAACTGCAAGCCTACTCAACCACACTGCGGCTGCCTAAGTACGGAGTACACACACCGAAAGTGCTCGGATACAACCGCTATGGTCTGCTACTCGACGCTGACATACAAGGCGTCACACTATCCTGCGACACGGCAGTAGGATATATCAACACCAACGGAGCCTTCGTATGTATGGGCAGCGGAGAACTCATGCTTACCAAAGGAGACGCTACAGGAAAAGTGCAGATATATGCCGTAGAAGACTATGACATCAGCACACGGCTCGATACAGTCATCATCTATGACCACTCCGACTACGCAGTGGAAGTCATATCTACCATAGGCAAGAACACCGCACTCATCCAACCATCAGCCCTCTCATGGGCAGTGGCTGACCCGGACATAGCATCGATAACACCCGACGGCATACTCAACGGGGTGACGGACGGCACGACAGAAGTATATTGCTCACTGCACGGCAAGATAGACACACTCGTAGCACGCATCATCATACCGACAGCCAACCCACTGCATTTTGACGACTTCGTACATGACTATGACAACAGATGGACACTCAAAGCGTCCAACACAGCGTGGGGGGCGACCATAGCACCCGACGGACAAGGCAAAGCCGTGCTCTCACTCAACTTCACGGGAGGACGACAACCTAACATACGACTGGCTGCCAACCGACATCTCTACTCCGCACCCAACGACTTCTCCTTACGACTTGCACCACAAGGAAACCTGATAAGCAAGATCACTGTCGGACTGCGGGCACGCAACACCGCAACCACAGTACTGCATAGCGTAGAGAACATAACCCCCAACCAACCGCTTGACATACATATCCCGTTGGATAGCCTCTTCGGCGTGAAGAACGACATCGCTATCTACCCCGTGACAATAGAGTTCATCACACTCTTTCTCAACACGAATGCCAACAAACAGGAGTATAACATCCCTATAGACGGCATATACCTCACCTACAACGGTGCCACAACAGCCATAGACAACATATCCGCCAACGAAAAGAACCCAACGCACAAAACATACAAGTTCATACAGGATGGACAGGTGTATATCATGCGACAGGGCACCATATACAATATCTTAGGAACCAAAAAACAATAACATACCATGAAAAAACTTTCCTTATTGCTGTTATTCATCCCTGTCTGCTGCCTCTCTGCTGCCGATATCCGCGTGATAAGCAACACCATGATAGGACAAGGCTACTACCCACGCTTTGCAGACAACCGGACCATCACCTGCTTTACCGAAGAGAACGCAGGATACGATGCCCCAGCCTCTGCGGAAGACCTGCGTGTGGATAACGATGACCTCACACTCAACCTCTACCGCAACGGCACCAAGACCGTACTCACACCCCATGGCACCAAAGCACACTATATATGGGCGTCCCTGTCACCAGACAAACAGTATATCCTCTTCAATACAGCCAAAGGAACAGCTATATGCGACCTGCAAGGACGTGAGATAATCAATCTCGGACAAGGACTCAACGCACCCGTTTGGTATGGCAACGACTATATCGTAGCAATGAACGACTGCTCCGATAGCCACGACTACACCGCCTCATCTATCGTCATAGCCTCTGTGGACGGCACACTGCGACAGACACTCACCGACCCTGACGAGTTCGGTATGTACCCCGCCGTCGATGCGACATCGGGACGCATAGCATACAACACCCTCAACGGCGACATACGCATACTACAACTCAACCTAACCGAACAGCCTGTATCGAACACCTTACCCGTACTGAGAAAACTCAAGGACAGCCGAGCCAAACAGTTCGCTACACAACGCCGACGCGCAGCCAAAGAGGCAGAACCCAAAGACTTCCGTATATATATCAACCCGGGACATGGCGGACACGACTCCGATGACCGCAACATAACTATCTACCCCTTCGCACAAGGCGACCCGCTCGGCTTCTGGGAGTCGAACTCCAACCTCGACAAAGGACTCAAACTCGACACCATGCTACGCGACCTGGGCTTCCAAACGATGATGTCACGCACGCTCAACCGAACCGAAGACGACCGCGCACTGTCAGCCATCGTAGAGGAGGCGAACGTATGGGACGCAGACTTCATGCTGTCTATACACTCCAACGCAGGAGGACCGTCAAACTACGTACTCATGCTCTATGCCGGTGTGGACACCGACGACACACACACCTACCCGACACCCACACCCTGCTCCGACGAGAGCCGTGCCATATCCACTCTCATCGGCAACTACTTCATCCAGAACGCCATCACCACATGGACATCATCCGTACCGCGTATAGCAGGCGACAAGACATTTGCACGCACCGCAATGGGATGGAGCAACGGATACGGAGTACTGCGCGGACTGCGTGTGCCAGGAGTCATCTCCGAAGGCTGTATGCACGACTACAGACCCGAGACATACCGAATGATGAACATGGACTATAAGTACAAAGAGTCGTTCTATTTCCGCAAGGTGTTCCTCGAATACTTCTGCCAACGGACAATGCCGACAGGAGCCATAGGAGGACAGGTGCGAGACGCCTTCAACAAGATGCTATTCCCCAACATCGTCAAGATACGCAACTCACGCGACGAACTGCTGCCTATAGACCGAGCAACCATAGACCTGCTCAAAGACGGTACCAAGATAGCCTCCTACACCACCGACACACTCTACAACGGCGTGTTCTTCTTCTGGGACCTTGAACCGGGAGAATATACCCTCCATGCCGATGTGGATCACTACTACACCATGGACACCACCATCACCGTCGTGGCAGACAATATCGTGTACCAGGACATGATGCTCCAGATGCGCCGTGAGACACGACCCGAAGTCATCTCGTACTCGCCGAACGTCGCTATCACCGACAGCGTCAATGTGGCAACGCCTATCGTGCTGAACTTCAACTGGGACATGTGGGAAGAGCCTACACGCGCCGCTTTCTCTATCTCACCCGAGGTAGAGGGGACACTCTCGTTCGAGAACAGCCAGCGTACACTGCGCTTCACACCAAAAACAGCATACGAACCGGACACGGAATATACGGTCACACTCGCTAAGACAGCGGCACACCCCGACACCAACTATCCCAATACCCTCGCCGAAGACTTCGTCTTCCGCTTCCGTACACTCAATCGTCCTTGCCTGAGTGTAGTGCTGTCCTATCCTGCAGAGGGTGAAACGGACATTGACATCAAACCGTCCATCTTCCTGCTCTTCGACGAGAAACTGCACAAAGACTCCAACTACAAACTGTTCACACTCACCGACAACGGAGAGTTCACGTTCACTCCTTCTTCGCGTAACTTCAAGAAGAACACGGTGGATGCCCCCTACGGATCGGTCAAGATAGATGTCTCCACCGAACTGCAACCCGAAACGCAGTACAAACTCGTGGTGGACGCCAACGTCAAAGATACCGACAACATCATCCTCTTCACGCCTTTCATCCTGAACTTCACCACAGGGGCAGGCTCGGTTGCCGACAAAGAGGGCGAGGTCATCATGTCCCTGGACGATGTCGCCTTTGAGGTAGAGGCGGAGAAGACAACGGCACTCAAGGATAAGATGATACGCACCGGAGGCTCCACCAAACGCACGGAGGGAACAGGATCGAACAACATCGTCTATACCTTCGACCCGAACGAGATAGACGCACAACTGTTCCTCAAACCGCTCGACCTCACACATGTCTTCACCGCTTTGGACAAACTGGTACTCGACATCTACGGCGACTTTACCATGAACGATATCTATGTCGAGTTCGCTACCGAAGGCGATATACACACCTACAAACTGTGTAACCTCAGTTTCTTGGGGTGGAAGACCTTCACACTCGACCTCAGTCAGACAGACCTCCCTGCAAACGTGGATTTCCAGTTCACCGGCATAAACATCAAACGCACTACCATCCAACCGATCCTATGCAACTCCGGTGAGATATTCCTCGACCGACTCGCTGTCGTCAAAGGGGAGAAAACACCGATAGACAACATCACCATCGACACCAACAACAGCACAACATACGACCTGCTTGGACGAACAACCAGCACCAAGCAAACACAACAAGTGTACATACAAAACGGAAAGAAACAAATTATTAACCACTAAAAACCTATTTATCTGTAGAAAGACCAATCACGTACTCTGTCTCCTCAATCTGTAGCAGGTTGACCGGAGAACCAAAAAGAAAAACAAATGTAACAATCATTTAATCTATTAACTCTTAAAAAACAAACATTATGAAAAAAATCTTTAGTTTCTTTGTTGCTGTTATGGCAACGATGATGTTGTTTGCGCAAGACTCCTTTAAGGTTACATGGGTAACCAATGGTGTCGAGATGCCAGCAACACCGACATCGAACGAAGACTTGTGGAAAGCATTTATGCCTGCATATAATGCTTTTTATGGTCTTTCTCGTGCAGAGCAGCCTATCACTGCGGTTACTACTTTTGCGCCTGCAAAGATGCAAGAGTTCGTGACAGATGAGAATTCTGATTGGAAATGGTTGGGAGATTACATTCTTGCAGTTGTAAAGACAGCAAATTTCAACAATGGGGATTTAACCTCAGAGGTGCTTTGGCGTTTCAATGTACAAGCATTCTTTAATTGCAAAGAGGCTGTATCATCCACGTGGAATGGTCACCCCGATTTTACGGAGGCTGGTAAGTTTGATAGTTGGATTGATACTTGGAAAAAGGCTAACTTGTTGCCAGAGACTATGACGGCTGAAGATGCAATGCCAACACTTAAAAAACCGGAATATATTTTCATTGGTTGGTTTGACAATGAGGCTTGTACAGGATCTCCTGTTCAAAAGGTAACAAAAGATATAACCCTTTATGCTAAATGGGAGCGTGCCGTATATAACGTAAGTTTCGTTGCACCGTTTGCATATCCTAATCCTTTGTTCTCTTCCGACAAAGATATGATGTATGCAGAACTGAATGCAGATTACAATACATTCTACAATCAAACTTCTGATTGGGGAGTATTGAGTACCTTTACTGCAATTACCGATGGAATGCCGTCTAAAGGAGGTAGATTAGACCTTACTTTCTTTGCTAATGAGGCAATGAAAGCAAAGTGGGGCTGGTTGCTTGAATATTGTGACACTATTTGTGCTCGCCAAAAGGTAGATGCAGATGGTAAAGATTTGGTTCTTCCTAGTACGAATGCAAGTTATGCGCGTTACAATGTTAATGCTTTCTTTATGAATTCTATTCGTGCAAGTTGGCCGGTATCTGCAAATTATGCAGAATGTGGAGTAGATGCTAAGAACCAAGAGTGGAAAAAGTTTTGGGGCTACGAACTCGCATTGCCTGATACCATTGCAGAGGACTACACCTTGCCTGTTATGTATCGTGAGAACTACGAGTTCAAGGGCTGGTATTGGAATACAGATTTCACGGACGGCCCTGTAACAGTCGTTCCTGTTAAGTCCAATGGTACGCTCTATGCGAAGTTTGAGGCTACAGACAAAGCACTGCTGGGTATTGCACTCGACAAGAAAGATACCGTAGAACTGCAAATGCCGAACACCGACCAACTGACCGTTATTTTCACCCCTGAAACAGCAGCGAACAAGAAAGTCGTTTGGTCATCTTCCAACGAGGAAGTTCTTGTAGTGGATCAAAACGGTTTGGTTACACCCAAGGCACCGGGCTTGGCAACAGTGAAAGTCGTATCCGATGAAAGCAAACTCGTGGCTTCTGTCGTGTACAACATCTCTGCGGCTCCAGGTGCTGTCACCGGCGTTACGCTCGACCAAACAGCCGTTACACTGGAGATGGGCAAGACTATCCAACTTGTTGCCACAATTGCACCGGAAGATGCTACCAACAAGAAAGTCACTTGGACTTCAAGCAGCAAAGCCGCCTCTGTAGATGAGAATGGCCTTGTTAAGGCAGACACGGTAGGTACCGCCACGATCACCGTCACCACCGAAGATGGCGGATATACCGCTACTTGCATCGTTACCGTACCCGAACCGTTGGACGACATCCTTGTAGAGAAACTCTGGGAGGTGGCTATACCTACGGCTGTCGCAAATATCGGCGATGTTCGCAACGGTATGGGATATAACGGTAAGTTCTATCTGACCGACAAGAATCAAAACAAACTGCGCGTATTCACCAAAGAGGGTGAGGATGTGGACGCGGCTATTGCTATGCCGGAGGGAGCAAAACTCGGTACAGGTATCGCCATCGATGATGCGGGTAACATCTTGTTGGCTGCGAACTTCCCCGGCAATGATACATGCGTATTCATTGTTAAGAATGGTGAGAAAACAATGAAGAAAGTGGATTTCAACTTACCGATGCCGGGGCGTGCTGACCAATTTACAGCCTTTGGGGATGTGTCCTCCGAGCAAGGCGGTTTGGTATTCTTCCACGGAACAGGCGCAACAAAAATCCAGTATGTGAAGATTGCTAACGACACATTGGTTGAAGTGAAGCAGATGGAGCCTGTTGTTAAGACGGGATCTTCCACTGCAAATGTGCTTTATGGTACAGAGACAGAGGCTTGGCTCAATGTGCGTGGACAGGGAATGCAATACGTCAAGAATGGTGTCGTTACAGATGTCGCTCCCAAGAATGTCGTTACCAACGACTGCGGTGGGGCTATCATGTTTATCGGAGAGAATGAGGTGTGGGCATACAAGGTAGGGACAGTACACTCCTCCGAGTTCTCTGTTCGCAATATGACCACGCAGCAGTTCGTAGCAGACAAAGACGGAAACACCGTTCAGTATATCATTGACAAAACGGCTGCTGCTAACAACTCGTATGCAAACTTCACCAAGGCAGAGAAGATCAACGACTATGCTTACTACCTCAATGTATTCACATCGGGTAAGGGGGCTGCCGTTTACAAGGTTTACAAAGATGTGCCGGCTACCGCTATCGCCTTGGACAAGACAGCAGAGACCGTCAAGGCAGGCGACAAACTCCAACTCACGGCTACCATCACGCCGTCGTATGCAACCATCCAAGAAGTTGTATGGAGCACCTCCGACTCGGCGATTGCCATTGTGGACCAGACGGGTCTTGTACAGGCTGTCGGTGCCGGTGAGGCTACTATCACCGTGGCTACCACCGACGGCACCAACCTGACGGCTACCTGCGCACTCACCGTAGAGCCTGTTCTCTATAGGAAAGTGATGTCCGTTCAAGAACTCGAGGCAGGCAAGAAGATGCTCATCACCAATGGCGACTCGTTGACGGTTGCAGAGCCACGTAAAAACAACTTCGGTGCAGTGGCTGTCACCGTAGAGGACGGCGTCATCAGCAATGTACCGGCAGAGGCTACTGTCATCACATTGGAGAAAGACTCTGTATTCAGTTTCGCTATCGATGGCGGATATATCACAGCCACTACGGCAGCATCGAACTACCTCAGAGTAGCAGCAGAACGGTCTTCACTTACAGGCTGGGACATCACCATCGCTGACAATGGTACTGCAGTTATCGTTTGCCATGACAAAGATGCAACAAGAGGTATCATTCGCTACAATGCTGCGAACAACCTGTTCTCCGCTTACGCTGCTTCAACATCGGTGAAAGACAGTGTAAACATCTACATCGAGTTTGAGCCCGTTACCTACAACGTGACGGTACCCGAAGGAACACCGGCTTGCTACATCGCAGGTGAGATGAACTCTTGGACATTCACCGAGATGACAATGGTGGACGCTACACACTACACCATCACACTCAACTATGCTACCAAGGCACACAAGTACAAATACACTTGCGGTCCTGACTGGAAGTATGTTGAGAAGAACGCAGATGGCACCGAGCGTGCTGACCGCACATGGACCGAAGCCGATGTCGTAGAGAAGTGGGCAGAGATCGAAGACGCAGTGGATAATATCCAAATCGATAACATATCCATCCAAAAGATGATGATCGACGGTCATCTCTATATCATCCGCGAAGGAAAGATGTACAACGCTAACGGCACACTCGTTCGTTAATTCATCTGACCCGAACAATCCCAACTGACAGGGGGCTGCCTAACAACTCAGACAGCCCCCTGTCTTTACCCAAACTACCAACTACCAACTCTCAACTACCAACTCTCCAACTTCTTTCAACTTTCAACTCTCAACTCTCAACTCTCAACTCTCAACTCTCAACTATCAACTTCTACCAACTCTCCAACTTCTCTCAACTCTCAACTCTCAACTATCAACTATCAACTTCTTTCAACTCTCAACTCTCAACTATCAACTTCTACCAACTCTCAACTATCAACTAATATTTGCACACCTCCAAATATTTCACTATCTTTGCGGCAAAATTGACATAACTATTCATAACAATATGAACCTCATAGAAATCATCACCAAACTATTTGGTAACAAGGCACAGAAAGACATGCGTGCCATCGCACCATACGTGGAGAAGATAAAAGCCGTCTATAACGGGATAGACAGCCTGAACAACGACGACCTGCGTGCACGTAGCCAAGCACTCATGGACAAGATACAGGCCTCCGTATCCGACCAAAAACAGAAGATACAACAACTCAAATCGACTATCGAGACACTCGAGATAGACCAACGTGAGAAAGTGTATAACGACATAGACCACCTCGAGAAAGATATACAGGAGACATATAGCAAGATCCTGCTCGACATACTACCCGAAGCCTTCGCTATCGTCAAGAGTACAGCACGACGCTTCGCCGCAGGCGACAATATCATCGTCACCGCCACACAACGAGACCGGGACCTCGCCGCTGACCCACGCTTCGACTTCGTCGAGATAGAGGACGGGAAAGCCATCTACCATAACCACTGGACAGCAGGAGGAAACGAAGTGGTATGGGACATGGTACACTACGATGTGCAACTCATAGGAGGAGTAGTGCTGCACGAAGGCAAGATAGCAGAGATGGCGACAGGCGAGGGGAAGACACTCGTCGCTACACTGCCCGTCTTCCTCAACGCCCTCACACACGAAGGCGTACATATAGTCACAGTCAACGACTACCTCGCCAAACGTGACTCCGAATGGATGGGACCACTCTATATGTTCCACGGACTCACCGTGGACTGTATCGACAAATACAAACCCAACAGCGACGAGAGACGACGCGCCTATGCTTGCGACATCACGTTCGGTACGAACAACGAGTTCGGCTTCGACTACCTGCGGGACAACATGGCAACAGCACCCGCAGACCTCGTGCAACGAGGACATAACTACGCCATCGTAGACGAGGTGGACTCCGTGCTTATCGACGACGCACGTACACCACTCATCATCAGCGGACCCATACCAAAAGGCGAAGACCAGATGTATGACGAGTACAAACATCGGGTAGAGATGCTGGTGCGTACACAACAGACACTCACCACCAAACTGCTCACAGAAGCCAAAGCCAGGATGGGTAGCACCGACGCCAAAGAACGTGAAGAAGGTGAACTCGCACTCTTCCGCTCTTTCAAAGGCATGCCGAAAAACAAAGCACTCATCAAGTACCTCAGCGAACCCGGAGTCAAAGTGAGACTGCAGAAGACAGAAGAGTTCTATATGCAGGATAACGAAAAGAATATGCACGTCGCCACCGACGAACTCTATTTCGTTATCGATGAGAAAAACAAAACCATCGAACTCACAGACAAAGGCATAGACACCATCACCGGCAACACCGAAGACCCGCAGTTCTTCGTGCTGCCCGATGTCGGAAGCGAGATAGCCGAGATAGAGAAGATGAATATCTCCGCCGAAGAGAAACAAACCAGGAAAGATGACGTACTCACCAACTATAGCATCAAGTCCGAACGTGTACATACCGTACACCAACTACTCAAAGCCTATACACTCTTCGAAAAAGATGTGGACTATATCATCGATGATAACCAAGTCAAGATAGTCGACGAACAGACCGGTCGTGTCATGGAAGGACGACGTTGGTCTGACGGACTGCACCAGGCCGTCGAAGCCAAAGAGAACGTCAAAGTAGAAGGGGCTACACAGACCTTCGCCACCATCACACTCCAGAACTACTTCCGTATGTACCATAAACTGGCAGGTATGACAGGTACCGCAGAGACAGAGGCAGGAGAGTTCTGGAACATATACAAACTGGACGTGGTCGTCATTCCCACCAACAAACCGATCGCACGTATCGACATGAACGACCGTATCTACCGCACCAAACGCGAGAAATACAACGCCGTCATCGATGAGATAGTAGCACTCGTCGCCGAAGGACGACCGGTACTGGTAGGTACCACCTCCGTAGAGATCAGCGAACTGCTGAGCCGTATGCTCAACCTGCGCAAGATACCACACAACGTGCTGAACGCTAAACTGCACCAACGCGAAGCAGAGATAGTGGCACAAGCCGGCAGACCCGGAGTAGTCACCATAGCAACGAACATGGCCGGGCGTGGTACCGACATCAAACTCACACCCGAAGTCAGAGAGGCAGGAGGCCTCGCTATCATCGGCACAGAACGACATGAGAGCCGACGCGTAGACCGCCAGTTACGCGGACGCGCAGGACGACAAGGAGACCCGGGAAGTTCAGTCTTCTATGTCAGCATGGAAGATGACCTCATGCGTATGTTCGGATCAGACAGACTGGCCGGAGTGATGGACAGAATGGGATTCAAAGACGGAGAGATGATAGAGCATAACATGATATCCAACTCTATCGAACGGGCACAGAAAAAAGTCGAAGAGAATAACTTCGGCATACGTAAACGACTCATCGAGTACGACGACGTGATGAACCAACAACGCAACGTCATCTATGCCAAACGACACCACGCACTCATGGGCGAACGTATAGGCGTCGATATCACCAACATGATCTACGACACCGCCGAGAGCATCATCGCCAACGCACGCGACGCCATGGACTATACACAACTGCAACTCGATGTCATGCAGACCTTCGCCATGGAGGTGACTTTCGATGAAGAAACCTTCCGCTCTACACGAGAGGAGAGACTGTCAGAACAGTTGGCAGAAACAGCCATGGAGACCTTCAAACGACGTATGGAGATGCTGCAGAAAGTGGCATACCCCGTCATCAAAAAAGTCTTCGAAGAACGGGGACAGATGTACGAGAATATTCTCATACCTGTCACCGATGGCAAACGTGTGTACAATATCGCCGTGAACCTCAAGGCCGCCTACGAAACAGAATGTAGAGAGGTCGTACGGGAATTCGAGAAACGTATGGTGCTGTTCGTCATCGACGACGAGTGGAAAGAACACCTGCGACAACTCGACGAACTCAAACAGTCGGTACAAAACGCCTCCTACGAACAGAAAGACCCGCTACTCATCTACAAACTCGAGTCCTTCCACATCTTCAGACAGATGCTCGACGAGTTCAACAGACGCGCTATCGCTATTCTGCTGCGAGGACAGATACCCACACGCGACCCGCAAGCCGTACAACAGGCACACGAACAACGGCACGACTACTCACGCTACCGCACACAGAAAGATGCGGTCACACGAGCCGCAGCTGCCAGCGGACAAGCCGCAGCAGCAGGAAGAGACACACGAGAAGCACAACGACCAGAACCGCTACGGGTAGAGAAAAAACCAAGACCAAACGACCCGTGCCCCTGCGGATCAGGAAAGAAATATAAACAGTGCCATGGCAAACTTGAAGCATAACAACCGACAATGATTTTCAACTATATAACATGGGACTTTAACCCCATCCTTATCCCTATAGGAGAGGGAGGGATACATTGGTATGGACTATGCTGGGCCGTAGGTATATACCTCTGTTACCTCATCGAGAAGAAACTGTACGCACACGAGAACTGCCCAAAAGACTGGGTGGAGAAACTGTTCGTATGGATGCTGCTGGGCGTTATCATCGGCGCCAGAGTGGGGCATTGCCTGTTCTACGAATGGCACAACGTTACACTGCCGGGCATGGAGTACTACTGCCAAACCATGGGCATATCCACTGAACCAGTGCAGATCTTCGGATGGACATTCAACTACCGAAACCCGTATATCGAACACCCGCTCAAGATGCTCAAGACATGGGAGGGAGGACTGGCAAGCCACGGAGGAGCAATAGGACTGCTCATCGCAGCATGGCTGCTCAACAAGAAACACTTCTCCAAACAACCACAGTACCATACGTCACTGGTGTGGATCATGGACAGACTCGTCATCGGCGTATGTATCACAGGCATGCTCATACGGTTCGGTAACCTGCTCAACTCCGAGATATACGGAGGACCGACAGACCTGCCATGGGGATTCGTCTTCGTACAAAACGGCGATACCGTCCCATGCCACCCCACACAGATATACGAGATGATATACTGCATCGTCGCTTTTGTGGTCACATGGCTGATGTACTGGAAAGGTAAAGCCTATAAACGCAAAGGACTGCTGCTGGGAGTGTTCCTCGAGATAGTGTTCTTCACACGCTTCCTGCTCGAGTTCATCAAGAACGACCAAGAGGCTTTCGAAGCAAACCACCTGCTCAATATGGGACAACTACTGTCCATACCCTTCATCGTATGGGGGATATACCTCATCATTCGAGCATACAAAAGACCACCACTGCCTTGAGACGTCTGCGCCTGCTGATATGTTTGGTCATCGCCGGCACTACACTCACGGCGCAGACGGTTGACAACGATGTGGTACTACTTCAGATAGTGGCGCAGCAAAGCCAACAGATACATGCCAACGACACCGTCTGGCAACACTACGTGTCACCACTGTGCCTGCCGCTCATGTTCGCACCCGAACCCGTACATACCCTCAGCGACACAACACGCGACTACTCCATATACGCCATACGCAACAACGCCAGACGATACATAGCCACACACCATACTGACCTGTACACCGCCGTCAGTGACCCCGAACGTATGGAGGACACCGAGATAACAACCATACATGTGCGACGCTCACTCGTACCCGACGAGATGGAGGACAGACTCGAGAAAGAGAGAGCCGTACGTAACAGAAACTCATGCTGGAAAAAACAAGCCAACATGTCACTGCAGATAACACAGAACTACGCCACCGAAAACTGGTACCAAGGCGGAGTCAACTCGTTCGCCATGCTCGCAAGCGTCAAAGCGTTTGCTAACTACAAACGAGGAAAATTCGCATGGGAAAACACAGGCGAATGGCGAACAGGATTCAGCACCGTCAGTGGAGACACACTACGGCATGTCAACACCACCGACGACATCTTCCGACTGTTTACCAAAGTGGGATACCAACTGCACCCAAAGTGGTACGTGTCTTTCTCTACCGAGTTCCGGACGAACTTCTGGACGACATACAAGAAAAACCAAAAGACGTTCGCCACCTCTTTCCTCACACCTGTACGACTCACCCTCGGCATAGGTATTGACTACCAACCTGTCAAAGGACTCAACATCAACTGCTCACCCATCGCCTACAAGATGGTATATGCTCTCCACCATAACACCGCACTCGTGGACGTCACCGAGTTCGGTATCAAAGAGGGAGAAGACATCATGAACGAGTTCGGTAGTTCCGTGCGACTCAACTGGAAATGGAAACCACTACGCGAGATAGAGATGGAAACGAAATTCTACTTCTTTACCAATTACCAAAAAGTGGAAACAGAACTGGAACTCGACTTCAACTTCATCATCAACCGTTACCTGTCGGCAAAAGTAATGCTGCACCCACGCTACGACAGCTCCACCGAGATACTCACAGGACGACGCTCACGCATACAGTTCAAAGAGTTTATCAGCGTCGGCTTTGCACATACGTTCTATTAACACCATCCCACTCTTTATCCCTGATGAACACAGACAGACAATCAATACGTATCATCTATATGGGCACGCCCGATTTCGCAGTCGAGAGCCTCCGTGCCCTCGTCGAGAACGACTTCAATGTCGTAGCCGTAGTCACCATGCCCGACAAACCCGCTGGACGGGGACACCAACTGCAGTACTCCGCTGTCAAACAGTATGCCCTCTCTGCCAACCTGCCCGTCCTGCAACCCGAGCGGCTCAAAGACCCTGACTTCATCACACAACTGCAAAACTACCACGCAGACCTGCAGATAGTGGTGGCTTTTCGGATGCTGCCCGAAGTAGTATGGGCGATGCCACGACTCGGCACATTCAACCTGCATGCCTCACTTCTACCACAGTACAGGGGAGCAGCACCTATCAACTGGGCGATCATCAACGGAGAGAAACAGACGGGCGTCACCACCTTCATGCTACGACAACAGATAGACACAGGCGATATGATCATGCAACAAGCCATAGACATCGACGACAACGAACAGGTAAACTCCGTACACGACCGCCTGATGACCATAGGCGCACAGATGGTCGTACGCACCACAGACCTCATCATCCGTTGTGACCGGACATCCACACCGCTGCCTACCATACCACAACCACAGATACCCGACATCAAACCCGCACCCAAGATATTCAAAGACACATGCCGTATCTCTTTCTCCCAGACAGCGGAACAGATACGCAACCACGTGCGGGGACTATGCCCGTACCCCGCCGCATGGATAGGAGAACCACTACCCGAACACCCCATGGCACACATGCTGCAAGGAGCCAAAGTGTTCCGGGTGGCAAAGACAGAACACAACCAGCAACGGGGACATATCATCCTGCCATGCGCCGACGGATTCATAGACATCCTCGAACTGCAACTACCGGGCAAGAAACGCATGAGTGCAACAGCACTCCTTAACGGACTAAGACAATGACAATAGCACTTTTTGGAAACACACTGCGCTCCGACACAATGCGCGAGGTAGCGCACATCATCGAGTTCATACAACTGCGGGGCATCGATGTCGCACTGTCACAAGAACTCAGACAAGACATCAACCTGCGACAGTTCCCTCTCGTGGACGACTATACACACCAGACAGGAGAAGATATCGACTTCGCACTCTCGGTAGGAGGGGACGGCACCTTCCTCACCACAGCCGCCATGGTCGGACATCTTAACATACCCATACTCGGTATCAACTGCGGACACCTGGGCTTCCTCGCAGAAGCACAGATAGACAACGTCGACCTCATACTCGAACAACTCATCAATAACCAATATACCATCGAACAACGAAGCATGCTCGAGGTCACATGCTCCGTGGGCGGATATATCGCTGCACCCTATGCACTCAACGAAGTCGCAGTACTCAAACAGGGACTCAGCAGCATGATAGCCATCGAGACATACCTCAACGGAGAACTCCTGCATACCTACAAAGCCGACGGACTACTCATCGTCACACCCACAGGATCAACCGCCTATAACCTCAGCGTAGGAGGACCACTCATCGACCCGCATACACACGCACTACTGCTCTCACCCGTGGCAACACATAGCCTCAACGTACGACCACTCGTCATACCCGACGACAGCAGGATAGACCTCAACATCATCAGCCGCAATGCCAACTATATGATCAGCGTGGACGGACGAAGCCAAGTGTTCAACGATGCCGTCAGCCTCCATGTCGAACGGTCACAACGGACGATCAAACTGGTGCAACTCAACAACTGCGGGTTTATGCAATCACTGCGCGACAAACTGTACTGGGGGAAATAAAACATCATGGACTACCTCGCACTCATCAACCGATACTACCACAACAACCCCGAACTGCTGCATGTCCTGCTGACACACTCACGACAGGTGTGCAACAGAGCACTGCAGATTCTCAATAACCACCCGCAGTGGATCGAACAACAACTCATCGACCCAATATTCGTAGAACAGGCGGCTATGCTGCATGACATAGGTATCGTCTATTGCAACGCACCACGTATCTTCTGCACCGGCACACACGACTATATCGAACACGGATACCTCGGCGCACAACTGCTGCGTAACGAGGGATACCCCATGCACGCAGACGTGGCAGAGAGACACACCGGCAGCGGCATAACCACCACACAGATACTGCACAGGAAACTGCCGATACCCCTGCAAGACTACTGCCCGCGCACACTCGCCGAGAAACTGATATGCTATGCCGACAAGTTCTACTCCAAATCACACCTCCTCGAAGAACAACCCCTGTCCAAAGTGCGTGCAGGACTATCACACTACGGACAGGAAGCCGTCAAACGATTCGACGATATGCAGGCACTGTTCGAACCATAATACGCAAAAAAGAGACTCCCCTTGTACAAGTGCAAAAAAAGCATTACCTTTGCAGCGATATAGTGTAATATGACACGCCTTAGCGTAAATATCAACAAAGTAGCCACACTGCGCAATGCCCGTGGAGGCAACCTGCCCGATGTGGAGCAGTTCGCCCTCGACTGCGAACGGTTTGGCGCACAAGGTATCACCGTACACCCGCGTCCCGATGAACGGCATATACGACACAGCGACGTCATCGCCCTCAAGTCACTGCTGACAACCGAGTTCAATATCGAGGGAAACCCCGAACCCGCTTTCATTGACCTGCTACTGCAGATTCAACCCGCACAGGCGACACTCGTACCCGACACACACGACCAACTGACAAGCAACCACGGATGGGATACACAGGCACACCTGCCCAAACTCACCACCATCGTACGCAAACTGCAGCAGGCAGGCATACGGGTCTCTGTCTTTATCGACCCCGACCCCGTCATGGTCGAGTACGCAGCACGGGCAGGGGCAGACCGCGTCGAACTATATACAGGCCCCTATGCCGAACGATACGACACCAACCCGCAAGCCGCTATCAATATGTACAGACCGGCGGCAGAGAAAGCACAGCAACTCGGACTGGGACTCAACGCAGGACATGACCTCAACCTGCGAAACCTGCACGCCTTCCAACAGGCGTTCCCCTGGACAGAAGAGGTCAGCATTGGACATGCACTCATAGCCGATGCACTATACATGGGAATAGAAGAAACAATAAAACAATATAGATATGCTCTTTCAAATTGACACTGCGGCACTGATAGCCCAAGCACAAGAACAAGCACCCACCGTCGAAGAAACAACACAACACTCCATGAACCTGTGGACAATGGCGTCCTATGGAGGATGGATAATGATAGTGCTGGCTCTGATGCTCGCCTTCGCTATCTACCTGTTCATCGAACGGATGGTGGTACTGTCAGCCGCTACCAAAGAGGACAAGACGTTCATGAACCGCATACGCGACTATATCAAAGAGGGAAAGATAGACTCCGCTATCAACCTGTGCGAGAGAACCAACACACCGGCATCACGCATGATAGAGAAAGGAGTCACACGTATAGGACGACCTATGCAGGATGTGCAAGTGGCTATCGAAAACGTCGGGAACCTCGAGGTAAACAAACTCGAGAAAGGACTCGTACTCATGGCGACCATCGCCGCCGGAGCACCTATGCTCGGCTTCCTCGGCACTGTACTCGGTATGGTGCAGACATTCTATAACATGGCAGAGACAGGGAGCGGAGTCATCGAGATATCTACACTCTCTTCAGGTATGTACCAGGCTATGGTAACCACCGTAGGAGGACTCATAGTCGGCATACTCGCTATGTTCGCATACAACCTGCTCGTGTCACGCATAGACCGAGTCGTCAGACAACTCGAGTCACGCACCATGGAGTTTATGGACCTACTCAACGAACCCGTATAAGACTATGGCACTCAAACGCAGAAACAGAGTAGAAGCGACATTCGCCATGTCGTCTATGACTGACCTCATCTTCCTGCTACTACTGTTCTTTGTCTTGGTCAGCACGATGTCGTCACCTAACGACATCAAGATCAACCTGCCACAAGCACACGCCAAGAAGGCTACCAAACAGGTGGTGGCGAAAGTATCTATCGACAACCTGGGCAACTACTACGTCGCACTCGGACGACAGAAACCCGTGCCAATCGAGCCGGAGTACCTCGAGCCATACCTCGCATCCATACAACAGCAAGACAGCACAATGTACATCGCACTACACGCCGACCAGGACATACCCTACCGCGATATAGTCAATGTACTTGATATAGCAAACCAACATAAGATGAGAATTGTCATCGCAACCAAGAAGTGACGCAGGCTAAACAGCATATCATCGCAACGATAGGCACACTCATATCACTCGCCTTGGTGATGCTCCTGTTGATGTGCCTGCATATCACGGCAACCCTGCCGCAAGAAGAAGAGGGGATAGAGATAACTTTCGGCAACGACGCAGAGGGAGGAGGAAGACCCGACATGCTGCCTACCCAACCACAACCACAAACCGAAGCCATCCCCGCCCCCGCTGCACCAACTATACCATCAGACAACGACCTCATGGTGCAACAACAGACACAGGAGGACGTACTGGCACTCGCCAAACAACGTGAACAGGAAGCCAAACGGCACGAACAGGAACAACTGCTCATCCGACAACAGCGCGAAGCAGAGGCTCAGGCAGAAGCAGAACGACTGGCACGCGAACAAGCCGCTGCCGAGAAACGCGCCAAAGAGCAAGCCGCTATCGACAAAGCCAACCTCGCCATGGCAGGATTCGGCAATACGAATACCGACATGGGAACGAACGGAGACAATAGCGCCACTACACAGTCCACAGGCATCAAAGGTAACCCCGTAGGGAAAGGACAAGGCATAGTAGGTGAGAACACATGGAAACTCACAGGAAGGGATATACGAGTGTTCCCCGTACCTTCGTCCGACTTCGGAAACAAAGAGGGATTCGTCATCGTACGTATATGGGTGGACGTCACAGGAAACGTAACCAAAGCCACAGTGATAGGAGGAGTGTACAACGATATACAAAATAAACTCGCACTCGAAACCGCACGCAAGACAAAATTTACTAAGGGAGAAACGCCACAGATAGGCGAGATAACATATAAATTCAAACTTAAATAATGCAACTATGAACTACATCTTCCTCGACAACGGCTTCGAAGAGATAGAAGCCGTCACAACCATCGACCTGCTGAGACGAGCAGACATACCCGTCACCACCATATCCGTGACAGGTATAGAGTACGTACAAGGTGCACACAACATCGCCGTCAAAGCCGATGCACTATTCCACCAAGTGGACTACACGGATGCCGAGATGCTCATACTACCGGGCGGAGCAACAAAACTGATCGAACATAGAGGACTGTGCGAACTGCTCACCGAACATAATGCACAGAACAAACTCATAGCCGCTATATGCGCCGCACCTGCCGTACTCGGACAACTCGGGATACTACACGGCAAACAGGCAACATGCTACCCGGGATTCGAGAAATACTTGGGCGAGAGCTTCATCGGAGGACTCGTCGTAGAGTCCAAAAATATCATCACTGCCAAAGGACCGGGACTCAGCAGCGACTTCGCCTTCGCTATCATCGAGAAACTAAAAGGAACAGACGTGGCAGACCAAGTGTATGACACGGCCCAATACTGATTAGCAATACAGAAAAAAAACGTAGTAAAACAAAATGAAAACAAAAGTACTTATTCTTACACTGTGCCTCACTGCCTTCACCATAACCAATGCACAAGAGGTATCAAAAGCCACAGTACAAAACCAAGCAGCGGCAGCCATGTCCGCTGAAGGTGACCTCAAAAAAGTTGACACAGGAGACAGAGCGTGGAAGTTCTCCGGTAACATCGGACTGAACGCAGCCGCTACAGGACTATGGAACTGGGCTGCCGGGGGAAACAACAATATCAATGCCGTCGCCAACACCAAACTGCGACTGCTGTACCACAAAGATAATATCGCGTGGGACTCCAACCTCGACCTCGAATACGGACTGTCATGGATAGACCAAGACTACGACAAACTGCAGAAATCAAGCGACCGTATCAACTTCTCGACCAAGTTCGGATGGGAGTTCGCCAAGACATGGTACCTCACCGTACTCGGTGGCTTCCAGTCACAGTTCGACCTCGGACGTAACTACAACGGTACAAACGACTTCGACCCCGTCATCTCTAAGTTCCTCGCACCTTCATACACCGATATATCAGTCGGTATAGACTGGAAACCGAACGACATATTCTCCGTCTACCTCTCACCCGTCGCTGGACGACTCACATCCGCCTACGTCAGCCAAAGCATGAATAACAATCCTGCCTATTATGACTATGACAGGACAACAATGACCGAAGAACAGTTTCGGGAGACAGTGATGGGACAAACAGACTTCAAACACCTCGACCAACAACTCAAAGAACGTTATGCAGTGTGGAAATATGATACCGACCCGACGACAGGGGCTATCACCAAAGATTATACGAATAACCTGCGTGCCGAACTCGGTCTGTCACTCAAAGGATCAATACAATATACCTACAAAGACCTTAAACTCTCTACCACTCTCGGACTTTATACACCCTATGCTTGGGACAAAACCAAGATATACAAGGACGCCGATGGCAAACTCTATGCCGAAGGATACAACACCGACGTGACAAGCATGCAGTTCGAAGGCTTCCGCGACAACAACCGACGCTTCGGTAACTTCGACATCGACTGGGACGTGGCACTCTCATACCAGTTCCTCAAGTGCCTGCAGGTATCACTCATCACCAACCTCAAGTACTACAACGGAGTGATGATAGACAAGACCACCACCGATGCCGATGGCAATAAGACAACAACAGCCGCTGAACGGGTACAGTTCAAAGGGATACTCGGAATCGGTATAGGATATAGTTTCTGACCTATGGATGCCCTCCTCGAACTCGAAGGCAACATATCTCTACTCATACAACGGTGCCAAGCGCAACAACAACAGATCAACGAACTGTGCGCTACCAACCAACGACAACAGGACGAGATAATGCAAGCACACGCACAGATAGTACAACTCAAAAAAGAGTATAACCACCTGTACGTGGCACACGCACTGCTGACCAACGACCCCGGGACGGAAACACAAAAAGAGAAAACAAAACAACAACTGACAAACATCATCGCACGCATAGACCGTGCCATCGAGATACTCAAACAATGAGCGAACAGCGAATACAACATATCACACTGCAACTCGATGCACACCGTATATCACTCAACATCCCCGCTGACAAAGAAGTGCTGTACCGCAATGCCGCTGAGATGCTCAACCAACGATATCGTAACTACCAACGTAAACTGCCAACCAAATCGGCAGAACAGATATGGGTGTACGTGGCACTCGACATGGCTGTCAACCTGCATGCTAACGCACACGCAAACAGACTACAACCCATCGAAGAGAAAATACAGGAACTCAATACACGAATACTAAACGAACTAAAATAACGTACAATCATTATGTCAACTATCGCTATCTACATTCTTATAGGAATAGTATCTTTACTTCTCGGAGCAGCCATTTGTTTCATCATCTTCAGGTTTCATAGCAAAGGACTGATACAGAAAGCACAACACGAAGCAGAGATAATCAAAAAAAACAAAATCGTCGAAGCCAAAGAGAAATTCATCGCACTCAAACTCGAA
>CAVEZM010000014.1:0-6547 GCA_963620225.1 Acidaminococcaceae bacterium | reverse complement strand
AAGCAGAACAGAAACAACAACAACAAGAACAACGACTGCAACAACGCGAACAACAGATCAACCAACGGCAAGGCGAAGTACAACGGGCACAAAACGAACTCAACCAAAACAAACGAGACTTTGAACAAAAAGTAGAACAACAACAAAAAGCACTCGAGTTCAAGACACAAGAGGTGGAACGTATGCAACGACAAGCCGAAGTGCAACTCGAACAGATATCCGGACTATCCGCCGAAGACGCCAAGAAACAACTCATCGAAGCACTCAAAGACGAAGCCAAAACGGCCGCCATAGCCTATGTCAACGAGACAATGGATGAGGCACGACTGACAGCCAACAAAGAGGCACAGAAAATCATCATACGATCCATACAACGGATAGCATCCGAGACAACCATCGAAAACGCAGTCACCGTCTTCCATATCGATAACGACGAAGTAAAAGGACGCATCATCGGACGCGAAGGACGAAACATACGGGCACTCGAAGCCGCTACAGGAGTCGAGATAGTCGTGGACGATACACCGGAGGCAATCACACTGTCTGCCTTCGACCCCGTAAGACGGGAGATAGCAAGACTCGCACTACACCAACTCGTACAAGATGGACGTATACACCCCGCACGAATAGAAGAAGTGGTGGCGAAAGTGACCAAACAAGTCGAAGACGAGATAATAGAAACAGGGAAACGGACTGCCATTGACCTCGGGATACACGGACTACACCCCGAACTCGTACGACTCGTGGGGAAAATGAAATACCGCTCCAGCTACGGACAAAACCTGCTCATGCACTCTCGGGAAACAGCCAACCTGTGCGCAGCCATGGCAGCAGAACTCGGACTCAACGTCAAGAAAGCCAGACGGGCAGGACTACTCCACGACATAGGTAAAGTCAGCGACGAAGACCTCGAGATGCCACACGCACAACTCGGCATGAAACTGTGTGAGAAATATGGTGAGAAACCCGATATATGCAACGCAGTAGGAGCACACCACGACGAGATAGAGATGGAGACACTCATCGCACCTGTCGTACAAGCATGTGACGCCATATCCGGAGCACGACCCGGAGCAAGACGCGAAATCATAGAAGCATACACCAAACGACTCAATGACCTCGAACAGATAGCACTCTCATACCCGGGAGTCACCAAGACATTCGCACTGCAAGCCGGACGAGAACTGCGAGTCATAGTTGGCGCAGACAAACTGTCCGACAAAGAGACTGAACTGCTGTCATTCGACATAGCCAAGAAGATACAAGACGAGATGACATACCCAGGACAGATCAAGATAACGGTCATACGGGAGACACGAGCCATCTCTTACGCCAAATAACAGAAATGAAAGGAAACAACAACAAACAACGAGGTGGTCACACACAATGACCACCTCGCTTGATATCTATACCATACACACAAACTACATTATTACCATGCCACCACATATCTATATCCAACACCTGCACGGTGATATCATCACCAATGACAACAATGTGACAATATATATTGCACAACACACACCCAACCCGCGACGACTATGCCCATTCATCATCTATAACCGGCACAAACCTATGGAGCATATCGACCAAGAACTACAGACTGCATGCCAAGGAACAGCAAACAACCTCGTACAATACCTGCGACAAGCCATACAACAAGACTATATCCGAATACCAACACAGACCGCACGCGAGATATACCGCACACTCAATCACTACTACGGACTCAACTTCTCTATCGACCATTTCGTGCGCTACTGGAGATAAAAAACATAATCTATACCCCTAAACCAACACGCTATCCCTACACATCACGGTTTCATGCAGGAAACATGCAGGTTCGGTGCATACTCCTTGCAGCAGATATACACTTGCTGTACCTTTGTCGCACAAAACAACAACACACCATGCAGTCCTGTACAAAACAGCAACTCGCCCACCTCGCAGGGGTATCACCACGCACCTTCAGACGATGGCTCATACCCTATCGACAGTTCCTATCCGACAACCACGTCACCAAACACAGCCGTATCCTACCACCACAAGTGGTCAACCGACTCGTACAAGACTTCTGCATCGATATCCACAAAACTCCACAAAAACCTATCCACCCACAAACTCTCAACTCTTGACTGCACTCAACTCTCAATCCTCAACTCTCAACTTCATTCCCAATATCGTATAAGTCCTCCCACCCTTGCGGATAAGAATGGTGCCACCACGCATAAACTTGATGGCAGCGGGTGCGGGCGAGGGCACATCGTGTACACCGGCACCATAAGGCGAATAGGTAAAACGAATCGTAGAGCCGAAATAAGAGGTGCATTCGCCACTCATAACAGGCTGCCTGTCGGCAGTATAGTCTAAAGATATAGCACCATCTGTTATATACCATACCCTATACACAAAACCCTGCTTGTCTATAACGGAAACATAGCAAGGAATCAGCACATTGCCATACCGCCCCATCGACGCCGAGAAAGTCAGGTCGTCCTCCGTGTCATTCACGGGATAGCGCCCCGCCGGCACATCGGTGGTGTTGGTAAACATGCCCAATTGCGCCACATACGACAGCCCATCCGCATCGCTTTCGCGCTGCCGCAGCACGATATCTACAATACCGTCTTTGGCGACGGAGGCATCGTCCCACACAATGGAATCGAAGGCAACCGTCACCTCCTCCGCCTGCCGCAACTCGTCCGCATAGGGCTTGTCCTTCGGGTCTTCCTCAGGCTGCGGGTAGTCGATGATATGCGGCGGCTGCCTGAGCGTGAACGAGTAGCGGCTGCCTGCAGTGTCCGTGAGGAGCATGAAGTAGGTCCAGCAGACCCTGTCGTCCGTCGAAAGCGTCAGTTGCACCGAATCGAGGACATAGGGCGTGCCGCCAAAGAACCAGAGGTTGTAGTCCGCCTGGTTCTGGAACAGCATCACGCCCGACAACTGCCTCTCGTGCAGGGTGTAGGTACCCGACACCAACTCCATGGGCTTCGACAGCACCACACCCGCCAGCACCTGCGGAAAACCGTCCTCCTTGCCCGAGAAATTGAAGGTGTAGGGATAGCGGTGGTTAACGGTATCGGCTTGCTCGCGCAGGTAGGTGATGACCACCGTATCCATAGCCAGTTCCACCGTGTCCTTTCGCAACGGCTCCTCCTCGGGCACATACAGCATGTTGTAACTCTTGGCATGCACATGGATGGTGGAGCCGTTCTTGGAGCGGCACTCGCCCGTGATGAAGAGAGTGTCGGTCTTGGAGTTGTAACTGACGGTCAGCGTACCGCTCGTCAGGTAGTAGGGCGTGTAGGTCCCCCACATCTCGCCGTGCCGTATCGCCACATAGCAGGGATCGTCGTGCTGCACCGCCAGATAGCCGCGCGAGGCGGTCAGCGTGCCTTTGTTGCCGCTGCTGTCGATGGTATAGGTGCCTGCAGGCAGTACCAGCGCATCGGACAGCAGGTTGAGGTCTATCCAGTGATAGGTCTCGTCCGCCATGGCGTTCAGCGTGATATTCACAATCCCGTTGTCGCGCTGGCGCATCGCCACCACATCGGCATGGAAATGAATGGTCGTGTCTTTTGCCGGCTCAAAGCGATAGGGGTCTACGGACGTGCTGTCGGCGGTGTCTTCCGCCGCATAGGGGAACGCAAACTCTGGAATGGCGTAGGTGTATCTCACCCCTTGCTGCGAAAAGGCGTCTATACTGCCGCTCAGCACGCAGGTGCTGTCGTCCCTGCGGCGGACAGACAAGGCGATGTCCGAACTCTCCTCGCAGTAGTACATCGTGTTGATATTATTGCCCTGATAGCGCACCTTGCGTACATAACTGTTCACATAGGCGATGGTCTTGCCAGCAGCCGAGAAAGTGCCGATGGGGGACTTTGCGGCAGGGTACAGGTCAAACGCCACCTCGTACTCGGACTGGTTGACAAAGGCCTCCACCACGATGAAGTAGTTGTTTTTGTCCACACTCAAATCGGTAACCGTTACCGCAGTGGGAGTAAGATTGATGACAGCAAACACACTTGCTGTCATCAACATACTGCATAAAGCAGATACTATCTTTTTCATATCGCCCTCTATTGTTGCACGCCGAGAATATTCACAACGACATCTCCCTTTTGGATAAAAATTTGTCCGTCGCGCACGAACTTGCGGCAGCGCATGTTGTCGGTTTCGGGGGGCGTCAGAGCCGTAGAGGGGCTTCCGTACGGGAAGTCGCTGGGGGCGATGATGTAGGTAAACCCGTTCTCGCAGACGAGATTGGCGGACAGGGTGTAGGTCCCTGCGGCTTTGGCGGCGATGGTAACCTTTGTCCCCGTTGCCTTGATGTACGAGGTCTTTGTCGCGCGGGTTACCGCAGTCCATGAGGACAGGTTCTTCGAGTCAATAGTGAACTCGCCCGCAATGCCCTCACTCTCCAATACAATGTCCACAGTGTAGGCGGTACCTTTCTTGTCCGCACCTGCCACCGCCAACTCGTAACCGGTGGATGTTGCCGTTACATTTACGCTTGAGGGAGTGATCTCAACGGTCTTCTCGCCGGGGTCATACTCGAATACAAAGGGGGTCTGTCCGATACCCTGTGTGTTGATTTCCTCGGCGTTATAGCAGTAGTTGTAGGCATACGTGTTCGTTTTTTGGGAGTTCTGCACATGCAGCACACCCTCGCCGATGCTGTAGTGCGTATCATCGATTTTGGTGATGGTAAAGGTAGAGGTCTTATCCGCATTGAGCGTACGCGTATAGGAACCGTAATATACGGCTGTCGTTCCAAACAACGAACTGCAGATGCTGTAATCCGCCGATGAGTAAGTCCCTTCCAATTGGTGTGTTTCGGGATTCAGGTACAAATCCACCGTTGATTCATAGGTGGTAGTCTTGTTGTATTCCGTTGTGTTTTTGCAAGTCTGCGTAATTTGGACAAGATACACAAAACTCGTGTCCGTACCCCACACATGCTTGTTGCTTTCGTCGGTTACGGTTACTGCGGTTACTCCACACAGATAGTTGTAGGAGCCTGCATGTACTACGCCGGCAAATGCCAGCATAAAACATAAAGAATAAAGAAACTGTTTCATACTTTCCTTGTTTTTAGTGGTTATTAATGATTAAGTGTTTTGTTATTATTGGTGAATTTAACAATAACGTCCAATGTACAAGTGCTCGTCTATTCCTGCTATCGGGTAGTGGCATCATCAAAGGAAACTATAATCGTCCCATCATCCGAATACTATATAAACGACTGCAAAGATACTACATTTTTGATAAATAACAAACTTTCTATTTTTTTTCTCAATAAACTGCTTCTCTTCTTCTAAACTCATCAAACAAAAGATTTGCGCACGTGCAAATCTTTTACTAACTTTGCAACCAAAATAGTAGTATTAACCTTATAAATAAAATTTGCATGAGGAAATGTATTCTTTTTATGGCAGCACTCTTATATGGAGCAGTTGCCAATGCACAGGTGCTGCAAGTAACATCTATGCAGAAGTTAGATGTCCCTTCAGGAGATGTCAAAATCGCCGGCGTCAGCCCCAAAGGCGACTACCTGCTGCTGACCAATGGCAGCAACCACGGACTGCAACGTTATGACATCGCAACCGGTACAATAACTACGCTGAGCAAGGCGGATGGCGCAGGCTACAACGTACAGGTGAGTGCCGACGGACAAGAAGTGGTCTATCGTGAGACAACGATCGGTAAAGATAAGTTACGCCGTAACACGATCGTCAGCAAGAACTTCACCAAGCAACGTCGTTCGGTCATTGCGAAGAACCAACGCACCAACGCCATGATGGCGACTAACGATGCGCAGATGACCGTGACCATCAACGACCGCCTTGTCGTGCTGAACCAAAATGGAAAGAACACGACACTCGCCCCCAACGGAACGGACAAAAGCTATATCTGGCCGTCCGTGTCGCCCGATGGCACCAAACTATGCTACTATGTATGCGGCGAAGGCTGCTATGTGAGCCAAATCGACGGCACTAACCCGCACTTCATTGCCCACGACTGCCGCGCCGCAAAATGGTATGACAACAACACCCTGGTGGCCATGGCGGACGAGGACGACGGACACTTCACGACCGCTTCCGCAATCGTGGCGTACACCCTCGACGGACGCAAGCAAATACTCACCGACAACACCATGATGGCCATGTACCCTTACGCTGCCAACAACGTGATTGTCTTCACCACCGAAATGGGCGAAACGTATATGTTAAACATTAAATAAGTACAGCCATGAAACGAACCCTATTACTGATAGCAACTGCGTTGCTGGCACTGACCGTGTTCGCAACCGACCTGACCGGCAAGCGTATCTATATCAACCCAGGACACGGCTCCTTTGGACCGAACGACCGCCCGATGGCTACCATCCCCTATCCGAACCTGACCTCAACAGGAATGCCGGATACCTGCGGCTTCTACGAGTCGAACACCAACCTCTGGAAATGCCTCTACTTGGGGCAGAAGTTGCAGGCAGCAGGTGCAACGGTACTCTACTCACGCACCGAATGTGGTCCGTGGCCTTATA